>JBBDOS010000012.1:0-50112 GCA_040876925.1 Saccharimonadales bacterium (SeqCode) | reverse complement strand
CAGCCAGTATGAATTCGAACTTAAGTCAAATATGTATTTTAATTACATAAATAAATCTAGACCATGTTATTCAGCCATGAAAATTATAGCCACCCGTAAGGGTGGTTTTGTTTTTCATTGACTAGCGTTAGCTAGTTGGATTCGAACCGTAGCACGAAGTTCAGGTTCGAAGACTAGGAGCAACGCAGAAGACTTGCTTCGAGTAGCGGAGCGACGGAAAAGCGAAGCACCTATCCTGCCCGTTCTGAACGAAGTCGAAGGGCTACCCCAGCCAAATTATATTTTTGGGATTTTCATTTGTTATTTGGGTTTGGTTATTTTAATAACTAGACAACATTTATTTCATCAATTCAAAATTACTTCTTAAGCCACAGTTCGAATCCTTTTTCTCCCAGAATGCTATAAATGTTTTACACTGGTTATCCTTTTTTATATTAATAGACGCGACGAGTCACTATTAGCAACAGCCTCCGCCGCCAGATTGAGGGACACTAAATTCAAAGTTTATTTTCTGGCTAATCTCTATCGCTAGATCTTGCGTCATTTTCTGTATGTTGGCCTGGTTTTTGGTTAAGTCTTGTATTGCTGTAACTTTCCCAATTTCACCCTGAAGAGAGTTGAGTTTATCCATAGACTCTCCCGCATCTATGCCACTGCGCTGCAATGTGATAACCGTCTCGCGAGTTTCCTGAAACTGACGAATTAGTTCTTGGGCCTTTTTGTCAGCTTGGAATTCTTCCATAGCTTTTTTATATGACTTCATCTCCTTGGTTTCGTTGATGATATCAGCTAGTTCACGAGCTGCTTCCTTGGGAGTTTTTACTGCTTTCGTTTTAGACATAGTTAACATTCCTTTCTTGGTGCAAAATCAGCACCAATTTTTTGCTCTAATATATATCCGATGTATCCTGTAGCACGTTCTGCAAATGTTTGAGCGCGTAAGTAGCGCATTATCTTTGCATCATCGCGTATTTTTCTCATCGTCTCGCTCAACAATTGTTGTTGGTAGTCATCAACTGGGAGCCCGCTATCCTGTAGTGTTTTCATGGTCTCTTGAATCTCTTGTTTTTTTTGCCAAAGCGCGAGCGACTCAGGATGAGCATGTAATTCGTCCTTCGTTTTCTTGAACTCGACAACTTCCGGCACATATTCAAAAACAGTAGATACAAAGCTTTGTATCTGACTGGATAGGCGAGGGTCCATGTATTCATGTAGTCTGTTGACCAGCTTCACTACTTTTGCCTCAATTTGTTGTACTATTTCTTCGACGTCTACATTGCTGACGCTAGAAGTATTTGGTCGATCCCATGCTTCGGTGTCAACATCTGCATATTTTGACGGAACACTCGCATGACCAAATGTTATGACAATGCGGTATCTTTCGGAATCGCTCGGGTTTAGAGTTCTAGTATGCATATCTCCAATTTTATATCCCCTTGCCTGCAAGGATTCAGATATCGGATGGTTTTGGTTTACAGATTCTGAATTCAATACAGCTGCATCGGCATTCCACTCTAATGCATATTTTTGAACGAGTGTATTGAATATCTCTTGCGCAGCTTTCACGCTTGCAACGTCATCGCGACTAATAAACAATACCTTCTGTGTCGAATTATTCTTTTCCATAAAGTAAATATCCCGCTTCTCTTAGATTGTCTATACCGTTTAAATCATCGGGCATCATATCGAGGGTGGCAATCGTTCCACTGAATTTATTTTTCATATCATCAAGGTGCTTCTGTTGCATACTACGGCGCTCTTTCCAGAAATTGTTTGTCGCATACGAATCATTAATCACTAAATTCGCAACAACAAGTGTGGTGGTGATTCCTGCAGATTCAAGCTCCTGTACTGCCCGATGTGCTTCGATGATCGGCGTTGTTTCTGGATACATCACAAAACTAAATGTTGTTTTGCGTGGATCTCGCAGCTTATCGATGACTTTGTCGTAACGCTCTTTAGTTGCTTTGTCTACTTCCGTCACTTGTTCTTGATTCAGTGTTTTTATCTCGAGCTGTTTATCCCAAGCAATCGGTAGATTCAACAACCGCAATGTATGGCCGGTCGGTGCGGTGTCGAATACGATAATGTCGTATTCGCTTTGGCTCATGTAGTCCATAAATTTTTCGAATGTAGCCATTTCTTCTGTGCAGGGGGAGTCTAGCTCTTCTTCTATGGCACTCAATCTTTCGGCGTCATATTTTTTTCGAGCCTGAGAAAGGATTTTGTCCTTGTATTCTTCAGTGGCTTTCTCAGCATCGATATGTGCTAGGTCGAGATTGGGTGCATCTTTATGGGGAGTAGGGTGATGATGTATTTCCTGACCAAAGACCTCCTTAAGGTGAGAAGCTGGATCAGTGGTGAGAACGAGCGTTTTATAGCCTTTTTCGGCTAGCCACAGACCAGTTGCCGATGACACACTTGTTTTTCCTACCCCTCCTTTACCCGCAAAGAAAATGGTTCGTGTTCGATAGTCTGGATCTGGGGTAAGTAGTTTAACTATGCTCGGGTCAGTTTTTGGATATGAAGATATGGTCTTTAGAGTCTTTGCTTTACCTGATGAAAAAGTATAGTCAGACAAACGTTGCGCTCTAATATGCAAATCTTCACCAATTTCCTTTAATTTTGTTAATCCACCGATCTCACTTGAACGTAGGTACAATATTTTTGGATCAGCCTTGAATATTTTTGTGATTATGCGAAGAAACTCCTCCTGTTTTTGCCGCCGCTTCATAGCAAGAGGGTTATCTACGGCTTCAGCAGGGAAGACCCCGTTGACTATCAGCTCAATTGACTCAATCCCAAGGCGCTGCAGTTCTTTTATAGATCGCTCGGTTTCCTGTATTGAGGTTGACTCTGGCCGAAGCACAAAAGTAAAGCTTGTTGTGTTTTTATCCCGCATTGCTTCTATGGCTCTATCGAATTTTTCTTTTGATTCAGCAAGGGCTGCTGCAGGACCTATACATGTCTGTCCGCTACTACCGTCTTTTGAGGCGGTTTCTATTACACCACTCCATTCAACCGGTAGTTCTAGTAGTCGTAGTGTGTGGCCGGTAGGTGCGGTATCGAATATAACTTCATCGAATGTTCCTTCTTGCAGAAAATCTGTAAATTTATCAAACGATGCCATTTCTGCCGTACACGGAGAATTGAGCTGCTCCTCGATAACCGCCAGGCTCTCTGTTGGCAATATGTCTCGGAGTGGGCCTAGAGTTTTCTCTTTGTACTCATTGGTTGCGATATCTGGATCAAGCTCCATAGCAAAGAGATTATCAACGCTCTGTATTGGGGTAATGTCATGCCCAATCTTCTGACCAAATACATCAGCCAAGTTTGACGCAGGGTCAGTTGTGACGATGAGAGTTTTCTTACCCTGCCCAGCTAAATTTAGGGCGGTAGCAGATGATGTGGTCGTTTTACCGACGCCACCTTTACCTGAGAAAAAATAGAACTTAGTTGCCATATAAACTAACCTTTCTTTGCAGCATGCACTTCATCTATCGTGGGATAACTGCCTGTTTTTATAATCTCACCGTCTACGACTGTAATCGGTAAAACCTTTAATTGCTTTTCTTGTATGAGTTTAATGATCCTTGGATCTTCTTTGAATTTTTCTGGGCTTTGATTTATTAAGTAGCGATTGACCTCAAAAGAAGACTTTTTAAGCTCTGCCAGCATGGTTTCGACATCCATTAGACTCTCGTCAGGATTTGGGCCACAAACACCAGACGAACAACACATAGGTGGATCGTATATTATTACGTTTGACATATTATTTTACCTCCATTAATTTTTTGCATGCTTCATGGTCGACACAAAGTGACGGGCTGTAGTTTTCAATACTCAGCTCACGCTTGAATTGTTTCTCGAACCGCTTAAATGTTTCAACATTAAGCGAGTAATGCACCCATGATCCGACCTTCCTGGTTTGCACCAAGCCCTCAGTACTCAATTTTTTGAGATGGTGCGACAATAATGACTGATCCATGTCGAGCGATTCGGCCATCGTGCAAACGCAGTCCTCTTGCATATTCAAGTGCCGAATTATTTTATACCTATTCTCGTCAGCTAAAAGCTTAAAGAAATTAAGCATGTGATCGTTATTATCATATGAACGCATATTCATATGTTACATGAGTTTACTGCTATTGCAAACGATTAGTTATTATCAAATGCACTTTTGTTATACAGCTTTAAATGGGTATATCTTGCCATTTATGATACACACAACAGCATCAAGTATTATCGTCCGGTTCGTTATTCAAGAGTTTTTTCACCTGTTCAATTTCCGTTTCTGGGTCGTAGTCATCAATAGAAAAAGTTTGGTCATCGTCCTGCCTCTCCAGCCAAGCTTAAGCAGTGAAAGTAAAGACCGGACTCCATGACCGATCTTTGTTATTGAAGAACGTAGATGGGTGTACTTGGCATTTTTTTAATTATTATCGGGATGTTGATTGCCGCCATATGATTCTTAGTTAGATCGTCTTGAGTATAGGCTTGACTATCGGCCGTAGGTTATACTGTAGGTCTATGATCTTTAATTATATATTAGCTATAACAGCTGTAACTATAGTGGTAGCACTTGGCTATGGATTATTGCGCCTAGCTTACTTTGTTCATGCATCAGGACAGATAGTAGAGAAGAGCTCTGCTTATGAACAAACTCCAGAAAATACGGAAACTAAAATCCTAATTCTTGGTGATAGTACCGCGCTAGGAACCGGCGCTGATAATCCGCAAAATTCGGTTGCTGGACGCTTAGGGCAAGACTTCCCGACAGCAAGTGTCATCAATAAGGCCGAGAATGGGATGAGAAGCGATCAGTTACTAGATCGCCTAGATGGATTACTTATTGATGAAAGCTATGATTTAATAGTCATCCACATCGGCGCAAACGATGTCTTGCGTATGCGTAAATTAGAGCGTACGAAACAAAATATAGGCCTGATAGTAGACCGTAGTTTAAACAATGCAGATAATGTCGCCTTGTTTACTTCCGGAAATATAGGTGAGGCTAAGCTAATCCCTTGGTTTGCCCGACCACTTATGAGTAAGCGGTCACTTAAGTTACGTGACTTTGGAATAGAGTTAGAGTCGGAAATTGATAATTTCGTGTATGTTGATTTGTATTATAAGGATTCAGGCTTACCGAGTTCAGATTTTTATGCAGATGATCAGCTGCATCTTTCTGATAAAGGTTACGGATTGTGGCATCAAGAGCTTAGAAACGCACTAAAGAAGCATACCGGCCTATATTATTAGTACTTGAGTTATAGGTCTCTAGGGGATTTGTAGCTATGGCGGTTAAGGTGGGTAAACTAGCTATGGATAATACTGTTATTTTTCATCCTCTGCCATCTACATGCTAAGGGTCTAGACCTGTATGCTCAGCCATTAGTAACGGCAATGATAACATGCCTATCTTTAAAAGTGCACACCTAGATTGCTATGGGAAATGCATCAGAATTACTTAAGCAGGAAGCTGATTACGTGGTCGAATCAGTGAATGAAGATATAATTTTGCCGAAACGATCCAACGCTTTAATTTACATGCTAAAATAAAAATATGACAGACAAGCAAGCACTCTCGAAAATGCTGATGGACACTTCTGATAAGCACCATGAGGCTTTTACAGCAACCAACGGTGTGGATGAGGATTGGGCGATCTGGTACGCAGAAACGTTACTGGCTCGCGATGATTTTGCTCAACTTTTCGACCAAGAAATCACTCTATCCAAGCTTATCTATAGTCTCATGGCATTAGATGTTGAATACACTGCTTCTGAGCCTGAAGAGAGCTGGAGTGACTACTACGCGGAGAAATTAGAACATTATCTCTCCAAAGAATTCAGTAACTAGATAAATACTTTGCATTCAAGCAATTACGCTTCGCATTACTCTAGTAGAGCCGTACAATCTTCAAAAAACCAGGGCCGGATATAACCAATATGGTTCCTTTTATTTATATTAAATATATGCTTGTCCAGGTTCAGACAGATAAGCGCCACCTCTAGAATATATATTTAAGATATATCTAGGAGGCAATATAATGCAAGGTACCTGGAATAGAGTGATTCTCGCACAGTCGAATAATACAGCTGGAATCGAATGTGGTAACTATTTCCTAACTGCAAGCGATGATATGTGAGGTCAATACTCTTATGAAGAAGCAAAAGAACAACCCCAAAGCACTCTTTGTTTGCGAAGAGTGCGGCTGCATTACAAGTCAAAAGAAATGATGGAACAATGCAAGACGTGGTGTGAAAAAAATAATAGTTGTAATCTAGAGATCATAAAGCAAGCCGAAGAATCCAAGGAGTAGAAGTAGATATGCAGCCTGATAAAGACTCTTGAAAGCTACTATTTAGGAAATATTAGGCGGCCGTATATTAATTCAGGCTTTTTGCCCGCACATACCCCACCACTTGTCCCAGTTTGTAAATTGAATACCCTACGAACATTGCACCGACCCAGCTAAATACTACGCTTAGCTGCTGTATGAATACCACAGAAGTAGCACCGATACTCGCTAAGAGTGGTGCTAGAATAGATACTCCACAAGCGGCGCAGCCACCACTGAGTACTGCCATGGACATGCCGCTAAACCCGCTCTTCTTTGGAATATTAGAAAATCCAATATTACGCAAGGTATAGACGACAAGTGCTATATTGATACCGAATACGACAGAGAAGAGTAGAATGCCCGTAGATTGTGCACTTGTGTAGATAGTATATAGGCCGGCATATGCACCGACTAGGAAGCTAAATTTATCGATAATGCCTAGTGGCGCCTGGAAGAGGATAAACCACACCAGATCAAGATTGAGCGCCCACAGGATAATAGAACCCATCAAGAATGCTGAGGCCACCGCGACAATCGCGTACTTTGGTCGAGCTAGTACTCTACCTACAGCAATCAAACTGTGCTTAATCTTAATACGAAGCATGCTCGGATTACCTATATCTGAAGCTCAATCAGTTGCTGAAATACGCTAAAAGGCTGAGGCCCAGACACAGACTGATCACCTATCATGAAAGTCGGTGTTCCTCTCACTCTGTCTTGCTCCGCTAGCCCCATGTCTGCTACTAGATTCTGATCCATATCACTCGATTCGATACATTCACGGAAAACTGATTCATCAGCACCATGGTCACTGGCGATAGTGGAGAGGAGGTCGGTGGTAAGGAAGTCTTGAGAGTAGGCATAATTGTTCAGCGAATAGTAGTTGTCCCAAGTATAGTCAAATACTGCATCGTGATATTCGGTGAATATTCCTTGCTCGTTAGAGCAGTATCCGCCGCGCAGGGCACGTTCAGAGTCGGGACCGATAAAGGTCAATCCTCTAATCTCAATATTTATTTCGCCACTATCGACATATTGCTCACGAATGTCTTTTCCGGCCTGATTGTGAAAAGCCGCACATGCTGAGCACTTGAAGTCTGCATACTCAATCATCGTAAATGGTGCATCTTCATCACCGATGATTAGAGGTGTTCTATCGGCGACTATCTGATCGAACTCCTGTTGTGATTGTGGCATCTCCATTGCTGAAGAGCCGCTACCTTGTTGCGATGTTTCGTCTTGGTTCCCGCTAGATATCCAGAATATAATTCCGCCAATGAGTAATAGGCCGAGAGCTATCTTTATTTTCATATTTTGTTATTTAAGCAAATTCTTAAACATTACACAAGCGCCTTTGTCTTTGAGAGATGTCGAGACATCTAGCTTCATAATCTTATTATCACTTCTTAGCCTCAATCAACTCCCAAAGTCCTAGATCTTTGGTTAAGTTATCCGGATTATCCTCTTTGTCTATGCAATCGAAACAACGCGGCAATATATTTCCCTCTACAAACTCTTTTTTGTAACCGCAAGGAACGCAAACGTAAAGTCCGCTACATGTAATCTCTTCGCCTACATCGAAAACTGTACCTTTCTCGCATTCATTTGCTGGCATACAACCTCCTTGTGTAAATACTATAATTAATTACTTAATTAATTACTTAATTGTATATGTAGAAGCTTATGTATGTCAACAACGAATTGTGGCTTAATACAATCCGCATCTAAAATTTTCTGTTGTATAGTCGGCCATTCATCAGGCTTAAACACCTTCCTTGTTATCTTTTACCATACCAAAGGCTATAGCGTAGTCAAGCGCATAGACATGTTCAATCATTACACCTTGTTGCTCCATAACATCTGAAGCCTTCTCTATAAGAGTTTGAGTATGGGACTCTGTCTTGTTTTCTTTAATGGAGCAATTTATAAACAATACTTTTAAGTCATTGAATTTTATCTGATTACTGCTCATATATTTTAATTATAGCTGTAATAACAGCGTCATCACAATAGCTAGTAGCTGCAGATTTAGCACAAACTATGTCATTTATCTATGCTACTGAAGAATTGTATTGTAATTAAGTAATTGCTAAAATACTTACTATGAATAACCAGATGATAAAGAAGCCTACTGAACTTACAAGCACCGAGGAGCGATTAATATATGCCATGCAATTACTTGGTGATAAAAACCGATTTAAAATATTTAAATTACTAATGACGGAAAAGGATATGTGTGTTACGGAGATCGCTGCTGAACTCGGCATTTCATTACCTGCTGTATCGCAGCACTTTAGAAACTTTGAAGTAATTGGGTTGGTTGATAGAGAGCGTATCGGCCAAAAAATTTGCTATATGTTAAAAAGCGACGACTTGCTGGTAAAAGAGCTGATCGATATTGCCCTAAAGAGCACGAAGAACAAATAAAGGAGGTGAGCATGAAAGCAATTTGGAATAATACTGTAATTGCCGAAACGAGCAAAGACAAACTAATACATATCGAGGGCAATTGGTACTTCCCGTCGAATACTATCAACAAGGAGTACTTTCAACCGAGCGATAAACACACAAACTGTCACTGGAAGGGTCAGGCAAGCTACTACAATATCGACATAAATGGAAATGTGAGCCAAGACGGTGCCTGGTATTACCCTCAACCCATGGACGGATCAATCGAAAAAGTCGGCAAGGACTTTACGGACTATGTAGCCTTCGGTGGTGATGTGGAAATAGAAGAGTAGGTATGAAGCACTATGAAATAATCGTTCTTGGTACTGGTGGCGCCGGCTATCAAGTTGCAATGCGTGCCGCAGAGAAGGGTAGGAAGGTGGCAGTTATCAATGATGGACCTTTCGGTGGTACATGTTCGGTTCGAGGCTGTATTCCTAAAAAAGTCTTAGCTGGAACGGCGGAAATAGCTGATATCAATCGCCGATTGAATAATCTTCAGATAGTTGAAGAACAACCTACTATGAATTGGAGACACTTAGTTGATTTTAAGCGTAGTTTTACGGAAGAAGTACCTATCAACACTGAAAAATCCCTACGAAACGCCAATATTGATACATTTACGGGTAGTCCTCGCTTCATAGGTAACTTAGCTATTGAGATAAATGATCAGACACTGGATGCAGATAAAATCCATATCGCTGTAGGTGCCAGTCCAGCCAAAGTACCGATTGACGGTTTTGAGCATATGGCTACAAGCGATGACTTTCTGGAGTTAAATGAACTTCCTGAGCGTATCGTATTTGTCGGGGGTGGCTATATATCATTTGAATTTGCGCACATTGCTGCTCGATTTGGTTCTCATGTAACCATTCTGCACGGTGATGATAAGCCAATTGCAATGTTCGATGACGATATGGTTGCAGAGTTATTAAAGGCATCCGAAGAGATTGGTATTGATGTAGTGCTCAATAAACAGGTATCAGCTATAAAGAAAAAGGCGAATATTTTTGAAGCACACACAAAGGATGGTCAATTATTTAAAGCTAACCTGGTAGTTCATGGAGCTGGGCGAACACCGGCAATAGCAAACCTGAATTTAGAGGCGACAAATGTAGAATACGATTCACGACAAGGCATTTTGGTTAATGAGCACTTACAAAGTATATCCAATCCGAATATTTACGCTGCAGGAGATTGCGCTGCTGCTGGCCCGCCACTATCACCTGTTGCGGGGGTACAAGGCTCTATAGTCGCTAGCAACATTCTCGGTGATACTATTCAGCAGCCCGAATACCTATCAACTCCAAGCGTACTATTTACCACTCCAGTAGTAGCGAGCGTCGGTCATAGTAAGACAAGTGCTACAAAAGCAGGCTTAAAATTTAAGGTTGTAAATGCCGACACATCACAATGGTTCGACGCAAAACGACTCGGTCAAACCCATTCAAAAAGCAAAGTACTTATCGAGGAGGAGACAAAGAGAATTCTTGGTGCACACCTCATCGGTAATCACGCAGAAAATCTAATAAACATATTCAGCTTAGCTATCGAGCTTAGACTTACAGCAGAGGATCTAAAAAAACCTATTATGGCATTCCCAACTGCAAGTGACGATATAAGGTCTATGCTCTAATAACAGATACTTACGAAGTAACTCCATATATTAAACTCCCTAATTAGCTTAAGCTGATAGAGGGAATTATCTAACATCAGGTATCTATAGTTTTCGTTGACTAGCGGCGACCAGGAGAATTAAGACTCCACTTCGGCGGATAGTAATAGTCTATTGGTTTCGCATTTGGTTGGTGTTTAGCTTTGATCCTGCTTCTGTTACTTATAAGCTCGGGAACGGCCTCGCGGCAATACTTGTCCAGCTCACAAAACAAACCTTGGCAGTCAATTGCATGTAGCCTGCGGCCGTTTAGACCTTCAAACTTCAGCCCAAGTCGCTTAAACTTTTCGTCCTGTTTTTCTACCATCAACATGATGACCTGTTCTGGTGAATAATCACCAATAGATTTAAAAGCCTTCTTAATACCACGAACAGCTCCGGGTCCGGCTTTTGTGAAAGAGTTCTCATCGAAGTTTATTTCTGGCGTGTAGTTCAAATCAATTGCTAGTTGGTACGCCATAAAGTCCCCAATGAGCGGATAGCTCCTAAGTAGTTGATACACTTCTTCAAGATTATTGGCATTAAGTAACTGACTCGCTAAATCGTCTAGAACAAACATGTGCCTGAAAAGCGCTACATGGTTAAGATGTTTATCGCCATATCCATAAGCTTGGCTGGCGCAAAGTACGAAAGCACCCGTATACAGCTTGCCATTGATCGTTTTTGCATGTGAGAGAGCCCGTTCGAACGATTCATCAACTAGGTCATCTATAACAGGCTGGCGTTCCAGATAGTCAATGATTGCATCCCAAGTATCTGGTCGACTAAAGAAACGAAAAGCAAGAACTCTAAAAAGCATGTCGCGCGGATTTGATTCAGGCTCCGAATAGGCTATGTTTCTAATTAAATATTGTGATACTCGATCACTAGCTCGAAAGACATTGCAAAACTTGAAAGTCTGTAGAATTGGATCGTCAGTCCATGGGGCCGGCTGTCCACTTGCTCTTCTATTGAATATAGCTTGGCGCTCAGCGGCATAGTACCAGTAAAGATTGTATATTTGTGGTCTAGGCGTAGGTTTAGTCATGGATTAAGTATACAAGGATCAGGCATCGTGTTGCGATGCATCCACTAAAGGCAGCCAAGTATTGCGCCAGTGGTAGGCATGGTGCTCTAACCTAATTTGTAGCACGAACATGAATATGGTTAAATTTATACAAACAACAAGGAGGCAGCATGGAGCGACGCTCAACTAGAGAAGCTTTCGGAGAGCACAGAGACGGACAAGTGCTAGACTCTGTTGGTAGGTTATTGTTGCCGCTTAGCGGTGAAAATCCCTATGGTAGATGGATAACTATATCTTATGACTATGTTCCTGAAACGCTAAATGACGGATGCCGCATTTGCTATGGAACTTTACGCTGAACCTATTATATTTAAGTATTTGCTAAAATATTTAAATGTACATAATTTAGTGCTATTATGATAATTAGCATATGTACGATAATTTGATTGCCGATTATGGAGATGTCACCATCAAAGCGCCTGAGCATTTTGTCTCAGACGCTTCTAACTACCTACAAAAACAGCTTGATGCTCACAAACAAATTCTGTTACTGCTTTCGGGTGGCTCGTCAATTACCCAGGCAGTTGCCGTGCGTAACAAGCTAAATGTTCCGCCAGGAAAACTTATTGCCGGACTCATCGATGAGCGGTACGGGCCTCGCAACCACGCAGACTCCAACTGGCAGCAGTTGTATCAAAGCGGGTGGGACAACGTCAACTTAGAAGAGTTGAGAGTGGAGCCTAAAGAACGCGCCACACTGACTGAGGCAGCGGCAATCTACGAAAAAACATTAAAGAAAACTATAGCTACTGTAGATATCTGTGTTGGATTTTTTGGGATTGGTGCAGATGGTCATACTGCCGGTATGCTACCAAGTAGTCCTGCAGTATCTAGTACCAATTACGTTGTCGGATACGATGCTGGTGAGTTCCAAAGAATTACCATCACTCCGGCAGTTATGTCGCATTTTTCAAGGGCCTTTATCTACAGTGTCTCTCAGAGCAAGCACGCTGCTATCACTAATTTCTTACAAAATGGATCAATTGAGGAGGTGCCAGCTCGAGCCCTAAAACTTGCTAAAAACGTAACATTATATACTGATTACAAGAAAGGGGATTAAGTATGAAAGTAGGATTTATCGGACTAGGCAAAATGGGTGGCAATATGACCACTCGCCTATTAAACGATCAGCACGAAGTTGTGGTGTTTGATCCAAACAAAGAGGCTGTACAGGCGGCTGCAGATCGTGGTGCGAATGCAGCAGACAGTCTAGAGGATTTGGTTGTAAAAACCGAAACCGCCATTTTTTGGCTGATGATTCCATCAGATTATGTTGATAAGGAGCTTGATGCACTATTAAAGCTGGTTGCGCCAGAAAGCATCATTATCGATGGAGGAAATTCTGATTTTCGGCTGTCGCAGCAGCGAGCAGAAAAAGCAAAACAGCACAATGTACACTTTGTCGATATTGGTACCAGTGGTGGCGTACTCGGTATCGAGCAAGGTTACGCCATGATGATAGGTGGCGACACAGAAGCTGTCGAAAAAATTACTCCATTGGTTGAGTCACTTGCGCCGAAAGATGGGTGGTATCATTTTGGCAAACCGGGCAGTGGTCATTACGTAAAGATGGTACACAACGCTATCGAATACGGAATTATGGAATCCTACGCTGAGGGATATCGGATGCTTCG
The DNA here is from genome assembly GCA_040876925.1 of Saccharimonadales bacterium (SeqCode). Taxonomy (GTDB): domain Bacteria; phylum Patescibacteriota; class Saccharimonadia; order QS-5-54-17; family QS-5-54-17; genus JBBDOS01. Next base: position 36,945 of record JBBDOS010000012.1, on the reverse strand, counting down.
CGAAGGTCCGATTGCAGATATTGATCTAGCCGCCGCCGGAAAAGTATGGCAAAACGGCAGCATCATAGAGTCTTTATTAAATGACCTGACCAAAGAGGCACTTGAGGAAAATCCTACATTAGAAGGTATCGAGGGTTTTGTAAAAGAGTCTGGCGAAACTCGCTGGGCACTGGAAGTCGCCAAGGAGCACAACCTGGATACGCCCGCCATTCAGGCAGCTTTCGACGTTCGGCTTGAGAGTCAAAAAGGTAAAACTAATTTTGCCACTAAGCTGCTCGCTGCGATGCGTAACAAGTTTGGCGGTCACGCTATCAACAAGGAAAAATAATCTGTGAGCAAACCTGAACTTTCACCAGCACTATTGACGATATTTGGCATCACCGGTGATTTATCACGCCGCAAGTTACTGCCATCGTTATATCACCTAGCAAAAGATGGCTTGTTGCCAAAGACGTTTCGTATTGTCGGTATTACGCGAAAAGCCATGACAGTTGACGAAGTGCTTGAACGTATCAAAACCTCTGTAGAAGCAAGCGGTAATAGTTGCGATCAAGAAATACTCGAATGGCTTGCTAGTATCATCACAATAATCGAGATGGATTTGACTAAAGCAGATGATTACGCTCGCTTAAAAACTGAGCTTGACGCAACAGAGGATGAAATCGGCGTGTGTCTGAACCGACTGTTTTATCTTGCGATTCCATCGACAATCTTCGCTCCAATAGTCGAGCAGCTTGGCAACAAGCAGCTCAATACTGGATGTCAACACGGCACTGCCGAGAGTCGCTTGCTTATCGAGAAACCGTTTGGCTATGACCTTGCCTCTGCTGAGGAATTGATGCAGATGCTCGGCAAATCGTTTGATGAAGAGCAGATTTTCCGTATCGATCATTACTTAACAAAGGAAACAGCCCAAAATATTGTTACGTTGCGTTTTGAGAACCCATTGTTTCACAGTACGTTTAACAAAGCACATATCCACCGAGTAATGATTACCGCCGCCGAAGAAATCGGCATAGAGGGTCGCGCGGCATTTTACGAACAAATGGGTGCGCTTCGCGATCTGATACAGAGTCACCTCCTGCAGCTGCTTGCATTGGTTGCTATGGAGCAGCCTCAATCAAGAGATACGGCAAGCATCCATGCTGCAAAGTATAACGTATTAAAAAATGTATTGTCACCTCACCCAGATGAAATGGCAAACAAGGCAATCCGTGGACAGTATCAATCCTACAAGGACGAAGTAGATAATCATAATTCAAATGTCGAGACATTTGCAGCGATTGAGTTCGCTATTGATAACGATCGTTGGCGAGGAGTGCCGTTTTTTGTGCGAACCGGCAAGTCGCTCAAAGAAAAGGTGACCGAAATAACACTAGTGTACAACAACCCAGATTTACCAGATTGCGAAAACTATTTAACGATCCGGATTCAGCCTAATGAAGGTATCGTACTCGATCTGCGTATTAAAAAACCAGGCTTCGCAGAAGATATTGAGCATATCCAAATGGATTTTTGCTATCACGAACAAATTGACGCGATGCACCCTGATGCCTATGAGCGAGTACTGGTGGATGCTATCCGGGGTGATAAAACACTGTTTGCGACTCGAGATGAAGTGCTTGAGAACTGGCGAATTGTCCAGCCGATTTTACATGCCTGGCAAAATAATTTAACGCCGTTGCACGTCTACCAAAACAACTCCTGGGGGCCGGAGGCAGCTGATACATTAATTAAAGCTCACGGTGGCACTTGGCTCAACGACAATCGCAACGTATGTTCTGTGCACATCCTACCCAGTGATCATAACGAGTAAATAATAAAGGAGTAAATCTATGCAACAACCAAACAGAAAAGTCCTCGAAACGTTTGACGAGTCAAGCTTGCCCGATCTAGATACTGTCGTGCTGGCTGCGCTTGAATTGCTTGAAGAGCGTGGGGTACCTTCGTTTTCTATCGATTCGTTCAAGAAGCCGTTAGTAGTAGGATCTGGTAACGCCGAAGCAACCGGTCGGATTATCTTTCAGCAGGCTGATGCCGTCTTTGCGTCAGAAAGTAATTTTGAGCAAAAGTTACAAAACATTCCAGACATTGACGAAGTTATCCTAGTGTCTGCATCAGGCGGCAAGCATGCGCCAATCATCGCCAAAACGGCTAAGAAATATCAAAAGCACGTTACACTACTTACCAATACCGCTGATTCACCAGCTGCCCAAGCAACAGGCAGTAGTGATATCACCGAGCTAGTGTTTCCGAAAAATCGTGAACCATACACCTACAACACATCAACTTACATGGGCATGATGCTCGGATACAGCAAGGAAGATCCCACGCACATTCGTGAATTCATCAATAACGCGGTCACTAGTCTCGATATGCCTGATTTTAGTAAATACGACAAGTATTATCTGATAGTGCCAGCGGAATTTAGCGGCATTATCCGAATGCTTCAGGTCAAGTTTATCGAACTTTTTGGGCGCAACATTGCTCGCGATGTCGAAACAATCGAGTACGTCCGCCATGCCACAACGGTAGCACCAGCCGACGAGTTGTTTATTAGTTTTGGGAGCGAAAATCAGACGTGGGGCACGCCAGAGAACCGTCTCAATGTGCCGCTACCAGAACCGTCCGGCTACGTTGCTATGATGGCAATTGGCTACTTTGTCGTCGGTCAGATCCAAAAACAACAGCCGCAATACTTTAAAGACAACATTGTCGAGTACACCAAACAAATTTCTGAAGTGTTCGGTGAAACTATTTCGCCGATTGTTCCAGGGAACTAAAGCTACACGCATGTTTAGTAGTATCAAAATAACTATGCCTATCGGTCTCATGAAAGTAATCTAAGTTATGGATAAAGTTGCCCACAATATCAGTAAACATCGTCTCAAGATTACACTCACTGTTAGCGCGCTGGTTGTACTTGGACTACTTATTCGTTTGTACGATTTTATCGATTTAGGCGCTATCGTGACTTTTGTCGAAGACCTCGGCTTTATGGGTATTTTCGTCTACGGTCTGATCTATTTTATTTTGAGCTTGGTTGGTATCTCAACTGCCGTGCTGACCGTATTTGCTGGAACGTTGTTTGGTGTTGTTCTTGGCATGGGTGTTGCTATTACAGCAGCAACTGCTTCCGCTACGGTCGCGTTTTATGTTGCTCGATACGCTAAAAAGCGATTACGTACTCGATTTGGCGGCCGCAACACTAATCAAGGAATTGTTCACCGTATTGAATCAACTGCTGATACCAGCGGTTTTAGTACTATTGCGCTGATGCGACTATCGTTCCTCCCATATATACCGGTTAGTTATGGTGCCGGTCTGGTTGACTCGCTGAGGTTTCATCACTTTTTCTGGGCGACGTTTTTAAAGAACATCTTTGGTGCATTTGTGTTTGTGTTTTTGGGTGCCTCATTCCGCGAGGGGCTGCCATTCTTTCTCGCTGCAGTAGCGCTGGTTATCGTTTATATGCTATTGTCAAAACGAATCAAACGAAAGAATAGAAATGCAAGATAAAAAGAACAGCTACGATATTATAGTGATTGGAGCTGGCTCAGCTGGCTTAACAGCAGCTGTCGGTGCCAGCGGCATCGGTGCTAAGGTGTTGTTGGTAGAAAAGCACAAGATTGGCGGTGATTGCACCCATTATGGTTGCGTGCCAAGTAAGGCGTTGATACATGCCTCTAAGATGTACGATAATCTTCAAGATGCGCTTGCATATACCCACCAAGTTGTTCGTGATATTGCCCAAACCGAAACGCCAGAGGTACTACAAGAACACGGCATTACTACAGTTAGTGGAGAAGCTTCGTTTGTTGGGAAATACAGTATCAAGGTAGATGATCAGATATATTCAGCTCGTAAAATCATCATTGCAACTGGTTCACGAGCTCGCGAACTGCCAATCAAAGGGCTCAGCAAGGGTGACTACCTTACCAATAAAACTATTTTTGATGTAGAGAACATGAAGTCACTGGCAATTATTGGCGGTGGTCCGATTGGTTCGGAGCTATCGATGGCCTTTGCACGGCTGGGTGTGGCAGTCACACTAATCGAGAGTTCAGATAGGATCCTCGCACGCGAAGATACAGCTGCAGCAGAGATTGTCATGAAAAACATGCGTTCACTCGGAGTGACAGTATTAACTGGTGCTCGCACTGAAAGGGTGACTGTCGTAAATAAGCAAAAAACACTCGAAGTATTGCATCAAAGCAGCGGCAAAACAGAAAAAGTAACCGTCAATGAAGTGCTCGTTGCAGTTGGGCGCCAACCAAATATCGAAAATCTCGGGCTTGATCAAGCCGAAGTTGCATATACCGAACGGGGCATACTAGTTAACAAGCGCGGCCGAACAACCAATAAACATATCTATGCCATTGGCGATGTGTCTGGTCCACCGTATTTTACCCATCTATCGAACCATCAAGCCAAAGTCGCACTTACGCACGCTATTTTTAAAATTCCAGCTCGCCAAGAAGAACGGGTAATTCCGCGCGTTACCTTTACCGATCCGGTTGTTGCTTCGGTAGGTTTAAGCGAACAGCAACTCCGTGAATCTGGCGAAGAATTTATAGCATTAAAGAAGCCATTGAGCGAAATGGATCGCGCCTACACAGATGATAATAAGACTGGATTTTACAAAATTCTGGTTGATAAAAAAGGTCGCATACTCGGCGCTACGTTAGTAGGAACCGCAGCCGGTGAGCTGATTAACGAAATTGCTCTGGCGATGAGGCATAACATCAAAATTACTGCATTGGCCGATACTATTCACCCCTATCCGACATACGGCTACGGCTTACGGCAAGTTGCTGATTTATTCCGTACGCAAAGTTATACTCCGTCCAAGAAAAAATGGGCCAAGCGACTACTGCGCCTAAGAGGCAAGAGTTAAATTCAATAAGGGGAACTCTATGACAACAAAAAAGCACTCTCGCCAGGAAAAGCTAAAAGACAAACACATAAAGCAGTGTACTCAAGCCGAACCGAAAGTACGTATTTGACTCGAAAACCTCCACGAAATGATCATTAGCTCCAAGAAGTAGACTAAAAACTACTTCAATAGTTTCAAGAATTCAGCAGGCTTGATAATTACTATATTCTCGTATTCTTTAACTACTAATAAGTCTTTGTCCTCAGAGATTACGCAGTTAGCTGCTCCAGCTAGTGCTGTTTCAATAAACTTATTATCATCACCATCACGACCAATATTCACCTTGTGTGTACCGAGCTTGCCCAATACACCTCTTCTTGGGTACAATAAGTCCTAAATGAAAGCAATATTCAATCTTTTTAAGAACATACTAGCTCGCGCCTTTGGTGTAGCTAAGAAGGTGCGCTCTTCTCCAGGACTAACGCTTAGTATAGTTATCATATTAATTCCATCATTTGCTTGGATGGTCGGTTATGACTTTAGTGGTATGACCAGACTGGAAACAACAGGTACTGTTTTGAAAAGAGGCGCTGCCTTTATGGGTATGGCTATGTTTGCTTGGTCGCTGATATTAAGTGGACGCTACAAAATACTAGACTCGCTATTTAAGGGTCTAGATCAGATGTATATAGCCCATAGATTCTTAGGTACTACAGTTATGATATTGCTGATACTACACCCCTTTGGCCATACCTTGCTATATATAGCAGCTCATGGAACTACTGGTCTGATGCAGCACTTTCTGGGTTTTAAGAGCCTAGCACTGACTTTGGGCAGAATTTCACTTTACGGTTTGATTCTAGTTGGTGTTTGGTCAATCTTTGCCAAGGTCAAGCATGAGACGTTTATCAATATACACCGCTGGCTAGGTGTGTTATTTATCGCCGGAGCTGCTCACGCCTTCATGTCTGGCCCAGAATCAGTTCTAGCTAATAACCAGTTCATGTTTTGGTACATGCTAGTTCTTTCTATGACGGCAACTTTAACATTTATGCACTACTCGATATTTGGCGAGTTCTTGCGTAAATACTACAAATACAAAGTTGAGTCAATCAATATTCTCCCTGGGGGCGTGATCGATGTGACCTTAGCTCCAAAATATCAGATAGTTAACTTTAAACCGGGACAATTCTTCTATGTAGCTTTTGATTTTCTGGATTCGGATGCTTACCATCCATACTCGGTAGCTTCAAGCAAGGACAGTTCTAAGATTCGCTTTCTAATTAAACAGCTAGGAGACTACACCACTGCATTGAAAGATCTGCAAGCAGGCACAACTGCTAGACTAAAAGGTCCTTATGGCGGCTTTACTTTTGATGATGATAAACACGATAAGCAGCTATGGATAGCTGGTGGTATTGGAGTAACGCCGTTTTTAAGCAAAGCTCATAGCTTGAGATACTCTCAGCTAACTCCGGAAGTAAAAATGCTTCATTTTGCCAAAGAAGGGGAAGAGGCTATCGATAGGGAGATACTGGATATAATTCAAAAAGACCATCGAGCTTTTGATTACAAATGCATACCAGAGAGCAAGTTTGGTATTGTTTCTCTTAAAGACATCTCTAAGCAGTTAGGTTCTTTGAAAGATTACGCTATCTATATGTGTGGTCCGCCGGCAATGCTCAAAGCCTACGTCGAGCAAGCTAAAGAGATGGATTTAGATAACCAGCTATATTACGAAGAGTTTAGCTACTAGATATATTTATAGCTATATATGTAGCCTGAGTACTTAAGTAGTCTCTTGAGTCTTCCAAATACAGTTCTAACCTGCTAGATTAGAGTTAAGTACTTTAGCTATAATTAAAGTACTTAATTCTAAAATTATTGGAATTAAAAAACACTTAAGAAAAATATGAACACCAAACAGATAGACATACTTCAAAACCGTAAAAACGAAATATTTCAACTCAGTCGTGATAATGAGACCTATGAGGTAGATATTGAAAGCTCAATCACCCTAGAAGATTACCGTTCCATTACTCTAGAGAAAGATTGGAGCTTGTTGCAGGAATTTGTTAGAGATAATCAGGGCAAAAAGGTAGTCTTTATCAATCCCACTATGGCAGGTGGTGGTGTAGCTATGCTAAGACCGCCGTTAGTTCATATGTTACGCTGTCTAGGTGTCGATGCTCACTGGTTTGTGATGGAGCCTTTTTCTGATCATAGGGCTAATCCCTTCATATTCACCAAGCAGATGCATAATATTTTGCAAAGACAAGCTCCAGAAGATGAACGCATAACAACAGAAGGTAAGCTAATCCATCAAAGATGGAACGATGAGAATGCTAAAGTATTAATCAACCAGCCAGCAATCAAGTCAGCGGATGTTATAGTGATCGACGACCCACAACCAGCTCCGCTGAAAAAATACCTCGAAAAGGTTAACCCAAATGCTAAGTGGTTGTGGCGTAACCATATCGATACAGACGGTAGCTTAATGGCTGATCCTAGCACGCCACAAGGTGAAATTGCCGAATATATTTTCAAAGAGTGCGGTATTGGTGATGTCGATGCTATCATCAACCATCCAGTTGAACAGTTTATCCACCCAGATTTTGATGATAAGACATATTTTGCTCCAGCCACTATAGAGCCCTTTGATGGTTTAAATAGACAACTAAGCGATGCCGAAATTCAAGAAGGTATAGACTTCATTAATCAAGAGATTGCACTCAAGAATGCTGAGTTTGAGCGTGCCGGTAGAGCTGAAGACATCCAGCAATTTCTAGACACTAATAGACGCCGGATAATGCTAGTAGCACGCTTTGATGAATCAAAGGGAATGGATAAAGCCATGGAACTAGGTGTAGCTGCTAGAGATTTAATGTCAGATAAAGGAGTAGGCAAACAAGATTTACCCCAGATAATCTTAATCGGTAATGGTTCAGTTGATGATCCTAGCGGTATACCAATGTTTGAAGAGATGTTGCAGTTGCGCCGGCAAGCCTATCCAGATTGCAAAGAAGATATTATCCTTATGCGATTAAAACATAACTACATGGCTGTTAACGCTATTATGTATCCTAAGTCACAAGCTGATGGTAGTTTTAGCGGGAGAGAGTTAGTAGCTATGCAGACATCTGAAGCCGAGGGGTTTGAGACTAGAATTACTGACTGGCTAAGGCATGGTGTGCCGGTAGTCATATCTAACCGTGGCGGTATGCAACTGCAGGTAGTAGAGGGTCAGTCGGGAGTAGTGCTAGATTACGATAAGCCAGACAGGGATATCGATAAAGGCGCTAAATTCATAGCAGATTTAATGATGGATGAGACTAAATATGAAGAGGTGAGACAAAGCACTTTAGATACTGCTAAAAGCTTTAATAGTCGAGAATTTACCACGGTATCTAATGCTATACGTTGGCTGCGTATCTTTAGCCATATATATCAAGATATACCAGCAGATAAGCGTTGGAAGATTAGTGAGATTACTAAAACAGATGGTGCTTGATAAATACCCTTATGTATGTAAGAATTGGTTACTATGAAGACTATTACAACCAACGAATTAAAAGACAAAATAGATACAGGTGACAACTTCCATCTCATAGATGTATTATCTGATCAAAGCTACCAGGAGCATCATCTACCTACAGCTATTAATATCCCCCAAAGCCCAGAATTACCTAAACAAGTTGAGGATATGGGAATAGCTAAAGACGAAGAGATTATAGTTTATTGCGGATCAGTTACCTGTATGGCTTCACCAACTATGGCTAAGGCTTTAGAGTCTGCTGGATTTAGTAATGTGGTTGATTACGAAGATGGTTTAGCTGGCTGGCAAGATGCTGGCCAAGAGTTTGAAACAGCAGGCTAGATAGTAGCTACCCCTGTTGACTTAAGCAGGTCTACTGGTATAAGATTAGCTCCTAAATTAATTTAAGTTAAATCAGAGAGGTCCGCTAGGATTTTTGGCGGATATTTTTATGCATCAACCAGATAAAATACGCAATATTGCAGTTATAGCTCACGTCGATCACGGTAAGACTACCTTGATAGACGGTTTTCTGAAGCAATCTAAGACTTTTACTGCCCATCAGGCAGAGATGAGCCAAAACTTGATTATGGACAGTGGTGAGCTAGAAAAAGAGCGTGGCATCACTATATCGGCTAAGGTGACGGCTGTTGAGCATGATGAGTATCGAATCAATATAATCGATACTCCTGGACATGCTGATTTTTCCGGAGAAGTTGAGCGGACTTTAAATATGGCGGATGGCTGTTTGTTGATAATTGATGCTCAGGAAGGGCCTATGCCTCAGACTAAATTCGTACTTTCTAAGGCTTTAAGTTTAGGGCTCAACCCAATAGTTATTATTAATAAGATCGATAAACCAGCTTCACGGATCTCAGAAGTCATTGATGAAACTTCAAACTTATTCCTAGATCTAGCTACCAGCGATGATCAACTAGATTTTCCTATCTACTACGCTGTTGGATTAGAAGCTAAAGCCTATGAAGAGCTGCCAACAGATATCTCTCAACCCGGTGATTTGATGCCAATATTTGACGCTATCATCAAGCATGTACCATCTCCTAGAGTGGAAGAAGGAGCATCTTTTAGGATGTTAGTTAGTTCATTAGACTGGGATAGCTATCAAGGTAAATATGCTGTTGGGCGAATTAGTCGTGGCAATATCCACAGCGGAGATAGTATTAGCCTATTAGCCGAAGATTCTCAACCCCAAACTACTAAAGTTGATAAACTCTACGTATCTAAAGGCTTAAGTAGGGTTGAGGTTAAAGAAGTTGGTGCTGGTGACATAGTCTGGATAACAGGCATAGAGAACGCCCATATAGGTGATACTTTAGCTGATCCAGATAATCCCGAAGCCCTTCCTAGGATAGAGGTAGAGGCGCCAACTTTGCAGATATCTATCGGGCCCAATACCTCTCCGTTTGCCGGCAATGAGGGTAAGTTTACTACTTCTCGTCAAATAGGTGAAAGATTAAATAAAGAATTAGAAACTAACATTGGCTTAAGGGTAGAGGAGAAAGATACTAATTTTGTAGTATCAGGTAGAGGAGAGATGCACCTATCAGTATTGATAGAAACTATGCGCCGTGAGGGTTATGAGTTAGAGGTCGGTAGACCTCAAGTAGTTACTAAGCAAGAAGATGGTCAGGTGTATGAGCCACAAGAAGAACTATCGATAGAGGTGCCAGAAGAGTATGCTGGTGCTGTTACTAGCGAGCTAGGGCGTCGTCGAGCTGAGCTAGTTAAAATGGAGCAAGTAGATGGAATTAGTAGGATTATCTATCGGTTACCGACTAGAGCAATGCTAGGCTTACGTTCTCAGCTGCTAACTGCCACTAAAGGTACGGTGATTATGAATAGCCTCTTTGCTGGCTATAGTCCCCAAGGCGCACCGCTAGAGAAGTTGCGCAGTGGAGTATTGATATCTTTTGAGACCGGTACAGCCATTACTTATAGCCTGAAGAATCTAGAGGATAGGGGTACGGCCTTAATTGGTCCGGGTGAGAAGGTGTATCAGGGAATGATTATCGGTACTAATCGTCGCAGTGATGATATGGAGATAAATGTTTGCAAAGAGAAGAAGTTGACTAATGTTCGAGCAGCTAGTACCGATATGACTACTCAGCTAACTCCTCATAAAGTCCTATCTCTTGAAGAAGCTCTAGACTTTATAGAAGACGATGAGTTGCTAGAAGTAACCCCTGAGAGTATTAGGTTGCGCAAGAAATATCTCAGCGAGCACGAACGTAAGAAACATGCTAAACAGCGCTAGGGCAGTCTAGTAAGCACTCGCTAGTTAGGCTTTTTATTTAGATAAGCACCATTTCTATAACCTTAAATAATGTATAATCTTTAATATAAAGGTTATGTTTAGCAATAAGAAGCCAAATACTATTAAGTTACGCGGGGATATAGATACCTCCTCTGACCCAATGCATATACACATTAACTCCAGCACTAATGACTTATGGAAAGATTTTAGTTACTGGTTAGAAGCTATTAGTTTTTTAGCTCATGAAGTACAAAAAGATCGCGGCTGGAGTAAGCAGCAGGTAGAGGAAATGGTAGCCCAGTATTTAGATAGGGCACTGGATGATGTTAGCAGTGATGATCAAAATAACAACTCTGGAGATAAAAGTGATAGTGAAGACGGCATTGACCTAAAGGACAGCCAAGATTCCAAGAAAAAACAAAGCAAAAAGACAAAAAACAAGAAGAAGACAAAATCATGAAACATCGTCCAATAGTAAATTTGCTTATTTACCAAGACTATCTGTGCCCCTGTCTTGGACAATAGTGTCTATTAGTATTATCTTCAGTCCGTTTTTTGGTTCATTGCTTAACTTACCAGAATGGATGATGGATATATCTCCACTGACTTATACCCCAGCCGTGCCACCGATAGAGAATATTGAGTATCTACCCATCATTGTACTATCTATAATAGCCATCTCTTTATTTACCTTTAGTTTACTAGGCTTTAGGAAACGAGACCTATACGTTGATTGATTGGTCTTTTAGATATCTTCTTTAGGTTGAAAATACTAGTAAGTGGTATAATGTTTCCACTATGGCATCCAAGCCAATTAAGAAGGTTTTAGTAATATTATCGTTATTGATAGGGGCAGGTCTAATTGGTCTGGCTGCTTTCTGGCTAACAGATAGATTTGTTACTCAAGAATCAGCATCAATTAACTCCTTTACTGAATGTGTGGCAGCGGGATATCCGGTCACGGAGTCTCATCCTAGACAGTGCAGTACTCCAGGTGGTAAAAATTTCGTAGAAGAGGTTGATACTCAAGATGGGGGTGAAGATGTAGCTGCTACTGATATGGTTGAATATGTTTCATCTGAAGGGGAAGTTATACGAATAATCTCACCTCAATCAGGAGAAGAAGTATCTTCTCCGCTAAATATTTCCGGAGAGACTAGGGGCAGTTGGTCTTTTGAGGCAGATTTCCCTATAGAGCTACTGGACTGGCAAGATAATGTGGTGACTGAAGGCGTAGCTACACTAACTGGTGATTGGATGACTACTGATTACGTGCCTTTTGAGGCTACTTTAGAGTTTGATAGCAGCGAGTTAAGTGGGCAAGGTATATTGGTGCTTCGTAAAGATAACCCGTCTGGGCTAGAAGAAAACGAAGACTATTTAGAGATTCCTATAATATTTGAATAATCTATTTTATCCCTCCAAACCCTTAAAACCCCAGCCACTATTAGACCGAGCAAACTAATAGCTAATAGGATCTAGGGAGTTAGAAGGATTAAACTGCTAAAACTACTCACATAAGTCTGTTAATATATGCATATGGCTCACATCATCTTTAAATATGCTTACCACTTACTCTTCCTGCTAGTAATTATTACTATAGCTATCGGTACGCTGTTTTATCACTACGTAGAAGACATGAGTCTAGTAGATGCCTATTACTTTAGTGTAGTTACTTTAGTTACAGTCGGTTATGGGGATATAGCTCCAAAGACAGATTTTGGCAAGATATTTACCACCATTTATGTATTGGTTGGTATTGGTATAGTCGGTGGGTTTATTAGCACAATTGTCAGTAAGGGTGCTAATAGGTTCTCCAAGAAGGTGGATTATCATCGCAGCAGTGATTATCATAGCGACGATAGCCACAGCCATCACCATCATCATTCTTAAGAATCTCCACTCCAAGACCTTATATATAAGTTGCATACCATTAATCAGACGTGCTACTTTATGTAAGTATGAACATAAGAAATATCACCATCGCAGTTGCAGCATTAGTAGTAATAGCCTTAGTTGGCTTCTTTCTATTAAGAGACGATATTGATGATGATCTAGATAATGGCACCGAGACTACTGCCGAACAAGAAGACGTCAATAACGACCAAGAGGCTGAAACTACACCAGGGGATGATGCAGACATTATTGATGATGGCCAAGATGACGAAGAAGTAGAGTCTCAAACAGATGTGCGTTACGGCAGTAACGGTTTCACACCAGCTACCTTAGAGATAAGTGTTGGTGACAGTGTATCGTTTGTAAATAGCAGCAACGTAAGCATGTGGGTAGCTTCTGATTCGCACCCAACTCATACCAATTTCCCTGATTTCGATGCTGGTAGGGGATATGGCTCAGGGGAGACTTATGAGTTTACTTTCAATGAACCTGGTAGTTATGGGTATCATAACCATCTCAACCCTAACCACGGCGGCATTATCATAGTCGAGTAGTATCTCTAGTAGCCTGGGAAGTAATCGGTTTTAATTTGGTTCTTCTTAACGCCGTTTTCATCTAGCAATCTTTCAAAAGACTCCACCATAGTGCGTGGTCCGGATAGGTAGTAGCTGGCTTCCTGATAGTTATTGACGTAATTTTTAATAGTAGCTACATCTAGCTTGTTTCTTGATTGAGTGTATAGATAAACTATTCTTAGTCCGATACTACCAGCGATATCATCGAGAAATTGTTTGTAAATTGTGCTTGATTCATCTTTGTTTACATAAAATAGGGTGATATCTCGCTTTGTACCTATATCCCGTAACTGCTTAGACATAGATCTAAAAGGGGTAATACCGATACCACCAGCTATCCAGACTATTTGTCCGTGGCTATTATCCTGATCTAGAGTGAATTCTCCTTCAGGCCCAGTAGCTGATAGATACTGCCCAGGTTCTAGTTTTAGCATGGCTTTTTTGAAGCTACTAGGTTTGTCGGGAAACTTAGCGCTTAACATTACAAAATCTTCACTCGGGGAAGAGGCTAGAGAGAACCAGCGACGATTGCCTCGAAGATCGATCTTGCTATGCGGCAGAGACCACTCTAGATATTGTCCAGCTGTAAATTCAAGATTATCTGGCTTGGTAAATATGAAGCTTTTAACATCTTCGCTCTCATCGACAATAGACTTTAGTTGCAACTTGAACCTACGACTAGCTCCTAGCCCTAGAGCTGCTAGGTTGGCTATGAGCAGGCTGAGTTCAAGAGAGTAAAACACCGCTAGTACGTTTTGAGTAAAGACTAGCAATAAGGCTACTAGAATTCCGAATATAGTTTGTTGTTTCTTGGTTGTAGGTGAGGTCTGTGGCTCAATTAGCATCACAAAGGTAAAGAAGGCGATAGGTGAGAAAAGCACTATTCTTTCAAACAGCGAGTACATAGTAGATAAATCAGTACCCTGTAATATATTTATTAGTAGCATTAAGCCAATATAGACACTCAAGAAAGCCCCAATCATTCGCCAGCGGTCAATTTTTTGCACAATCAACAACCCGCCTAATACTACAGCTGGGAATATCCAGATATCACTTACCCACCAGCTAGCTCCCTGATCAAAAACGATTAAGCTAATCATTACTGCCAGTGCTGCTGGGTTGAAGATATGCTTACTCCTCCAAACCAGTAAGTATTTAGAAGCCATGGCGCTAATCGCTAGTAGGGTTAAGATGGGTAAACTGGCTGAAAAAGTGAACGGTCCAATTATCAGAGTTAGGATTAAACCGGTAATTAACGGAGAGTCTATAGTAGTGTCGGCTTTAAATAGCTTAGCTAGCAGCCAATTAGACACTAGACAAACACCGGCTAAATACAAACTAACTAGTATCAGATCAACAGGATCATAGAATAATATATCGGTAAAACTAAGCGTAGCTATATAGAGAATTAAAAAACCTAAATAGACTCTCATGAGAAACAACATGCTATAGCGATTGAGTAGCTGATTAATAAGTTGCATAACCTATATTATAGATTAACTTAGGAATATATTGATATCACTAATAAAATATCGCTTTTTACTATAGATAATAGATTTGTTTTTTGAGATGAAAAGGTATATTATTATCACTATAAACTAAGTTAAAGTTATTGATTAGTATATAAATATAAAACTACATAAATTAAGGAGCATTAAATTATGAATATTTTCGGATTAGGTGTACCAGAATTAATACTGATTATCGTACTAGTACTATTACTATTTGGAGGCAAAAAGCTTCCTCAACTATCTAAAAATGTTTCTAGCGCTATTAAGGATCTAAGACGCGGTTTCTCAGGTGATGTAGACGAAGAAATTATGGATGTAGAAAATACCAAAACTAGCAGTAAAAATAAGTCCAATAAATAACTCTTACTATTTTAAAAAAAACTTTAAAAACTAACAAATAACTTTAAAACAATCTCATAAATAAAAACTAACAAGTATCAGCCGATATCAGTTTCAAACTAAATTGCATATAGGTAGAAAAAGTCAAAATGGATAAAACCAAAGACAAACAAACACAAAATAATATAGTTACCTTCCACGATCACCTTAGAGAGCTAAGGAGACGGTTCTTCTATGTAGCTGTGGTGCTAATTATCGGTGCTATTTTAGGATTTATGGTACATGAACCTATACAGGACATTTTAGTCTCGCCGTTAGGCCAACCACTACACTACACCTCTCCTATGGGTGGATTGCAGTTCATCTTTAAGATTAGCTTGTTTGCTGGTATCTTGCTCTCCATTCCTGCTTTTATCTATAACTTAATTAAATTTGTAGAACCATCTATCACTAAAGAAAGCGCTAATTATAGTTTGAAGATAGTAGCTACTTCTTTCTTACTCCTAGTTACGGGTATATCTTTTGGCTACTTTGTATCCCTACCAGCGGTATTAACTTTTCTGATTGGCTTTGCTCCAGAAAGTATTACTCCAATTATTACTACTGATGAGTATCTATCGTTTGTAACCCTTTATCTAATGGCTTTTGGTTTAATATTCCAGATACCACTAATCTTCCTCATTATTAATAACTTTACACCTCTTAATCCGCAGAAGCTGATGAAATCACAAAAGTATGTAGTAATTTTAAGCTATATTGCTGCTGCTATCATTAGTCCGACTATCGATATCATTAACCAAACCATTATGGCGCTACCAATTATTGTGCTTTATGAGCTATCAATAGGTCTAGTCTGGATGGTTAATAGATATTCTAAGTATGACTGGGGTGCTGTGTTGGTTGAAGATGAAAATGGCAATATTATCAGTAGCGAACCTGAAGAAGGGTTCCTTAGTCTGGTAGGTCAAACACTACGTCCTCATAAACTAGATAAGTCTTCCTAGATTAGTTAGATCAGATTAGCTAAAATATAGGAGTACATGAATATTAGAAGTATTGCCATTATCACCGCTGTCGTATTAGTTCTAGCTGTTGGCGGTTATGGGCTCTACTGGTATTTAAATAGCCAAACTTCAGAAGAAACCACGGAGCCAGTAGAAGCTGAAACAGATCAAGAACAGGCAGAGAATCAACCTCAGTTATCTTTAGAAGAGAGGTTTGTGCAAGCTTTTTATGATGTCGAACTACCTAATCTAGAACAGCTAGAGCAAGCATCACCTATTACCGGCAATCAAGAAGCTGATGAGCGTATACGCTCTATTGCAGAGCAAAGAGGCTACAGATTGCAATCTATTCCGACTGTCGAGCTAGTGGTACACCAAGGGGTTTTAATGCAAGAGCCGGTAGTAGAAGCTTGGAATCAGTTGCAGACAGCAGCTATTGAAGAAGGGTTTTATCTAGGTCTAGTATCAGGCTATAGATCGCCAGATAATCAAAGAGAAATATTTATAAATCAACTAAGAGAGAGAGGGAATGAAGAGATAAAGGCTCACTATAGCAACTCTCAAATAGCTGCAGGCGCTGCCGATGCTGCGATTAATGATATCTTAAGAGAGTACTCAATACCGGGCTATTCCAAGCATCACAACGGCTACACCATAGATATTACTGATACAACTGATGAGTATCCGTTTTTTGAATTTGATCAAGCTGAAAGCTATAGTTGGGTAAGTGAAAATGATTACGCCAACATCAGACAATTTGGTTTTTTGCCCTCTTATCCAGAAGGCGGTCCTAGTCAAGGTCCTAACCCTGAGCCCTGGGAATATGTTTGGGTAGGGGCAGATATAGCTATGAACCTCTAAAGCTAAAAAGTCTCTAAATCTTCATTTTTGGTGTTTGGTAATAATAAAAACCTCCGTTTATAAACGGAGGTTTTTAAACCGAGTAAGGAATATTATCTATTCCCTAGGTCGGGCGATGTCTACTCGCAAGTTGCGACCTTCGAATTCCTTCTCATTTAGCTGATCTACAGCTGCTTGAGCTTCTTCGTCGCTAGACATTTCCACAAAGCCAAATCCTTTAGATCGACCAGTTTCGCGATCTGTGATTACAGCAACTGATGTAACAGTGCCTGCTTGTGAAAAGTGTTGAGTAAGTGCATCATCCGTAGTTCGATACGGTAGATTGCCTACATATAGCTTAGCCATTTTGGCTCCTTCTATTAATTTTATAGCCCCTAACTTTTTCTGGTTTCCTTCAGGTCTCATGCGGGCTATAAAAAGAAGCCGAATCTTACCTTACGTTGCCTTACTAAGCTAGGTTATACTCCAGTTTAGTATCAATAGAGGTTTTTGTCCACCTCTTTAAGCTCTTTTTAGTAACTTCTTAGCTCGTCTTAGAACTTCTTCTTTATTGTGCAGCTCATGATTTAAGTAGCTATTCTCCAGTTCTTTTAGTAGCTTTCCTAGTATAGGACCTTTCTCTACTGCTAACTTATCCATTAGCCATTTACCATCGATACCAAGATCGCTTTTAAGTGAGGGAGGTCTCAAGGCTTTTTTAGCCTGAAACTTAACCCACATATCCTCTATATCTTTAAAATCAGCTGAGCCATCATCAATCGAGCCATCAGATTGTATACTCCAGGCAGCATGGGCATCGGCTTTATGGAGCTCTATTAAGTCTCCAAAAGCAGGATGAGACATAAAGTTATCAGCTCTTCTAGGTCTCATTTTAGGTAGTGTATCTATACTTAGGTGGTTATGAATCATCCAGGCTACTTCTTCGCGGAAACGTTGAGAGAAATGCAGACGTTTAAGGATTGTTTTAGCCATGTCTGCCCCTAGACTGTAGTGGTCACTAAAGCGGATACGATCACCAGTATCTTTAGCTGGCTCATAACTAGGGGTTTTACCGATATCATGAAGCAATGTCGCCCAAGCCAAGCGAGGAGAGACAATATCAGGTAAATAACCAATACTAAGCATGGTGTGAGTAAATACGTCACCTTCTGCGTGCAGCTCTTTAGGTTGAGCAACTCCTTTAGTAGCCGCAACTTCAGGCAACAATTTATCTAAAACACCTAAATAATCTAAATCTTCAAAGGCTATCTTGCGTCTAGGGTGCATCAATACTCTACTTAACTCGGTTTTAATACGTTCGGCAGCAATGTCTCCTAGTTTACCCCTAGTGATAGCTTGTTTAATAGCTATCGAAGTTTCTCTCTCAAAGCTAAAAGCTAACTGATGCTTGAGCCTAATAGCTCTTAAAATCCTTAAAGGATCTTCTCTTATCCGCTTACTAGGCTTACCCACAAAACGAATTAAATGCTTTTTAAGATCATTCATACCGTTAACTTCATCAACTACTTCTTTAGTAATAGGATCAAATGCTAGAGCGTTGATAGTAAAGTCTCGACGCTTAATGTCTTCTTTTAGGCTAGAGAACTTAACCTTGGTTGCTTTCCTGCCTTTTCTAGCTCCAACATCCTTACGGTAGGTAGCTATCTCTAACTCTACTTCATGGGTCTGAGCAGAATCTTCATCTGGTATTTGCAGATAAACTCTAGTAACACCGTAAGCCTGAGCAGTGTCTTTATAGAAGGACTTCAAGAAGCCTTTGATATTCAATATCTCATCAGGTTTAGCATTGGTGGTTAAATCAAAATCCTTAGGAGTTTTTCCTAGCAACATATCTCTAACGGCACCACCAATGATATAGGCTTCAAAACCGGCTGCTTGTAAATTTTTAGCGGCTAGTTTAGCTGCTCTAAAGTGTGGTGAGTCAGGAGTCTTAATATCCATATACTAATAAAGATTACCACTAATTACTTATGTTTACTTATATTATCTATCTTTCCAGATGGCTTCTTGGCTAGTTTCTTCCATGATCTCTTCGGGCAAGAAACCTTTATCGTGCTTGAAATCTGCCTCCCATTTATATCCTTTAGCGTAACCTAGATCATTCATTAATTTAGTTGGGGCATTACGAACATGTAGTGGTACCTGAGAGTCTGGATATTTATCAGCCAAACCCAAAGCTCTGTTCATAGCCTCAGTAACAGTTCTAGATTTTTTGGCCATAGTTAGTACGCTAACGCAGTGGAATAAGTTGTACTGACATTCCGGCATACCAACACGTTCTACTGCTTCAAAAGTAGCTACAGCTAGATTCAAGGCTCCATTAGTAGCAATACCGACATCCTCACTAGCAAATACCACCATTCTTCGGGCTATGAATTTAGGATCTTCTCCAGCTTTCAACATGCGGGCTAGATAGTACAAAGCAGCATCAACATCACTACCCCTCATCGATTTGATAAAGGCGGATATAAGGTTGTAGTGCATCTCACCAGCCTTATCAAAGCCAGGGATACGTTTTTGAGCAGCTGTTTTGACAATCTCTGGTGTCACCTTGTCTCGGCCTTTACCTTTGCCGTCCTTAGTAATCTGTAAACTAAGCTCTAGAATGTTTAGGGCTATGCGGGCGTCTCCGGAGGATAGTTCGGCAATGTATTCTATAGCCTTAGGCTGCAGGCGAGTGGCTGATTTTAACTTCTTGGCAGCAGCTTTAATAATATTCTCCATATCACTAGCATTTAAGGGTTCTAATACCAATACTCTGGAGCGAGAGATAAGTGGTCGAATAACCTCAAAGCTAGGGTTCTCGGTAGTAGCACCTATTAGAGTGATTAAACCACTCTCAACATGGGGCAAGAAAGCATCTTGCTGAGCTTTGTTGAAGCGATGAATTTCATCAACGAATAAAATAGTGGGGGTTTGTAAGCGCTGATTTTCTTGAGCCCTTTTAATCACTGCCCGTACATCATCGAGTTTAGCTGATACAGCCGATAGCTCTATAAAGTCGGCATCTACCTCAGAAGCTATAATGCGCGCTAGGGTAGTCTTACCGCTTCCAGGTGGCCCCCAGAGAATCAGTGATACTAATTGCTTGCTATCAACTAACTTACGGATTAAGCCGTCCTTACCTAGTAAGTGTTCTTGGCCTACAAAATCACTCAAGGTCTTAGGTCGCATAGTTTCTGCCAGAGGGGTATTATTCTCACTCATACTTACTTATTAGTATAGCAATGTTTGTTTTAGTAAACTTAGGCGATAGAGTGCAGATTTATGATGTCTTTAAACTTTATAAAGTTTATGATAACATTATAAAGTTATGACATACGATCAACAACTTCACCGAATACTACAAGCAACAGGCTGGTCTCAAGAAGAACTTGCCGGTCAACTTCAAGTTTCGTTTGCAACACTTAACTCTTGGGTCAACAAACGCTCCAAGCCCCGAGCAAAATCACTAACAGCTATAGATAAGCTATATCTTAGTATCATTGGTGTTGATGCTGCCGATCCCAAAACTGTATCTAACCAAAAAAATATTGCACTAAGACTACACGTAGATACGTATAAGCTAATCAAAGATAGAGATGCTATAGATAAGCTAACACTTCATCTAACTTATCACACCAATACAATAGAGGGCAGCACCATGACATTAGCCGATGTTGAAGATGTACTTTTTGAAGACAGGGTGCTTACTAGTCATAGCGCCATAGAGCAAGCAGAAGCTCGTAATCACCAAGCTACTTTGCACTGGCTTATAGGAGAAGTTGTCAATCAGGATAAGGATTTTGCTATCAATGTAGATTTCATCCGCAACATTAATCTTCGTCTAATGAATGGTATAACTGTCGATCCCGGTCAATTCCGCCGACATGCAGTGGGTATTCAAGGAGTACATGTACCGCTAGCAAACTGGCAGAAAATACCGGAACTTATAGACAAGCTAGTTAAAGATACAGATGATAATACTAAAAAACTAGACGCAGTTTCGTTGTTTGCTTATACGCACGCACAGTTTGAGAAAATACATCCATTTAGTGATGGTAATGGACGTACTGGGCGGCTTTTGATGCTTGCTCAAGCTCTGCAACTAGGATATATCCCACCGATTGTAACTAAGGAACGTAAATACGCCTACTATAAGTACCTAGAGCTTGCTCAGGTTCGAGACGACTATCTACCACTAGAGCAGTTTATTGCCGAATCAATGCAGTTTACCAATGATTTACTTAGTGGGTAGACTAATCTCTAACTCAAGGTTGAACAGGCAAGACTGACGTGAAGTCCTTCTCGTAGTTATTGCTATATAATACCCTCAAGCTTAAATCAAAATGTCCATATCTATCATGCTATCTTTGCCTGATATACTAACCATATATGGCAGATTTTGACCAAGAATACTCTAAGCTAAATACTGCTCAGAAACAGGCAGTAGATACTATCTCCGGTCCACTACTAGTATTAGCTGGTCCAGGAACGGGTAAAACTCAACTACTGTCTATGCGGGTAGCTAATATCTTACGTCAAAGTGATGTATTGCCTAGTAATATATTGTGTCTGACTTTTACTGATTCAGCGGCTACGGCTATGCGGGAGAGACTACTGGGGTTAATCGGCATTGATGCTCACAAAGTAGCTATCCATACCTTCCATAGCTTTGGTGTAGAAGTAATTAATCAGTATCCTGAATATTTCTATTCTGGAGCTAGATTTAACCCAGCTGATGATATCTTACAAGTTGAGATATTGAGTAAAATATTATCAAGCCTTGATCATGATAACCCGCTATCTTCCATGATGAACTCCAAGTTCATCTACTTAAAATCAATTAAATCATCTATAGATTACCTTAAAAAAGCCGGCTTAAGTCCTGATAGTTTGAATCTAGCATTAGAAGCTAACACTAAAGACATTAAGGATATAGAGCCTAAGCTAGCTAAAGTATTTAATTCAGGCCGTATATCAAAAAGCATGCTGCCTCAGCTGCAAGAAGTATTAACCGGACTGTTATCTGATCTAGATAAGTCTATTAAATTAGTAAATCTACCTAAGCCATTTGAGCCACTAGCTAAAGTCTTAGCACATAGTTTGAACCTAGCCCTGGATGAGGCTGATGAGATAGGTAAGACCACCCCTATAACAGCTTGGCGCAACCAATGGATGGAGAAGGGCGTAAGCGGTGAGTATGTATTTAAAGATCGCAAGAACAACATCAAACTCCACGCTCTAGTAGATGTTTATCGGCAATACCAACAAGCTCTGCATGCCAAAGAGAACTATGATTTCTCTGATATGGTCTTAGACGTAGTAGAGGCGATTGAAGAAAATAGCCAATTGCGTTTTGCCTTACAGGAGCAGTACCAGTACTTTCTAGTTGATGAGTTTCAGGATACTAATGAGGCTCAACTCAGACTACTGAATAATCTCATAGATTCACCTATTCATGAGGGTAGTCCGGATGTCATGGTAGTTGGCGATGATGACCAGGCTATCTATAAGTTTCAGGGAGCAGAGGTGAGTAATATGGTTAATTTTTATCATTCTTGGCGCGGTGTTGAGCTGATAACTCTGATAAAAAACTATCGCTCCAGACAAGAGATATTGGATTTAGCCAAGTCTGTCATATCGGGAGCTAGCACTAGACTAGAAAAAACCATAGATGAAGTAGATAAAGAATTAGTAGCTGCTAATAAGCAAATCCCTAATGGTCATATATCTTGCAAACGTTTAGCTACACCTGAGCATCAGTATCTCTTTGTAGCTGAGGAGATCGCTAAGCTACTTAAGAAAGGCGAGTCTGCTAGCGATATAGCCATACTGGCTAGACAACACAACCACCTAGAACAACTAATGCCATACTTGAGAGAGGCCGATATCCCAGTCACCTATGAGCGCCGCAGTAACGTCCTAGATCAACACCACATCACTCAACTACTAGATCTAGCTTACTTAATACACTACCTAGCTAGTGAGGAACAAGAGACGGCTAATGAATACCTATCCAAAGTCTTAAGCTATCCCTTCTGGGGAATAGATCCTATTGATATCTGGCGTTTGAGTAGGCAGGCTTACCAGCAAAGGAGGCTCTGGCTAGATATGATGATTGATAGCAAGGATAAAAACTTGCACACTCTAGCTAAATGGCTACTGGCTTGTAAAGATCTATCTAAGAGCCAACCACTAGAGCATTTAATAGATGTTCTGGTTGGAGTTAAGAAACTAGCAGGGTTTAAAAGCCCCTATCAAGACTACTACTTTTCAAGTGATAAATTTGATAAAAGTAGAGGTGAATATATAGCTTTCTTGTCCGCCCTTAAACTACTTAGATCAAAGTTGCGCCAGTACCATCATAGAGAAGTAATTCATCTCAAAGATCTAGTTAGTTTTATAGATACCCACCGCGATAACGATATCCCTATAGTGGATGAAACTCCTTTTGTATCGCACGAGAATTCCGTTGAGGTGATGAGCGCCCACAAGGCCAAAGGGTTAGAGTTTAAGACTGTCTTTATTGTTGATGTCCAAGAAGAAGTCTGGACACCAGGTAGATCCAGACAAAACATTCGCTTCCCAGAGAACTTACCGATTACTCCAGCTGGTGATCATTTAGACGATCAACTCAGACTATTCTTTGTAGCTATGACTAGAGCTAAATCTAACCTTTATTTGTTAGGACATGAGCACAACCATAGGGGCAAAGAGTCATTACTGGTGCCGTTTCTTGATCATCAGCTATTTGAAGATATAGATATGCCGGATGCTAAAACAGCCGAAATATTAGAGACTTCGTGGCAGTCATATCACCCACTACCAAGAGAAGCTGATGCTAAAGCAGTACTTAAGCCAATCTTGCAAGACTACCAGTTAAATGCCACCGCCTATATTAAATTCTTAAACCTTATACGTGGTGGTCCTAAAGCCTTTTTACTTGATAGTTTACTTAAGTTTCCTCAAAGTCCATCTATATCAGCTAGCTATGGTACAGCTATACATAATACTTTGAGTGAAACTTACCACTTACTATCTCAAGGTAAGCAACCCAGCGAACAGGAGATATTAGCTATATTCACCCATCAGCTACACTCTAGAAGATTAAACAAAGAGGATGAGGATAAGCTACTAACAAGAGGCAAGCAAGCCTTGAAGAAATATCTCAAAGAGCGCTCTAGCTATATGGACCCTAACCACCTAATAGAAGTTAATTTTGCTAAACAGGGCGTAGTTATAGGGGGCGTGCCAATAGCTGGTAAGATTGATAAATTAGCACTTAACAAAGATAAAAAAATAGCTGATATCTATGACTTTAAGACCGGTAAACCAGTTACTAACTTACGCAGTAAGAGCGACTCAGAGGAGGGATTAAAGGCCTGGCAGTATCGTACGCAGCTAATCTTTTACAAGTTGTTATTAGAGAATTCACGCAGCTGGTCGGAGTATAGCGTGGATAAGGTAGTCTTAGAATTTATCGAGCCAGACAAAAGAACTGGAGAAATTGTTTTACTAGAATCTGATGTTACTAGCGAAGAGGTAGATAGGACTACTCAGTTAATGAAAGCCATCTATGCACATATTCAGAATCTAGACTTTCCAGAAACTGATAAATATGACAAGAATCTTAAAGGTATAGAAGCTTTCGAGAATGACTTACTTAAAGAATAGCTAGGTATTTAAAACGAACTTTAGTAATTTCTTCAAGAACAGCGAAGGGGATATAGTGATTGGGCAAAAACCCAATAAGTGGATAGTAGTAGCTATCTCGGGGTACTTACTATCTAGATTTTTAGCAGATGACTGGTTAATTCTAGCCATCAGGATAATAGCTGGGTTGAGTTTACTCTTGTGGGCTATTTTAGAATTTAGCTCAGGTATCAATAGTTGGCGCAAGAGCCTAGGTATATTAGGGCTTATCTATGCTTTAATACTGTTAGTTAATGATTTAGGAGGATTGTCTTGAAGCACATATTAATATTAGAAGATCTACTAGAAGTACAGGCTGCTTTAATTAAGGAGTTAGCTAAGCTAGAGGAAAAGTTGGCTGAAGATATATTTATAACCTCATATTCCAATAGTAGTGATGTTGAAAAGATAGTTAATCAGCAACCGATTGATAGCTATGATGTCATCATTCTAGATAGAAACGCTAAAGATGGCGGTACTTTTCACATCTTAGATATCAATAGGTTTGGCTTAGATAAAATTATATCTACCTCCTCAATGCCTAGTATTAATAAACAGCTATTAAAGCAGGGAGTAGCAGGAGCTGTTGATAAAGATCTGAATCATCTAGAAGAATTTGCTAGTGAGGTGATCGATAAGTTAGAGAAAATTTTAGCTGAGAGCAAATCTTTACGAGCGCGATAGATCAGTCCTAATCGTCTACTAGGCCAATCACGGTGAACTCTCCTCATCTGGTCGTGCGGGGTAGCGCTCGGGTTGCTCAGAGGCAGGTAGAGGCTCGCGATCAGAGGGAAGACCTTCTGGCTCTGCCTCGCTCGATCGTAGGTGGTCCAGGTTCGGGCGGGTTCTCGTTCAACACCCCAGCCTCTTCCCAAGCGTCGATGATAGGCAACCACTGCGTGAGTGGTTTGTCTACTACCTCGTCTTCCTGGGGTAAGTCTGAGGGAGCTGACCGATCAGAGCCGACCGAGCGGCTGGCACGAGCTAGAGCGCGCAATCCCTGGGTCATCTGTTCCGGCGAGCCGTCACCTAGGTCTGCGGCTCCAAGTTGGGCCAGCATCTTTTCTATATCCATCGCGTAAACGACAGTACCTCCGTTGCGGCCAGGCCGACGCAGGAACTCAACCTCCTCGTGGCCGTCAGGAGTCGAGCGAATCGGGAACCTGCGCCGCAACCAACCTTCGTCAATACCCATTGTCATACCTTCCTTCCATGATATCCGCCGTCTTCATTGTTATCGAAGCGGATTCTCAACCAACGTTTCGAGGTGATAGCGTACTCACGGTTGTCTAACCAGCCCCAGCCGTCGTAGTAACTTGTGAGTCCTCCTGCGGACTGTGCAATGGCCATGAAGACCGAGCCGTCGTAGAGTCCGGTGCGACTACCACTAACTCTAGGCCCGGAGGGCGTAGAGATGTTGGGCCGTCCACCGTTCCAGGCTCGTTCGATGATCCACGTCTCGCCCTCGGGAGGGATGATGTCGATGTTGGTGCCGCTGGGCACGTTGTCCCAGCCCTCCGACACCAATTCTGGGGCGGAGCCTTCGGATGTTCGGATTCTGCTAGAGCTAATGGACATTACAAGACCTCCACGCCGGAGAGATGGCCGACCGCTTCGTTTCTGCGGCCAGTCGAGATGAGCACATGGTCAGTCCCTTCGCAGACAAGCGAGAGGTCAAGATGAAGCAACTCGGATCCGGCCAACGAGATGCCGTTGATGAGCAGGTGTTCGTCTCCGGGCTGCTCGCCTTCCGGTACTACGTGGACGAACAGATTGCCTGAGCGGAGTCCGGTGACCGAAAGCTGCTTCAACAGCGTGCTTACTTCGGCTCCAGGCGCCGGGACAGCCACCTCATCTAGTCGGTTACGGGCTGCATGGAACACCTCGTTCGCTCCGATGGCACCCTCGACAACGATCCGGGTCGAGATGGTGTAGGTGCCTGCCGGTGCAGTTGCGGCAACCAGCGCCAAAGCGTAGTCTCCAGCGGTTGACACGTTACCGTTAGCTGGCAGCGTGACCGATTCACCGACCTGCGCGTTCCCGATCACAGCGCCAGACTGGTCGTAGAACAGCAACTCCAGGTGCGCATCGCGGGAAGTCGCTTCGGCCAACATCCGAGCTGAAGCGAGGTAGGTTGCTTCGGCAGCAGCAGATTGTCTATAGTCTCCTCCGTCAGCCGGAGTATCAGCCTGGAGGTCGCCAGCTCCGACCGAGGTGAGCTGGAGTGTTGTCACTTCGTAAGCCCCAGCTGGGTCAGCGGCTTTCGCCAACGTTGTGTTCGCGTCCGGCTCCCAACCCAGCGATAGGTCGAAGGTGAAATCGTCCAGGTGGAACACTTCAGCGGCATCGGCACTGGAGATCTCTAGCAGCGGTAGTGCAGCAACCGCCCCCTCGGGAGCCTCCAGGTGCCAGCCGACTGTCGTCCAGGCTCCAGAGGAGAGCGTCCCCCAAGGCCCGAAGATGTCGCCTGCCTCGTCGCCCTGTGAGTCGTAGTAGCGCACCCCTAGTCGGGCAGAGCGGCCAGCAGTACCGGCTCGGAGTACAGCCTGGAGGTTGTAAGTCAACCCAGCCGTCATCGCGAACTTCCAGATGTTGCGTCGATCGCCCTCATCAAAGTTGGTGTAAACGCCACTTTGCGAAAGTTGGTCGAAGTACCGAAGGCGAAGCAGGCCAGAAGCTGTCGCTGCGAACTCAATCGAGCCATCTCCGCTCTGCGCTTGCGCGGTGGAGAACGCGATGCCCTCGGCGTTCTCGTCGCTTTCCCAAGGTGCAATCGGCGTGACAGTGTAGTCATCCACGTAGAAGTTGTGGTTGTTGGAGCTGTGGAGATACTTATCAATATGCAGATACTTGTTCGAGCTGCCGTATCCACGAGGGATCAGCACGCGAGTAACCGTCTCATACCATTCGGTCGAGCTCCCGTGAAAGGTAGGAGTCCCACTCGATCCATTGCTCCGGGAAACAATCGGGATGGTGTCGTTACTCCCGCTGTTAGTGCTCCCGAAGGAGACACCCGGAGCAGCGTAGTGATACTGGCCATCCCGCTGGCTCCACATGGACAACTCCAAGACCTCTAGCTCCTCCCAGACGTTCCCGAGACTCCGGTAAGTCTGGCCAGTCGAGCCATACCAGGGGTTACCGTGCCAGCCGCCAGTGTTGTTGGTGGATATGTAGAGCGAGCCTGCCCCAGTGCGGGCGTTACTGTTTCCTCCGGTTATTGACCACTCGCTGACGTTCTCGTTCCAGCCATCGGTGTTGGTGTCCCAGCCGTAGGATTGGCGGACGGCGCGGTCATCGGCGCTGCTCATGGAAGCTGGGACCAGCTCGCCAGCTGCGATCTCAGCGAAGGCCTGCTGTGTGGCTAGCATGTTCGAACGCTTCAGGATGCCGTGGGCGAGCTTCTTTGCAGTCATCGTCATAGCACTACTCCCATCCAGTGCAGCGTCTCGAGGTCACTGACTCTCAGGGCGAGCGATGCTGCGTCGCTGTGCAGTCGTGCTGGCGTACGATCCATCAGTTCGTCTCCATTGCGTGCATTATCTGTACTTCATTTAAAGCAGTTTTTGCGGCTTTATTTGTACCTAATTCTTCTAAAGCTCTTTGGACATCATCATCAGCAATATCATCAGTAGGTGTAAAGGCAATGTCTCCTGAAGATACCTTATTAACAGAGATACTGCCATCAGAATATAGTTCAATACTTGAAGAGTTTGCCCCAGGATGTTGAATGCTGGCTACTTTTAATTTAGACATCTAATACTTACCTAAATATATTTACTTAATTAATACTTAAAGGATTACTGGTTACCCTTAATAGCTATCTTACTATACATACTACTCTTATGCCACTCTCTTTAAAAGGGGCTATATTAGAGCTTGAGATAAAACACAAAAACACCAAATCAGATAGATAAGATTACACTTATCCAGCTACCTGGATAATAGTTAGCTATAGGATATGTTTTTGTTAATTAAAACGAAGATATTTAAATATTAGTTAATAAAAAAGCAAATAAAAGGTAGTTGTGATGATGATAAAAAAAGATGATTTAGGCCCGGAATTAGTCATAGAAGTATATGATCCTAAGATAGGGCTAGAAGGTTATCTAGTAATTGATAATACTAACTTTGGTCCAGGTAAGGGCGGGATAAGGATGAGCGATCATGTTGATAGAGATGAGGTGTGCCGTCTAGCTAGAGCTATGAGTCTCAAGAATGCTCTAGTAGATCTACCTTTCGGTGGGGCTAAGGGCGGTATTTTGTGGCCTAAAAGTAGGAGTGATGATAAGCAGTTGCTTTTTGAAACCTTCATTAAGGCCATCCGGCCATATTTAGGTAGCTATTACGTAGCTGCACCAGATATTAATACCGGCGAAGAGGAGATGGGATGGCTGGTGGATATAACGGGGGATAAAAGCTCTACTACCGGTAAGCCAGTTGATAAGGGTGGATTGAGTGGTAAGTCTGCCTCTACCGGCTTCGGTGTAGCTGTGGCTGCTGAAGTAGCTAGTAACAACAATGGACTAGAGTTAAACGATAAGAGCGTAGCTATAGACGGTTACGGCACTGTCGGTAGTTATGCCTTTATTGAGCTAGAAGACAAGGGCGCTAAGGTAGTAGCAGTATCTGATAGTAATAGCGGTATCTATCTTGAAGACGGCTTTGATAAAGTTAAGTTAGATGAGTTGAAAAATGATAGAAACAGGAAGCTATCAGAATATCCCGGCTCTAAGGAAATAACTCATGATGAACTGCGCACTTTAGATGTTGATATATTAATCCTCTCATCAATCAGCGACGTTATAACGGAGGATAACTACGATAGAGTCAAAGCCAAAACAATAGTCCAGGGAGCTAATTTACCGATCGCAGCTAACATAGAGGAAAAACTGCACGATAAAGGCGTAGATATCATACCCGATATTGTAGCTAATGCTGGAGGAGTCATAGCTTCATGGTTAGAGTATCAATACCCCAATACCACTGAAGATAATATGTTAGAAGTAATTAGACAGAAAATATCTCACTCCACTAAAGAAGTGCTACAACTCTGTCAAGATGAGGATATATCTACCAGAAAAGCGGCTATTAGGATTGCTGAAGAAAAGATATCTTCTGGTGGTAACTAGATAATCTTTTAACCATAACCTGTATAATATAAACCATGTCAGAGGGTAAAAACAAAATAGTATTTTTTGATACTCATGGTGGTGATAGTAGCTATTTTCGCCGAGCCTTCAAAAATGTTTTCAAAAGTGAAGTTATCACTACTGAAGAACCGCTAAATACAGAGACTGTTTCTAAATATCAGGACGTCCATATAGTCTCAGTATTTGTAACTTCTAAAGTTAGTAGTGACGTGATTAAAAAACTACCCAACCTAGAACTAATAGCTGCTCGCTCTACGGGTCATGATCATATAGATGTTGTTGCAGCTAAGAAGAATCATGTCTTAACATCTACCGTACCTACTTATGGTGAGTCTACAGTTGCAGAATATACCTTTATGTTGCTACTTACTGTAGCTAGGCGACTTTCAGAGAGTATAGAGCAGATAGAGGGTGGAGTGATAGATCATCCTCA
The DNA here is from genome assembly GCA_040876925.1 of Saccharimonadales bacterium (SeqCode). Lineage (GTDB taxonomy): Bacteria > Patescibacteriota > Saccharimonadia > QS-5-54-17 > QS-5-54-17 > JBBDOS01. The sequence goes on along the minus strand of JBBDOS010000012.1, from coordinate 6,816 downwards.
ACTAACAGGACTAGATCTAGAAGGAAAGACTTTAGGTATATTGGGTTGTGGCAAGATCGGTAAACACGTAGCTAAGATTGCCAAGGGTTTTGGAATGAGGGTAATAGGGCACGATAAGTTTCCTATTGATGATGAGAATATAGAAGAGGTTAGCCTAGATACACTTCTAGAAGATAGTGATGTAATTAGCTTGCATCTACCCTTAACTGATGAAACTAAGCATATTATCAACAAGACTTCTCTAGCTAAGACCAAAAAAGGCGTTATCATAGTCAATACCGCCAGAGGTGAGCTAATTAAAACTAGTGACTTAATTGACGCTTTATACTCCGCCCAAGTAGCCGGAGCCGGTCTAGATGTTCTTGAAGGCGAGGAGTTGCTGCGTTTTGATGAGGATATAGCCTTGCTTCATCCTGGAGCTAGTAAGCAAGATTTACTACTTAGAGCTGAACATAGTGTATTACAACGTATGCCTAATGTTGTTTTGACACCACATAACGCCTTTAACTCTCAAGAAGCCTTAACTAAGATTCGCCGCATCACCGCCGAGAACATTAAACAGTTCTTACTCAATGAACCACAAAATATAGCCTAAGCAATTAGGTAAATAATACAGGTAATAGATAGCTTCTGATTGATAATCAACCTTTGCTATTATCTCTGTTTCATAATACAATTCTTTAACATAAGAACTTAGCAAGAAAGAGTAGCTTCTATCTTTTAGGAAAATATAAATGTTCAACCTTTTTAAATCCAATTCTAACTCTCGCGGCGAAACAATTGTCGAGGTTCTACTTGCCACAGTTATTCTATCTACCGTGATTGCTGGAGCCTATACTCTATCAACTAGAGCTACTAGAATCGGTCAAGCCTCCATTGAGCGTACAGAAGTAACTAATTATGTCCAATCTACAGCTGAGGTTTTACGTGGCATTGGTTTTGAAAGAGGTGCAGCCTTTTCTAAAATAGTTTCTGAGGATGGGGATACTGACTTCGTAACTAATATTACACCTGTGTATGATGAGTCTTCCTGCCAGCCAACTCCAGGTTCAAGCCCTTTCTATATCGATTTAGATAGTGTTGGAGCTACAGATGATGATCCTAATACTTTATTCAATCGGGATGTTATCAGAGCTTATGACTCAGACGATATCGATAGTGATAGTATCTACAACTTATGGATCGAAGCCTACCAACAAGATACTAACTATATAGATTTCCACATCAGAGCCTGTTGGCAGTCTATCACTGGACCTGACTTCAACCGTTCAGGTGCAGTCCTGAGACTCTACACTGGATCAGTTAATCGATAAGGTTAGGGCATTTTAATCACAGGAAGGATGCTTTTTAATATTTAGTATATGGTAGAATTTTTAACATTTTTCATTATTATCTCAGCAGGACTGCTATTTTCAGAATTCTTTAATAGACTACACCTACCTTGGGTAACAGCCTTAATAATTTCTGGAATAGTTTTTGGTTCTGAGGGCTTTGATATTATCCAAAGCAATCAGGTAACTGACTTCTTCTCTGAGATTGGCTTAGTGTTTCTGATGTTTATGGCAGGACTAGAGATTAGTTTTGCTAACTTTCGTAATGTTAAACACGAGGTAACAGTAGTTTCTGCAGTTAATGGCATCATACCTTTACTTGTAGCTCTAGCTATAGCGGTGGCTTTTGATATGAATTTTGATGCCGGTTTCTTGCTTGGAGCTGCTTTACTATCCTCATCTATAGCGGTAGTTCTACCTTCCCTTGAAGGTTACAATGTATTTAGAAGAAAGATAGGCCATACCATCATAGGTTCGACTGTGGTACTAGATATTGTCAGTGTAACTTTCTTCTCTATTTTAATACAGCGTGCTACCGGAACAGACTTACCGATACTAGTAACCTATATCTTCCTAGCTCTAGCTTTAATTATCTTACGTCTATCAGTACCGAAGATAGAAGAGTATCTAGCTAAATTTGATAGCAAGAAGTTTGAACAAGAATTACAGTTAATTATTAGTATCTTACTGGGTACGGTTATATTGTTTGGCTTGCTTGGCTTACAGCCTGCCGAAGCAGGGTTCTTTGCCGGACTAGTTCTTAGTGGATCCGTGAACGATCGTTTGACTAAAGCTAAGCTTAGAGCTATAGCTTACGGGATGTTTATACCGGTATTCTTTGTGATGGTTGGGGCTGAAATGCAACTGAGCGGGTTATTAACTTCACCAAGTGCCTACTTATTAATTATAGTTGTACTTCTCGGTTCAATTATTTCTAAATTTGGTAGCGGTTTCTTGGCTGGTCGCATGACCAACTTCTCTAGAAAAGAGAGCCTATTACTAGGTGCTGCTACTACACCACAGCTTAATGTAACTTTGGCTATAGCAGCTACTGGTTTTGCCTATGGGCTGATTGATCACAGTTTACTAACTGCTTTAATTGTACTTAGTATCGGTACCACTATGATAGCGCCAATATTAATTAATAAGCTAGCTTCTGGACTAGAAGAAGGTGAAGATAGCTAAGAACTGATATAATGGTAGTAACCTAAGAAAATTAATCAAGATATATAAGGGAGGCTAACTTAGTTATGGGTAAAGGTTTTTGGGCAGTTTTAGTATTAGTAGTAGCAGTTATGATTTCATCTATCTTTATATTTGGTGATAGGGATTCTCAGCCAAGAGAAACGATAGAAAATCCTCACGAGATAACAGCAGAAGACCACAAGATAGGGTCGGAAGAGGATACAGCTATCACACTAGTTAAATATAGTGATTTCCAGTGTCCAGCCTGTCAGACAGGTTATAGTATACTTCCTGAAGTTAGAGAGCACTTTGGTGATGACTTGTTGTTTGTCTATAGACACTCACCTTTCTTGCCGCAAGCCTATGATGCTGCCAGGGCAACTGAAGCAGCTGCTGAGCAGGGTATGTTCTGGGAGATGCACGATACATTGTTTGACAACCAAGCATCCTGGAGCGGTAATACCAATGCCAGAAGCTTATTTGAATCATATGCTGAAGATTTAGATATGGATGTAGATCAATTCAGAAGTGATTTCCAAGACGCTGGTTCTAGAGTAGAGAGAGATGTAGCTATTCGCGATCAGATAGATGTTATCGGGACTCCAACTTATTTCATCAACGGTGAAAGATTGCAGCAAAACCCGCAAACAGCCGAAATGTTTATAAGTATTATTGAAGGCTATTTAGAGTAAGCCCTAGATTGTAAGAATCTAAAAGTAAACTAGCTAGTTAATCAAAACTAACCATGATAATTCTTGGCTAAATGGTTGATATGCTCTTGCTTGGCTTTAGCAAAGTAATCGTGGGATTTTAGACCGTATCTTGATATCTTACGGCTAATATCTCTACTACCTAAGAAGTGAGGCATCATTACATAATGAACCCCGATATCATAGAGCACGTCAGCTTCATTTGACTCTTCGGCTTTAGCTATAACTACTGCCTTGGGGTTACATTCTAGAATGTGTCTAGATACTAGGACATTAGTGCTATGATCACTGGTCGCTGCTATAACCATCTTAGTTGATTCTAGGCTTAAGTCTTCTAGAAACTCAGCATCATTAGCATCGCCGTATAAGGCATTAATATTTTGTTTATTTAATGATTCAATTACTTCCGGATTATAGTCAACCACTAAGTACTTTTTATTAATCTTCTTAAAGCTATCGATTAATGTATGAGATCCAGTCTTGTAGCCAAATAGTATGACATCATGCTTATCACCACCTTCGCTCTTATCTCTAGTGTTTTTGCGCTCAAATATACTCAAATAGGGCTCTAGCCAATCATATAACTTGTCAGAATAAATAATCATATAGGTGCTTACCGCAATAGTCACCATAGCTACCAATGTCATCATGGAGACTATCTCATCGGTAATAAAGTTTTGTTCACGAGCAAGCAAGAGCAGTATGAGGGAGAACTCGCTGATCTGAGCAACAGTTAGACCGGCCTTAAATCCAGTTTTCTTCTTGAATTTAAGTGCTCCCATAATACTCATCACGATTATCGGGTTACCTATAAGTATCAATATAGACAGTGCGGTAGCTGGCAAGAGACCAGATCCAATACTCATGATGTCTAGTTCAGCCCCGAGAATGATAAAGAATAGTACTATAAAGAAGTCTCTTAAAGGCCTCATCTTAGAAGCCACTTCAAAGGCGTAAGGAGAAGAGGCTAGGGCTACACCGGCAGCTAGGGCGCCTATCTCTATAGAGAAACCGATCGCATAAGCCAATGAGGCTACTCCAAATCCCCAGCCAATAGCAAAAAGAAATAAGAATTCTTGAGATCTAGATAAGAACTTTTGTAAGTGAGGTAAGACATATATTGATACTAGTACTATCCCGCCAATGAAAGCAGCTCCTGATAGGAGAGTAGATGTCATAGCCTCACCTAGTGATTGGTCTTGACCTAGGGCGGTAACTGCCACTAAGGCCATAACGGCTACTATGTCTTGAACTAGTAAGAAACCAGTCGCTATCTTGCCATATAGCCTATGAGTATCTTTGCGATCAGATAATAGTTTCAAGATGATAATGGTGCTAGAGAAACTTAGGCCTAAAGCTATGTATACAGAATGAGCGGCGCTAAAGCCTAAAGCTTGAGCTACAAGAAAACCGATAGTGGAGGTAAAAAGTATCTGTCCCACACCAGTCATAACGGCGATTTTACCCACCTCTTTAATAACTCGAGGGTTTAAGCCTAGACCGATAATAAATAGCAGTAGAGCAATGCCCATATGCGAGAATAGCTCAACTGTTTCAGCAGAGTGCACTAAATCTAGTACGGTTGGACCAACTATTAGACCAGTGATTATATGACCAATTATTAGTGGTTGACGCAGCAATTGCATCAGAGCTGCTATCAAAGTAGCAACTACTAGGATTAAACTGATCTCTACAAATACATCCATAAATATTTAGTATAAAACCTGTATGTTATTGCTTAAATACTTCTATCACGAAGTAAGCTACTTTATTATTTACCAAGTAGCTTACCCTACAAAAGATTCTTTAAGCGTGAACGACTACTTTAACAGCTATTTTTTGAGTGTTTGAGTGTTGTGTTAGTGGTATTGCCATTTTAGCAACTCCTTTTTCCTAGCGTGAATATAGACTAAGGTCTAGCTTTTTTTGAGCTAGGCTAAATCATTCATGCTATTTGTTAATTTTTATTTTTGCTTCTCAAGACTAATTGCCTTGATAACCATGCTTATTAGTATGAAGCAAAAGCATAAGTTTTGTCAACTTATTATTTAACTCTTTTTAGAATAAACATTAATTTAAAATAGATGATAGTAATATATAAGTTACACTATTCCTATAGAAGTGTAATGTACTAATCTCTTATCTAATATAAAATTAACTAACCAACTATGTTTATTAAATAATCTACTAGTAACGTTCTATGATTTGACATAGGTTATGTCTTAACTGCGTGAGTAATAAGTCAGTAGATGCGGTCTTCCACCTATCCTCTGGCGCGTAGTTTGTATAGGAAAGTTGGCCCGGTAGGCTCCAAGGGATACCCTGCATAATAGCTCCTTAGCTCGCGTAGCCGATCATCCAGAACACGCGACCCTCATCCTCGGCATAGGCTGCCCGTTCCATCGAGACACGGATCGCGAACGCCGTGCCCGAATGGGCGAGCAGGACGGTGTCGCCGGGAGTGACTGTCTCCCACGTCGTACCGTCGAGGGTGGCTTCGTAGATGAGGGTGACACCGACGTCGATGGTGGTGTCGTCCAGCAAGTAGACGCTGTCGGCAGTGGCGGGCAGGGTGACGGTAGTCAGGGCGAGCGTGCCGGAGTCGTCGGTACCCGCTCCTGCGGTAATAATCGTGCCGTTGGCTCCGACCGCAACTAACAGGCCGTCGCCGGAGGTCACCCCATCCAGATTCTCCGTGGTCGGGGTGGTGCGTTCCGTCCAAGTGATACCGTCCGGCGAGGTAATGGCTGTGCCGTCGTCCCGACCCACGAAGAGGAATAGACCGTTGGTGTATGTGACACCGTACAGGCTCGCACTGGTTGGGGTGTCGCGTTCCGTCCAAGTGATGGCGTCCGGAGACGTGATGACCCTGCCGAACGCGGAGCCCGCAACAAACAAACCGTCGGCGTGGCCTATGGCGCGCGGGACAGAGGTAATGGGCGTGCTGCGTCCCGTCCAAGTGATACCGTCCGGAGAGGTAATGACGTCGCCAGAATCTCTACCAGCAACAAACAACCCGCCACCGTAGCCAACGCCGCGCATGGCGTCGGTGTTTGGGGTGCTGCGGGCTGTCCAAGTGATCCCGTCCGGAGAGGTAATGACTGTGTTACCGTTGCCAACCACAACAAACAGACCAGCACCGTAGGCGATGGCATTTAGTTGCTCCGTGTTTGGAGTGCTGCGTTCCGTCCAAGTGATACCGTCCGGCGACGTGAAGATTTGGCCAGCGGAGCCGCAAGTCACGAGCACTGTGCCGTCGTAAGCGATCCCCAGCATGTGCGAGTTTGTGGCCAACGCCTGGACCGTCCAACTGACCCCGTCCGGCGACGTGAGGATTTCACCCGCGCCAGACACGACGAACTGGCTGCCGTCGTAGAGCACGTCGTACAGGCTCACGGTGACCCCCGACGTGCGCAAGGTCCAGTTGTCAAGCTCCCTCGCCAGGATGCCAAGCGCCCCCACCGACAAGTCCGCATCACGGGTGACGTTCAGCCCAGTCAGCGACGCGACCTCATCCTGCCCGACCAGAAACCCCTCACCCTGCCAGCCGGTGAATTTTTTAGTTGATCCTAAAGTGCTAGCTTGCATCT
>JBBDOS010000011.1:0-54812 GCA_040876925.1 Saccharimonadales bacterium (SeqCode) | reverse complement strand
TCTTTGTCTTAAATTAACCCATAAAGAAAGCTACTACAGAAGCTATGAGAGCTACAACAGCTACTAGCAAGGCTACTTGAGCTAGTTTCTGGTCTTCTTTCTTAGCCATGAATGATAGCGCTAAAGCTACAATAGCTACTGCTAGACCTACCCATGCGTTCCAGATCCAAGCTACTAAACCTACTGCACCTACTACTAAAGCTAGAGTAGCTGGTTTTTCTCCCCCGTCACCTGCTGCTGGAGAAGACTTACTTTCGCCAGTTGGTTGTGGCTGAGACTCTGGTACTGGTTGAGCCTGAGCTGGCTCAAAGGCTGCACCACCTACTTGTGAACCATCGCTACCGGCTGGTGGTGTAGTTGGTTGTTGATTGTTTTGTGGCTGTTGGCCTGGGTTGTTTTCTTCCTCAGGATTCATATTTTTACCCTCTGCTTATGCTTAATATATGTTATAGATATACAACACTTTACCCATTTAAGTCAACCGTGACTACTTGAGTGAACTTATTCATTCTGCACAAAGCTTATCTAGTTGCTATAATGAAACCCATGGCTTCTATATTTACTCAAATTATTAATAAAGAAATACCAGCTCAGGTTATCTATGAAGATGATCTAACTATCGCTTTTTTAGATATTCGCCCAGTTAGTCCCGGCCATACATTAGTGGTTCCTAAAAAAGAAGTAGATCAATTTCAGGATCTAGATAAGAAGACCTACCAGGCCACTATGGATACTGTCTATAAGGTGGCCAAGATCCTTAAAGACAAGCTAGAACCAGCTCGCATCGGCACCGTTATATATGGCTTTGATGTGCTGCACGTCCATGTCCATGTTATCCCTATGGATGAGCCAGGAGCGATATCTATGAGACACTCCGATCCAGTAGAGACCAAGTATCTAGAGGCTATGAAGAATAAGCTGGTAGGCTAATAGCTTATGGCTGGATTAGATCCTGCTGCGCTGAAGCGAGAACGTCAAAGCGCTAATCTAACTCAGAAAGAGCTAGCTAAACGCTCTGGAGTGGCTTACTCAACTCTGACAAAACTAGAACAGGGCATTATCCCCTCCCCCTCTGTAGGTGCCACCCAAAGCCTAGCTGATGCTATAGGCTGCATGCTTAGTGATCTATTGTCTGCTGCGCCAATTAATATCAAGAAGAATAGTGACATTAAATTTATCTACTTTGATATTGGCGGGGTGTTAATCCACTGGCTACCTAGCGTGCATGCTTATGCAGAAAGAATTGATAGGCCATACAACCAGGTTTTAAAGCTGTTCTATGAGAATGAGCAAGCTTTAGCTAAAGGCAATATGACTGATGAAGATTTCAAACTACTAGTGGCGTTAAAGTTGAAGCTAAATATGAAGGATAAGGCCGGTGAAGAAGCGATGAAGTCGTGGCTAGCAGATATGCGCCCGATACTGCCAGCTCATAACTTTCTAAAAGAGCTGACCAACCATTACCCTGTTGGCTTAATTAGCAACATCGCCAAAGGCTACTTTGAGAATTTTGTGCAGCTAGAATTAGTACCTAAAGCTAAATACAAAACAATCATTAAGTCTTGTGATATTGGCCATATGAAGCCTGAGCACGAAATGTTTGAGATAGCTACTCAGGCAGCTAGAGTTGAGTCAGCAGCCATACTATTTATTGATGATTCCAAGGTTAATGTCAGAGCAGCCGAGAGATTTGGTTGGCAAGCAGAGTGGTTTGATGAGTATGATCCGCAAAAATCAATTAAGCAGTTGATAGCTAAGTATTTTAGCTAGAGAAGAAACCCTTATCTAGCTTTCTCCAGTCTTTTCAATGCTTCTGAGAGTGTTTCAGAGGCCTCCAGAGCCTCTTTGTGCATATTCTTAGTCTCATCAACCACTGCCTTGGGTGCGTTGTGTGTATAGGCCTTATTATCTAGCTTAGCCTTTAAGGTATTTACCCGGCTGTTAACTTCCTCTAGCCTATTTTCTAAAGTCTGCTGGTATTTATTAATAGTTCTCTCATCTACATCTAACCAGGAGTCTATAGTAGTGCCTGGTATGGGTAGCCCTCTGCCGTCACTAACGCTCTGGCATGAATCTACACCAGCTAACTTAACTACTAATTCGGAGCTATCTTCTAGTAGTTGACTTTGCCGGTGGTACAAACTAGCATCTGATAAATCTATATCAGTGCCTATGGCGCGGATTTCAGTGATAATGTTTTGTAGTTTTTCAAATTCATTAATAGCTACCTGCTCTTTTTTACCTAACTCTTCAGCTACTGGCCAGGTAGATATGATCAGGTTATTATCTTGCCATTTGAGCTGTTGCCAAATAGCTTCGCTGATAAATGGAGCAAAAGGATGGAGTAGTTTTAGAATAGTTTCTAGCCCATGAATTAGTAAGTCTTGGTTGGGCTCAACTTTAGAACTTTCTAGATACCAGTCGGCAAAATCATCCCACAGTAAATGGTAGATGTATTGGGTAGCTTCATTGAACCTATACTCATCAATTAATCTAGTAACATCATCAGTGGCTTGGTTGAGCTTAGCCAGTATCCATTCATCAGCCAAGTTATTAGCTGTAGGTTTAGCTGGCTGATAACTATCATCAACCTTATCCAGTATGAACCTAGCTACATTCCAGAGTTTATTGTTGAAATTGCGCATCGCCTCCACCTGTTTTTCTGTTAAAGCGCTATTACTACCCGGGGTATTAGAAGCGGATAGAGCTAGACGCAGAGCATCAGTACCATATTTGGCTGTAATCTCCATAGGATCACCATAGTTACCCTTAGATTTGGATAGTTTTTGACCTTTTTCATCAGTTACCATACCCCATAGATAGACATGTTCAAACGGTACTTCCTCAGTCTTATACAACCCAAACATAATCATGCGAGTTACCCATTTGTGCAAGATATCTCTAGCTGTACCCATAACCGTTGTCGGATAGAAGCTGTCAAAATCTCCAGTCGCCATTAAAGTAGCATAGGGCCACTGTCCGGATGAAAACCAAGTATCGAAAGTATCTTCTTCGGCGCGGTAATTACCCTCTCCGTAATACTCTATAGCTTCCTGCTCATCATCAGTAATGGTGTAGGAGTCTTTATCGGGATCGTTGGAGGTTTTGTAGTAAATCGGTATACGTATACCCCACCAGATTTGTCTGGATATACACCAATCATGCTCTTGTTTGAGCCAGTCTAGAGCTACCTTTTTAAACTTCTTAGGATGGAACTGGACTTTATCTGACTCTATGGCTTCTATGACGTTCTGGTTTAGGTCTTTGATGCGCAAGAACCACTGCTCAGATATTAACGGCTCTATGGTGCAGCCACAGCGGTCATGGATAGATACAACGTGTTCGTACGCTTCAGATTTTACTAACTTACCGGCTTCTTCCAGAGCTGTGATAATAGCTGCTCTACCCTCTTCCACACTCAGTCCAGCAAACTCTTCAGGAACGTTAATCAACTTACCGTCAGGATCTATAACGCTGATTTCAGGCAGGTTATGTCTCAAACCTATCTCGTAGTCGTTAGGGTCATGTCCCGGGGTAACCTTTAAGGCTCCGGTGCCGAATTCTGGCTGAACGTACTTATCGGCAATAATCGGTATCTGCTTATCTATAATCGGTACAATAACTTGCTGGCCAATGAGGTGCTTGTAGCGCTCATCCTCAGGATGCACGGCTACAGCCACATCAGCAAAGATAGTTTCGGGCCTGACAGTAGCTATCTGCAACGGGCCATAATTGATAGTTACTAGTTGGTCTTTGCGTTCCTGCCTATCTAGTTCGATATCTGCAAAAGCTGCTTGGCAACGACTGCACCAGTTGACTATCCTATTGCCACGGTAGATATACCCGTCCTCATGTAGCTGCTTAAACGTTTCATATACTGTGCCAGTTATGTCTTTATCAAGCGTAAATTTGAGCTTTGACCAGTCGGCGCTAAAGCCCATAGTGCGCATTTGATCTAAGATAGTGCTTTGTGAACTTAAGGTAAAGCCCATGACTTGTTTGTAAAACTCGTCTCTACCTAAATCAAACCTATCCTTGCCCTCTTCAGCTAGTTTCTTCTCATAGACTACCTGAGTCTCTATACCAGCATGATCAGTGCCTGGTAACCATAAAGTCGGTCGACCCTGCATGCGGTGATAGCGGCTCAAGATATCCTCAACCACGAACATTAAATGACCAGCATGCAAGCTGCCATTAGCGTTTGGTGGCGGCATGATGATAGTAAAGGGTTCTTTGAGGGCATTTCCTTGAGGAGTAAAGGCCCCTGATTCTTCCCAGAGTTTATAGATGTCACCTTCGTATTTATTTGGTTGATAGCTCTTATCTAACTTCATAATATCTTTAGTATTATAGGTTAAATTAGTCTAATCTTCTACCATCTCTTATATATAGTCTATATCACGTGATAGAATAAAGATTATATTCTATCACGTGGTGAGATTATAAGGTAAATAACCGAGATATCACCCCTATTGGGCCTAGGGGCTATTGACTTGGTAGCTTTTATGCTAAAATAGAGACATAAAACAAAAACCGTTGCTTAGGGAGCACCTAAAGCACAAAAATAAATATCGGTACTGGAGATTTGAATTGCGCGGGATCAATATTCCGTAGTTATTCTTGTGTGCAACGTTTCATATGAAACGTGTTTTTGCATGGCTATACAACCTCGAATCCAAATAAGTTCGGGGTTGTATTTTTTGGTAGTTATAAACTAAAAGACAAAAGTTTAATAATTAGAATCTAATCTATTACTGATCCTAGGTATATTCTTAAGGACACTTAAACTATTAGACACCCTAATTCTTTATAGGAATCTGCATCTATTCTAAGTTAGTACTTAACTGCTTATATAGATTTATTAACTTATATAATCCATATGATATAAGTTAATAACAGATATGACAGGAAACATCTGAGTGGTGCAAAGCTGTATTTATATCACGTGATATTACATAGATAAACTAGGGTGAGTCTCTAGCTCCATAGGGTCTATAGGCTGATCAATAGTAGACCTATAATATGTCAGCGCGGCTATCATAGCGGCGTTATCGGTGCATAGTATCGGCGGAGCATACTCAATAGCTATCGGTAAAGACTCCTGCAACTGTTTACGGAGCTGTTTATTAGCAGCTACACCTCCAGCTATAACCACACTTTTTGGCTTTATATCAGAATAAGCTAGCATAGTCTTATCAACCAAAGTCTTAACAGCCACATATTCAAAACTAGCAGCTGTATCAGCTATTTGCTGCTCAGTTAGTTCTTTAGCTATCTGGTGTGAAGGGAAGTTGTAGTCTTGATTGATTAGTGCTTGTAAGTGCCTTAAGACAGCGGTTTTAAGACCTGAGAAACTAAAATCATACTGATTATCTAATCTACTAATAGGAAAATTGTAGGCTCTCTCGTCTCCTTGCTCGGCAATTTTAGCTATAGCTGGGCCACCGGGGTATCCTAGACCTAGCATTTTAGCCACCTTATCGAAAGCTTCACCGACAGCATCATCCTGAGTCTGTCCGAGTAGCTCATAATTACCGTGATCTTTAAAGAGTACTAGCTGGGAGTGACCTCCAGATACAGTTAAGGACAAAAAGGGGAGTTCAGGCTTAGTCTCAGGTAGTGAGCCAGCAATATCACTAAGGGTATTACTAGATCCTGCTTTGGTAATAAAGTTGGCATAGGTATGACCCTCAACATGATGAATCGGATAAAGCGGTTTATCCTTAATCAAAGCCAAAGTTTTAGCCGTTAGCGTGCCAATTAATAGGCTACCCTGTAATCCCGGTCCATGAGTTACTCCGATAGCATCTATCTGACTCCATGGGTCGCTCTCTTTGCCAAAAGCATCTTCTAGAGCCTTATTAATAACCGGTAATATAGCTTCAATATGGCTTCTAGCAGCCACTTCTGGAACTACGCCGCCAAATTCGCGGTGGATATCTATCTGACTAACAATGACATTGCTTAGCAGGGTGTCACCATCCTTAACTACAGCAGCAGCTGTCTCATCACAACTAGTTTCAATTCCTAACACATTCACCTTAGCCATTATATTTAAGCAGCTGCAATAGTAAAGGTTTGCTTTTCAATAAAAAGAGCCCAAATTATGCTAGTCTATTAGTAGTGAATAATGTTATTAGATTAATCGCTAAATTGTTAAAGAAACTCTTAGGGGAGGGCTTTTACCGTCAGACTAACGTACTAGGCCATAGTCTAGAAGCTTGGGTGGCCGCTGCTATTAATGGCTTTCCAGGCTTACGTCTTAAGGTAATTGGCGTAACCGGTACTAACGGTAAAACTACCAGTATCAACTACATTACCAGTGTTTTAGGAGCGGCTGGATACAAGGTAGGGGCATCTACTACAGCTAACTTTCGTCTAGGTGATGAAGAGTGGGATAATGATTTAAATGCCACCGTAACTAATCCCTGGGCCTTGCAGAAGTTATTAAAGCGCATGCTCAAAGAAAGGGTAGACTGGGTGGTATTAGAAGTGACTTCACATGCCCTGCACCAAAACCGGATAGCTGCTATCAACTTTGATATAGCTGTGATGACTAATCTCTCACCTGACCACTTAGACTATCACGGTGATATGGACTCCTATGCCGAAGCCAAGGCCAAGCTGTTTAAAAAAGCCAAACAAGCAGCTGTTTTAAATCATGACGATCAGTGGTATCAATATTTTAAAGACAGCGCCTTCCATGCCGTTTATTCCTACGGCACCAACAAAGACTCAGATGTGAGATTAGAGAAAATGGATTTAAAAACCCATAGCTCACATATTAGGTTCCGCTATGGAGAAAGAATTATGGAGCTAGACTTGCAATTGCCGGGTAAATTTAATGTCTACAACGGCTTAGCAGCTGCAACAGTAGCTTTTGGCCTAGAGCTAGACCATGAGCAGGTTAAAGAGGGCCTAGAGTATCTCACAGGCGTGCCTGGACGCATGGAGTCGATAGAAGCCGGACAGAAGTTTGGCGTCATAGTTGATTACGCTCATACACCAGACGCTTTCAAGAATGTCTTAGAGAATCTAAGGGATATTACCAAAGGCAATGTTATAGCGGTATTTGGCGGGGCTCCAACCCATGACTACCAAGGACTAGGGGAGGAAGCTGGACGTTTGGCGGATAAGGTGATAGTTACTGATGATGAGCCGATGGATGAGGACCCAGCTAGTATTAGAAAAACTATCTATGATGCAGCTGTTTCTCAAGATCATGCTAAAACTTTAGAGATAGCTGATAGATTTGAGGCTTTAGAAAAGGCTTTTGCCATGGCAGCCGATGAAGACGTAGTAATTCTTCTGTGTCTAGGGCATCAGAAATATCGTCGAGTCGGTAAGGGTAAGCGCATAGAGTGGGACGATAGGCAGATGGCTAAAACCCTACTAGAGAAGATGAAATAGATTTACTTTTCATAGAACTTGCACGATAGTCTAAAATGTCTTATGCTTTTAAAAAGCAAGAGGTGTTGATTGGAAAATATAAATCCAAACAAAAACGAGACATCAGTAGCTGATTCAGTCGATCAGGCGGCCAAACAGGCCGCTTTTTCGTATCAAGAGTATTGGCCTGATTTTGTTCAGGATCACAGTGAATTAGTTAAATCTAATGGACTAGTTAAAGATGTCGCTACTCATACCGATAAATCTAGAGCTAGGATGGAGGAGAGGATAGAAGATGGTTGGAACCGAGTGGGTATCGATGCCTCAACAGAAGCTAAGAGCTTCTATTTTAGGTTAGGTAGTCTTAACTCTCTGCAGGGTGGTGAAGAAGCTCTGTCTAAAGCCGGTATAATCATGCAGAGAAGAGGCGAAGCTAGTCTAGAAAGAAGTGAAGATAGCGGAGCTTACGAGATGCTAATAGCTGGTTGCTTATTCCATGAAGCTGGACTAGTAAGTCAGGGAAGTTTTAGGGCTTCTATGCTCAATAGAGCCATGTCTTCATACAATTTAGTATTAGAATCTCAGCCAAAAACTTCTAATTTTAACTCTCAAAGAGCCCTAAGATACAGCTATGATATCCAGTATCAACGTCTATTTGATGCCCTTAGCGATAATGGGATTGATGCTGATAAGGCAAGATTAATGCATGAGGATTTGCAGCTAGTTTATATAGACGAATTCTTGCAATATCTAGGACAAATAAAAAATCAGCAAGAGTATTTAAAAGCCGAAATAGAACGTACTGCAAATAACTCTCGACGCAGTGAACTTACTAAGAAATTAGTTGGTAACCTGTATAACGCTAGAGGTTTAAGCCTAGAGTGGTTTTCTCTAGTAGCCTATAGAAGATTGATAGATAAGCGAGATATGCACCAAAATACTTTCATACGTTCGGCTATGCCCAGAGAAGAAGAACCTTGGTTTTTTAAGAATATTAAAAAACAAGACCCATCTTTTAAAAGAGCTACTAAGCAAATGCCTAAGCACGGTTTTGATTTAATGGTTATAGATATAAAGAACCAGCAGCAAAGTCTACGTCCTATGCAGCTAAAACTAGGTAAAGGCGTCGAGGAGATGTACTTGCCAGAAATAGAAATGGTTGGTTTTGCCTACAATGACCCCGATAGCTTACTTGAGTCATTAGCCACCTCAGCCAGAGGTATTCGTAAGGAGTATCGCAACCAGCCACTAGATAAAGACGAAGTAGCGATACTACGATCTACTATAGAACTATTTCAAGACCGGTTATTAGCAGCTTAAAGATTTACTAATCTTTATCCGGAGAGTCTTCTTCATCTTCTGGATCTGCTATAGCAAAAACTTTGGTGCCATCTTGCCTTATTTGCACTTTGGTACCTTCAGGTAAAACCTCTATTAAAGCTTCACTGAAACTATCTTCTTCATCTATTTTTTCTTCATCATCAGATTGGTTAGCTTTTTCTCTATCGACTACAGCATCCGCAGCTTCTTGATCAGCAATGTTTCTTAACTCATCTCTATAGAATCTTTCGGTACTCATATATAAAACCCTATAACTAAACAATACCCTAAATATATTCAGTAATACAGCCTATAGAAAAAACACCCTAGTGACTTATTTAAGAGTACTGCTTAGTAAATCTACTTAATGCAGCCCTCTACCGCCCTTGCTTTTATGCTATAAATATGGTAAAAGTATATAAGTAGATTTTTATATTTATAAAAGTAAAAAACCATGCTAGAAACAATATCTGATAATCGCGGCAACATTATTACAGTAGACCAAGAACCTTTGGTTGGGGCATTAGCGCTTGAGGGTGCAGGTGTTGATAAGGCTCAACCTAATAAGGATGAGGTTATCTCAGATGAAGAAGAGCAGTTTCAGATACTCAACCATGGCTATATGCGAGGCGAGACAGCTGAAGATCTGCAGATTAGATATATTTATCTAACGGAGAGAACAATTAAACGCATATGTGGTTTTGGTGATCCTGAAGACAAAGTAGATAGAGTAATATTCTTGGATAAGTCAGCCAGACCCGTAGCTTGGATGGTGCGTAAATTCTGGAATCATTTTGCTGAAGATGATCCAGAGACAGGTGAGCAGATGAAAATGCCGTCGATGAGTTTTCTAAATATTGATAAAGATGATTGGGTGGATAGAGAAGATGTTGATTTCATCAACGGATTACCTCAATGGAACGGCAAACACACCATGGGAGATGTAGCCCAAAGAAGCTTGCGCTCAACATTTGTGGAGCACTTACCGTCAGATAAAGGAATTGATGATTCGGATATAGATCTAGGTAGCGATATAGACACCGTGCTAGATGGCCAAAAAGTTTTAGTAATTGATGAAGTAGGCGTTACCGGTATTACTAAACGGCTGGCAGTGAAGCAACTTAGAGATACCTTTCCTAGAGCTGAGTTTGAATCTTGGCACTGGATGAGGCCACCTATTAAAATTGATCTTGGGGCTAAGTCTTTCAATCAAGTCGATAATCCTGTTTGGTACAATCATCTTAGCTCGAAAGGCAGAGGAGTCGCCAATAGAAGCTATGAGATATCAGAAGAGTCAAAAAGTAGACGTCAGCGACTAGGAAAGGCTTTCTTAAGTACTAGACCTAAAGAAGTAGATCAAGATGCCAGAAATCTACGCAGTGACATTACCTTACTAGAACAAAAGTTTAGTAGAGGAGAAATAAAGATACCAGAAGACTACTCTAAGCAGCTTGATAAAAAATACGGTAGATTAAAATAGCTAAATTTATTGTTTGGCTGGTATATTAAATATTTTTTCGAAGAATGCTTTAAAAGATATATCTAACATTTGTTCATGTCCATAGAGTGAAAGTTGATCTTCTTGGGGGGCTAACATAATACCTCGACCATTATGGTCAATATGTTCTACAACATAGACTTTCTCCCCAGGGAGAACGACTTGCTGTCCTTTTATTAGCTTAGGTTCATCTCTAGTACCAATAACCTCTGTGGCTAATGTTTCAACTTCATCACTAGTTAATGGTTCTCGGCGGTTATAAAAATCATCAAAATTAAGCCCCGTTTCATAAGGGCTTTCAGTCGGTGTGTCATGGGTCGGATAATATTCTGACATAAGATATATATTATAATATAAATATAACTAATATGCAAGTTTTAAAGATGTTGAAAATTATTAAAAAATACTCATAAAAAAGAAGAATGCCCGAGTGGTTTGGGGAAGTGTGTGATCAAATTGCGATCCCACAGATAACCACTCGGGCTAAGCGCTAGTTAGCGCCGATAAGTTTAATCGGCGGCGACGAGGCTATGAACTGCAGTAGCAGCATCAAGATCGTACATCCTAACCCTGGAATCCCACTCCATGGCCTCTTGACACCTTCTGGTGATGTGAATTTCATTGGGTCCAACATCCCAGATGTCACAGAGGGCATATCTAACGTCCCGAGATGCCTTGCTGATACTGCCGCCATCAGCGATTTCGATCTTTGCTGTGGCCAAGAAGCTTCCGTCGTAGCGGACAACGTGAAGGACAATGTCCTTGATGTTGTCCGAGCCAATCAGCTCATGAAGCCCCCTTTGCATACTCTCAGCGTTACGTAACGCCTGATCATCACACCCCCCCTGAAAGGTGATGAGAAGATGACTGCTGTCTTCGCAGTCTACCTCGACTTCGTCGATTTCAATCTTTGGCATAGATCTCCCGATCCTACCCATGCTTGGACTTTCCAAACAATGGGTTAATTCTAGTTAAATATACCATAGATTGTCAATGACAATTTACTGCCAACCTTTAGCTTGTGCTAAAGTCATAGTAGCAACTTAAATGAGATACAATTAATATATAAAAACTTATGAATATATCCCAAGACATTTTCAAAGCTTACGACGTACGCGGTCTAGTGCCAGATGAAATTAATGAAGAAGTAGCTCTGCTAATTGGTAAGGCTTTTGCTGAGCAGATTAAAAAAGAGGGTAGTAGCGAACCTATTGTAGTTGGCTATGATATGCGTAGCGATTCCCAGAGCTTAGCTGTCTCTTTAATAGAAGGCATTAGATCTCAAGGCAGCGACGTTATAGATATCGGCCAAGTAGCTACAGATATGTTGTATTTTGCTGTCGGGCATTTAGGTGCAGCTGGTGGAGCAGTAGTGACGGCTTCTCACAATCCCGGTAAATATAACGGTATTAAGTTCTGCGGCCAGGAAGCTAGAGGGTTTGGTATTGAATCAGGTTTAATGGAAGTAAGAGATATGGTAGTAGCTGAAAACATTCCTGATAGTCAAACTAAAGGCCAGCTCAAAAGTTACGATATTATCCCAGAGTGGATTAATCACGCTCTTAGTTTTGCTAATAACATTAAACCTTTCAAGATAGCGGTTGATGCTGGTAATGGTATGGCCGGATTAGTCGTTCCTTATTTGGACGAGAAAACAGATCTAGATATCACCCCGCTCTATCTTGATTTAGATGGGTCTTTTCCTAATCACGAGGCCAATCCCTTAAAGGAAGAGACTTTAGAGGAGCTGAAAAAAGTAGTTGTTAGCAATAATCTAGATTTAGGTATAGCTTTTGATGGTGATGGCGATAGAATGGTGCTAGTTGATGAACGGGGAGAAAGTTTATCTGGTAGTATAACCACAGCTATACTAGCTAGATATTTTCTAGATAAACATCCAGGTGCTCATATATTGCATAATGCTATTTGTTCTAGAATAGTATCTGAAACCATTAAAGAATATGGCGGCACGCCAGTACGAACTAGAGTAGGACACTCCTATATCAAATCAGCTATGAGAGAGTATGATGCACCGTTTGGCGGAGAGCATTCGGCTCATTACTATTTCAGCGACAACTACTTTGCAGATTCTGGGTTGATTGCTGCCATTGTATCATTGAGTATATTAAGTGAATTTGGTTCTAAGTTGTCTGAGCTAGCTAGTCATTACAGAAAAGCTTATGTTCAATCAGGAGAAATTAATTTTGAATTAAAGGGCGATGAAGACAAGCAGTTGATTATAGAAAAGATAGCTAAAAACTTTAGCGATGGTGATCAAGACTGGCTTGATGGACTAAGTGTTAATTATCAAGACTGGTGGTTTAATCTAAGAGCTAGTAATACTGAACCATTACTCAGGCTCAATATTGAAGCTAGGACAAGTGAGCAGCTAGATAATCTAAAAGCAAAAATAACCAAAGAACTAAAAAATATATAGCAATGAGTTTAAAGATTTTCATCTTTTCGTATTGACACTGATATATCAAAACGGCTACTATATTAACTAGTTCATTAGCACTCTTATGCAATGAGTGCTAAAACAGACTCTCAAAAAGAAGAGTGTTTTACAAGAAGATTGATAAGTAAGACAAGGAGGAATATTAAACTATGGGAAAAATTCAACCACTAGCTGATCGAATAGTAGCCCAAGCCCTAGAGGCTAGCGATAAGACTGATTCAGGCTTTTACCTACCACAAGACGCCAAAGAAAAACCACAAATGGCCAAAGTTGTAGAGGTAGGTAAGGATGTTGAAGAGGTTAAGAAGGGTGATACCATAATCTATCCTAAATTCGGCACAACGGAAGTTAAGATAGATGGTGAAGAATATCTAATTATTAAAGAGGAAGACGTCTTAGCAGTTGCTAAATAATCTTAAGATTATTTAATAATAATTTAGATTTTTAAGAACCTAACTTTAAGAAAAGGAGTAAACATATGGCAAAGCAAATTTATTACGACGATGAAGCTCGCAAACGAGTGTTAGAAGGAGCCGAGGCTCTATATGATGCTGTTAAGGTAACTATGGGTCCAAAGGGAAGAAATGTTGTTATTGAAAAGGGGTATGGTAATCCAACAGTTACTCATGACGGTGTAACTGTAGCTAAAGCTGTAGAACTACCAGATGATAATGAGGAAACTTTGGGCCGCGGAGTTGGTGCTGAGTTGGTTAAACAAGCAGCTACTAAAATGAATGATGTAGCTGGTGATGGTACTACTACTGTAACTGTGCTAACTTACCACATCTTAAATGAAGCCAATCGACTAATAGCTGCTGGGCACAATCCTATGGATTTGCGTAAAGGTCTAGATGCAGCTACCGAACATATTTTAAGTAAGACTAAAAACTTTACTGAACAGATCGGCGAGAAGAAAGATCGTATAGCCGAAGTAGCTACCATATCGGCCGGTTCTGAAGAAATCGGTAAGATGATAGCTGATGTAATCGATCAAATCGGTAAAGACGGAGTGGTAACAGTTGAAGAGTCCCAGGGTCTAGAGATGGAATCAGAAGTAGTAGAAGGCTTTACTATGGATAGAGGTTTTATTAGTCCGTATATGGTAACTGATCCTGCTCGTATGGAAGCAGTCTATGATAAGCCATCCATACTAATTACCGATAAGAAAATCTCCAGTGTTCAAGAAATACTACCGATGCTAGAAAAAGCTGCTAATGCTGGCAAGAAAGATCTAGTCATCATAGCTGAAGATATCGAGGGTGAAGCTCTAGCTACGCTAGTGCTTAATAAACTTAAAGGTGTCTTTAACGCTCTAGCTCTTAAGGCTCCAGCCTTTGGCGATAGGCGCAAAGAGATCCTAGAAGATATCGCTGCCTTAACTGGTGCTACAGTTATTTCTGAAGAGCGTGGCTATAGCTTTGAAACAGCTGATCTAGATATGCTAGGTACAGCCCGTAAATTAATTGCTGATAAGGATGAAACTACTATCATCGAAGGTGGCGGTGACCCATCGGAAGTAGAGTCTCGTATGCAACAGATTCGTGGTCAAATAGAGAACGTTTCTAGTGAATTCGAAAAAGAAAATCTAGAGAAAAGGCTAGCCTCACTAACTGGTAAAGTAGCCGTTATCCGTGTCGGCGGAGCTACTGAAACCGAGATTGAAGAGAAGAAATTCAGAGTAGATGATGCCGTAGCTGCTACTAAAGCAGCTGTAGCTGAGGGCATTGTTCCTGGTGGAGCAGTTACCCTAGTAGATCTATCAAAAACAATTGAGCTAGATGATCATAAAGTAGCTGATTCTGAGGGTGCTGGTTGGTTGATTATGAGGAATGCTCTAACTCAACCATTCAAACACTTAATGGCTAATGCTGGGGTTAATCCAGACGAGAAGTTGCCAGAAGTGCTCAAAGCCAAGAACGGTCAAGGATTTGATGTTAATAATCCAGACAAGATTCAAGATATGATTAAAGCCGGCATTATAGACCCTGCCAAGGTTGTTAAGGAAGCTATTCAAAATGCTACTTCTGTAGCTGGAGCAGCTATGACCATGGGTGGTTTAATAGTAGATATTCCTGAGAAAGATAATAGTGGCGGTGATCCAACAGGCGGCATGGGTGGTGGCATGCCTGGGATGATGTAAGCCTAGCTGATTTTATAGACTATATCTTGGGCAATAAATACTTGCTTTTGCAAACGACAAAGAGCAAAATATTTATTAATGAGTGAGATTATCTATGGAGAAAACGGCATAGAATTAGTGGATACTAATGGGGAGCCTACGATAATTACTGAAGAAGAGGCAGCAGAGATACTAGCTAATTGGCACCAAGCCAGAAAAACACATTCGAATGAATCTATTAACAATGGAACTAATTAGCAAATTAGCTGATATAAGGCGAATCTATAGTAGATTCTATATTTAGTCTCAGGTCTTGACAAATATTCAACAAAGTAGTTACTTATATAGTAAGAGGTTTCTTTAATTATCATAAAAAGGTCGACCTCTTACTTTAAAATAAACTAAAAATAGAAATAAAGACATGCCATTTAATGGTGAACATCGTAACTCAAGTGATTTAGTTATTGACGATACATGTCACACAGAAGCTGCTATGCGTTTGTTTGAGCGAGAAGCTAGAGACAAGGGTATACCTCAAGATAGAATTGATGAAATGGTAGCAGAAAATCGTCAAATTATATCTAATAGGGAAGCTCAAACAGAAGACAGATGGGAAAGACCCACACCTAGATTTGCCGGCAATATCGCTATAGCTAGTATTTAAATCAATATAATTTAGCAACAAAATCACTTTTTTATTGCAATTAAGACGATCAATAAATAAGACCGCCAGAAGGCGGTTGTCTTATTTAAAGGGGTTTTAAAGTAATAACTTCAAACATTAGTCTAAATTTATAGTGAGCAATTTTAAAAGAGTTAGTTTATACTAGATACTATGTCGATACTGGATAAAGTAGATTATATACAAAGATTTGATTCAAATGGTGCTTTGGATATAGCACTAAAAATTCCTTCTCAGCTAGACGCCAAGCTAGAATTTAATCTAGATTTTAATAAAGAAGATATTGAGAATGTAGTAGTTTGTGGTATGGGAGGCTCAGCCCTAGCTGCTAGTATCTGTCAGAACTGGTGGCAGGATTCCCTAGATGTACCTTTTGAAGTTATTAGAGGACATAACCTACCAGCTTATGTAGGTAGTCATAGTTTGATAATATGTTCTAGTTACTCCGGTAATACCGAAGAAACTATTAGTTGTTTTAATCAAGCTATCAAAGTAAACGCCAAGTTAGTGGTAGTTACTAGTGGTGGAGAGCTAGGGAAACTAGCTAGTGAAAATAAGCAGACGTTAATCAAGATGGAGTCAGGTTATCAGCCTCGGATGGCTATGTTTTCAGGGGTTAGGATACTAGCTGATATCTTTGCAGGCCTAAATATAGTTAAAGGAGCTGCTGCTGAGATAGAGTCTGCTAAGAACCTGTTATTAACCTCGGTAAGTGATTGGCACAAAGAGATTACAACAGATAAGAACTTAGCCAAACAGATAGCTGAAGAATTAATGGGTAAGGCTATCTGGGTCTATGCCAGTGATCAATTTAGTAGCGCCAGCTATAAGTGGAAGATTAGCTTTAACGAAAATGCCAAGACTATCGCAAGTTATAACGTCATACCAGAGCTAAACCATAATGAATTAATTGGCTGGACATCACATCCGGTAGAGAAACCATTTGCAGTAGTTGAACTTAGATCGCATTTAGATAGCGATAAAATTAATAAACGTTTTGATGAGATGAACAATCTATTATCCGGCCGCATGCCAGCAGCTATCGAGATAGACTTAAAGGGTCAAAATATAATAGAGCAGCTGCTTTGGGCTAGTGCCTTGGGTGAATTCGTCAGTATATACCTAGGTATATTACACGGAGTTAACCCTATGGAAGTAGATATAATCGAGAAGTTTAAACAACGCCTATAGCAGCTAGCATTCTGCCACTTTTATCATTATCCCGGCGGTAAGAGTGCAGTTCTTGATTGGTAATACTATCGAGAGAAGACACCTCTATTTTCTCTGGTAACAAACCACTATCAACCAATTGATCATAAACTACTGCTTTATTATCAAATAACCATTTACCTCCACCAATATTTTGAGAGTATTTAGGGTTAAACTGTTCAAATACATCCTGACCTACCTCATAAGAGGCGCCATCTGCACTAGGGCCAATCCAGGCATAGATATTTTCAGGATTGACCTGGAATTCTTTCATCATTTTATGAACTGCTGTAGCGGTAATATTGGCGGCGCTACCTCGCCAACCTGAATGAATAGCTCCATAGCTACTAGTATCTGGGTCATATAGTAGTAGCGGTATGCAATCAGCTACCCTAACTCCTACTAGCCAACCAGGTTCATTGGTAATTATACCGTCTCCTAGGTGCGGGTGGTATTCAGACCGCAAGACATGCACTATATCAGTATGATCTTGTTCAGGGATAGCTAATCTAGGATATTTAATACCTACCTCTAAGCAGAAGTTTTTCAGATTCTCAGTCACACGCTGATTATCACCAGTCTTTAGGCTCATGTTTAGCTGAGATGGGGCTTGTTGATCACGTAAGCTCATGGCCGCTGCTACCTCAGGGAAAGACTCAAATATAGCTGGAATTATGAGCTTCATGGTTAATAGTAACTATACCATAAACTAGTAATAGCTTTATTTATCTTGTATCACTCGTATCTGAGCGCTTGAATCGGATCTTTTCTAGCAGCTTTAATAGCTGGGGCTATACCGAAGACAATGCCAACTCCGATAGATACACCTAAAGCTAGCAAGAAGGCAAAAGGTGTAAAGACAGCTGATATATCGGCTTGAGCTGCTATTAAAGAGGTAAACCCAAATGCCATAACTACACCTAAGGCGCCGCCGAGAAGACTAAGTACCATAGCTTCTATGAGAAACTGCATCATGATATGGAATCTATTAGCGCCGATAGCTTTTCTGATACCTATCTCTTTAGTTCTCTCGGTGACAGATACCAGCATAATATTAGCTACACCGATACCACCAACCAGTAGAGATATACCAGCAATGGCTGCGATAAAGGTGGCTACTGAGCCAAAAATAGTATCAAACACTTCTACGAACTGCTCCTGGGTTAATACCGAAAAATCTTCTTCGCCACCGTGATTAACCTTTAGGGCTGTTTTGATATCTTCTACAGTATCATCAAGTACTTCGGTGCTAGTAGCTGTGACATTAATTTCTATAATATTAGCCGTGCCCCCAGCTATATCTTTACCAACTTCAAAAGGTATAAACATACTGCTAGATAATTGGCCTTCTATACTAAACATAAAGCCATCAGCTGGTTCTTCTAATATCCCGATGACCCTAAATTGTCTTTCCCTGAAAGTGATAACTTCGTTCATAGCTCTAGTAGGCTCATCTGCAAATATCTGCTCAGCTGCTCGGTAACCTAAAACTATTTCAGTTACCTCCAACTCATCTTCCTCAGCAGCAGTGACTTCATCAGCACTATCTTCTTCATTTGTTGGAGTTAAGAAGGTTCCCCTAGCAAAACCAAGATTTAGCACCCTAGCTAGATTAGCATCGGTAGACATGATAGTAACTCCACTAATCGGGCTACCACTATAATTGGGTATACCAGAAATTAAAGCTACTGGTGCGGCTGCTTCTATAGTGTCTAAAGAGCGGATAGTTTCGACATCTTCTTCACTTAGAGTTGAGGCTCCGACTGAAGCGGTAGGGTTAAAACTATTACCATCTTCGCCAAACGTCTGTCCAGGAGTTATATTTATTAAGTTAGCCCCCAAAGTTTCTGATTCACCAACTATTTGTTGTTTGATGCCTTCACCAACAGCCAAGACAGTAATTACTGAAGAAACACCGATAATTATTCCTAGCATTGTTAAGAATGAGCGCATCTTACTATGGACAATACTAGAGAGGGCCATTTTAAAGTTACGCCAAATCATTGTCTGCCTCCGTCTTCAATAGAGCCATCTTTGATAGTAATAGTGCGATTTGCATATTGTGCGACATTGGGGTCGTGAGTGATAGTTATGATAGTATGGCCACGTTTATTGAGTTTTTGTAATATTTTCATAATTAATGTTCCAGTCTTAGAATCCAAGTTGCCGGTTGGCTCATCGGCTAGTACTAATTTAGGTTTATTCGCTAAAGCTCTAGCAATTGCTACTCTTTGAATTTGGCCGCCAGATAATTGATTGGGCTTCTTTTTCAAATGCTCTTCTAGGCCAACTAGTTTTAGTAGTCTTTTGGACTGAAACTTGCGGTGTTTAGGTTTGACCCGATCATAAACCATCGGCAAAGAAACATTAGCCTGAGCACTTAAGCGGGGGATAAGGTTAAAGCTTTGAAAAACAAAACCAATGTCCTCGCGACGTTTCTTGGCCCTAGCTTTATCAGATAACTCACTAACGTCTGCTTCATCTAGTAAGTAACTGCCGCTGTCGGGTCTATCTAATAGTCCTAAGATATTCATTAAAGTAGTTTTACCAGAACCCGAAGCCCCAACAATAGCCACAAACTCACCTTCATTTATTTCTAGGCTGATATTGTTTAACACCTGAGTGGCAGAGTCGCCTTTGCCATAGGACTTATAGATATTATTCAACTCGATTAAAGACATTCTAGAAACCATTGTACATTAGATACAATTATTTGTTCAATTAATTTTAATAAAATTAATTATTGGTTCAGACGTCGTATTGATTGGTTGTTTATTATGGTTGCTATTTATAAAAATAGTTTTTAGCATAATCTTTATGCTATTATTTAGGTGTTAAGCAGATTATAAAATAAGAAGGTTAAGGGCAGATATAATATGGAGATTACCAATATCTTAGTAACCCTGCATTTAATAGGTTTTGCTTTCGGTGTCGGTGGGGCTACGGTTTCTGATATGATTTTCTTGCGCTCAGTTAGAGATAACAGGTTAAGCCAGGATAAGTTTGACTTAATTAAGACCGTTTCCAAAGTGGTTTGGACTAGTGTTGCGCTTTTGTTATTATCAGGCGCTGCTTTAATAGCTTTAGAATACCAGGCCAATAACGGCACCATACCAAGACTTGATTGGGTATTCTTCCAGATCAAGTTAACCGCTTTTGCCGTGCTAGTACTTAACGGTATAGTTTTCCACTCGGTAGTATTTCCAGCTATGAAGAAAACTATTGGTAGGGAATTCTTTTCAGAGGCTATTAAGCATAGGTTATGGATGTTTGCCCTAACTGGGGGTATATCTATAGTTTCTTGGTATAGTGCTTTCTTGAGCGTTGCTTTCGGTCGTTTTCTAGCAGACTTTTCATATTTACTACTACTTAATATTTACCTACTCTTGATAGTTGGTGCAGCTTCATCTGCTTACTTTGTATTGCATATGTATTCAAGAGGTAAGGCTGATCTGGTAGCTAAATTCAAGAAACTAATTTTCAGTTTAGCATTTATAGCTTTGGTTGGTTTTGTGGTTTATATAATCAACGATGCAGTAAGTTAGTAAAGATAAGATTTTAAAAGGTAAATAAATGTTTATAGAGTTATTTAGAGAAATAAGTTCAGTACTAAGAACCCCTTTTATAAGGGCTACTTTGCTAATAGGCGTCTTGCTTGTTGGTAGTTTATCAGCACAGGTGTATTTACATATTAACCAAGAAGAGGAGATAGCTGAAGAGGTGATTGAACAGGTTGAAGTAGAGCCTGAAGAGACTTCAGAGCCAGAAGAAGTAGTTGTTGAAATGAATGTAATAGCTGCAGAAGAGAGCTGGGACTGGGACCCTACAACTATAGAAATAACTACTGGTAGTAAGGTAATTCTTCATATAGATAATCAGGATGATTTTACTCGTGGATTTGCTATAGACGAACTTGATATTGATGAACCATTACCACCACTAGCAACAACAACAGTAGAGTTTGTAGTTGACTTAGAGCCAGGAGAGTATGAGTTCTACTGTTCTACCTGGTGCGGTGCAGATAGCCAGGATCAAAAAGGCACGTTGGTGGTTCTAGATACCTCAGATACCGAAGAGACGAGTGATACTGAAGATGAACTAGAAGATAGCTAGGCTTGTTTGCCTTTGACCACCAAGCCATAGTATTATTTAGCATAAGTAGTAACTTAATAAAGTAAGCAAAGGAATAATTATGCGTAAAATCTTAGTAGAGAACCAGCCAATCCATACTTTCATAGCCCTGATGCGTATCGGTATAGGCGCTATCTTCACTTGGGCTTTTGTCGATAAGCTGTGGGGATTAGGCTTTGCGACCTGTCGAAGTGATGGAGTAGTTGATGTCATGTGTGGCCAGGCTTGGGCTAATGGAGGTTCTCCTACTACTGGTTTTTTGCAGTTTGGTACTAGTGGTCCATTTGAAAGTTTCTATACTTCTTTAGCGGGCAATCCCTTTATAGACTGGGCTTTTATGCTAGGCCTGCTACTAGTGGGTGTTGCTTTAATACTGGGTATGGGTATTAAATTAGCGGTTACTGGTGGATCTTTACTACTATTAATGATGTGGTCTGCCGTATTACCACCAGAACACAACCCTGTGATAAGTGAGCATTTGATATATATCCTAGGACTACTAATCATACTGGTTTCTAATAGACACCAAGTATTAGGACTTGGTAGATGGTGGGAGTCTAGGCCGATAGTGCGTAGGTACGGATTGCTGAAATGAGCTTGGATCAAGACAGAATAGATCAGCTCAAAACATCTATAGCAGCAATAATTACCGGAGACGTTAGCGACTCAGAAGAACTAGTAGAGGAGTTCTCTCATGATGCTAGTCTATTTGAGTTAACCCCGGAAGTCGTTGTAGCTCCTAGGTCTACAGATGATATTAAAGAACTAGTTAAATATGTAGCTGCTAATAAGTCTTCTCATCCAAATCTATCGCTAACGGCTAGAAGCGGTGGCACTTGCATGAGTGGTGGATCAATTAATGAGTCAATAGTAGTTGATATGAACAAATACTTGACTACTATAGGGATTGTTGAGGGTGATGAAATATCGACTCAACCAGGAGCTTTCTATAGGGATTTTGAGAAAGTAACCTTAGAGGATAATAAATTGATGCCTTCTTATCCAGCTTCCCGTGAGTTATGTACTGTTGGCGGTATGGTGGCTAATAACGCAGGTGGTGAGAAATCTCTAGAACATGGTAAGACAGAGAACTTTATAGCTCAACTCAAAGTAGTCCTAGCTGATGGTAATGAATATTTAGTTAAACCACTTAATAGGCAGGAGCTAGAAGCCAAAATGGCTCAAAACGACTTTGAAGGGGAGATATACAAAAAGGTCTATGAGTTAGTAGATACAAATTATGAGGCTATCAAGGCAGCTAAACCAAAGGTTAGTAAAAACTCCACAGGATACAACATCTGGAATGTTTGGGACAGGGATAAGGGTATATTTGATTTAACCCAGCTATTTATAGGGTCTCAGGGTACTCTAGGGCTGGTAACAGATATTCGTTTTAGGTTGGTAAATGCCCCTAAACACTCTGGTACATTGGTGATATTTTTAAGGGACACTAGCGATTTAGGCGATTTAATTAATGACGTATTAAAACATAATCCAGCTACCTTTGAAGGGTTTGATAACTATACCCTGATGCTAAGTTTTAAGTTGTTCTTCTACTTTCATAAAACCCTAGGCTGGTGGGGTATGAGTAAGCTAGCCCTACAACTGATACCAGATGCATTCAAACTACTGCGGGGCATACCGAAGATGGTGCTTCTAGTAGAGTTTAACGGTGATTCACCTGAGGAGGTGAGCGGGAAGGTGTCTAATATGAGAGAAGACCTAGATGAGTATAAGCATGATGCTTTATTTGAGGAGGATGAGACAGAGAAAAAATCTATGAAGTTTTGGATTATGCGTAGAGAGAGCTTTAATCTACTCAGGAAGAAAGTTAAGGATAAACATACAGCCCCATTTATAGATGATTTAGTGGTCAATCCAGAACATTTACCGGAGTTCTTACCTCGTTTGAGGAAGATTATTAACAAATATAACCTATTAGCTACAGTAGCTGGTCATATGGGAGACGGTAACTTCCATGTCATACCATTAATGGAGATAGAGAAAGAAGCGTCTAGAGCCAAGCTAGAGCCAGCTATGCGCGAAGTTAATGAGCTGGTATTAAGTTATGGCGGTTCACTGTCGGGAGAGCATAATGACGGCATGATACGTGGCCCTTGGCTTAAAAGTATGTATGGAGAGGAAGTATTTAACTATTTCAAAGGCGTTAAAGATATATTTGACCCCAATAACATCTTTAATCCGCACAAGAAGACTGATGCTACTTGGGAGTTTGCCAAAGAGCATATTAGGCGTGAATTCTAATAAGTAACTATAGTTTTTAAGTTATTCTTATCTCGGCACAAAGTTGAGGTGTTGGTCTTCGCTACCAAATATAACGGGGCTTAATGTCTTGTCAGCATTAGTATTTATTTGCCAGACAGTTTCATTCGGCCAGTACCAAGTCTGGCTGCTTCTAATAATAAAACTAGTTACTCCACCACCCTGGAGTAAGAGTAGGGTGGCTAATAAGACACTAGCTATTTTTAACTTCAACTTACTCTTAAACAGCTTACTAACACCTAGACTCATTAGAATAATAACGCTAGGGATAATTAGTAGTAGGTAGCGGCCATTTAGAGCTGCTGTGCGGCCGTTGGCGATATATGATGAGTAGTTCATCTGCCACAAGACTAGGGCGTAAAATATAGCTACAATAAGCATCATCAATAGATCTGGCCTATTTTTAAAGATTGATCTGGCGTAAGTTATCATAGAAACTAATCCCAGTATAAAAAGGGCCGTGAAAGTGGCAGCCATAATCGGTAGCGGTGGGAAGTTGTGGTATCTATCTACCTCAACGTCACCGTTAATCATGAAAAACAGTCGATACCACATACCGCTATGCCATCGGCTGACGTGTTCTAAAATACTAGGCTCAAATTCTGGATCGATTCTTTGCTTATAATTAAAGTTCCTCTCATAGGGTCCAAACTCCAGGCATTGCTCATGAGTTAATACCTCGTCACAGGCAGGAATTAAAGCCTCATGATTAATTAGATTTAAACCATAACGCTCAAAAGCTAACCCCATACTAAGTAATAGTAATAAGGGTAATATAATCTTAAATTTTGGTGATATCTGCTTCCAGCCATTACTAATAGCAGTCAGTAGTTTACTGGCGTAACCTCTAAACACCCAAAGGCTGTATAAACTTAAGAAAACGGCTATAGCGGCTAGTATCGGCAGGGCGGCATACTTAACAATTGAGGTAAATATAGCTACCACGCCAAGAATTAGTAACTTTTTAGTATCAATGATCTGTTCTTGGAGATTTTTAATAATATCTACTGCCAGAATTAAAATCCAGACAATAAGTAATATCAAGAGGTTATCGTAGTTGATATGGGCAGCTAGCAAGGGAACTATAGGGATGAAGGTGAAGAATAGTAGGCCAACATGCGTTAAAGCTGGTGATACGCCGGATTTTACAAATAACTTACGCAGTAAGATAAGAGTGTAAGTAAAGAAGCCGACATTAATTAGTCTCAGGAAAATTATCTGGGCTACTTGGTTATCGCTAAATAGAGCAAAGACTCTATAAGGGAAGCTTAATAGGTAATGGAATAGGTAAGATGGGTATCTATGCACAGTAGCAAAAGTATCAGCTCCCTCAGGATGTTCGGCTATAAATGGCAGCCACTGGTTAGCATAAATCTGGATAACACCGAAATGGTAAGCCTCATCAAAAGCCATTGGATAAATAGCAGAAAATACCAACCACAGAGCTTGGAATAAAAACACCCCTATAACTATCCAGAAAAATGTAGGGGAGGATAGACCCTTATAGATAGATAAATACCAATTCTTCATAATTACTCAACTTTTATTCTACTCTAAACTAGCAAAAAACAGCTATCAACCTTTTAGCTATTAGTTAATGAATCTTACGACGACGTAAGTTTATGCCATAAGCTCATAAAATCTCTGCGCCATTCCCAGATACCATAGCTTAAAGCCAGGGCTAATATACCTATTGGCCACCACCAGCTAATAGGTGCAGCCACATGCACAGAGCGGACATCTTCTATATCAGTAATTGCTTCTTGATTAGGTGTGGCTACATTACGGCATCGGTTGGTTTCGGGGTTTCTTTCCTGGTGAGGCTCGCAGGGGACTAATCTGGTTGAGGTGGTCTCGATATTACGGCATCTATTAGTTTCCGGATTGCGTTCCTGATGAGATTTGCAGGGTATCAAAGTATTACTACTAGCGCTAACTATATTTCTACATCTATTAGTATCTGGATTACGTTCGCGTCCTGGCCCACAATCAGGAGGCGGCTCTTCCTGAATAATATTCCGACACCTGCTAGTTTCAGGGTTACGCTCACGTCCCGGTTCGCAATCTGGTAGGGGTTTAGTGTCCTGTTCAATATTAGCCTCACCAGGAGTAGGAGAGTAGGTCCATTGCCAATAGTCTTCCTCATCTGTAAATAAAGCCCAGGAGGCAGCTTCTGGAACAGGTTCTTCATACAGACTGTTATCTAGAGAAAATTCATCCAACTCTATTTCATCCAACTCGATATCATCAGCAGTTAATAAATAGACTTTGCCGCTAACTCCTACTGGTAGAGCTAAATCACTATCTTGTTCAAAGAAAGCCATGAATTCTAAAGGCTCTATAGTTAGATCCTCATCAAACCAAAATATATCACTCATACTGCCACTACCAACGTACATTACTTGTAAACCACAACCTTCTAAGTCTATAGGTTCATCGGTTGGATTAAATATCTCTATGAAGGCGTGTTCTTCTCTGGGGAATTGACTGCGTGGGCCTTCGGGGTTGGGTAGTAACTCAGATAAAATAACCCCTTCACAATAAGGTTGCTTATCTCCTGAATCCGACCCGTTATTATCTGAATTGTCCTGATTATCTCCGTTGTTTTCATCTTCATTATCACTATCTTGATCTTCATCATCGCCCTCATTCTCGTTACCATTTCCATTTCCGCTATCTTCAGGCTCCACACAATCATCAGCGGTATATTTCTCACCAGGCCTAGGATCATCGCTGAGCATGAAGTCTTTACCGTTATCTCCTTTATTAACAATATTGTCATTCTCATCAAAACATCTATGTAGAGACGAACCCCTCTCTATCTCAGGAGTTGCTGTTGATCGAGGAGAGTCAGCATCCTTTCCATCCTTTTTATCTTCTCCTCCCCAGCCAATCAGGTCAACGATTAGCCACTGATTGCTGTTATTACTATCTGGCTTAATTAATCTAAGATGCCCGCCATGATCTGCTAGCCCAGATTTATTAAGCAGTAAGTCTATATCAATATCAGGATTATCATCTGCAAAATCTTCAGTGGCTATTAGAAAGAAGGAGTTAGCTTGAATGATTCGATCTGCATCTTGGCTTGCGCCTATGCGGTTTTTCCAAGACCCATCTATAGCAGGCTTATACTCCAATCCCCACTCAAGCAAATCAATATCTTCATCGGTCCTATTGTATAACTCGACAAATTCATACTTAGCCCCAGCTTCACTTCCAGTTTGAATTTCACTAATTAATACAGAGGCGTCTGCAACATCTACATCGCTCCAGCTATCTTCAGCCCAAACAACAGTAGGTGCCAGCAAGATAAGCCCTATTAAAACACTACTTATAGTTTTAGTACCAATAACCTTAATTGAATACAAAAGAAAAATCCACCTATAAAATAAAGCTAATTTAGCTACCAATCATAAAGCTTATGTTAAGGATTTGCAAATTTTATTCAACTGGATTCTCGGTGCGCAAATTATATCCAGTAACTTTTTTCAGATACAAAATCAGCAAAAGTATAAAAATATAGCTCACTATAACTGCTAAAATGGAAAATTCTATTTCATTACTAGCTATTTTTAAGTTAGCTAACTTTTCGGTAATTTCATTCATATATCGTAATATAACGTAAGCTGGCCAGCCGGTAACCGTTGATATTGCCGGAGCGACTATATTAACTAACCCAGCCACTAAACTAAGCAGCATAGCTAAGGGCACTAACGGTAGGATGGCTAGATTAGAGACTAAAGCTAGTGGTGAATATTGGCCGAAGAAGTGAGCGATTATCGGAAAAGTAGTAATCTGGGCCGAGGTAGTAGCTAGAATAATATACCGCCACATACCAGGCTTTGATTCACCCCAGAAATAGCTATTAAGTAAGGGGCTTAAAATAATAACTCCGGCAAAAGCAGCGAAAGACAAGAACCAGCCAACATCACCACTAATGGCTGCTGGATCGATTAAGATAGTAGTGGCTGCTACCACTAGTAGTAAGATGACCGGATGAAAGTTACGGCCATAATAAGCGGCTATTAGACTAAATCCAGTTACTAAAGCTGCCCTTGTCATAGAGGTGCTAAAACCGGTAACCAACAAAAAGCCAGCAACTGCTAGAAAACTAACTAAAGTAGCTAGATATTTAGACAGCTTAGCAAGGCTACGTCTAATATATTTAACGACGATAGTTAGGTGAAATCCACTAGCCACTACTACGTGAGCTAGTCCTAGCAGGCGCAGTCTATCTAGTAAGTCGCTTGGCAAGATAAGTTTCTGACCGAATAGGAAGCTTACCCCTAATAAAGATTCTGGTTCCGATATGGCTGATCTAATATGGTTAGCTAGCATATCTCTTGTTCTTCTAGCTATATCTCCAGGCTCGGGTCTGTAGACATCTAACAGATTAGCTCTGTAAATAGAGGCTGATAGATTGCCAAACCCCTCGTTTAAATATCCGGACAGTTTGATGATATCGCCACGCTTAATATTAGCGCTAGTAGCAGTACTGACCCAAATATCTCCAGGTAAATCTTTAGACTCAATGGTTACTTTATCCAGCCTTAGCCTGAGGTCGCCTCTTGGGCCGTAGGTGGTATCATCGGCTACTCTGGCTTGGATAACAACCGAGCTAGAGTAGAACTGCTGATAGGTTGCTAGTTTTTGTTGCTGATTAGTGCCTATTAAAACACCGATAATGCTACCAGCTAATAATAGTAGCGGCATGAAGACTAGGCTCTTTTTTAAAAACCCTATTATCGCTAGGGAAGTGGCTGCAGCTAACCAGAGATGTATATCAAACTGCCACCAGGCAGTTAATTGAGTGGCGGTAGCGGCCCCAACTAATATGCCGCCGCTGAGAGTAGCTATCTGCCAAGAGATATGAACCTTGGCATCAATAATTTTCCTTAACATCTAAGATTTAGCCTTTTCTATGGGTAGAACTTGCTGTGGGCAAGTCTGTAGTGTTTGATTCATAGCCTGATACTCCCTAGGGCTTACCCATAACTCATACTTAAGCTTAACGGCGATTTGCCTGGCTATATATAGGCAGCGATACTCTGGTGGCGGTAGCCATTCAGACGCATCTTGATTACCTTTAGCTATATTGGTCATACCATCAACCGCTATTAGGTTAAGCGGGTCGTTGTAAAATTGATGCCGCTCCTGGTCTGTTAATTCTTGAGCTCCTTTTACCCAAGCATCGGAAACAGCCACTAAATGCTCTATATGTATATCGCCACTTGTGCCAACACCCCTTTCAAACTTAATAGATTCACCGGTAAATGGATCAGATTTGAGCTCACCTGAGATTACGGTGCAGTTATCTTCATCTACTACTAGTTGGTTTAAATCTCTTGCTAGTATACGGTTGCGCATATCACAACCTTCTACATTGCCCCAACCAGGGCTAAAGTCACCACGAACATAACTTACTCTCGAGACAGCTTGCTTAACAACCAGCTCCCCAAGAGCCTGTCTAGCCAGTATCAGGGGCTTATCTTGATTGATTTGCTCAGGGTTTTCTGCCTGGGTTACTGAACTATTTATCTGAGAGACTAGAAGTTGTTGCTGATGATTGGCGATAGCTATATAAAGGAATAGGGCAGCAGAAACAGCTACTAATAGCATAAAACGTCTTCTTCTGTATATATCAGCTTTTTTACTCAAGAAAACTCCTAAGACTTTGCTTGTTAATCTAGCATTAATTAAGCCACGGTTCCAATTACAGTCATTAACTCAAAGCAAAGTTTCTAGCTTTTTATATTTAGCCACTTTTCTTATACACTATAATGATAGTCACCCTAGGAGAGGTGTCCGAGCGGTTTAAGGTGCAGCCTTGGAAAGGCTGTGTACCAGGAAACTGGTACCGAGGGTTCGAATCCCTCCCTCTCCGCCAAAAGATAATCTATTTATTTGTTTAATGGATATTTTTATTTAATTTGTCTGGTTACTTAAATAGTCTCTAACTTTATCCAATTGTTCATGCGGGATGATGTATGAATCTTCCGCTGGAAGATCCCTATGATTCCATGGATCAATCTGTATACTCTGGTTTTTTAGAGACTCGATAAATTTACCCCAAACTCCTCGCATTTGAGTTTCATTTGAGTTGCTATGAATAGTTTTAAATCCTTCAGAGCAAATTATCTGGATAAAGTAGCCAGTATTGTAATCATTATCACTACTAGATTCATCAGCATAGGGAGTTAGGCAGATACCAATACCTCTATCTAAAGAATACTCACTGCACCAAGGAGTTATGAAAGTACTCTCATTTAATTCTTTCACTAGACCTTCTATTTCTTCTGTTACTAATCTAGCAGCTAGTATCTCAGCAGTAATTTGCTCAGCTGCAAAAGCTGATGTTTCAATTGATTTCATTTATACCTCTTTAATCAATAAGTCGCGTATCATTTATATCACAAAATAAAATACTTGCAAGCAAATATCCTTATTAGATGTTGAATAAATGCTAATATAAATCTATATATAAAAACAGTTAGAGGTTATTTAAGAATGGATAAGTATATACAACTAGACGCCACTGATAAGGTGTTGGTATGGACATTAAGGATTATTAGAATCCTATTAGTAGTTTCGGCTGTACTTGCTTTAATTACTCTACATTGGATGGAGATTTTCGTTAGCCTAGTGGTGCTAGCTATGACCTATATAGCTGACTTAGTGCAGAGATGGTATGGGGTTAAGATACCCCTAGAAATAGAGGTGTATATGGTTGTTCTAATATATGCCTCAATATTTTTAGGTGAATTACATGATTTTTATGGCATATTCTGGTGGTGGGACTCAGTCATGCACTTTACAGCTGCTATAGTGTTTGGTTTTATAGGCTTTCTAATCATGTATACGATCTATCATCGTCATAAACTTGAGGCCTCAGCCTCTCTAATAGCTCTATTTGCTTTTTGTTTTTCTATGACTATCGGGGCTATGTGGGAGGTATTTGAGTTTATTATGGATCAGAGCTTTGATTTGACTATGCAACCTAGCGGATTTGATACTATGGTGGATTTGATACTTAACGCTATAGGAGCGGCTATCACTTCCACGGTTGGCTACTTCTATATCAAAAGAGAAGAGACTGGAGTGTTTAGACGCTTAGTCCATAAGTTTATGAGAGATAACCCTCAATTAGCTAAAACTGTTGCTAGAAAAAACTAGAAATGCACCTCTAAGCTAGTATCTACCGTGTTCGGTCTTCTTCCAGACCCAGTAAGCTGTCCACCCGGCACCTATTAGCACTAATACGTTAGAACCAAAGAGGCTAATACCGATACCAGCTATTATACGCATGATAGCCCATAAAATTAGGCCAACTACTACAAAAACTACTGTGGCTCTAAAATTGGCGTTATTAAAATCCATATTAATAATTAATCCTTTAAAAATATCTAACTTATACTCTTTCTTTAGAAGTATCCTTGATAATCTCTATCTAAGCAACTACTTAATTTAAGTCAGTAGCTATTCTAAACGGCTCAAATGCCTCTGGTGATTTAAGATACTTGAGTTAATATCATCTATAAAGTTATCACTTAAATCTTCAGTAGGTATATTCTCTAAGTTATCCAAGCTAATTTGCAATTGCTCCCTAACAGTCTGTCTATATATTGATCCTAGGTTTTCACCGGCATTATTAATATCATCAACAATTGCTGAATCAGCTCTACTAGGAGCAGAGGCGTAGTTGTTGCGGTAGTATTCTGATAGCACTTGATAGTCGCTACTAGTAGTACTGAGTATATTAGTAGCTAGAGATTGTGTCTCTAGATCTGATGATCTACTACTAGTAATATCACTGATTTCTACAGCATTTACTTGTGCTTGCAGGCTGGTTGCTAAGGCCTCTTCTACGGGATCGTTGCCTCTCAATATAAGACTAAGCATCCATAAGAAGAAGACTATACCAAATACGACACCAGCTATAACCAGTAATTTGGAGGTATCCATAAGCTTAATTATAGCATTTGTTAGCTAAAACCTGTCTAAAACATATATACTAAATATACGTATGGATGAAGTTGCGGAGATAAAGGATCGGCTAGGAGTAGAAGAGGTGGTGGGTGAGTACGTGCAGCTTAAACAAGCTGGACATAACTTCAAGGGCTTGTGCCCATTTCATCATGAAAAAACTCCCAGCTTTGTAGTTAGCCCTGATAAGGGTATATATCACTGTTTTGGCTGCAGCGAGGGTGGAGATATATTTAGTTTCGTTCAGAAAGTAGATGGCCT
This sequence comes from Saccharimonadales bacterium (SeqCode), assembly GCA_040876925.1. Taxonomy (GTDB): domain Bacteria; phylum Patescibacteriota; class Saccharimonadia; order QS-5-54-17; family QS-5-54-17; genus JBBDOS01. The sequence continues at coordinate 23,479 of JBBDOS010000011.1, read as the reverse complement.
TGATTTCAGAGGCGCTCTGGAGTTACTAGCCCGCAAAGCCGGCGTAGAGTTACCAGAAAAAAGTGCTGATAGTGGCAAGATAAAACAGCGCAAAGAAAAAGCTTATGAAATGCTTGAAAAAGCGTCTAAGTACTACCATATACTTTTGAGTAAGAACGAAACAGCTAAAGATTATGTCATTAAAACGAGAGGCTTTAGCACCGATACTATTAAGACATTCAAATTAGGCTGGTCACCAGAAAAAGGCGATAGTCTAGTAGCTTTTTTGAAGAAGGAAGGTTACCAGGAGCAGGAGATTATAGACGCAGGGCTGGCTAATAAGCGCGGCGGTAGATTACTTGATATGTTCCGTGGCAGGATAATAGTGCCATTTATAGATAGCCAAGGTAGAGTAGTTGGCTTTACCGGCAGAGTACTTAAAGACGACGGTAACGGGCCTAAATACCTAAATACTGCTCAAACTATAGTTTTTGATAAGGGCCGTTTCGTCTTCGGCCTATATCAAGCCAAAGACAGTATTAGAAAAAAAGATGAGTCGATTGTAGTAGAGGGGAACTTGGATGTCATTAGCTCTCACCAAGCCGGAGAAGATAATGTAGTGGCCATGAGCGGTACGGCAGTTACTACTCACCAACTAAAAGCTTTATCTAGGCTTAGCCAAAATATTGTTTTAGCTTTTGATGCTGATGAAGCTGGCATTAAAGCTACTGAGCGAATTATTCCCCTAGCTCAAGATGTGGGAGTTAACCTATATATTGCCACTGTACCAGAAGGTAAAGACCCAGATGATATTATCCGTCAGGATCCTAAGCAGTGGCAAAAAGTACTACAGAACAAAGACTATGTTATGGACTGGCTAATCAATAGTCTTAAAGATAAATATGATCTATCTCAAGCCCAGGCCAAAAGAGAGTTTACTACTCGTATCAGCGGCAGTTTGCTTAAAATTAAAGATGCTGTAGAGAAAGAACACTACATCAATCAAGTAGCTGATCTTGTCGGCGTAGCGCCATCGGCAATAACTGATAAGCTATCTGCTACCCAGCCTACTACTATTAAGAAGATGAAGTCTGTTAGCGAGGAAGCTAGGACTGAGAATATAGTTCATGATGATATTAAAACAGTGCTAGGGGCACTATTGTCTTTAACTACTACTTACGCCGATACTCGCAGTGCGCTTAGCGATATTAAAAAAGACCACCTTCCAGAAGAATTATTGCCACTCATACAATGGTTAAATAAGCATGAAGAAGAAATAGCTGACGTACAGCTTCCTAAGTCGTTGCAATCACTAGATAACTATGTCAAAATACTTCTATTAAAGGGCGAAGAGATATATGGGTCATGGAATGGGGTAGATAGACAAGTAGAAGCCTTCAGCCTGACCCACCGCCTAGAAGAATTGCAAAACAAAAGATACAAACAACAACTGAGTCAGGATATTGCTGCAGCAGAAGCAGCAGGTGATACTAATTTGCGGCAGAAACTACTAAAAGAATATCAACAGGCTAATAAAAGTTCCCAATAGACATGAGAGCTAAATTAATAATTTTAAATTAGGAGGTTATTTTGCCGAAGAAGACTACTAATAACAAGAAGAAAACTACTCTAGACCCAGAAGAAGAGGCCTTAAAGTTACTTAAAAAAGGTCAAAGACAGGGCTATATTGACTACAAAGAAGTAGTTAAAAAGATAGACGATAAAGATGAGAATATCGATGTATTAGATCAACTGCACTCTGATTTTATCGATGCTGGTGTAGAGATTATCAACGAGAAAGGTAGCACCTGGGAAGATGAGGACGAAAAGGATGATAACAACAGCTATGTAGATGATATATCTGATGACTCAGTACGCCTATATTTGCGTGATATTGGGAAAACTCCTCTACTCTCCGCCGAAGAAGAAATTGAGCTAGCTACTAAGGTAGTTAATGGTGATAAGGGCGCTAAAGATAAAATGGCAGAAGCTAACATGCGATTAGTTGTTTCAATTGCCAAAAAATATGTCGGTAGAGGCTTGGATTTACTTGATCTTATTCAGGAAGGTAATACCGGGCTGCTAAGGGCAGTAGAAAAATTCGATCCTACTAGAGGGTTTAAATTCTCCACCTATGCTACTTGGTGGATTCGTCAGGCTATTACCCGCGCTATAGCAGACCAGGCTAGAACTATCCGTATACCGGTGCACATGGTAGAGACAATCAATAAGCTAATGCGTACGCAAAGACGTATGACTCAGGAAATGGGTAGAGAACCTACTAATGAGGAGCTAGCTAAAGAAATGGAACTAGAGATAGAAAAAGTTGAGTACATCATGAAAATTAAGCAGGATATATCCTCACTAGATGCTCCAGTGCGTGATGATGAGGACGACTCTAAGTTGGGTGACTTCATAGAAGACGAAGATTCAGCCACACCAGAAGAAACAGCCACTCAACAACTGCTTAAAGAACATGTTAACGTTATGCTAGATGTACTTTCTCCTAGGGAGAAAAAGATTCTAAAGATGCGCTTTGGCTTAGAGGATGGTCGCACTCATACACTAGAAGAAGTAGGCCATGAGTTTGGTGTAACTAGAGAAAGAATTAGACAGATTGAGGCTAAGGCCTTGACTAAACTACGCAAGAACAAAGAGTCTAGAGAGCTAAAAGACTATCTGGGCTAAAGCAGTCATAGGCCATAAAGGCCTAACACCTTAAGCTCATAACCTATATACTATGACTATGAGCGAGAGGAAGAAGCTAGCAATTATAGATGGTAAATCGGTGCTATATAGAGGGTATTATGCCATGACTCATCTAGCTAATCGCCAAGGTAAACCAACAGGAGCTACCTATGGTTTTGCTATGATGGCTCTTAAGGTGGTTAATGATGTAAATCCTGATTATGTAATTGTGGCTTGGGATAAATCAAAGACCAATACTCATTCTCGGCGCAAGATGTATAAAGACTACAAAGCTAATCGTAAGCCGATGCCAGAAGATATGAGAGAACAGATACCAGATGTCCGCCGATTATGTGAAGCTTTGTCTTGGCCTTTCCTAGAGATAGATGACTATGAGGCTGATGATATTATGGGTACTTTAGGCGAGAAGGGTAAAAAAGAAGGCCTAGACATAGTTATGGTTACTAGTGATTTAGATACCCTGCAGCTAGTTAATGGACATACCAGTGTTTTAGCTCTAAAAACAGGTCTTAGTAAAACTATTAGCTACAATGAGCAAAAGATTCAAGAAGAATTTGGTATGACCCCTACCCAGTTTAGTGATTACAAAGCCTTAAGAGGTGATCCCAGTGATAATATACCTGGAGTAGCTGGAGTGGGCGAGAAAACAGCCAAAGAATTAATAATTGCATATAAATCTCTGGATAATGTCTATAAACACCTAGCAGATATCAAACCAGCTGTAGCTGCAAAATTGAAAAAAGACAAAGACATGGCTTATCTGAGCCGCGATTTAGTACGTATTATCTGTGATTTACCAATAGACCTAGATCTAGAAGCAGCTGATGTTAAAGACTCTAATCCTATAGAGATAGAAGCTTTGTTTAATGAATTAGGTTTCCGCAGACTTAAGGAGGACTTACCTGAGTGGATGAGACCTACTCAAGGACTATTTGCTGAAGGTGATGACGACAACGATACTATTAACAACCATCAAGTTAAGCCTATAAACATCAAGGAACATAACAGTAAATTAGAACTTAAAGAAGCCCTAGTGGTTACGCTAGAGGATAAGGCTTTGGTTAGTCCTAATAACAAGGAAGCTTACATAGTAGATATTAATGACTTAAAAGTTAGTAAGATTATAGGCTTTCACGCTAAGGACGAGCTAAAGAAACTAAAACACAACGAGGAAGTATCTTTCGATATTACTATAGCTGCTTTTTTGCTCAATCCATTACTTAGAAGACAGACATTCCCAGAGCTGGTACAAGATAGCTTATCTCTAACGGTGCCCGATATTAAACGCAGTGATGATATTGATAAGATTCACTCTGGGGAATCCCTAACCCTGCTTTGGCAATTACATGATCATTACAGATCAGAACTTACTAAAGTTCCGAAACTAAAAAAAGTAGCCGAAGTAGTAGAGTGGCCGTTAATACCGGTGATAGCCAAGATAGAAACCGTAGGTGTTAAGCTAGATAGTGACTATCTAGCAGATATGAGTGAAGACTTTGCTGGCAGAATTAAGGAATTAGAAGGGGCTATATATAAGCAAGCTGGTCAAGAGTTTAATATTAATTCACCTAATCAACTCCAAGCTATACTATTTGAAAAATTAAATTTATCAACAGAAGGTATTAAGAAAACTAAGTCGGGTTATTCAACTGGAGCTAGCGAGCTCCAGAAGCTATGGCACCTGCATCCAATAATTAATCTAATTAGCCATTACCGCGAATTGAACAAATTAAAAGGTACTTACATAGACGCTCTGCCTAAATTAGTAGATGCTAATGGGCGGCTACATACTACATTAACTCAGACAGTAGCTCAGACCGGCAGATTATCTAGTTTAAACCCCAATCTACAGAATATCCCTATCCGTACTGAAGAGGGTAGAGCCATTCGAAGAGCCTTTATAGCTGATGAGGGCAATACCTTAATTAACGCCGATTATTCTCAGTTTGAACTAAGATTGGCTGCAATATTGAGTGGTGATGAACAAATGATTGCTGCATTTAATGATAGTTTAGATATTCACGCTCAAACATCAGCTCAGCTATATGGAATTGATATTAAAGACGTTACTAAAGAGCAGCGCTATAACGCTAAAGCAGTCAATTTTGGCGTTATGTATGGTATGAGTCCGCACGGACTCTCAATATCAACCGGCATGAGTAGAGACGAAGCCAAAGACTTTATCGATAAATACTTTAAGATTAGGCCGAAGCTGTATGAATATCTAGAGAGTTTGAAGAAACAGGCTAAAAAAGAGGGTTATGTAGAGACTATATTAGGCCGTCGTCGCCCTATGCCAGATATTAAATCTGCTAATCTTGCAGTTCGAGCGACCGCTGAGCGAGCAGCTATTAATATGCCGATTCAAGGTAGCGCTGCAGACTTAATGAAACTAGCTATGATAGAGGTAGATAAGTTACTAGATGATGATTCTCGGCAGATACTACAGATTCACGACTCTATCCTAATAGAGTGTCCTAAGGATAAAGCAGAAGACGTAGCTAAACAGGTAGAGAGGGTCATGGAAAATATCAGAACAGATTTAAGCGTTAAACTAGAGGTAGATACAGTTATAGGTGATACTTGGGCTGATTTGGGTTAAATGGCTATGTTTGCTTGATGGTATTAACTTAAGATAGACTGACTAGACCAAACATTGGCTAGCCTAAGTAGAGGAGTGTGAGGTGAATTGTGCTGAAAAAGTACTAATACATATAGCCGATGGTACAGCTGGCTCCGGTAAGGGTACCGTTGGTGAATATTTGGAGAGTCAGGGAGCCCAACAACTTGATACTGGTCGTATTTTTCGAACAGTTACTGAATTGTGGTTGAGAGATTCAGAGGGTGTTGATGCAAATTTTGACAGAAGTGACTTTGAATATATTGAAGTTGCTGCGCGGAAATTTACTACTGATAACGATGCGTTAAATAGTTTTGTAGACCTGTTGTCTGAACGAATAGATCCCAACCCCGACAATATCCGTATAGGCGAAGAGGAGCTTAAAGAGGTTGATATTGCAGAAGTTCTATACAGTGACTCTGTCAATAGAGTAATTTCGTTCTTTGCCCAAAAACAATTAGTTCGTTCATTTTGTACCCAAGTAGCTACTAGATTGGTAGTTGAGGCCGCTAATAACGGTCTCAAGGAGGTGTATATTGATGGCAGGAGTGGTCGTAAAGAGATATCAGATGTTCTGCAAAAAAATCAAAGACTTCGCGAGATGGCTAGACTGGCTTTAACAGCTTTTTTTCAAGTTGACCTAACAGAAGCGGCTCACAGAACTTTGTCTAGAGATAAAGGTATAGACTATCGATCTCTACCTGATGACCATGAATTGGTGGTGGCTCAAACAGATTCATTGCAACTACGTAATCAGCGGGATAGCGATAAAGGTGCTCATGCATGCCCTATGGACTTAGGTACGGATTACTTAGTAGCTTGGAGGGATAATCCTGATCTAATAAATATAGATAGAGTATTGGGCAGACTTAACAGATGGGACAGTCAGTCCAGATATGTACTCTTTGATACTACCAACCGCAGTAAAAGTGATACCGCTAGTGAGTATGATAGGTGGAGATTATCAGTCATTGATCGTCTTTGTCACCCTGCAAGATCAACAGCTTGAGACTATATTAACTCCTCTCTAAGTTCTCGCAGTGTACTGTAAAAACTGCTATATTAATTTAGACATGAATAAACTAAAAGAGTTGATTAATTCCAAACTGTTTTGGCTACAGGTAGCTTTCCTGCTGTCGCTATCGTCTGCATTAGGTAGTTTGATCTTAGAGCATGCGATGAACTTGTTGCCTTGCACGCTATGTTGGTGGCAAAGAATATTTATGTATCCTCTACCGTTTATTTTAGGGGTAGCACTATTGCAGAAGAGATTTGATATTTTTTGGTACGCTTTCCCGATAGTTATAGTGGGAGCTGGGATTGCCTTGTATCATTACTTATTGCAAATAATACCCCGTGCTACTGATTTCTGTGGTCCTAGTGTACTTTCTTGCACCGAGAGACAGACAGATTTACTAGGTTTTATAACTATACCTTTCGGTTCATTACTAGCTTTTATAGGTATTGGAACTGCATTATTAATGCTTAAAAAACGTTCCTCTTAAATAATTTCCGCAAATAAGGATTAATTATGCCAGAGTTGCCAGAAGTAGAGACTATCAAGCGAGGACTAGAAGATTCTTTAAAGGGGCAAACAATTAAAGAAGTTGAGATCTTGTGGTCTAGGTCTATGCCGATTGATAGGCTAGATATAGAGAAGCTAATTATAGATACGAAAGTAATTAATATTAGAAGACGGGGTAAAGTATTAATAATAGATTTAAGCAGTGAATACAGTCTGTTAATTCACTTAAAGATGACCGGTCAGGTAGTACTAGATACACCTAAATCTCAAGATGGTTCTAGGTTTGGCGGAGGGCATCCAACCAAGTCTCTAATGGCCAAACTACCAGATAATAGTACCAGGGTAATAATAGACTTAAGCAGAGGTCATAGACTATTTTTTAACGATCAGCGCAAGTTTGGCTGGATTAAGCTAATTAAAACCAAAGATATAGATAAGCAACAACTGTTGCGGTCTATGGGTCCTGAACCGCTAGATAAAAACTACACTCTAGACAGTTTTAGCAGCAGCTTGAGAAAAACATCGAGAGCTATTAAGGCTGCAATCTTAGATCAATCCGTTATAGCTGGAGTAGGGAATATATATGCTGATGAGTCACTGCATATGGCTAAAATTCATCCTTTAAGGAAAGCTAACAGCTTATCTTCTACAGAAATAGAACGTTTATACAGTGCCATACCATTAATTATGGAAACTAGTCTAAATTATGGCGGTACTAGCTTTACTAATTATGTGAATGCTAATGGCCTAAAGGGCAATTATTTGGATAATGCCAGAGTTTTTCGCAGAGAAGGAGAATTGTGCGATGAATGTGGTGGCATAATTACTAAAATTAGAGTAGCTGGTAGGGGTACTCATCTATGTTCTAACTGCCAAACTATATAGCTTCTAACACATCAACCACTAGAAGTTAGAGTCTAAATAATAGATACTATTAGTTGAGATGGTTTATTTTTTCTATGGAGACAACACCTATACTGCTAAAGAACAGATATCTAAACTGGTAGAGCGATACCATAACTCTATGGGTTCAGATTTTGGCTTAAGTCGCTTTGAATCTGATGCTGATATAGATAGTGTAGTGACATCCTTAACATCGCTGCCAATGTTGGCTGATAACAGTTTGGTTATCATAGAACATCCTAGCAAAAATAAAGCAATGACAAGTGCTATAGAGGCTAATATAGATAGAGTCCCCGATGATACTGTTGTAGTTATTTATGATCCGGAGGTAGATAAACGATCCAAATGGTATAAGTTTATAAAAGCAGCAGCCAAAACACAGGAATTCGCAACCAAATCTGAAGGCGCACTAGTAACTTGGCTACAAAAGTATGCTAAAGATCAAGATCTAAAGATAGATAGTCAACTAACTAGAAAACTTATAGATAGAGTTGGTCCAGATCAGTGGCGCCTAAGCAGCGAAGTAGACAAACTTGCTTCTTTAGGAGATATCAACGAAGAGCATATAGATGCTTTAGTTTTACCGAGTCCTAGACATACAATATTCGAGTTAATAGATGTTTTATCATCCGGGGATATTACCAGAGGCTTGAGCTATTATGATGATTTAAAGCAACAAAATATTCATGATTTAGAGATATTAACCATGTTGGGCTGGCAGCTGCGTAATCTTATAGTTGTGGCTCATTCGGATAATAGTCCTGATCATCAGGTAGCTAAAGAACATGGTATAAATCCTTATGTAGTCAATAAGTCGCGAAAAGTTTTGCGTAATACTTCTATTAAGCACCTAGAAAATGTCTACAAGCAAGTTATAGAAGCAGACTACAGCATTAAAACTGGTCAAAGCAGTGACAGCTCATCGGTATTAGAGAGAGTTATGTTTAATATTGCTAAAGTTACTAAATAAAAGCAGTGATAGACTGGAGAAGATAAAGCTAAGCTGTTTCCCTAAGAGGACTTCTTAGCAGCAGACTTTTTAGTAGCTGGTTTCTTGGTGGTAGCTTTTGCAGTAGTTTTCTTGGACGCTAGAGCTTCTTTAACCTTTTTGTTTAAAGAAGCTTTCTTGCGACTGGCTGTATTCTTATGAATCGCGCCTTTCTTAACAGCTTTATCTATAGCTTTTTGAGCTAATGGCAAACCAGCTTCTGCTGATTTTTTATCACCTTTAGCAGTAGCATCAACAACTGCCTTAACCCGGTCGTGCATCTCACGTCGATAACGATTGTTTATTCTGGTTCTTTTGACGTCTTGCCGCACTCTTTTGGCGGCCGATTTAATAATTGGCATTTTAACTAATCATCCTCTTCTTAATTATTAGTTATTTTATTCTAGAGGCAAACTATACTTTATGTGTGACAACTATGCAATAGTAGTTGTATAATTAAGGCAAGTTAACCAGCTCTGTTGCAAATTGACAAAACAGGGAAGAGTAAGTAGCTTAAGAACTATGAGTAAAAAAGATAAAGATGATAATAAAGAGGAAAAAGACTCTAGTGGCGCTCAGCCGACTGTTAAACAACAGCTAGTAGAAACCATCCGCAATTCGGAGAGTCTAGTAATTACCATCGGTAAAAATCCTGACAGGGACGTTATAGCCGCAGCTATAGCTCTGCATTTAATGCTAACTAAGCTTGAGAAGATATCAGAAGTAGTTATTAGTAGCGATTTGCCAAAGTCTCTAGATTTTCTGCCTAGAGACTTTATCAACAAAGAGCTACAAGGGCAGAAAGACTTTGTTATAGAAGTAGATCAAAAGCGCACAGAATCAGATAGTCTTAAATACCTTAGAGAAGACGATACTCTCAAGATATATATTACCCCATATAATGGTACTTACAGCGAGAAAGATGTTAGTTTTAGTGACGGAGACTATCATTATGATTTAGTTATAGCTCTAGGCGCTAGCGCCAAAGCGGAGCTAGACAAAGCCGTAACAGGAGATAAAAAAGTAACCGAAAAGGTTGATTTTGCTTTTATCAATAATGATACTGATGGCGGCGGAGATTTATCATGGAGTGATGTAGCTGCTAGCTCTGTCTCAGAGATGGTAATGAGTATGTCCGAAGCCCTAGGTGGCGGTATAATCGATAAGCAAATAGCCACAGCTCTACTTACTGGTATTGTTGATAAGACCGATCACTTCACCAATACAGCTACTACTCCAAAAGTTATGACCATGGCAGCTCAGTTATTAGCAGCTGGTGCCAAACAAGCAGAAATAGTTAAAAATCAAAGAAATCCTCAACCTGAGCCCAGGGATACTAGTGAAGATAAACAAGCCGATGAAGCCAAACCCGAAACTACAAATAAAGATAAGAAACCAGACACTAAAGCTAAAGAATCGGGCAAGGACGATGCTGCAAAAGAGTCAACTAAGGAAACCAAAACTAAAGAGCCAGGTGGTAAAAATACTGATGATAAGTCAGACAATATAGAACAGTTAACTGATGATAAAGGTAATGATTCGAGTCAGGATTCCCAACCAGAAGTTCAAGGAGATGAGCCATCACCGGATGCCATAGCTGATATGATTAAGGTAGGCAGTGCTCTTTCTGGAAATGAAGAAGATAATCAAGAAGAGTCAACAGGTTCTAGTCTAATCAATGATAAACCCAGAGAAAGAGTTGTTGAGCCACCGCAGGGAATAGATGAACCTCAACAAGAGCTAGACCAACAAGATTTAGAGTCACAAAATATACTAGAGTCTATCAAAAAGGGTGGTAGTATGCCTCCTCAGCAGGATACTAGTGCTGTTAACCAGGGTCTATCAGGCGTGAATGCAGCTGCTCCTAGTAGTGATGCTATTAATACTTTCACGCCAGGATCAACTCTTAGCCCTAGCAATAACGCTCCAAATAGTAATCCTGATAATAATCTATCCGGAGTGCCTGATATAGAGAATCAGACTCTTGAGACCGGCAATAATACAGCAGCGCCTTTTAATGAATCTACCCCAACTGCTCAGGATTCTAGCAACCAAGACTCAAGCCAAGACACAACTCAAAGCCCAGATCAAGAAGAAGGCCATATAGATATAGAGGCGGCTCGCAAGGCAGCAGAAGAAGCTTACAATAGCATGCATCTTGACTCTTCAGAAGATGATAATCAACCCCCAGCAGCTTCTTAAAAAGGAGCTTTATTTTCATGAATGGAATTATATTAGTTGATAAACCCCAAGGCTGGAGTAGTTTTGATATCATACGTAAATTTCGTAATCAGCTAAGTACTAGTAATGGCCAAGCTCCTAAAATGGGTCATGCCGGTACACTAGATCCTATGGCTACTGGCTTAGTTATAGTTTTAGTAGGTAACTACACCAAAAAACAAGATAAGTTTATGAAGCTAGATAAAGTTTATGAAGCCAAGATTACATTGGGCAGTAATAGTGATACAGATGATGCTGAAGGTAATACCACCAAGATTAGTGATCATCAACCCAGACAAGATGTTATAGAATCTGCATTAAACTCATTTATAGGTAATATATCTCAGATACCACCACAGTTTTCCGCTATTAAAGTGGATGGTGTGAGAGCCTACAAAAAAGCTAGATCAGGCGGCAGTACGAAGCTTAAAGCTCGTGATGTTAATATCTACTCGATTGAACTGCTAGATTATGATTATCCAACTATAAGCATCAGATGTGAAGTTGGTAGTGGCACCTATATTCGTTCTTTAGCTAGAGATTTGGGCGCATCTATTAATACAGGTGCTTACTTGAGTGGTTTGCGCAGATTATCTATAGGGGACTTAAGTGTGGAGGATGCTATCTCTCCCGAAGCTGTTAATGAGGAGAATATAGTAGATGTTGACAACTAATTAATATTGATGCTATGATAACTATTAAAGAATTTTGAATAATCTAGGGGTAGATTCATAGTCTCTAGATAAGTAAAAATAAACTTACATGATCGTCATGGAGCATGAAACTAAGCTAATCTTAAGTAATTTAATTATTTAAATACCGTTGTTTAGCATCTGAATAACTGATAATATATAAGGAGTTATGTTGAAGTCTAATAACAAAAAGAAGATTGTTAGTGAGTTGGGGTCTCATAAATCAGACACTGGATCTACTGAGGTCCAAGTAGGCATATTAACTGAACGCATTAAGTCACTAACTGAGCACTTAAAGGTGCACAAAAAGGATTTGCACTCTCGCCGGGGTTTACTGCAAATGGTAGGCAGGCGTAAGCGTTTATTAGACTATCTTAAGAATAAAGATGGTGATAGTTACAAGAAACTAGTCACTAAACTAGGCTTGCGTAAGTAGTAGTTGTTGAAATCACAAATGAGCTTGTTTCAAATTTCAATTATTTAATTTGAAGTTTGTTTGTGATTTGGTACAAACTTTATAAAAAGTACTAAATTTAGGAGAATATTAAATTAATAATAAGTTTTGCGGCCAGGGAAATAGGTATTACCATTTTTCAATACCTGACCCCTGTTCGCATAAAGAAAGGAGATGTTTTGAGTAATATCATACATCCATTTAACGGAAAACAAATAAAGGTAGAAACAGAATTTTGTGGCAAGAAATTGTCAATAGAAACTGGCCAGATGGCCTTCTTGGCTGATGGAGCAGCTCTAGTTAGATACGGCGATACTGTAGTTCTAGGTACTGCCGTGGTAGGAAATACTCCCAGAGATGGTATAGATTTCTTCCCTCTACTAATAGATTATGAGGAGAGGATGTACGCTACTGGTAAGATTTCTGGTAGTAGGTATATGAAGCGTGAAGGTAGACCTTCAGAAACAGCCACATTAACAGCTAGATTAATAGATAGACCAATAAGGCCACTATTCCCTAAAGGGTTTCGCAATGACACCCAGGTAGTTACCACAGTGCTTAGTGCAGATATGGAGCACTCCATAGATGTTATAGCTATGATAGCTGCTTCTGCTGCTTTGATGCTATCGGGCGCACCATTTGCCGGGCCTATTAGCGGTATCAAAGTCGGGTTAATAGATGATAAGTTAGTGCCTTATCCTAGTAACAAAGATCTAGATAAGAGTAAGTTGGACTTAACTGTTGCTGGCACTAAAGATGCCATTATGATGGTAGAAGCTGGAGCTAATGAAGTAGATGAAGATACTATGGCCAAGGCTCTAGAGCTAGCTCATGAATCACTTCAACCAGTTATAGAGCTACAGAATGAACTGGTTAAGAAGATGGGTATTGAGACTATGGAGTATGAGGCTCATGAGGATGATGAAGGGCTAGAAAACGAAATGAGAGAGTTCTTAAGAGATAAATTAGGTCCAGCTGTAAGACACGAGAGTCACTATGAGAGACACCGGGCTATTAGTAATCTTCAAGAAGAAGTTATAGAGCACTTTTCTAATAACCATGCTGATAAGTTTGAAAAGGCCCATATATTAGAAAGCTTTGATTCGGCTATTAAAGCAGAGGTGCGACGAGCTATTATAGAAGAAGGCCAGCGTCCAGATAATCGTAAAGCGGATGAAGTTAGGCCATTAAGTTCGGCAGTAGGCGTACTACCTAAAACTCACGGTTCAGCTTTATTCACTAGAGGTTCTACTCAAGTGTTAAATATTACTACTCTAGCTTCTTCCAGTTTTGCTCTTTCTATAGATAGTATGGAAGAAGATAGTGAAAAGCATTTCATGCACCACTACAACTTTCCAGGTTATTCAGTTGGTGAAGTCAAGCCAATGCGCACTCCAGGCAGAAGAGAGATAGGTCACGGTGCTCTAGCAGAGAGGGCAGTAGCTCCAATGATTCCATCTCAAGAAGATTTCCCATACGTAATTCGTAGCGTATCAGAGGTAACTACTAGTAATGGTTCTACTTCTATGGCTAGTGTTTGTGGTACTACTTTGAGTATGATGGATGCGGGTGTACCACTAATACGTCCGGTATCAGGTATTGCTATGGGACTAATGATGGGCGATGCCGGCAAGTATGAAATTCTATCAGATATTGCTGGCGCTGAAGATTTTGCTGGCGATATGGATTTCAAGGTAGCTGGTACTGAACAGGGTATTACAGCCTTGCAGATGGATATTAAAGTAGGTGGAATTACACCGAAAATTATGGCTGAAGCCCTAGCTCAAGCTAAAGCTGGTAGAGCCCATATACTTAAAGCCATGTTAGAGACTATAGCTGAGCCTAGAGAAGAGCTTAACCATAACGCCCCTAGGATATTGAAGATTAAGATCAACCCAGAAAAGATAGGCGAGGTTATCGGTAGAGGCGGAGAAACCATTAACGGTATTATTGATGAGACCGGTGCACAGATTGATATTAAAGATGATGGCTTGGTGTTAATAGCTGCTGAAGGCGGCAATAACGCTGGTGCCGAAAAAGCCGTAGAAATCATTAAAGGCTTAACTGAAGATCCAGAAATAGGTAATATTTATGAAGGCGAAGTAGTTAAGATTACTGACTTTGGAGCCTTTGTGAATGTCTTACCGGGCAAAGATGGATTGTTGCATATATCCGAGATAGCCGATAAGCATATAGACAAAGTAGAAGATGAGCTTAAAGAAGGTGACGTCATCAAGGTCAAACTGATAGGCATTGATGATATGGGCCGTCTTAAGCTCAGTAAGAAGTCTTTAAAGGAGTAGATAACTAAAAAAGTATCCTTGATTAATTTTAGGATTTTCTAATTTCTTAAATATGAACAAACAAGCAGAACTTGACCGGATAGCTAGTGATATCACAAATAGTGATATCACCCCAGAGCTTAAAAAGAGCGCTACACAGCTAGTACCAGGTAGCGGTAATCCTGATGCAGACATTATTTTTATCGGTGAAGCTCCTGGCCAGAAAGAGGATGATCAGGGAGAACCATTTGTAGGAGCAGCTGGTAAGTTCCTAAATGAGATGTTAGCTAGCATAGGTATGGACAGAGATAGTGTTTTCATTACTAACATTGTTAAGTATCGTCCACCGAACAATAGAGATCCTTTGCATGAGGAAAAGTTAGCTTTCTTACCATATCTAATGCGTCAACTTAAAGTTATCAGTCCTAAACTAGTGGTAACTTTAGGTAGGCACAGTATGGAGAATTTCTTGCCTAACAAGCGTATTTCTGAGGTGCATGGTCAGCCAATGCGCATTAAGATTAAGGGATTATCCTTAGGTCCAAAGGGCCAAGATCGTATTACTATCTTGCCTCTATACCATCCGGCTGCTGCCCTATATAACGGTTCTCAGCGCCAGACCCTAATGGATGATTTTGCGCTAATACCGACAATTTTAGACAAATTAAAAAATAACTAATTAATTAAAGAATAAGGAGATATATAATCAATGTCCGAACAAAATAAGACTAATAAACATAAGTCTATAAACAATAACAATAATCGCAGTAGTGGTAATAACAACCGCAATAATAACCATGGCAATCGACGTAGTAATAACCATAACCAAAACGGTAATGGAGGGGTGTCTAAAAGAAGCTCTAGAGCTGCAGAGAGAGAGCTAAGACGCAACTACGATGATGCGCACAAACTAGCTAGGTTTGATGATATGGTGACTGATGCTGATAAAGCCAAGTTCGCTATGCACCAAAAGAAAGCTAACGAAATAGATACAGGTGAGCCTAAACTTAGAGTTATACCTATGGGTGGACAAGATGGAGTTGGTAATAAAAATATGGCTATCATCGAATATGGCAACGATGCCATAGTGGTTGATTGCGGCTTTAATCTAGGGCTAGATTTGCCTGGCATTAACTACTCTATACCTGATACTACTTACCTAGAGTCTATCAAGCACAAAATTAGAGGTTATGTGTTTACGCATGGGCATTTAGATCATATCGGTGCTACAGGTTACATTATCCCTAAGTTTCCAGCTCCGATATATGGGTCTAGATTTACTGTAGGTATGGTTGAAAAGCAGATAGCTGATAACGAGGAAGCGGATCCTGATTTTGAACCAGAAACTATAGCTATGAATATAGACAACCATGAAAAACTTAAGGTAGGGCCGTTCTTTATAGAATTGGTTAGAACTACTCACTCTATACCTGACTCGACTACTTTAGCAATTGATACACCTGTAGGTAGAATTATTCATACTAGTGACTTTCGCCTAGATCCAGAGCCTTTAGACCATAAGCCTAGTGATGTAGCTAGACTAAGAGAGTTAGGCAAAGAAGGTGTACTACTGCTCTTAGCAGAAAGCACTAACACTGAAAAACCCGGCAGAACTGAAACAGAGCATACTTTAGAACAAAGTTTTCACGATATATTAACTCAAAGTAGAGGTAGAGTTATAGTGGCTACATTTTCTAGCAACATCAATCGTATGCAAATGATTATTGACGCTTCAGCCAAGAGTAATCGTAAGGTAGCTATTGATGGGCGGAGTATGTTAGCTACAGTTGAGTTAGCAGTCAAACTGGGCTACATCAAGATACCTAAAGGCACTATTATATCCATGAAAGATATAGCCAACATGAAAGACAAAGAAGTAACAGTTATTTGTACTGGCGGTCAAGGTGAACCTAACGCGGCTTTATCTCGTATGGCCGAGGGTAGCCACAACCACTTAACTCTAAAAGATAGCGATACTGTTATCTTAAGCTCCACACCCATCCCAGGTAATGAAGTGGCTTTTACTGAGAATGTTAATGCCATGATGCGCAGGGGCGCTACAGTACTTCGTCATCAAACTCATGAGATTGATGACTGTGGGCCACTACACGTATCAGGTCATGCTAATCGTGATGAACTAAAACAAATGATAGAGATGACCAAACCAAAATATATCATGCCTAATCACGGTCCATTTGTGCACAGGCAGCGTTATCTCGGCATAGCCAAAGAAGCAGACTTTAATCCCGAGAAAGTCTTCCTAATAGATAATGGAGATGTGTTAGAAGCCGATAAGAACGGCAACATGAAGCAAAACGGCTCGGTACCTAGTGGATCTGTGTTAGTTGATCAAAATGGCCTAGTAGTACCTAACTTAGTAGTTAAAGATAGATTGTTAATGGCTGATGATGGCATAGCCGTAGTAGTACTAACTATGGATAAGAAAACTAAACAGCTACTTTGCAGTCCAGATATTATTTCCCGCGGATTTATCCATATGCAGGAACAGTCGGAATTAGTAAATAGCTTGAGAGACTATTTGAGAGTATTTACCAGACAACATGCTAGAAAAGCTGATATTAAAGATTTCAAACAGAACCTAAGAGATAGTGTTAGTGGCTTCTTGTACCAGGAAACTCAAAGAGCGCCAGTAGTGATACCGGTAGTCAATATAGTAGAGGTTAGTAAAAATCCATCAGGTGGTAACAGGTTCAACAAGACTAAGACTAAGTAAAGGCTTAAATCAAACCCCCTGTATCCTTTATCCTTAGTCCTATATAATGTTGATATGGCTAAGAAAACTATCAAAAACAAGAGAAAATCTAGCAATAGCAAAAAGAAAGAAGATAAGCAGGCTTCACTAGCTCCAGGTGTTGGTCGGGAGATAGCAGCTGTAGCGGTATTGGCATTAGGTGTACTGCTTTTAATAGCCATATTTTTCACTGGCGGACGCTTAACAGACGGCATAATTGATGGACTAAGTTGGCTATTTGGCTCAGTAGTATTTCTATTACCCATAGTATTAGTTTACTTATCTATTAGACTATTTATGGCTAGCACTAAGCAGCTTAGCCCTATCCATTATGTAGGCTTAGCCCTACTAGTACTGGCTTTATCTGGTCTATTCTCTATATTTACTGGTATTAATACTTTCGCGGAAGCAAGAGAGGGACTTGGGGGTGGGGCAATAGGTTATATATTAGGAACAGGTATGGCTAACCTGCTCAGCACACCAGGAGCTGTAATTATCTTAATAGCTACCGTAACTATTGCTGGATTATTAGCCTCTAATATTACTATTTCTGCAATATTCCAATTTATCAAAAACTTTAGAGAGACTAGAAAAGCAGATGATGATTTCTCCACTCAACTATCGGGTGTAGATGACAAACAGGTCAAGATGAAAATCAATGCCAAAGTGCCCCTAGCAAAATTTAACGATAAAGATTCAGTTAAAGATGAGTCTACAGAACCGGAAGTGTTAATTGCTAATAATGATCCAGACTGGAAATTACCAACAGCAGACCTGTTAGAAGATAAACAGGGGCAAGCTAGTGCGGGCAATCCCAAGGAAAAGGGTAAGATTATAGAGGAAACGTTAGCTAGCTTTGGTGTAACAGTTAGTATGGACGAAGTTAATATAGGACCAACTGTTACTCAATACACTCTTAAACCGGCTAGTGGTGTGAGATTGAGTAGGATTACTGAATTAGAACACAACCTAGCTCTAAATCTAGCCGCCCAGAGCCTAAGAATAGAGGCACCGATACCGGGTAAAAGCGCAGTAGGTATAGAAGTACCTAACGAGAAAAGTGCCATTGTGCGTATGCGAGAAATACTTCAATCAGTAGACTGGCAAAAAGCTAAATCACCACTAAACTTTGTCTTAGGTAAAGGTGTAGCTGGTAATGTAGATGTGGCAGATTTATCAAAGATGCCCCATTTATTAGTAGCTGGGGCTACTGGCTCGGGTAAATCAGTCATGATTAACTCTTTCTTACTGAGTCTCTTGTACCGCAATTCACCAGCAGATCTAAAACTTATACTAGTAGACCCCAAGCAAGTAGAGCTGAGCCTGTATAAGGACATACCACACCTATTAAGCCCTGTGATTACTAGTCCTGAGAAAACTATCTCAGCTTTGAAGTGGGCAGTAGCAGAAATGGATAGGCGTTATGATGCTTTTGCGGAGCTAGGTAAGCGCAATATTACTGAATATAACTCCTCTCAATCAGATGAACACATGCCCAATATAGTGATTGTTATTGATGAGATGGCAGATCTGATGATGCTAGCAGCATCAGATGTAGAAAATCTAATAGTGCGCTTGGCTCAGAAGTCTAGAGCTACCGGTATCCATTTAGTGCTAGCTACTCAAAGGCCAAGTGTTAACGTTATTACTGGGTTAATTAAAGCTAACATTCCAGCTAGGATTAGTTTCTCAACAGTTTCCCAGATAGACTCTAGAACTATCATAGATCAAGCTGGTGCAGAAAAGTTGTTAGGTAATGGTGATATGCTTTTTTCGGCTCCTGAATTTATTAAACCTAGACGTATACAAGGAGTTTTTGTTAACGAGAAAGAAGTTAGACAGGTTACAGATTTCTTAAGAGAAGCCAGAGAGCCACAATATAACGATGAAGTTTTGAATCAACAAGTTAAAATTGGTGGTGGAGCTAATGCCCTGGGGGATATGGGAGATGTAGATGATGATTTACTTAATGAGGCAGCTAAGTTAGTAATAGAGTCTGGTAAAGCTTCGGCTTCTTTAATACAGAGGCGTCTAAGGGTTGGCTATTCTAGGGCGGCTAGATTGCTAGACCTACTAGAGGAAAGAGGTATAGTCTCTGGACCAGACGGTTCTCGCCCTAGGGATGTTTTGGTTAGGGACATCTCCGAAATAGAAGGAGATATGTAGGTTTTAATATATGGCCTATTCTCCAAGACTAAGACTTAAAAGCCGTAAGTCTAGATCTATAGTTGCCTCTAATATGATTACAAGAATACTGTTAATCGCAGCTATATTGTTAGCTCTTTCATATATTCTCTGGCAAGCATTTATGCTAATTAGTCCGCCTAGCCTAAAGATAGACTATCCTGCAGAGGGTCAGTTGCTCAGTAGTGGATATGTGGATATTGTAGGATCTAGTGATCCTGATAGCGAAGTTTCTATAGATGGTGAGACAGTATTAGTGGATGAAGATGGTGGTTTTGTCTATGCACTAGTTCTACCGGAAGGAGTCCGCAGCATAGAGGTTATTACTAGATCTAGGTTCGGTAGAACTAGCAGAGTTGAAATAACAGTGCTGGTTGAAGATGATATATCTATATCTATGCCAGATAATTAGCCTCAACGATAGGTATTATGATATAATATGTTTAATATTAAAGAGTTAAACCTTTCTCCTTATTTGTTTTTTTAAGAATTAAATAGGGCGAAGACCAAAGGAAGGAGTTTCCATGCAACAATATGAGTTAGCGGTGTTATTGCACCCTGATTTAGAGATAGATATCCAAACGCCTCTGCAAAGGTTAGAAAAGGATATTGCCAGTAGCGGGGGTAAGATAGTTAAGCGAGATGACTGGGGTAAGCGCAAGCTTGCTTATCCAATTAATAATCATACTTTTGCTATTTATCTTTTCTATATACTAGAAGTAGAGCCTACTAAGGTGGATAGTTTAGAGCAGCAACTAAGGCTCAACGATGAAATTATTAGACATCTGGTAGTTAAATTTGACCCATCTACAGAGACTGATGATGAGGACGAGAAAGAAGCCTCAAAGAAGAAAACAAAGCCTGTTAAGAAAGAGGCCAAGAAAGAAACTAGCAAAGAGGAGCCAGGCGCTTCTTAAAGAGAGCAATAGTTAAATATGAGAATAAACATAGGTAAATGTTAAGATGAAAAGGATAACAATAGTAAATCAAGAGGAGGGTATAGCAAGATGGCTCGTAGTTTCAACCAGGTAATATTAGTAGGTAATTTAACAAGAGATCCAGAACTAAAAACAATTCCTAGTGGTCAGTCGGTAGCTACTTTTGGTATGGCTACTAATAGGGTGTGGACTGATCAGAATGGAGATCAGCAAGAACAAGCAGATTTTCATAATGTGGTAGCTTGGGCTAAGTTAGCCGAACTAGCCGAGCAGTATCTAAGCAAGGGCCGTAGAGTAATGGTTATTGGTAGATTACATACACGTTCATGGGAAGATGATGATGGCAAGAAGAACTATCGTACAGAAATAGTCGCTAGTGAAATAAACTTCCTAGATGGTCCAGGCGGTAGCGAAGCAGGGGATGCAAGTAGCTCATCTAGTAGTAGTGACTCAAAGAAATCTAACAAGAAGTCAGAAGACGTTGAAATAGAAGACCTAGATGAGGAAGTAGATTTAAGCGAAATACCATTTTAATAGTAGTAAATTAAACAAGGAGAAAGAAATGCCAGCAAAACAACGCATGAGAATGCCTGAAAGTTTTGACTATAAAGATGTTAAGACTCTGCAAAGGTATATTAATATGTTTGGTCAAATTGAGCCTAGACGTAAAACAGGCTTGAGTGAAAAGCAGCAGAATCAGCTATCTAAAGCTATAAAGCGAGCTAGACATATCGCTCTAATACCTTTTGTATCAGAGTAAATTAGCTTTAATCTTAAGTAAATAGACTAACTATGGAATATAGCATAACTGATCTGAAAAAAGGCGTCTTAGTAGAGGTGGGAGGTAAACCCTATAGGGTAATTGATTATGCCCATAGTTCTATGGGTAGGGGTGGAGCCGTAGCTAGAACCAAGCTTAAAAACTTGCAAAACGGATCCATGTTGAGTAAAACTTTTAAAGGAAATGAAAAGATCACAGCAGTTAGTTCAACTACAATCGAAGCTCAGTATCTATATTTAGACAATGATAGCGCCCATTTTCTACGTCTAGATGATTATGACCAAGTTTCTTTAGCTAGAGAAGTGATTAATGATAGAGATAAATATCTCAAAGAGGACCTAGAAGTTAGCTTATTATATATAGGCGATAAATTAGTAGACATAGAGTTGCCAATTAAGGTGAAATATCAAGT
The DNA here is from genome assembly GCA_040876925.1 of Saccharimonadales bacterium (SeqCode). Classification (GTDB taxonomy): domain Bacteria; phylum Patescibacteriota; class Saccharimonadia; order QS-5-54-17; family QS-5-54-17; genus JBBDOS01. Next base: position 2,040 of record JBBDOS010000011.1, on the reverse strand, counting down.
TGTTGAGTCAGAGCCTAACATTAAAGGTGATAGTGCGGGCAGTATATCTAAGGGGTGTGTTTTAGAAACGGGCTTAAGGATACAAGTGCCATTATTTATTGAAAAAGGCGACCAGTTATTAATCGACACCAGAAATGGTAGCTACGTAGAAAGACTTAAGAAGAGTAGTTAATAATGAGTAATAAAACTAGGCTAGATCATTTATTACATCAACTGGGTCTTACGGAGTCTAGATCCCAGGCAGCTACTTTAATAATGGCTGGAAAGGTTAAAATAAGAGATAGGGTTATAGATAAGCCTGGCTGGCAAGTAAGTGATATAGATGCTACTGATATAGAAATTTTGCAACCTTTAAGATATGTATCTAGAGCAGGCCTAAAGCTAGAATCTGCTAATGATAAATTTAAACTAGATTTTAAAGATAAAATAGTTTTAGATACAGGGTCTTCTACTGGCGGGTTTAGTGACTATGTCTTGCAGCAGGGAGCAGCTAAGGTTTATGCGGTGGACGTAGGCACTAATCAGCTACATGAACGTATTCGCTCTAATCCTAAAGTAGTTACAATGGAAAAAACCGATATTAGAGAAGCTAATATTCCAGAAAGGGCAGATATTGCATTAATCGATGTGTCTTTCATATCACTCAAACAAGTATTACCGTCGGTGTCTAAGCTTATAAAACCTCAAGGGTTTATAGTAGCTATGTGCAAACCACAGTTTGAAGCTGGAGTTAAGGATGTTTCCAAGCATAAAGGTGTTATTAAGAATGATAAATTAAGGCGAGAGATACTAAAAGGTTTTGAAACTTGGGCTAGACAGTATTATCAGATTATAGATAAAGCGGATTCTTTAGTCTCGGGCGCTAAAGGTAATGTGGAACGGTTTTATCTTCTAAAAGCTAGGTAGAATAGTAGGACAGTTCATCTAATATAGCAGCTATATATTGAACCTAAACTCAACTACGTCGCCATCTTGCATAATGTAATCTTTACCTTCCATGCGAATTTTACCTAGTTTTCTAGCTTCAGTCTTTGATCCTGCATTGACTAAATCTTGCCAATTAATCACCTCTGCAGCTATAAAACCTCTCTGGAAATCTCCATGTATTACACCGGCTGCTTCAGGAGCACTATGACCCTTTTTAATAGTCCAAGCTCTAATTTCTTTTTCTCCAGCAGTGAAAAAACTCTGCAGACCTAACATCTCATAACCCTCTTTAATTAATTGAGATAAACCTGATTGTGTTTGGTTGTATTCGCTCAACAACTCGGCAGCCTCTTCTTCACTTAAATTTTGCAGTTCTTCTTCTAATTTGGCACATATAAATATGATAGGGTTATCATCTCCAACAGATTTTTTAAGTTCTACTAACTTTTGATTATTTCCTAAAGTATCTTCATCAACATTAAAAACCAACAACATAGGTTTCGCAGTTAATAACTGCGAAATCAAAACCTTATTATCGTGTTCTAGTTTTGATGATTCTAGAAATTGCTCTATATCTTGATTTTGAACAAAATTTTTGATCAACTCTCCCTTATCAAGTGCTTGTTTTAGCTCTTCGAACAAGGCTATATCATGACCTATTTGAGGATTGGATTTGGCACTTTTATGCAAGAGCTCAAGTCTTTTGGTGACAGTTTCAAGGTCTGCTAGTACTAACTCTGTGTTAATTGTTTCGATATCTTTTACCGGATTAACATCATTATCCACATGAACTACATTAGAGTCATCAAAAGCTCTAACCACATGGACTATAGCGGATGCTTCTCTAATATTAGCCAAGAACTGATTACCTAAACCCTCACCTTTAGAAGCGCCAGCGACTAGACCAGCTATATCTACAAAACGTACATCAGCAGGCACTATTGGCGAGCCAGGATACAACTTAGAAATTTCTAGCAGTCTTTGATCTGGCACACTAATAACTCCCACATTGGGTTCAATAGTGGCAAATGGGTAGTTAGCGGCTAAGATGTTGTTTTTGGTTAAGGCATTAAACAGGGTTGATTTGCCGACATTAGGCAAACCTACAATGCC
>JBBDOS010000010.1:30683-57539 GCA_040876925.1 Saccharimonadales bacterium (SeqCode) | reverse complement strand
TGGTGGTGGCGGTGGATATTCTGGCGGCGGTGCCGGTGCGAATGTTGATGCCGGATATGGCGCTGGCGGTTTTCTTGGTTCTGGTGGTCAGGCAGGTTCCAGTGCCAACGCCCCCAGTGGAGGGGCCGGGAACGGAGGAACTTCTGACACTAATACCGATGCCGCACAAGATGGAGGTTCAGGAGACGCCCTCAAAGATATTTACCCTTATGGGGCTGGTGGCGGCGGAGGGTGTCGTTCTGGCTACTCTGCTCAAGGACCGGGTGGCGCGGGCGGCGGTGGCGATGGCTCAAACAATGTGAGCAATCCTGGCGAAGCGGGGACAGCAAACGCAGGTGGTGGTGGAGGTGGTGGCTGCGGAGGTAACGGCACTGGCGGCACTGGCTCCGCTGGTGGCGCGGGAGGCTCTGGTCTAGTGATCCTCTCATGGGAGGAATAAGTTATGGTTGCTCAAAATTACGCCATTGTGAACAGCAGCGGGAAAGTCGAGAACGTTATTGTCATAGACCCTGACACGACAGATGTGAATGAGTTTGCATCAAGTCTAGGCAGCAACCTTGTCCCTCTAGATGATTGGCTCGGTGGCGGGTGGGGCATCGGATGGCTCTTCCATGAAACTGCTGCTGGCCCGGTTCATCCCAACCCCAATATCTCTGCCGACCCCTCAACCATCCCAGCGAATGAGACGACTGCCTCAACAGTCACAGTTACATGGCCAGACCACCCACTCGTGACGCCACCCGACGGCGATATTCCCATTACGGTCAACGGCGAGGAAAGCGAGGTCACTCACGACGGCTCGCTCACGCTCGAGTTCGAGGTTGTTGCATCAGTGCCCGGAACCGTAACGGTCGAGGTCGCAGGCACAAGCATCGTGATTAAGGCGACGGGGGTTTGAAGATAGCCAAGCGCGCACGCATTGTAGCGAAGCCCGTAGCTCTCAAGGTCGATGACTCTGTTGATGCATGATCTGTTCATGAGGAACTAGAGACTCTATGGGAAGCCCTCGAATTGAAGGACGTCATTACCAGCGCAGACGTTGCTATGGCGAGGAATCGAAATAAATCCAAGGTATAATTTATGGCGCTCGTAAAGGGATATAGGCCATTCGGCTCGAAGGGAATGAATTTTGGTTCTCCGGGCGGAACGTTCGACAATATGCGGCCGAACGGCGAACATTTTTACTATCTCGTGGTTGCTGGTGACGTAAGATCAAACACAGTCGCTATCTCCTAAGGTTTACATTCTGTAACTATTGGTGGAGGAGGTCTTGGCGGTAATGGAGAATCTGGAATTATTATTATAAGGTATCTAATATAAATCGCTTAATAACTCGACTAGAATATCTCGCATAGAAAATAACTCACACTCCCCTAATTAAATCTTTGCTGGATTGTTACTTACTCTATATTACCTTAAGTAGATTACTTAAGGTATAATGTTTGTTATATAAGGTAATTAGTAAAATAAATATGCAAATAGCCAAAATACATGCTCGTAAAATATTAATACCAACTCTAGTAATTAGCTTAGCTATTGTATTGTTTGTCTTAGATAGTATATTTCAAGCTATCTCAGTAGGAGCTTCAACCCCTAAGAACAGCTCAAATGATACTGCCAGTATTAAATCTACTCAAACCAGCATTATTAGAACTAGCCACCCAGAGCAAGCTAGATCTATAGCTAAATCCTATGGCCTAAAAGAAGTTGGTGTCTCTACTCTACCTAATGGCGAAGCCTTTATTACAGTTGATGCCTCTGCCTCGCATGTAGGGCTACAAATGACTGGTTGGCAAATGAGACACGACCCTTCCCTAAAAATATCACCAAACTATGATTACAAATTAATGATTGAGCCTAATGACCCTAACTACTCCGATCAGTGGAACTTACCCAAGGTTGATGCTCCAGAAGGCTGGGATATTACTGCCGGCTCAGAAAATGTTACTATCGCCGTTATTGATACCGGAGTGTTATTTAGCCAAGAGTGGGGCAAAAATGCTTTTGAGAAACGCCATATTACCTCTAGATCTACATTTGATAGCTTAGGCTATAGCAAGAGTGATGTTATCAGCGTTCATGATAGTTTATTGCCATCTACTACCGGAGCTAGCGTAGCTAATGATACTATCCATCCTGATGGTACTTTAATTAGACCTAGTGGTAGCGATAGGGTATATATCATCAAAGAAGGTCGGCGTAGATACATACCGGCTAAATCGGTTTTTGATAGCTATGACTTTACCAGCTCCCAGGTCAAGACAGCTACTTCAAGAGATATGGAGTTATCAAGGGCTAGTAATCTCTCCTTCCGCGAAGGCACTCTACTGAGGGGCTCTGAAGCACCTGTATATGTAGTTAACTACACTGAATCAGGAGTTGTTCAGAAAAGACATATAGTTTCTAGGTCTATCTTTGATAGTTTAGGATACAGCAGTGATGATGTGATCAATGTTCATGATAGTTTGTTACCTGCTGCTACTGGTTCGGCTATAACTAGTGATGCTATCCATCCTGATGGTACTTTAATTAGACCTAGTGGTAGTCCTAGGGTATATATACTAGAGAATCAACAACGTAGATATATAACTAGCATGTCAGTCTTTGAGAGCTATAACTTTACTAGCTCCCAAGTCAAGACAGCTACTGCTGGGGATATGGAACTAAGTAGAGTTAGTGATTTACCGTTTAGGGAGGGAGCGCTGTTGCAGGGATCAGGTGTAGCGGTATATACAGCTAGTAGCATAAATGAACAAAGCCAATCCCAGCCTGACTTTCCTGCTGCCAAAAGATGGCAGAATACTAATGAAAACCTTAGTAGCACAGATGCTGATGGCAATGGTTTTGTAGACGATGTTTATGGTTGGGACTTTATGGGTGGCTGGCGAGGCGGCAACGGCATATGCCCTAACTATGATAGTCCTAATACTTTTGAAACTAAGCTTGATGATGATTTCTTTATATCTCAGGATAATGATCCGCAACCATACTCCTGTGATAGTCCAAGTCATCCGTATGAATTAAATATGCACCACTATGACGGCTCGTGTACGGCCTGGGTAAGCGCTTGTTTCATCGGGCATGGTACTGTTGTAGCCTCAGTGGCATCATCAGCTACTAACAACAGCCAGCTGGTGGCTGGTGTGGATTGGAACGCCAAAGTTATGAACATACGAGTACTAGATGGTTATGGTTTTGGTAACTCTGCTAGAGTAGCGGCTGGTATAGAATATGCTACCGAAATGGGTGCTGATGTTATTAATTTAAGTCTAGCCGTATTTGATAATAGCGGTAGCTGCACCACAACAGATTCGACCGTAGAAAGCGCCTTAGCAGCAGCTAAGGCAGCTGGAATCGTTACCGTAGCTGCCTCTGGTAATGGCGATAAGGAAGGAGTTTGCTACCCTGCTAGGTCAGAACACGTTATAGCCGTAGGAGCATCAAATAGTAGTGATCAGCGAGTTAGTACAGACTTTTGGGGTAGTAATTACGGGCCAGAACTAGATGTTCTAGCGCCAGGGATTAATATACCGGCAGCTAATACTCCGGCTGCTTCTAATAACTACAACAACTACCACTCTGGTGCTAGCGGCACTTCTCTAGCCACACCACATGTGGCAGGACTAGCCGGCCTTATAAAAGCTTTGAAGCCTGATTATACTTTTGAAGACGTAAGGAACGCTATTATAAATGGTGCCGATAAAGTACCTGATATGGGGGTTGAGGAAGAGACCGATGAGCATGGATATGGCAGAATTAATATCAATAACACCCTAACGGCGGTTGATGGAGCTCCTTAGTAAATAAATATGTCTAATTGTTGATATAATGACGCTTAAATAGGGTTATTATTTAAAGACTTTATTTAAAATTTATGAAACTGTTTAACTCACACACCCACTTCCTCAAGAACATTAGTCACTACAAGACCTTTTTAACAGGCTTGATATTAGCTATAGGCATAATTATCCTATCTACTGCTTCACTCTTACCAGCTCTACTAGACTATGAGATTAAGAGTGCTCAGGAGTCAGTGCTTGGGATTAATAATATGCCATCAACCCTGCAATTGGCAGGTGGTGAGACCAGCCGTATGTTTACTTCAGATACTTTTAAAACTGATTTTGAATTCAACTCCATAGCACCCATATGGGAGGAGGAGAACTATACCGATAGTAGAGTAGTTTATTTACGTATATCCTCAAACGGTAGAGACTGGAGTCAGTGGCTAGAAATAGACGCTGAAGGACCCCTAAGAGATGATGATCCTAATGTCGGTAAAGTATTCCCTGAAACCCCTATATTAACTACTGGTCAATACTTTCAATACCGAGTATTGCTATGGGAGGATCAAGTAACAAAACAATCTCCTGTAATCACTGATTTTAGAATTAATTATGCAGATTCTCGCTCTTCACAACTACAACGTATAGCTAGCGGATTAGCTGATACGTTCTCTAGTGTTTTCGGTGGTGGTGTTTTTGCTGCTGATCAAGGGCCCAACATTATATCTAGAGCTGGTTGGGGAAGTCCTGATCCTCATGGCAATAAATTCAAAGGAACTATCAGACACTGGCGACCAACCTATCAGCCAGTAGAGCAAGTCTTCTTACACCATACAGTCACCGATAGTTACCAATCTGATCCCAAAGCAGAAATGCGGGCTATTTGGGACTATCACACCAACACTTTGGGCTGGGGTGATATAGGCTACAATTATGTAGTTGATTCTGAAGGTAGAATATATGAGGGTAGATTTGGCGGCGATAATGTGGTGGCCGGACACGTATATAAATATAATCGAGGTTCGTTAGGTGCAGCTGTTCTAGGTTGTTTTCAACCTGGAGCAACCTGTGATTATGTTAATAGCGGCCCCACTCAAGCACCCTCTAGTACCGTTATAGACAGCTTAAGTACCCTACTATCTTGGAAAACCACTAGCTTTGAGATAAATCCTACATCCGTTCATGAATTCTGCAACCTTGAAGGCAAGGAATGTAAGCAGCTTGATACTATATCTGCCCACCGTGATGTCGGTGGGACCACCTGTAACGGCGACCTCTTCTATGATGAAATGTCCAATATTAGAAATCAGGTAGCTAGTAAGAATAGCGACAATCTCTGGGCCTATTCAGCTAAGCAAATTAGTTACGATAAGATTGTTGTTAAAGATGAATCAGTTACTGTTAGTTTGACTTTTAAAAATACCGGAACCCAAGATTGGAGCAATAGTGATAATAGGTTGCTACTAAGGGTTGCTAACCCAAATAGTAGAGAAAGTAAACTCCAGGGTCAAGACTGGATCAACGATAGCACTATAGCAACTCTTGAAGAAGTAAGTGTAGTTCCTGGAGATACCGGTACATTTACTTTCCAAATCAATAGACCTGATGGCATAGCCGGTGATTTTTGGGAAGGCATTAGATTAGAAACTGAAAGCGGCCTAATGTTTAGTAACTATTTCAACCTACTAGTAGATGCTAGCGTGGCTCATCCTGATGGCTCCTTAATACAGCCAGCTGGCAGTGATAGGATCTATTTAGTTAAAGACGACAAAAGACAATATGTCAACTCTAGAGCAGTCTTTGAAAGTAATGGCTTTAAATGGAGCCAGGTACGCAGAGCTACTACCGCTAGTATGGATCTACCTAAAGAAGGGTCTCTCTCCTTCCGCGAAGGCACTCTACTGAGGGGTTCTGAAGCACCTGTATATGTAGTTAACTATACTGGATCAGGAGTTGTTCAGAAAAGACATATAGTTTCTAGAGCTATCTTTGATAGTTTAGGATATAGCAGTGATGATGTAATTAATGTTCATGATAGTTTGTTACCTGCTGCTACTGGTTCGGCTATAACTAGTGATGCTATCCATCCTGATGGTACTTTAATTAGACCTAGTGGTAGTCCTAGGGTATATATACTAGAGAATCAACAACGTAGATATATAACTAGCATGTCAGTCTTTGAGAGCTATAACTTTACTAGCTCCCAAGTCAAGACAGCTACTGATGGAGATAAGGAACTAAGTAGAGTTAGTGATTTACCGTTTAGGGAGGGGGCGCTTATTAAGGGCTCTCAGGACCCCGTCTACGTGATTAATCATGTTGAGTCAGGGTCTGAGAAACGACACATTGTTTCAAGGAATATTTTTGAACATTTAGATTTCTCATTTGGTGAGGTGCTAAAGGTTCATGATAGTTTATTACCAACAGTAAATGGTGAATCTGTTAAGTAAGGCTAGGTAGAGCTAGACAGGTTTATCTGGCATAAAACCTAAAACATATAGTAGATAATATTTCTAATAAACTCATAGACGTTTATACCTATTGGTGAGTAATGACTAGCGTCTGAATAATATATGTATGTAGCTACATTTCCTGCTAAGAATAGTGGCACGATTAAGGCTACTATTATAAGCTTTAATACTTTGGAGTATTTTAGCTTCTCAAGACAGCTAAGTCCTATCATGTAAAACAGTGGCAGTACAGGGAATAGATACCTGCCTTGAGTAGCTATAAGCCTACCTCTATTCTCATATATACCAAAGTTTCTATGTACTAATACTATTAGGTATAATACCGCTATAAAAAGCACGCCCATCAAAATCTTATTCCTGTAATTGAGCTTAGTAACTGTAGTCACAATTAATATGCTAACTAGAACAGCCATGGCAATAACTACTGGCTTGAACGGTTGAAGGGAGTTATGAGAAAGCGTACCAAATGTACCACTTGCCATCTGTCTAGCCCATTTAACTGCAAACTCGCTCAGTCGTGGCTGAAAGCCCTCTAGATCCCTCTCATCTAACATTAATGATCTTTGATAAATACCATGATCTAGACATTGCTCATGTGTATGCACCTCAACACAACTTGGAGCATAATCACCGTAAGTAATCATATTAAGAATATAGGTTCGAGATAGGCCGATAAGCAATATTGTTGCTAATAATATAAGTGTGATATTTAGATACTTAGCTTGATTGAAACTTTTTACCCAATTAAATGCTATTTGAAATACTTCTTTCTTGAGCATAAAGATAACTACTAAAGCTTGGGCTGCCAGTATAGGAATATATGTCACTTTTGTAAGTAGTCCTGCTAGGGATATAACTACCCATAACATAAGATCCACAGGTCTCTTCTCTTTAATTAGTTTAAGCATAATGAATAGAGATAGAAAGCCCAGTAATATAACTAGGTTGTCATAGTTAATAGCTCCAGCTAGAAAAGTAAACATCATAGCCCCAGAGAAAATAAATATTGATAAGTTGGTGGTGAATCTAGATAGCTTTAAAAGATCCCCTATCTTACTTAACATTAATAAACTACCTAGAGCCATTAGGATATTCATAAAACGCAAACCAATAACTTGAATCTCCTGAGAAAAGTTACTCAGTAGAGCAAGTGGAAAACTAAGTAGGTAATGATAGAGAATGTATGGGATTCTAGTTATCTCACCGAGATGGAAGTAGCTTTCCTGGTTTGTGATAATTGGTATAAAGTTGTTACTGATAAAAAACTGTATTAAGTCAAAATGATACCGCTCATCTGGCGGTACTCCATAAGCTATCGATAGGGCATAAAAAGAGCTCTGGACTAAGAATAGTAGTAGAGTAAACTTCAGAAACCACCGAGATGAAACAGTATTGCTCAGCTTAGTAGATAAAGTATTTACATTATTAATTAAAAGGTTGTGATATTTTTTGAACATATATAGGTTCAAGTATACCAGTCTCAATTCTATGTCTATGGCTGTTAATGAATAAGATTCTTGAGATTGTCCAGATACCTGTCCCTAGCCTTGCCGTCTAAGGTATTGCCGTATGCAACCTCTTCTACTCTTTCGATATCTTTCCGGTGTCTTATGAGAAATTCTTCAGGGTTCTTGAGATATTTATCACTTGCATCAACTAGCTCATCTAGGTTTTTGGCGATGTCTGAATACCTATAGGTCTCATCAAAGGTAAGGCCGTTTTTAAATGGGGCTTTAGTATCTATGAAGACAACTGGCCTTTGGAGTGGTAGGTAGTCAAAAACTATAGATGACCAATCGGCAATTAGTAAGTCGGTAATAGCTAGAAACTCCTCAGTTTGTGGATAGTCTTCGCTAGGCATTAAGCAAATGTTATCCATAGACTGCAGCTGCACCCTGTTTTGACTATTGGTGTTCATATGCACCCTAAATATCACTAAGGCATCGTTAGCTGCTGCGAGATTATTAAGTCGGCTGAGAAAAGTAGTTGGAGCTTCATCAAATGGTATAATCTGCCGACTACTATCATCCTGTTGCCAAGTAGGTGCTAGCAAGATAATTTTTTTGAATTTATCTTCTATGCCGTATTTTTCACGAATGTCCTTAATCGAGTAGTCTTTATTAACTAGCCTATCAACTCGTCCATACCCCGTAATCTTTACTTGACTATCACTTAAACCATAGTCATTGACATAAATGTCTTTAATGGCTGGTGAAGAAACCCAGATCTGTTTGTACTTACGCAACATAGACATATCTTTAGCAGAAAATTTTTTAAAGATCTGAATACCATGCCAGACATCAATAAAAGAAATGTTTGTTAACCATAGATAAAGCACTAAAGTATGGGTGCCTCGATCCCCTATAATGGCATCTGATCTGGCAATAGTTAAGATATCTCTAAATTTTAACAAACTTAGAGGTGTAATTTTCTCATCGTTAGATTGTAGTTTCTGGTAATAGTTTGGATCTATAGTGGCATAATACATTTGGTAGTTGCTATGTTCTAGGCAGTAATCACCGAAAGCCTTGAGGTTGCCGTTGTATTTATGTCCATACAACACAACTCTTTTTTGTTGACTGGATCTTGCTATTAAACGTATTGGTATAGATATTAGTATATAAATGCCGCTTTTGACTAAATAGCTCCAGTGTCTAGGGTTTTGTTTGCTAATCTTCACTCTAAAGCCCTGATTGCTGGATCTTTTTTCTGCATTTCCTTAATTGCCGTTGAAGATATATCTGGAGTGCGAGATAGATAGACTACTTTACATATATCACTTAGCTCGTCAAACTTACCGCTCCAATCGTCTCCCATCACAAAAATATCTACTTGGTAGTTGATAATATCCTGCCGTTTTTGCTCCCAGTTATGCTCAGGTATAACTTTATCAACATAGTTAATAGCACTTAATATCTCTTTCCTCTTCTCATAATCGAAAGATGATTTTTTACCCTTTATTTGGTTAAACTCATCGCTAGATAGAGCGACTATTAGATAATCCCCTAGTCCTTTGGCTCTTCGAAGCAGTTCTATATGGCCATAATGCAATAAGTCAAAAGTACCGTAGGTAATTACGGTTTTACTAGCAGATTGATTATTGGATAAGTCTTTTACCATTTTACTCCCGTTCTTTCTCTTGTTTTATGAAACTTAACTCTGTCTCAATATATCACAATCAAATCAGCTAGATTAATAAAGTTTTCAAAGACACATACTTTAGAAAACTGAGTATGGCATAATAAATCAGTATGGCTAAACAAATCCTATTCTTCACCACTAGACCGATAGCTCCCCCTTGGGATGAAGCTTCTAAGAATATGGCTTTTAATCTAGCTGCCAGGATAAAGGGCTACTACATAACGCTACTTACACTCAAAAACAGTACTGATTTAGATCTACCTAAGCATATACAAAGTCAGGCTATATATAGTAGTACTCACTTTAAGTGGCCGGAGAGAATTAGATTTCTAAGACTGATAAAACACAGAGGTCAATTTAGCTTAGTTCACTACTTCTGCAACTCTAGTATGTTTAAATCACTACTAGTTAATCTAATCACCAAAAAAAGCGTCAAGATAGTTAAAACTATGCCGACCTTCAAGGAGTTAAGGCTCAACCCTTTCCTGCTAAAGGCTGTCATGAAGAGTGATAAGGTAGTGGTCTATTCACAATACAGCAAAAACAAACTAGAAGCTGCTGGTGTAACTAATACTAGGTTGATTAGGCCGGGTATTGATATTGAGAGATTCAAACCCTCAGACGACAAGAATACAGAAGCGTTAGCTAATCTAGGCATCAAATCTAATGACTTTGTTATAACCTATCCTGGTGAATATCTAAGACTTGGTGATATGGATACTATTATCAAAGCCTTTATTAAAGTTTCTAATAATGTAGAGTCAGCAAAATTAGTATTAGCCTGCAGGATCAGAAGCAAGCAAGAAGCTGCTAAAAAACTAGAAGTTATTGATACTTTCAATTCAGCCAATATAGGAGGCTCTGTAGTATATGCTGATAGCGTTGATGATATGTCTTCGTTATTTAACCTATCAAATGTAGTGATATTCCCGGCTGAGAAAATGTCCTGGGGTAAAGCTTACTGTTCCGTTGACAATTATTGAAGCTATGGCTTGTGGTAAGCCGGTTATAATCTCTGATATAGATGAGTTGGCTGAACTTAATCAAGACAACAATCTATTAGCTATTGCCGCAGGTAATCACAACGCTTTGACTGAGAAGATTATATACCTACATCAGAATCCAGAAATTAGACAGAGTATTGGTGCAAATGCCCGAAAATATGCAGTAGATAACTTCGACATCAACAAGACTGCTCTGGAGCATGAAAAGCTGTATAGTGAGTTAATATAATATTAAGGTAGATAAATATGATTAATAATATGCGAGACAGACTCAGTACTGGAGATAAAGACTTCTCACAAGTGCTTAAGCATTCTTTCTGGGGCTTTGCTGTTTTAGCATTAGCTACGTCCTTGCAGTTCTTTTTTGATCTGCTTTTAGCTCGTAACTTTGGTGCTGAAGGTGCTGGTATTTTCTACTTATCGTTATCCGTACTAGCAATAGCTGCTCTGATTAGTAGGTTGGGATTTGATAAAACCGTTATCCGCTTCCTACCACCATTAATGTCTAGGAAGAAGTGGCCTGAAGTAAGAGGATTAATATCTTCTATTATCAAGATGGTTTCATTTAATGCCCTGATACTAACTGTGGCTATATACCTACTGGCTCCATTAATGGCTAAGGCAGTGTTTTCTAATCCAGAGCTAACTCAATACATACGTATATTAGCTCTGGGAATATTGCCCTTTTCTCTAACCTATGTATATGCTGGCATCTTGCGCGGCATGAAATTAATTAAAGAAGCATTGTTTATAGAGAGAGCTTTTGTCTATCTGGGTGGCATTATAGCTATAGTAACTCTAGGTTTAATATATGGAATAATTGGCCTATTCTGGGGCTTTTTAGTTTCTATATATATAGCAGCTGGAGCGGGGTTAATTGTAGCAAAAAGGCAAATTCCCTATAACAAAACTCTAGTTCCTTTTGACAAAAAAGTTTTGCTCCTATCCGCTACTCCTTTATTCTTTTCTGCCTTCTCTAATCTAATGTTTGGCCAGGTAAGCGTATTAGCTTTAGGTGCTCTAGCTAGCCTAGAAGATGTAGGAGTCTTCAATATAGCCTTAAAGGTATCTTTACTCATGGGGTTAGTGTTAGTAGGCATTAATTCTATAAGTGGCACCAAAATATCCGAGCTACATGCCGATAAAAAGAATTTACAATCCTTAGCTGGCAAAACAGCCGCATTGTCCCTAACACTGGCTATCCCATTACTGCTCATATTTATATTGGTTCCTGAGTTTATTTTAGGCTTATTCGGCCCAGAGTTTACTAATGGAGCTGCTGTCTTAATTATTTTAGCTATTGGGCAATTGTTTAGCGTTGGCGTTGGATCGGCAAACTACATACTAGCTATGACAGGTTATGAAAATATTTTAGCTAAAATAATGTTTTCTACTCTGATAATCAATGCTGTTCTTAGCCTAGTTCTAATACCTATATATGGCATTATCGGGGCAGGAATAGCTGTGACTGTTTCTATGGTAATTAATAGTATTATTCAAGTTTTAGTTATTAAGAATAGGCTAGATATATGGTCTCTACCCTTTAATACTATCAGCTCATGGATTAAGAGTTCTCTAGCCTCTAGAAACTAACTCTTCTGCTTGGATAAGTTGCTCTTATAGTTTCTCAAATACCATGATTTGGTTGTGGGAAAAGTAAGAGAATATCCTTAATCTATAGAAGAATAGATCGATAAAGAACCAGATTTTTTTCAGAAAAGTTATGTTATAGAAGATTTTTGGTAAGAACCCTATACCTCTATACTCAACTAGTTTAAAGCCATGTGACTCAAATAGTTGTTTAAAATCGCTTAGGGACATTTTGTTGAGCTTACGACCCGTTAAGGCCTCTTCGATCAGTGCTGTAATTGATATGAATGAGGTTTTGTTCCCCTGATTACTGATGATGACTGTTGATCCTTTGTCTGTGATCTTAGCAAATTCATCTGCAACTTCTTCTCTTAATTCTGATTGAGCGTTAAGGAAAAAACGAAAAGCTGTAATTAAGTCAAAGTTTTCTTGAGCAGCTAAACTTTCTTGTGTGAGGTCTTGCTGAATCAGTTTTGATTTTTTAATCTTTGATCTAGCTAGTTTAAGCATATCAGCTGATACGTCAACACCTGTAGATTTATCGGCATAGTTTTCTGTAAACTCTATAACCCGACCACTACCACAGGCAAAATCTAAATAGTTATCAAACTGGCGACCGTTTAAGAGTTCTTGTAGGTACTTCTTCTCAATTTTCCACATTAAACTATAGTAGCTATTGTTTTTATATGTACTAGTTTCATACTTCTGAGCATTTTCGCTAGAAAACTTATTACGATAATCTAGTCCTTCTGATTCTTTGTGTGTCATATTATTTAATCTCCTATAGTTTTTGGGGTTATTTATTGTATTTTTGCAAATTAATCTCTCCTTAGAGATAAATAAGACAATTAATCCATTATACCAACTAACTGATCGACAATTATTTTAGATGGTGAAACTTCATCTAAAACACCTTTTTGTTCATATTCTTTGTAGTTTTTAATAAAGTCTCGAATTATTTCTGGGTCAAGCTTGGAAACTACAGCTGTTTCGCCTAAGCCTTCTTGTCTCTCAGTTTCGTTTCTAAATATTAAGGTGGGCTTACCCATATGATACAACTCTTCTTGGTTACCCCCGCCATCAGTAATGACAAATTCACTATGCTTAATAGCTTTAATAAAGTCTAGGTACTCTAATCTAGGCAGTAGCTTGATATTTTCTATGCCTAGAAGTCTATTTTTTAGACCCAGCTTTTCTATCTGAGCTTGAGTAGCTGGATGTTGGACAAATAGAACTACAAAAGATTTCGAGACTTCCTCTAATCTGTTAATAATTTCACTAAATCTATCTTTATTGAATAAATTTTCGTACCTATGAATGCTAACTACTACGTATTTTTCACTAGGTAGAGTTAAGTCTGACTTATCAGAGTTCTCTAAACCAAACCTCAAAGTATCCAGTTGAGTGTTCTGGTAGGTATTTATCTTCTCCCCTTTATATTTAGCTAGGTTATTAACGGCCCACTCTCCTGGACAAGCATAGTAATTAGACAGGCGGAAAGTAATTAACCTATTAATCTCTTCGGGGAAGGGTTTAAAGATATTAAAGCTTCTTAAGCCTGCCTCAACATGCATAACTCTACATCCATAGAGCCTGCCAAGTAATGCGCCCCACCAAGTAGTTAGGGTGTCTCCATGAGTAAGAACTATATTTTCTTTACCGGTATACCCATCTAATATTTTTCTGCCACGAAATAAGCTAAATATTAGCCTAATGAACCAATACCACATCTTTTTTATGGTGTTTGCTTCTGTATCCCAGTCAAAAACCGTATGATCAGGACTCGGTAAACCAAAGGTATCTAGAGATTGCTGAATAGTATCTCTATGTTGAGCGGTATATATCCACCTCCAGCTAAGGTCTCTTTTTTCACACTCCAACATTATAGGAGCCATTTTGAATAGCTGTGCACGAGTGCCGATAACAAAATGTATCATTGAGTAATTACCTTTAATAAGTTTTTGTATCTTTTACTCTTTGTCGTCATATCTAATTCTTTTTGTCTCTTCTAGTATCTTTTCCTGGTTATTATTAATCCTATGCAACATATCAGCTACTAGCCCCAACACCCATAAGACTAGGCCTATACTGACTAGGTATATACCTATGAAACCGATTGCCTTATAGGGTGTTATAGACCCAGCAGATAGCCAGTGATTAATAACAAAAATACTAAGTATAGCGCCGGTTACAAAAGGAATAGATCCTAAAGTCCCGAAAAACTTTAATGGAGCAAAATCACGATATGCCCTGAGTATATTTAGAGCACTACCAAATAGGAACTTGGAAAAGCTAGTTACTACTCTAGACTTTCTGCCTGGGTAATATTTAACCTTTATAGGAATAGTAACTATATTCAAGCGCTTCATAGCTAAAATCTGAAATGACTCCTGAGTATAGGTTTGCTTACCATTTAGATTAAGAGCAATTAACGCTCTCTTGCTATAGGATCTAAAGCCACAGGTGACATCTGGAAACTTTTCACCTGTTAGCTTACTAACCACCCAAGCCCCTAGTCTATTAGCTAGGTATTTACCTATCGGCATGTCCTTAGGTCTACCACCAACAAAGCGATTAGCGCTAACAAAGTCTTGGCCATCTTCAACTATAGGTTTTACTAATTTAGGTATATCGGCAGGATTAAACTGCATATCACCATCTATACCGACTGCTATATCAGCGCTCTCATCTAGTGCTAGTTCTACTGCTTGGCGAAACCTATAGGCTAGGCCTTTCTGATTCCTGCTATCAACTACTCTGGCGCCGTGCTTACTGGCTACTATCGCAGTATCATCGCTGCTACCA
The DNA here is from genome assembly GCA_040876925.1 of Saccharimonadales bacterium (SeqCode). Lineage (GTDB taxonomy): Bacteria > Patescibacteriota > Saccharimonadia > QS-5-54-17 > QS-5-54-17 > JBBDOS01. Next base: position 42,743 of record JBBDOS010000010.1, on the reverse strand, counting down.
TCGCTAATGACGACTTTTTCTATCTCATCAATACCAGGTATAGAGGCAGGTATACCATCTAGAACCTGGCCGATAGTAGCTGACTCATCTTTACATATAGAAAATACTACTAATTTCATTTCTCTTTTCTCCTTGATGTAATCATACCAGATATGAGGGGTGATATATAAATGCTTTTTCTCGGGGAATAGTAACTTCTAGGAGTCTTGGATGAATTAATTGCTAAATTACCTACCTACCACCCCATATTTGCCTCTTGATTTCTCATCATTTTTATGCTTATATTGATATATAGAAAATATCTATAAAATAAAAACTCCAAATATAAAATATATCAGGTAAATTAAGAATGAATCATCGCACTATCATCGCTACCATACTAATACTAGCTCTAGCTGGAGGTATAGCTTTTGCTATGTGGCAGACAAATGATCAAGCTGACAACGGTAGGTCGTTACCTTCTCCTGAGGATGTCCAGGAAGACTCTGAAGAACCAATAACCGAAGCTGATGAGCGGAACAGAAATAATGGTGATTCATCTGAGCAAGAAGATAGCGACACATCTTCTAACGACTCTTCTGACTCCGATAATAGGCAAATTGTAATACCAACTATGACAAACTGGAGCTGGGACAACGACAATAACGCAGCCACTATACGGGCATATGTTGACGGAGTAAGCAGTGGCACTTGTAGGGTAGTCCTGGAAAAGAGTGGCTACACCAGTATAGCTAGAGAAGCTCCCTTAGCCTTGCAGGGGTCTATATATGTTTGTCAAGGATTTAATATAGAAGGATCTGCTTTCCCCGCTGGTGGTCAGTGGAGCGTATATGTTGAGTTCTCATCAGATACACATAAAGGGTCTTCTATCGTTGAGACATTAAACGTTAATTTATAGGAAGAAGATGAAGCTTACTAATAACAATAAATTACTAAAAACACTGACCATTCCACTACTTACTGTTGGGGTATATCTAGCTTTTGCCCAACCAGTTCAAGCTTTAGATGGTAATGATTTTGATGCAGGCAACATCATCAGTAATGCCGTGATGACTAATAAAGCTAGTATGTCAGAAGCGGAGATACAGTCATGGCTAGAAAACACTATGAATTCAAAATGTCTAAAGAACTACTCTTCTCCGGAGCCTTTGGGTGATAATGAATACGGCAGTAACGTAAAGGCATCTCGTGTAATCTGGAAGTCAGCACAACTATTTAATATTAACCCTCAAGTACTATTAGTAACTTTGCAAAAAGAACAAGGTCTAGTTACCCGTTCGGATTGTCCTAATTGGAGATACAATACCGCTATGGGGTTTGGCTGCCCAGATGGAGCGCCTTGTGATGAACAGTGGTTTGGTTTTTCCCAGCAAGTGTATCAAGCAGCTAGACATTTTAGAGGTTTTTTTGATAACGCTTCCGGCTGGTGGATACCATTCTCTACCGGTAACAACCATGTAGGCTACCATCCTAACAGTAGTTGTGGAGGCTCTACGGTTAATATTAAAAATAGAGCAACTGTAGCACTTTATTCATACACACCCTATCAACCCAACCAAGCAGCTCTAACTTATCTTAATGGAGCAGTACCTGATGGAGCGTCTGGATCAGAATGCGCATCTTACGGCAATCGTAACTTTTGGCGTGACTTTACAAAATGGTTCGGCTCCACTCAAGGATCTCCTTTCTTTAGAATAGGCAATACTGCACCTGTATATATACTTGGTGATAATAATAACTACTACCACGTACCGTCTATGGATGTCTTAGAGGTTTACGGCTATGGCAAAACTATCGATAAAGTAATGAAGATGGATGAAGGTTATATAGATGACTTGAGTCCTGCCGGCACACTGCCTCGCATAGCAAGATTTGAGGATAAACATATCTATTTAATTGATGACGGGGGTAGACATAGATTTACATCAGCAGACATATTTCAGGATGATTTCGGCTATAGCTTTGGGGATGAAGCTAAACTGGCTCAAAACCTACAATATTACTTCCCATCCTCCCCATCTGTAAAAACAGTTATCAGAGAACGAAGCGGGTCAGCTATTTACTTCATCGAAAACGGCCAAAAGCGCCACATAATAGACGGGGAAGCTTTTAATTCAGGATCTCCGGCTTACTCTTCTCGCAGCAGGATGGATCTTAGCAAGAACTACCCATCAACCCTGAGTAATGGTCCTACAGTAGTTGCGGCTGATAAGTTAATTAGACGCTCTAATGGTACTTTTGCATATTGGGATGGTGCTAAGCTACAAAACATCAATAAAGACGTTATAGCAGCTATGAATGTATCTCCAGACTACAGAATTTCTTCTAGTCGTGTCAGTGGTTTGCCTATGGCTTCTCCGTCTTCAATTAATAACCTAGCTAAAAGCACTACTGGAGAACTATTCATTATGGATAATGGCAAGAAACTCCTAATAGACTCATCTGACCTAGGTGACTTAGGTCTATCCGAAGATGACTTTAAAGCAGTTACCTCTAATAGATTCTTGAACCTAGTTAGAACTAAGAAGCTATCAACTGCAATCAGAATTAATGGCGGTTCAGCTATATTTAAACTTGAAAACGGCAAGAGACATCACTTCAACGACTGGGAAGCAGTAACTGAGAATGGATTTAGCTCAGGCAACATAACTAACGTTAACTCTAGGACTGCCAAGTTGTTCCCTAGTTCTGGTGCAGCAGTGCTATCCACTGGCACCTTATTTAGAATTGGCAACGACGCTAGGGTGTATCTAGTAAATAATCTAGGAGAAAGCCTAGATATACCTAGTAGGGCTATATTTGAACAGTATGGATTATCTATGAATAGGGTTATTAGCTTAACTCCATCTCGTGCTGCTAATTATCAGTCTAATGGTGTTCTTGGACACTTTGTCAAAAACTCATCTGGACAAGCCTGGATGGTACACGCCGGTAAACACAAGAGTAGTCTTACAGATGATGTAGCTGGTCCATCTAAATACAACCTTGATAAATCAAACTTACCAGTGCTAAAGGATGATCTAATTAATGCCTATATTGTTCGCACAGACCTAAAGCCTAATATTATTAGAGCTAAAGGAGATACTAAGGTGTATCTGGTGGAAGAGGGTAAGAAGCGCTGGGTAGTATCTAGATCTACATTCGAAGGTATGGGGCACTCATTTAGCCAAGTAACCGAAGCTTCTATACATTTCGTAAATAGTTTGCCTACTGGAGCTAATATAGATTAGTTAGTTTACTTAAGACAAATACTTCTTAAGCTATCCTGTTATCTATGAATTAGATATACTAGGTATCAATGACTGAGTTAAAGCAACTACAAAAGAAAGTATTAGTCTTGTCCCACGATATAGCTGGTAAGCATATGGCTGGTCCAGGCATACGGTATGTATCCATAGCTGATGAACTATCAAAGTATTTTGATGTAACACTAGGACTACTAGATGGTGAAGCGGATCAAATTAGAGACATTAGCAGTAGTTATAGCTACAAAGTTCAAAGCTATGATGATAAAGACTACAAATCGCTAATTGATGAGGCAGATTATATCTTTGCCCAACATATTAATCCTGAGATGCTAAGTTATATTCGAGCTCAGAATAAACGCTTAATCTTTGACTTCTATTCCCCTGTTCCGATTGAATTTATGATATATAGGTATTTTTCAGAAACAGGCTATGGTAAAACTGAGCAACAAGAACTAGATAATCTTATTGAGCTATATAAGCAATACGTGACTTATGGTGATTATTTTGTCTGTTCTAACAACTATCAGCGTGATTTATGGACAGGTTTCTTCCTAGCTGCAGGTATACTTAATAAACGTCCAGAAACATTTACTGATTTAGATCAGCTCATAGGCTTATCGCCTATGGGTATAGACGATCAAGAACCAACTCATAACAAAAACGTCTTGCGTAATGTTATACCAGGCATTAATCAAGACGACTTTATTTTAATTTGGACAGGTGGATTGTGGGATTGGTTTGACCCTTTAACGGTAGTTAAGGCCGTTGAGCAGCTACATCAAAGTAACCCTAAGATTAAACTAGTATTTATGGGGGTTAAACACCCTAATAGCAAGGTGCCAGCGATGTCTGAGGCTAAAAAGACTCTTGATTACATCAAGTCCCAGGGACTAGAAAGTAAGTGTATCTTTATCCTAGATCAGTGGATGCCTTTTGATGAGCGGATAAATTATTTACTAGAAGCAGATGCGGCTATCTATATGCATAAAAGCTCACTTGAGACTCGCTATTCCCACCGCTCTAGAGTACTAGATCATATCTATGCTGAATTACCGACTATAGCTAGTGGCGGCGATTATCTAGGTGATGAGGTGGTAGGAAATAGAGGTTTAGGAGTGGTAGTTGAAGAAGATAATCATCAAGCTCTAACAGAGGCAATTAATAGACTGGTCCAGGATGATGAATTACTTAAGAGTATTAAAAGTAACATTAGGTCCGCTAAAGAAGAATTCTTTTGGGAGAATACTACTAAGGACTTGGTCTCCTACATCCAAGAACATGAGCCTGTAAATCATTTACCGACTAAGATTAAGCAAGTAAAAGCTTCTGGAGGAGTTACTTTCTTTTTGCGCAGAGTGATACGAAAGGTCAAAAGACGTGTTTTACAAGGCTAAGAATTTCTTGCAAAAACTAGTAGACCTTATCCTAGCTGGTGAGTTTATGAAGATAAAACATTCTTTTTATCTGCGTTTGAACGGAATATTAGGTAAAGAACCCTCTCTTCGCAGTAAGATTGAGGGAAGGCAGCAAGAGTTAGCTAGAGTATTAGGTGAACGTTTAGAATGTGATAATACTTTCAAGCCAGATACGATTAAGGTGGCTCTAATAGTTAGAGGTGGTGGTATATTTCCCCAAAGTTCAGCTTTTATCCGTCTATTTGCTCCACTCACTGAAAAAGCTATTAAGAATAAGTTATCTATTAAACTATATCCAGAGAATACTGTTCGGATAGATAAGGAGGTCGATATATGTATCGTTCAAAGAACTGCTTTTGATGGTTTGCTTTATGCCAAAAGGTTAGCTGCTTATCTAGATGCTAATCAAATACCATTAATAGTAGATACGGATGATGCTTTCTCAGATTTAACTCCCGAACACTCACAGTACAAGAAGCAGATAAAGCTAGTAAAAGCTATGCGCTATCTAGTCGAGAAATCAGACGAACTATGGCTATCCACTCAACAACTAGCAGAATCTTTTAATCATCCGAATAAAGTTGTCATGCCCAACACCCTAGATAGGCGTATTTGGCAGGCACAAAACAATAATCAGCAATCTAAACAACCAGTAGATAACTCCCTCTTGCAAATCCTCTACACCGGCACAGCTACTCATGATTCTGATTTGGCACTAGTTATGCCGGCTCTTGAAACTATCGCTTCTAAAAACCCAAGAGCTTTTGAGCTAACTATTATTGGTGTTACCGATAAGTCCATGGACTATCCTTGGGTTAAAACAATACGCCAGCCTGAGCCTTTTGGAGCACTATACCCCAATTTTGTGCCTTGGCTACTTGAGCAAGGTCCATTTAATGTAGGGTTATCACCACTAGAGAATAGTAAATTTAATGAATCCAAATCAGATATTAAGTGTCTAGACTACTTAGCTGCTGGTATCTTACCGATTGCTTCTGATATTAAGCCTTATCAGGGTGAGCATCTACAAGATTTCATTATTAAAGTGCCAAATACTGAAAAAGGTTGGATGAATGCATTAGAGAGGGTTATTCAAAACCCTGAAGAGGTTAGAAGACAAAAGGAAGCAGTTATACCTAAAGCTCAAGAATACATCTGGTCACAGCGCTCCAGCAAACAAGCTGCTGAGCAGATATTACGTCAAATTGAGGATTTAGTTAAATAAGCTCACTTGCTATCTCTTAATTATAGCTTTCAGCTTTCGTAACAAGCTATATATCATCTGGTTGCGTTTAATCAGCTTCTTTAGCTTATTAAGTTCTAGCTCATGTGGCTTTATCCCTGCTTTCTCGAAGATAGCTCTTTCCTCTTCTATAGCTCGTTTCATGTAACTACTAATCATCTCGTGGTATTTAGGATAGCGCTGCCTAATAATCCTATCCCCTTCTTCAAGCAGCTCAGCTTTTGCTTCCAGTCCAAAGCTTTTAGCTTCCGAGTGAAATACGTATGACCAGTTGCTCAAAGCACACTTATATCCGCCTTCTTTGATACGCATGCAAAAATCTACTTCTTCACCATATCCTTTACCGAATATAGTATCGAATAAGCCGTATTCTTTTATTAGAGAGCGACGAATTAATATACAAAAACCATGAGCTACTGGCACTATGTTATATCTGGGCATATGGGGTTTTAACTTTTGAAACAGCTTGTAAGACTCTTTAGCTCCTATACCCTTATACCTGGCTGCTGCTAAAGGTATGGTAGCAATAGTAGCGTTGTTGGTTCTAGGAGATACTACGCCAATATCACTATTTGCATATAGCACTGCCGATAACTCCTCTAGGAAGCCTTCAGTAACAATGGTATCGCTGTTAAGCAGTAAGATATCGTTATCAGTTTTATCTAGTTCTAGGGCCGCTCTGTTACACGTACCAACAAAGCCGAGGTTTTGAGGGTTTCTATAGTAAGAAAAACCCTCAAACCCCTCAATAGCTGATTTAATATACTTTTCTATATCATCTACGTCTGGTCCACAATCATTAACTAATATTACTTTATTAATTGATATATCAACATGAGCTTTTAGAGAATCTAGGCACTCTTTAATAGATGGTAAATCAGCATAGATAGGCACAACTATAGTAACTGGGTTAGTGGAGTTTTGTTCTTGCATATAGCTATTTACCTACTCAAGACGTGATTTTAAGCTTTTTAAGTATAGGTATGGCTTCTTTAGCCTTAATTTCAACCTAAAGAGTATGATACGCCTGAAAGTGAAAGTATGAGCTTGATCCATAGCTTCTCCTCCAGCCATGACATAATCAAACCATCTTGATAGATAGTGAATTGGCTGCTTCTTGCTCACATCAGCAACATCTACACTACTATCACTGTTGTTGCTAGTAGCAACTTGCGTGATTCTTTCATATAGCGCCTCAGCATTATACTCACTTTTCATCATATCTTGAGCTTTTGGCAGTGCTTTTTGCCCATGAATTTCTAGCAAGCTCTTATCTTGTAGATAGTTTTTTAACTCAGTTGCTAGACTATCGCTATTTCCTTGTTCATATAGATAACCATTTACTCCATGCTCTACCATTTCTGGAGTAGCACCTGAATTAGCCCCTACTACTGGTTTTGAAGCAGCTAGACATTCAAACGTAGCTCTACCAAAGGCTTCTTTGCGAGAAGCCATGATACCTACGTCTGCTAGAGATATATAGGGTAAGGTATCCGGTTGTGATCCGACTAAATGCACTTTATCCTCTATGCTATATTGGCGCACGACCTTATTGATGTTATCTATATGACCCTGATGACCTGTGCCCATTATGCATATCTCAACATTACTACCTGCTTGATTGAGCTTGCCAACAGCTTCGACTGCCTCTAGCTGACCCTTGGTAGGAGCTATGTTATTAGTAGTGATAAGTTTTAAGCTATCATTAAATTTGAATGGGTTCTTAACAGCTTGCTTGGCTCTAGCTGATATCTTCTCTAAATCAAAGGGGTTGTATAGAGTAGTTAGTTTGTTTTGATCAATATATTGAGCTAGGTGTGATTCTAGAGTCTTAGAGTTAGCTACCACAAGATCTGATAGGTTACCAATATCTCGTAGGGTCTTTTCTTGACCTATCTCAAACTTACGCCCATGATCTAAGTCGCCATATTCTCTGACAAACCAGACATGCGGTACTTCCTGAAAGTGGGCTGCTAATGCCGCCCAGGGACAGACTATGGAGTTGGTCAAGACTACATCTGGCTTAGTGTCTTCTATAATTGTCATTATTCCTCTTACTGTCTCGGAGTTTCTAGCCGCATTGCGGAATATGTCCTCAGGATACTTGGGTGGGCTATTATCGGACCAAAAACCGTAATCAAATGAAGAATATCCCCATCCCCTACCGCTCAAGGCCTTGCCTAATGACTCTACGGGTTGTTTGAGAATAAAAGTTGGATTAATGCCATGCTGAGCACTCCAGAGGTCTAATACATCTAGCATGGAGCGCTCAGCTCCACCTAGGAGTTCTCCTGTGTGGGACAGGACTAGAACTTTTAGTTTATTCAAAATTATATCGCCTTTCTTGTGTGCACTTTATGCATTTTATCATAGTGGTGGATTTACTCTAGAGAGCTTGTTGCTGTCATAGTTTGGCCATAAAGTTTATAATGTAATATCGTGAAACTGTTAAGTGCTTTTATCAAAGATGTTGGATTATTAATACAGCTCCTTATGAATAGGAAGTTCAGTACAGCTTTTTATATTATTCGCTATCTAGGCGGACCAGGAAAGAATACTAGGTTTGCCGAAGCTGCTACTGCAAAAGGAGACTGGGAAGAAGCAGTTAGAAAGTGGCTAGCAGTATTTAGAACGTCAGTCGATAAAGTTCCTGTACGTGTATGGGTAATGTTAGCTAGATCATATAGAAACACCAATAGATTAATAGAGGCCCGGGATATAGCGCGCAAAGGACTTATTGATTACCCAAATAACCCAGCTCTGCATGGTGAGTTGGCTGAAATAGCTATGGTTAGAGAAGATTGGGAAGAGGCTGTTAGTCAATGGGGCGAAGTCGTTGATAATATGAACGATGATATACCTAAGGCTGTATGGTTAAGGCTCTATAGATCCTGTTATCGCATAGACGATATTAAAAAAGCTAAAAGATTTATTCTCAAAGCTATTGAGCATGATGATGAAGACGTAAAAATTGAAACTGCTAAAATAAGTGTAGCTCTGGCCGAAGAAACCATGTCTAAAAAAGATTGGGAAGAAGCAATTAGTGTCTGGGGAAAGGTTATTGACAGTACAGCTGATTATAGACGAGTACACCAAGTGGGATTTAGTATTAGTGCATATAAAGGACTCTCCAACCTATCAGACTACACAAGAACTATTGAGAAGTATCAAGAAGCTAAAGCTAAAAAACCTCCTAAGATTGCTGTATTTACTGCTATCTCTGGTAACTATGATTCTCTTAAGTTACCTGAATACCTTGATGAAAGGTTTGATTATATAGTCTTTACAGATAGGCCTATTGAGGATAGTGGTATTTATGATATCCGACCTATGCCCTATATAGACTCTGATAAAACTAGGTCGGCTAGATATGTAAAGACCCACCCTCACACACTACTTAAGGGGTATGACCTAGCTATATGGATTGACGCTAATATTATGATTTTAAGTGATATATCTTCAATAATAGAGGATTTTGTCAAATCCAATAAGCCATTAGCAGCCATCCCCCACCCCCAGAGAGAAAATATATTTGAAGAATTAGCGGCCTGTATTGAAAGGGGCAAGGACGAGAAAGAGATTATGGAAAGACAGGTTGAATACTATCGTAAGCAGGATACTGGCAAACAATTTCTAATTGAGAGCAATTTTATGATATTTGACTTAAAGAGTAAGGTTGTTGAACCTTTTTGTGATTTTTGGTGGGCTCAGATAGATAAGTTTAGTAAGAGAGATCAACTTAGTCTTCCTTTTGCTATTGAGCAGCAAGGCATTGATTGGCACCCCATTACCAAGAAACCTAATAGTATTCGTGATCATGAATCGTTTGTTCTAATACCCCATAACTTTAAGAGTAGGGTTTATAGAAAGTTACTAAAAAAAGTTGCACCAAGAGTTATTGACCCATTCGATAATGAGTCATTTTTTAATCAAAGAGGTAAAATCCTTGCGCAAGAAGCAAAAAGTAAAAGAAGTTATGAGGTTATAGTTTGTGTCCATAATGCCCTTGTTGATGTTAAAGACTGCCTTAACTCAATAAAGAACACTAAACCAACTAATAACTTTCGGCTAATTATAGTAGACGACGGATCTGAAAAAGAAACTGCACTATACCTACAAAGGTTCGCTCAAGACAATAATAGTTGGGTCAAATTAGTTCGCAATCATAAAACCGAAAGATATACAAAGGCTGCCAATAAAGGTCTGAGAGAGTCTGTAGCAGATTTTGTTATATTGCTAAATAGCGACACCGTTACAACAGGTAATTGGGTGGAGAAGATGGCACATGCAGTATTCTCTACTCCCGGAGCCGGAATTGTAGGGCCTTTATCATCAGCTGCAAGCCACCAATCCATTCCTGAGCACCTAAGCACAAAGGAGCAAACTGCAATTAACGAACTCCCTCCTGGTATAACCCCTGATAATATGAATACCTACTGTGAAAGGTGGTCTTTAGTGAACATCTATCCACTAGTTCCCCTGGTGCATGGATTCTGCCTTGGACTGACTCGTAAAACTATAGACAGGGTTGGATATTTTGATGAGAAAAATTTTCCAAACGGTTACGGCGAAGAGAATGATTATTGTTTTCGTGCAACTGATGCAGGTATTGGATTAGTGGTAGCAACCAATACTTATATCTACCACACCAAGTCCAAAAGCTACATTGGTAAAAAACGAATAAAGCTCATGAAAAGGGGCAACGAAACACTTGCAAAGCTCTGGGGCAAAGAACGTATCAGAAGAGCAATTCTCAGCATACAAGACAATCCAAACCTTCAACGCCAACGCAGGAAAGCGACTGAAATTTATAACAAGATATACAACCAACAACGAGAGGAAAGGGAGCATTTAATTGAAGTGCTGAAGAAATTCTATAACTATACGCCAGTGAATCAGCAAGGTGAAAGACGCGTTGATCTTGTTCTGCAAGGCGGTGATACAAAACCAACAAGTTCAGCCTTTATACGATTGATTTCTCCGCTCACTTCACCTGAAGCAAAAGAAAGGGTGTCTCTTTATATGTTTGACGGGGCACACTATGAATCGAGCAAAGAAACCGATGTGTGTATCGTACAGCGAACTGCAATTCCAACCACTGAAAAAGCAGAAAAATTAATTGAAAGTCTAAAGATCAATAATACAAAATTAATTATAGATGTAGACGATGCATTCTCTGATATAGACGAAAGTCACCCTGAATACCATACACAAAAGAGTAAAGTGAATGCGCTACAAACACTAGCAAAAAACGCTGAAGCACTTACAGCTTCTACTAAAATCGTTGCAGATGCATTTAACCATCCAAATACGCGAGTCATACAAAATTGTTTGGACTTCAGGATTTGGCAAAAAAATATCTCTCAGAAAATACCTGGGCACAAATCACTACAGCTGCTCTATATGGGCACTGTAACTCATCAAAATGATTTAAAACTGATTCTGCCGGCATTAGACGAACTAGCAGAAAACTACCCGGGCTCGTTTCATCTTACTATAATTGGAATTGGCACAGAAAATCTCGAACGACCATGGATTACTGATCTAACTAAGCATATACCATCTAACCTACACCCTGAGTTCGTGCAATGGCTTCAAAGACAAGGGCCATTTGATATCGGTCTAGCACCGCTCGTTAGCAACAAGTTTAACAAAGCAAAGTCAGATATTAAGGTGCTTGATTATATCGCTATAAATACAGTTCCTTTAGTGTCTGATCTCCCACCTTATAAAAACGAAGATATAAAGCCATTTGTAATAAGCGTTGGAGGTAGTAGCAATGATTGGAAAATTAAATTACAGAAATACATAAAAGACCCAACAACTATTAAAACAGAATGGGGTATAATTTATCCAAATGCTCAAGCTTATGTGCAATCAGAGCGAGATATACGTAAAGCATCAAATGAATTACTCAAATTAATATTATCCTAGATGAAAAATTTAAAAGTAAGTTTTTATTGGTCTTTCTTGGCTCTAAACAATTTACTAATTGTATTTGAAAACCTAAAAAGACTCGAGCTTTCAATTCTACTAAGTCTATCCAGTGCTTGATCTCGCTCTGAGCTAATATCGTCTATCTTTTTTTTCATCTTCATGCGCTCTGAGCTAATATCGTCTATCTTTTTTTTCATCTTCATGCGCTCTGAGCTAA
>JBBDOS010000010.1:0-30583 GCA_040876925.1 Saccharimonadales bacterium (SeqCode) | reverse complement strand
CGTCTATCTTTTTTTTCATCTTCATGCGCTCTGAGCTAATATCGTCTATCTTTTTCCCATATTTCATCTTCATGCGCTCTACGCTTCTGTCAGTAATATCAATAGGGCTTTTTTGGAGTAATGGTTTACTTTTTGTACTAGATGGCTTTGCCATACCAATAAACTGGTAAGCTGCACCGTTGATTGACTGCGCAACACTCTTGAAGTTATCAGTAGTATTTAGTCCAACATCTTTTAATTCCTTTTCTATTATCGACATCGGAATATCCCGTTCAACATAATCAAATTTAATTATTTTGAAACCAGCTGAACCCAACACCCTATAAACCTCTTCTTGATTATAAAAATGCAGATGTGTTTCGTCTAATAAGCCAGTCTCTCCGTATTTAATTTGGCCCTTTAAGAGCATTAGCCTAACAGACATATGCGTAATGTTGGGTATAGAAAATACAAGAGAGCCTTCGGGTTTCAAAAATTTTTTAACTTTTCTCAACGCCTCAATGGGTTTTGCTAAATGCTCGATAACATCCCCCATAAATATAATGTCATAGATCTCGTCTAGGTCCAGGTCGTCTATCTCAACATTTAGCTGATAAACGTTTCTGAGTCGCTTTTTTGCCTGCTTTGCGTCGTCGGAGTCAACCTCAATCCCATCAACTCTGCATGACTTTTCTTTTATTAACCTTTCCCCAAATACCCCACTACTACAGCCTATGTCTAGCACCGTCGAGCCCTCTGGTATCAAATGAAAGGTTTTGTACCATGAACTATTTGCCTCGCCCTTATTAAACTTTGAATCTGAATACTGCGACATGTCACTCTCCCTTTAATGTTGGTTTGCCTATCGTTTTATGCCTAGGCTTTGAAGTCTTATTTTTTCCAAAGACACAAGGCTATTATAAAAATAATACCACTCATATTGAAATGCCTGTAGTATTCTACACTTACAATATCAGATACAGCCATCTATGAGTTAGCCTTACATTTGCTATTTTTAAATAATTCTTTGAACGAGCCCATATTCAAGATTTCCATTCATGCTCTAGATGTATGACTCCACCCCATCTTTGTTCTTCAGGTGAATCAACTATTATTTTCGGCCCATCATTAACAAAGTCAATTTTATCTTGATCTGTATCACCAAAAAAGCCTGCCTTTACTAAATAATCGCCTGATCCAAGATCCAACTTTATACTATAGCTAACTGCTTTATTTTTTATATCGAAACCATCCAAAATTGTATTTGCACCAAAAATATAATCTCCGGTCTGCTTTACTAGTGCCACTCCCACATTTTTTATCTTTGGGTTTTTCCAGCTTATCTTAATTGTGGCAGTCTCTCCTGGTTTAAAGTTGCTTGCCTCTTTGTCATCTTTATTTAATAGTTTAATGGATATATCTTTACTTTCGAGTGTTTTTTTGTCTTGCCTATCGCGTTGTTTGGCTTCACTTTTAAGATATGTTTTTTTGTTTTCACTTTGGTAATCTTGAGCTATAATTTGAGGATTATCAATTTTGTGAATCAAACCCTTGTTTAAAAGCATAGCTCTATCACAATATTCTTCTACCGTGGTCATGCTATGGGTTACTAAAATAACTGTTTTATTGCTTGCTTTATATTTTTCAAATACATCCACACATTTTTCCTGAAAAGCCTTATCGCCAACTGCTAGTACTTCGTCTAGCAGCAAGATGTCTCCCTTTGCTCGGATAGCAATAGAAAACGCTAATCTTACCTGCATGCCGGACGAATAATTCTTCAACTTCTGATCCATGAAGCGCTCAAGCTCGGCAAACTCTACTATCTCATCGTACATTTCTTCCATCTCTTCACGGGAGAAGCCTAGGAGAGCACCGTTTAAGAATACGTTATCTCTACCACTAAGCTCAGGGTTGAAGCCTACACCAAGTTCTATAAAAGGCACTATGGTACCATTTACTTTTACGCTGCCTCTTGTGGGGGTATATATTCCGGCCATTATTTTTAATAGCGTACTTTTACCGCTACCATTTCTGCCAACTACCCCAAAGAATTCCCCTTTCTTTATCTCAAAACTAACATCCTTTAAAGCTTCCTGAACTTCGTAGGTATTGTCTCTTTTCACCAGGCCTATAACTGTCTGCTTTAGGGAAGTCTTCTTGTTATGAGGAAGCAAGAACTCCTTAGACATATTTTCTACTTTGATAGCATAATCTTGTGACATCTAAACATTCTCCGCAAAATCAATTGCTTGTTTTTTGAAATAATATATCGCAAATATTGCTATTAAGACGGTTATAACAAACGGCACTAAATACATAGGCCAAGAAAAAACATCATATATCTGTATAGTATCATTAGGCAACACTAATATGCGACGTAGATCTTGAATAATTTGAGCAGCTGGGTTGAGCAAAAGCAGTTTTTGCACCATTTCTGGGACTATCTGCAAAGGATAAAGTATAGGGGTTACATAAAACCCAGCTCTAAGCAGTAGGTCCCATATATATGATATGTCCCTAAATTTGACATACATAGCAGAAACAATGAAAGCTATTGAGGTAGCTAGTATAAATAGCTGGATAATAAGAAGTGGCACAAACAACACCAGAGACCACATAACAGTAGTGTTGGCTGTGAAAGCAATGAATAAGGCTAAAACTACTAGACTGAGCCCTAGGTTTATGAGTGAGCTTAAGGCGGAAGCTACAACTATAAGATACTTTGGTATATTAATCTTTCTAATTAAGCTTCCTTTGGACACTATACTAGTTACGCTGGTAGCTGTTGTTTCTTGGAAAAAGCTCCATATTAATATACCTGTTAATAAATAAACTGGATAACCGGGTATGTCCGCTCCTATACGCAGAATTTGAGTAAAAACAGTATAGAGTATGGCAAATAGAAACAAGGGTTTTAAAAGCGACCAGAGGTAGCCTATAGCCGAGTTTTGGTATCGCAGTTTAAAGTCAGTACGAACCATCTCCTTGAGAAGGTTTCGCGTCTGTCTACTAAATGGATTAGTGGATATTTGAATCATGCGATGTTAATTATAAATCATCAGGTATAATACGGCTAATGAAAGTAGCGGTAGTTATCCCCAACTGGAACGGCATAGACTTCTTGGAGAAGTGTCTTGAGTCTTTAAGACAACAAACTCTGCCTCACAAAATCATATTGGTAGATAACGGTTCTGTTGATGGTTCTATCGAACTAGTAGAGAAGAACTTTCCTGAGATTAAGATAATTAAGCTTGATAAGAACTATGGTTTTGCTGGTGGAGTAAATAGAGGCATTGAAGTAGCTTTAGAAGAAGGCTTTGAAGCTATAGCCCTGCTTAATAACGATGCTGCAGCTGAGACTGATTGGCTGGAAAAGTTAGTAGCAACTATGAGCAGGGATAATAAAGTCAGCATTATCGCTAGTAAAGTCTTATCTGGTAATACACTTGATACTACCGGAGAATGCTACTCCATATGGGGCGTACCCTTCCCTAGAGGACGTGGTGAAGAAGATAGGAGGCAATATGATAACGCTGATCAAAGACAAGTATTAGCCGCTAGCGGAGCTGCTAGTTTATATAGAGCTGAGCTGTTTAAAGATATCGGCCTATTTGATGAGAGTTTCTTTGCCTATTATGAGGACGTTGATATTAGTATGAGAGCCCAGTTAGCTGGCTGGAAGGTAGTCTATAAGCCTAGCGCTAGAGTTAATCACCATATCGGTGGTACTAGTGAGAAACTAGGAGATTTCAGGCTATATCATATGTATAAGAACTTCTGGTTCTTGTATATCAAAAACATGCCTTTCCCTTTATCTATTAAGTATCTACTAAGGTTCTCGTTTGTCTTTATCATCAAGATGATCAAGCTACTATTTAGCTTGAGGTTATGGGTGTTTACTAAAGTGTTGTTTGTAATTACCATCAGACTGCCTGAAATGATATATAAGCGGTGGAAAATACAAACAACTAAGAAAGTTAGCTATAAATACATTGACTCTATGCTCTATCACAACCCGCCACCATCTCAACCAGAACTAGTTAAGATAACTAAGAAGCTAGGAATAAAGTAGGGTTTTTAAAACTTTTCTAGACTTATTAAGTAAAAAAATATACGATTATCAAGATGAATAAAACTATAGCAATTGTTGGTTTGGGGTATGTTGGCTTGCCATTAGCCCTACTAACTGATGAAAAAGATTATGAAGTAATAGGTATAGACCTAGATCAGGATAAAGTTGATAAAATTAATGCCGGCCAATCGCCAATAGCTGATAAGGATATTGAAGAAGCTATCAAGAAAACTGGTATCAAAGCTTTTTCTGATATGAGCAAGATTTCTGCAGCAGATATAGTCATCGTCTGCGTACCAACTCCCATCAAAGATAACTATATGCCCGATCTTGGCCCAATAAAATCTGCCTGCCAAGATATAGCCAAACATATAAAAAAGAAAAGTTTGATTATCATAGAATCAACCATCAATCCTGGTGTGTGTGAAGAAGTCATCATACCTCTTGTAGAAAAGGCCTCTAAAATGACGTGTGGTCAAGACTTTTTCCTAGCCCACTGCCCAGAAAGAATAAATCCTGGTGATACAAAATGGAGTGTTAGAAATATACCTAGGGTTCTAGGTAGTTATGATGAGACTGGACTTAAAATGGCCCTCGAGTTCTATAACTCTATTGTTGATGCTGAGATTAAACCAATGGCCTCACTAAAAGAGGCTGAGGCAGTTAAAGTAGTGGAAAACTCTTTCAGGGATATAAATATTGCTTTTGTTAATGAATTAGCAATGTCTTTTTCCAAATTAGATATAAACGTGGAAAACGTTATTAATGGAGCTGCCACTAAACCGTTTGCTTTTATGGCACACTATCCTGGATGTGGAGTCGGTGGACACTGTATACCTGTAGATCCCTACTACTTAATAGAGTATGCCAAGGGTTATGGCTTTGAACATGAGTTCTTATCTGTAGCTAGAAATATCAATAATCAAATGCCAAAATTTACTGTTGGTTTACTAGTTAAAGCCCTTAAAGATAGTGGTATTGAAACCAAATCATCCAAT
This sequence comes from Saccharimonadales bacterium (SeqCode), assembly GCA_040876925.1. Classification (GTDB taxonomy): domain Bacteria; phylum Patescibacteriota; class Saccharimonadia; order QS-5-54-17; family QS-5-54-17; genus JBBDOS01. The sequence goes on along the minus strand of JBBDOS010000010.1, from coordinate 25,531 downwards.
GTTGCTGTTTTAGGCATAGCCTACAAACCAGGTGTTGATGATGATAGAGAATCTCCAGCCAAGGCAATTATTAAGGAGCTGGAAAGTCTTGATATGGCCTTTTCCACATACGATCCCCATATACCTAGTAAATCCAGTGTTAAATCACTAGAGAAAGCTTTGGATAAGTCTGACGCCGTTATTATAGCCACTGGTCATAAAGAGTTTGTCGATATCGAGCCTGAATTCTTTAGCCAAAAAGGAGTTAAAGTTCTAATTGATGGAAGAAATATCTATAGCGCTAAAAAAGCTGAGTTTGAAAAGCTAGGGGTGATATATAAAGGAATAGGTGTCTAATCAGGTTTTTTAAAACCTGATATTTACTAGCTTACTTAAGCTTGTCTTTAGTTTATTTCGGTAGGCTTTATCACTAGCCTTCTATCTCTTCCCTCGCCGATACTCTCAGTTGTAACTCCCTCTATCTCACCTAGGGCCTTATGCACTACTCTGCGCTCATAGGAGCTCATTGGTTGCATTTCATGCTCCTTGCCGTTCTTGATAACGGCTTCAGCCAAATCTTGAGCCTGGTGAGCTAGTCTGTCGTTCTTCTGCTTCTTGTATCCAGCTATATCAACTGTGACGTTAGTGTCCTCAATGCCTTGAGCTCTTAAGGACATATTAACTAAATGCTGGATAGCTCTTAGATTATCGCCATTAGAACCGATTAGAAAACCATTAAGTCTAGTTGATGGTACGTTGAGATTAACCACCCCATCATCTTCCTCTACTTCTGATTCTACTAAGACATTAACTCCATAAAAGGCGATTAAGTCTTCTAGGAATTTAGCTGATATATCTCTTGGTTGCATAACAAACACCTCATCTCTTTTTAGCCTTACTATTCTGGTTTTTAGAGGTATTAGTTATGCTACTAGTGCTATCTTTCTTAGTTGCCTTTGGGCTTTTTATCTCTTTGGCCTTTTTTATTTTTGCCTCACCATTATTATTTCTATTAACAGTTAGGTTAGCTACTGTCTGCATTAAGCCTAGCTCGCTATTTAATACGAAGTGTTGCTGGATAACAGCTACACCAGAAGATACTGTCCAATACAGCGCTAGGGCTGAAGGAAGAGCCGAAGCCACTATAACGGTAATGACCGGAAAGACCTTCATCATAGTTGCTCCCATCTGAGCTGACTTATCGTTAGGATCAGAGCTTTGAGGGGTAATTTGTCTACCTTGGAAGAACTGAGCTGCACCAGCAAATAGAGCCAGGATGATACTTGATTCGGCCATATGGAAATAACCAAATAGGGTTGGATCGAAAGTCTCTGGATTAGCTATGATTTCAGATATAGCTGGGAAATTCTGAATAAAGGAGTAAGTGCTAGCGGCGATATCGCCAGTAACTACTTCTCTGAGTACGAAAAAGAGAGCGATTAGGACAGGGAACTGCATTAGAGCTAAACCGATTGAGCCGAAAGGATTGATTTCCTTTTTCTTAAACAGCTCTAGCATCATCTGGGATTCTTTCTGCTTATCTCCCTTGGCCTTTTTCTTAATCTTGGCGATCTCAGGTTGTAATTCCCGCATAGCCTTCTGGTGATGCATCTGTTTTTTGACTAGCGGCCACATCAATAGACGAATGGCTAGAGTAAGTAAGATAATAGCAATACCGAAATTACCACCTGGAATGATGGCATAAAGAAACAGCAAGGCATTTAATAGTGGTTCAAGTAATATAGTTCTCAACATGCTAGCTATATAGTTTAGAGCTAGTGTCGGGAAAACTCAAATATTCTGCTAAATCCCTCTGTATACATCCTTGCGATGAGCAACCCGAATTATTGATATTATGACCTCTTGGTCGTCTACATGATAAACCACCCTATATGATCCATGACGAATTCTAAAGAAGTTAGTGCCTTTTATTGAAGTAGATTGTGGTGGAAAAGGATTGTCTGCTAGTAGCTGAATCTTCTTAACGATTAATTGTAGTTGTTTGCTGGGTATTTTTCTTAGTTCTTTTTCTACAGATTTTCTGTATTTTATCTGATACATTCTTAAAGAAGGCCTTCTGCCTTTAAGTCGTTTACTAGCTTATCAAAAGAAAGTAATGGCTCATTCTCTCTTTTTTTAGCAGTTTCAATATCATCAAGATCTTCTAGTAGTCCATTCTTGAGGTACTCTTCTACAAATGAAGATAGTGTCTCTCCACTCTCAGCAGCTCTTACTTTAGCGGCTTTGTATAGTTTATCGTTAATAGTAATGGTAGTACGCACAATTAACCTTCCTTTTATTTGGTTACTGTAGCTATATTAGCATAATTGCATCAATGCATCAATATGCAATATTGTGGTAAATATATGGTAAATACTGTTTGTTCTTCTTTAGTTAGACCTAAAGCAAGCTCTAGGTCTTGGGTGTCTTTAAAAAGACTTTCTTTGTCTCGACTTCTCTAGCTCTAGCTCTTCCCTTTTCTTGGAGGTCTCTTCCCAATTATCACCAGCCCAAGCACCTTTAGTTTTCTTAAGAGTCTTTAGATAGTCTTCATTATCACTAGATACAGTTCTTAACAGCCCAGCCGATACCAGAGTCTCAACTAATTCTTGGCCTAAATCATTGCTGCTAGCATCTATGGCGGTATGTTTGACCATAATCATAATGTCATGACTTGGCTTGATACTAGGTAGTATCTGGCGCACCTGAGCATAGATACGTCGGCGCAAGCGGTTTCTAACAACAGCTTTCTTGGATACCTTGGTACTAACTACTACAGCTATCCTAGGTAGTTCTTGGCTGGTTTGATCGTATTTGATACTGAAATGCTTAGCGTGTTTGACTCTGCCCTTTTTGTGCAGGTGAGTAAAGTCATTACGACGCCTAAGACGATATGGACGGGATAACATAGTTACATTATATTGCCTTAAGCAATAAAAACACTAATTTCATTAATTTACAGATAAGCCTAGTGAGTTAGGCGTTTACGCCCTTTAGCCCGGCGGCGTTTAATAACGTTGCGGTTAGCCTTGCGGTGCATGCGAGCAAAGAAGCCGTGTTCACGTTTTCTTTGTCTGACTTTGGGTTGATAGGTTCGCTTTGGCATTTTTACTCCCCTGAATATAAATTACTTTTGGATTACGTTTAGTTCATATTGTATCAGCTAAATATAATACCACACCATAGATTGGTTATCACAATAAACTTAAATTTGTTTTTTAAAATTCGTGAAACTTGTATAAATATTTATTTCGATTTAGCCCCTATTTTGAGGCTATAAACTAGGTGATTTTAAGGGGTGTGAAACTACTTTTCTCCACACTGACCTATGATTTATCCACAGTTTTACAGATGAGAGTGGTTATTGTGGATAAAATATCTCTTTTTTTGAGACTTTCGGTTTCTGATTGTGGAAAACTTATGAATAAGCTAGTATATTTAAACGTACGAGTTAATAAAGACGTGGCTTAAAAAATAAACTTTTTTAAGAATCTTGGAAGCTTAAAGTTAAAAAAGGAGGGTTCCTTGTCTAATGCGCTTTGGCAGGCTGTACTTGGTGAGTTAGAAGTAGTTGTTGATAAACCAGCCTACTCTACTTGGTTTTCTAATACTAGATTGATTAGACAGGAAGAAGATTTAGTTGAGATTGGTGTTAATAGCATCTTTGCTAAAAACCAAATTGAAAGTAAGTTCATGGACTTAATTAAAGACGTCTTGTCTAAAAACGGCGTTAAGCCTAAGGAAATACAAGTATCAGTTAGCCCTCAAACTAGAGAGCGGAAACAAGAACCGCTGCAAGTTACTGACTGGAGTGTGCGTCCTAGGCCTAAGAATACTAATCACCATCTAAATTCTAAGTATACTTTTGATAATTTTGTAGTTGGATCCAGTAATGAGCTAGCTTATGCGACCGCTCAAGCTATAGCTAAGGATCCGGGTAATAAATATAATCCGTTCTTCGTCTATGGTGGTGTCGGTCTTGGTAAAACTCACCTAATCCAAGCGATTGGTAATCACATATTAAGTAATAATCCGGATGCTAACATCGCCTATATCACTTCTGAGCAGTTTGCTACCGAATTCATTGCCGCTATTTTGCGCAAGAAAACCTTTTCGGATAGATATCGCCAAGCCGATGTATTAATCATTGATGATATGCAGTTTATTGCCGGTAAAGAAAAGACTGAAGAGGAGTTCTTCCACACCTTCAACACATTGCATCAAGCCAATAAGCAGATCATCATATCCTCTGATAAGCCGCCAAAGGCTATTCCGACTATTGAAGAGAGGTTGCGTTCTCGCTTTGAGTGGGGTATGACTGCTGATATTCAAGCACCTGACTTTGAAACCAGAATGGCTATCATCCAGTCAAAGGGTAGAGAACGTGGCATGAAAGTACCGCCAGAAATTAGTGAATACTTTGCTACCCATATCCAATCAAATGTTAGAGAGCTTGAAGGGGCCCTAACTAAGATCATTGCCCACTGTGAGGTTACTAGGCAGCCGCTAAATATTAATACTATCGAAGCAATTATGGGTACACCTACTTCACGTAAGAATCGTTTAACCGATAAACAAGTGGTAGATAGAACCGCTAAATTCTTTGGGGTATCAACTGATGATCTAATGGGTCCTCGGCGAGAAAGAGGTGTTTCTGAGCCCAGACAAATTGCTATGTATCTCATGCGCCAGGAGTTGCATTTAAGTTTCCCGGCTATTGCCAAGGCGGTTGGTAGGAAAGATCACACCACCGCCATGCATTCAGTTAATAAGATTGATAATGCTATTACCAGAGATTCATCGATGAGACAAACTGTCATGGAGATTAAGGAAAAGCTGTATGCTTAAGGTCTTATTTAGTTGGTTTTTAAGCACAAGCAGTAGTGTTTTTGATGTTTTAAAGGTAAATTTAGGGTGTGTAAAGTTGGTGGATGTTTTTAGTTTAGTTGGGGAAAGTATGGGTATAAAATCCTCCCCTGTTTCAATCTGTAAACAGAGATTTTTAAATATTTTTTTATACACAAAAACTCCACTCTTTCTACACATTTATATCCACAAGTTGTGGGTTAATGAAATGGCTTTAGATTACTCAAAAACAAGTTCTTTCCCCACAATCCACAGCATTAATAATAACAACGAAGTATATATAAATAGGAGTTTATTATGCAGATAAGTATTACTCAGGAAAATCTTAATAAAGCTTTATCAGCTACAAATAGAGTTGTTGGTAACAGGAATACCCTACCAGTGCTTTCTAATATATTACTTAAGACTAATAAGAATAGACTCAAAATTGCCGCTACTAATCTAGAGATAGGCATAAGTTACACTATTGGAGCTAAGGTAGATAAAGATGGTGATATTACCCTGCCCGCTAAGTTATTAACTGAATATATAGCTTCTTTGCCAGCTGGAAATATAGATATTAAAGTAGATAAAACTACAGCTGATATATCATCCGTTGGGTTTAATTCTAAGATTAATGGTATAGATGCTGATGATTTTCCAACCATTCCTAGTGTTGATAAAGGATCAACTATTCAAATACCAGCAGAAGTATTTAAAACCTCCTTATCTCAAGTATCTGGAGTAGCTTCTAACGATGATTCTCGGCCAGTACTAACTGGTATTTATCTATATAGTATCGACGGCTTCTTATACGCCGTAGCCACAGATAGCTATAGGTTAGCTGAGAAAAGAGTAGTTGAGTGTGAAGAAGAATGTAGCATTATAGTCCCCTCACAAACCATCTCAGAGGTCTTGAGGGTGCTTGATAATGAAGAGGTAGAGAATATTGAGCTAACTTTTGATGATAATCAGGTTATCTTTAGTTTTGGTGATATTGAAATAGTATCTAGATTAATTGATGGCCAGTTCCCCAACTATAGACAACTTATACCAGAAGAAGTACCTACTACTGCTACTGTTGAGGTTCAAAAACTAAGAGAAGTCACCAAGGTTACCTCGCTTTTTGCTAGAGAAAACGCCGGTAGCATTACTTTATCCATTGATACTAGCAAGAACCTACTTAGTATGGGCTCTATTACCTCTCAAGTTGGTGAAAATAGCTCAGAAATATCTATAAAAGCTGAGGGTGAATCTATAGAGCTATCTTTAAATGGTAGATATTTATCTTACGCTTTGTCTCTAATGAATACTTCAGATGTTGATATTGGTTTTGCAGGCAAGGTTAACCCTTGCATTATTAGACCGGTAGATGATGATAGTTACTTACATGTAATTATGCCGCTAAGATCTTAAGAAGTATTTAGTCTTAGTTTATATATCTAATCTAGCTGGTTTTAAGATATAGTATCCTTGAGTAGTATGACTTATTTAAAAAACATCAAACTAGCCAACTTCAGGTCTTACAAGGGTCGCGGCTTTAACTTCTCTAAAGGAGTTAATTTAATAGTTGGCCCTAACGGTAGTGGTAAAACCAACATATTAGAAGCTATCTATGTACTAGGTATGAGTAAAGGCTTCCGTGGCAGCAGTGAGCAGATGTGTAGAGACCAAGATAATTGGTTCCGGGTAGAGGGTGAATTCAATAATTCAGAGACTAGTAAGGTAGCTATTAGCTACCAAGACGGTGAGAAGAAAATAGTGGTTAATGATAAGAAGCTACTACCTAGTGAATATATAGGTTTAATACCGTTAGTATTATTTGAGCCCAATAGTTTAAGTTTGGTTGGTGGTGCTCCAGCTATTCGGCGGCAATGGATAGATAGGGTGCTATCACTAACTAATAAGGAGTATCTGCGCTCTTTAATGAAGTACCGCAAAGTGCTTACTCAACGTAATGCACTCTTGAGGCGTTCTAATGTAGCTAAAGATCAAATCTTTGCCTGGGACGTAATTATGAGTGAATACGGTGAGTATGTCGTAACTAAGCGACGTGAATTCTTAGAAGAAATATCTCCCCTATTTAGTAACTACTATCAGCAGATATCTAAGAGCAAAGACCAACTAGAGATTGAATACAAGAGCAACATTGATGCTAGTAGTAACTACCGTGATGAGTTGTTGTCTCAGTTGCAGATTAGAGTCATTAGAGATAGCCGTATGGGTGGTGCTAGTGTGGGGCCACACCGCGATGATATTGATCTGAAATATAACCATAAAGCTTTATCCCAGTATGGCTCCAGGGGTGAATATAGAACAGCGGTACTAGCCATGGTTTTAGCTGAGCTAGAGTACCTAAAGAAGGATTCATCTAACTCTTCACCAATCCTGCTACTCGACGATGTATTAAGTGAGCTTGATAAGAACCGCGCCAAAGCTCTATTAGAAGCTACATCGGATGTTCAGACTATTATCACCTCCACCCACACACTAGAGGGTCTAGGTAAACATGATAGGATTGATTTGTAAGTTTATGGATAATATTAATGACATTTTACAAAATAGAGCTGAAGACTTGAGTCTTGAAAGAGGTGGCCAACTAGCGGCTATACAAGAAGTGTTAAACAAGCAGTATCCAGGTAAAGTTAGAGCCAAGAGCTTAAATAATGGCGAATTAACTATCACTACTCCGTCCTCAGCTGTAGCTAGTGACCTACACTTAAGTCAATCAAACCTATTACAACAACTTAAAAGTTACCAAGTTGAAACCATTAGAGTGAAGATAGGTTAGAAAAAGTTCTTAAATACCTATCTATAGATACTCTATTGCAAAATCTTCTGGTTCAAATCCCCAATTTCTAATCTGATCTAATGCGTATTGGCGATCTATTTCGCTGTCTGCGGTAATTTGTAGCACTATTTCAGTATCAGAACCTTCAGTTAGCCGATAATCTATATCAAACAACAAACCCCTATGCGGTAAATTCTCAACAATAGGTTGTTGCTGTCTAAACTCCTCTCCCTCCATTCTAGCTATTTCCCCTGTTGCAAACTCTATATCTAAGTAAGCTGGATCATCCACCATAATCTCAAAGGCCTCATCAGTAATAGGCGTCAGAGCTATTGGTATAATCTGATACTCACCATCAACTACTGCTATTAATCTAGTAGCAGACTCAAACCCATCTCTACTAACTGATACTTGATATTCCCCTGGTGATAAATGGTTTATGCCGTTTTTAAGTCTCTTGTCTTCGGTTTCTATACTAGCATCACTTGGTGCTACAACTATCTCAATCTCGGTTTTACCGTAAGTGCTAATAAAAGACATTAAAGCCGGTAGGGTCAGCGCCAATACTATAACTAATCCGGATATAATAGGGTGTTTGGTGATAATATTAATTGCTTTATCTAGCACAATAAACATCCTTATTCATATTACCTACTCTACTCCTAGGCTTGGGTTTCTAAACCAAGTCATTTCTGGATCATTAATTCTTTCCACACCAGCCATCGGCGCTCTAGATGTTGCACAGTTACTACTCAAAGAAGAAGAGGCTACCGATGAGGCAAATCCTGGTTGATCACCTACATATAAGAAAGTGTGTCCAAATAACTGCTCTGCACCAGCTGTTTTTATAGCCACATCACCAGGTCTTAGATCGGCACTACTAATAGTATTGCCCTTACCTAGCTCAATCCAATTATCTCTTAAATAACTCATCTGAGTAAAAGTATTGCCCATACCTGAGTTGTAGTTAGGGTCAAAGCCACTATCTCTAATCACCCTAGTCGTAAAAGCCCCACAGTCATTACCGCCACAACCACCTAAATACTCTCCTCTACTAGCTGCTGCTCGGTGGGCTTGGGTGTACTCTGACTTTTGCTGATTGCTATTGTTCTGAGATGGACTTCTATATTCCGGCCAAGCATATAAAAGTGCAGCTGCTACGACATCATCAAAATTAGCACATACACCACCACCCCTGTTTATCCTACTAATATCTATCGCGTCACCGGCAATATCAACAATTGCATTAGATACGCTAGTAACGGTATCTATATAGCTATCAACTTCATCAATCCTATCGTCTAAATATCCAGACACACCACTATCACCAGCCAAGAACGACTCTAAGCCATTCTCTAAATTACCATCAAACCTTCTAGCTATAAACTGGAAGATATCATCAGGATTATCTACTGATCCATTGGCGGGGAAAGAGCTGCTTAACAGGCTTTTCTCCCAACTATCCCAGGCATACCATCTCCTACTACCCTCATTAAGCTGTACATGTGGCTGACTTGAACTGGCAGTTCTACCAAAAGCATTATGACCTCCAAGCTCAATGGCTGTAGTGTTGGGGTTAGTCCCCAAGCTACTTTCAGCCTCAGCTATAGCTACAACAAATATCGGGTTAATGCCCGCTCGCAGTCCACCCTCTACAAAATACTTACCCATACCTGATAAAGGTGAATTAGATTCTCTATCATCTATAAACTCATCGATAGCATCAGCCAAAGCTTCATCATCACTAATTTCTGGCGTGATAATAACGTAATTAGCGGCAGACTCTGAATTACATAAGACCTGCGATAAGTTAGCTCCTCCATAAAAAATCGTCTCATCACTCCCGATTGCACCCAGCTCATATACAGTAATAGCGTTTACTGGCAGTGAGCTAGCTAGCAACAAAGATATGGTTGCCATAAATAAGGTAAGCTTTCTTAAAAGAGAAGCTGTTACATGACTAATATGATGGTTTTTTCTAATTTGCATGAATAATCATCCCTTCAAAAAAACTCTCACCAAGATTACAAGGCATATCATGACTTAAACAGTTTGTAGAGTCTACTATATCGTGAGACATCTTGTATAAACCAACTCTTTCCCATATGTCTAAATGGTTACTGCTTGGATTTGAGCAATCGACTGTATCGCTTAATGGCCCATCCGACATAGAAAACCTCCATTCGTTATCCTCCATTTCATAATACGGTAGAGACATACACTTGCTAACTATTATCTGCATAGCTAGAGACTTCTCCCATCTATCAGCATTACAAGGATTACCACTTAAATCTACAAAACCTTCTAGCGAACCCTCTGCTTCCTCATCAGTAGCACCAGACACACAGCTGTAGGGTGTTTTAGTGTCTATATCGTCAAACCAACCCTCTACAACATCAGCATTGTCTAAAATATCCATATCATCACTCATTTGTTTCTCCGACATATCAAATAGCCCTAAGTCGTAATTATCAAAATCATCATCAGCATAAGTGCGACTAGATAAAGCATTAGCTACTAATCCTGGTAGTTTCTTGGGAATATTGGCTAGAGATTTAAACATTCCTCCAAGACTAAAGTTAGCAGTCATAGCAAAGTTAGTTAATGCAGATCTTGGATTATCTGGTGATAAATAGCGCCAAGCAAAACCCTTATCCCGATCTTCTTCTGCCAAAAGCTCAAAGTGTTGAGCTCTTCTAGCGTTGGTTTCATCGCTGCTAATAGGTACACCTCCTTGAGACCTAGCTAGTTCAGACTGAGTTGTAGACATACCTGCTCCTGTTAGACCCATTTGCATAGCTGGAGTATCTGGCATATAACTTCCGCTTGTTAAGCCTTCGACCATATTAACAATCATTACTGTCATTGCACCGTGTGTTACTAACCTTCTAGCAGCCTGCCAGCCTCCTCCTGAAACCATAGTAGCTTTAATCTCCAAGGCTAATAGGGGCAGTGATAAGGCTGATGAGGCTATACAAACAGCAGTAGCATTACCTCCGGTTAGAAAATTAGCACCCTCACCAAAACTCCTTAATCCATTATGGACGTCCATTATGCTATCTAAGCTGTGATCTATGCCATAATCCTCCTCATTACCATCTACAGGTAGATTGGTTGCTCTCTTCCAGGCTGCAGATTGAGAAAAGTCTATATTTACCACCTCACGATCATCTTTTTCTACCACAGTTGTACCTGATTCTTCTAGCTCGTCATTTCCTTCTTCATTCTTTTCTACACCCCTATACTCCACCTCTTCTTCGCCACCAACTTCCATAGTTTCGTAATATGCCTGCATAGCATCATTTATTTCATCATCATGAACATCTTCACCGGCAGCTAGCTGCGCACCGGCAGCGTTAAATGTACCAGCATAAGTTAAGAATAGTTCATATAGTTCTTTATCGTCCGGTAAGATATCATCATAAGCTGCGCTTAAACAGATAAGGGTTGCGGCAGCGGTGGCGGCTGTAGTCCCAACACCCCTAGCAAATCCTCTAGCTATACTCTTCCTCTGAGTTTTGTCTGCCGATTCCATTTGCTCAATAGTCCTATTTATATCTGATCTAAAACCTATATTTGTTGGTTTACGGTTGCCCGTTTGATCGCTAACACCCTTTAAGAGTAGTCTGGGACTAGTCCAGCTATTACCGGCTGCTCTTCCACTAAAAATCCTCCAGCGAAAAGGTGGTTTAGAAAAACCTCTAGCTGTATTGATCTTATTGCCTATAGTTACTCTATGTACTCCACGGCGGTTTAATTTAGACACGTTACTAGTTCTAGTATTAGCTACTCTCTTAGCCTGCCTGGAGTCTTGCTGGGTAGTTTGCATCTTCTGACTTAGCTTGGTGTTGTTAGTGTTCTGATAGGCTCTAATAGTACGATCAGCCTGGCGGACTACATTTCGGTTATATGGGCCATAGTGAAAGCCTTGCATAATAGAGTTCATCCAAATAAGTTGAGTTGAGCCAATACCACCAACAAATATAACTACAAATATGGTTATAATCGTAGCTATTACACCTCCAGACATACCTTTCTTATGCCCTTTTATAAAACCAGTCACTCTGCCCAGCCTTCCAGCTGGCGTTGCAGCTAGAGCACTACTGGCTATACCAGTAGTGCCTTGAGAGTTTTGTTCCTCCTGGCCTAAGGTCTCCTCGCCCGTCTTTTGGTTTTCGTTTTTATCTTCTGGGTTCATGGTTATATATTACCACTTTTACTTAGTTCGTATCTGTATCTGAAGAAGTACCTTCTGGTTGATTTGGCTGCGGATCTTCGATCATAGCATCTCCTACTGAACCGCTTTCTTCCAAGGCCTGTATAGCAGCTAATTGCTTAGGGTCGGTGGTAATTAGTTGAGCTTCAGTCGGGCTAGCTTCTATGCGCATATGGACATGATTAGATCCGGCAAAGAACAATCCCTGTCCGACCGGGAATTGACTGAGGCGTTGTTTCTCAGCAGAGGTCAATTTGAAAGTATCGGTCACTATATCAACTGCTGAAGGGGCCTGTTTAAGCAATAGTTGCATACTAGAGTTAGCCACCACTGCTCGACCCATACGAGAAGTTAAAAAGTCTTCTACGTCTTGAGATATGGTAGTTAATCCCAAAGCGTATTTACGAGCTCTTTTAGCCACTGAGAAGAGGAAGTTGGCTGAGTCTTCATACCTCATTAACTGCCAGGCCTCATCAACTATTAAGAAGCGTTCTTTCTGGTCAGACTTAACCTTATTCCAGATATAGTTTAGGGCTATATACATAGCTACCGGCCTGAGCTCATCTTCTAAATCACGGATATTAAAGACCACGAAATTGTTATCCAGTGAGACGTTGGACTGGTTGGAGAAAATTCCTGAGAAAGTGCCTTCGGTATATTTGCGCAGTCTTTGGGCTAGTGATGGTCCAGACCCTGACATATTTACCAAAGTGTCATATAGGTCATTGATGGTGGGCGGTTCTACATTATGGGTTAGTGGGTCACTAGTAATACCTTTAGCAGCGTAGGTATTAATCAAGGCCATATCCAGATCGGCCTCTTCCTCGGCAGTAACTCCAGAAGTTACAGAGCCATCTTCTTTAGCGTGAGTAGCACCCATCATCAGCCTCAACATACCATGCAAGGTAATTAGATTAGCCCTCAAGGCATTATCGGCCTCATCTGAGTCAACCACTTTAGGTAAGTCAAATGGATTGACGTAGGTATCGGAATTAAGGCTTAGATTGATATAGCTACCACCTACGGCATTGGCCAATCTCTCATATTCATTCTCAGGATCGATAATGATAATCTGGCGATTAAACATTAGACTACGCAGCGCCTCTAACTTAACAGCAAAACTTTTACCTGCACCAGATTTAGCAAAGACTACCATATTGGCATTTTCTAAAGAGAATCTATCAAATAACACTAAGCCATTGTTGTGCATATTGATGCCATAGAGTATGCCTGACTCTTGGGATAGGTCGGCTGAGGTGAAGGGGAAGGTAGTTGATAGAGCGCCAGTATCTAGGTTTCTTTTAATTTGCAGTTGATCAGTCATTTGAGGGATTGTTGAGTTAAAGGCTTGTTCCATCTGCACGGTAGCTGGTTTGGTATAGATTAGGTTTTGTCCAAAAACACCCTCTATCTTGCGCTGGATATAAGATAGTTCTTCCATGGTATCAGCGTACATAGTGATATATAGGCCGAAACGGAAGAAACGCTCTTCACCTACTTGCAAACGACTTCTAAGCTCCTCGGCATCTTGAATAGCAGCTTCAAGTCCTGGATCTCTAACTCTGCCTTTCTCGGAGTTGATTTGAATACTAGCTTCTAGTTGAGAGACTTTTTTCCTTAAATTCTCTAGCACGACTTTACTCTCAACTGGCTGAATAAACATACTAATATCTAAGGCTTCATCCATGTTAATAATTGGTGATAGCCAGCCGGTATAGACTTCCCTAGGATAACCATAGACGTATATGGTTCTAGCAATACGAGTACCGATACGCATCTCGCCAGAATCAAAAGTAAGTGAGGATGGAGCTATGAAGTCTCTAAGGCCGGTAATGCCTTGGCGGAACTGTTTCTCTACTTCAGCTTGTTCACGGCGTTTCTGCTCCTCAGCTAGAGTGATTGGATCTGGCTGCTTCTTCTTAAATACATCAAAAAGTCCCATTATATTCTCCCTCCTGGTAGTATAGTCTCGGCATCGCCATCACCCTTACCGATAATTGGAGCATCTAACTGGTTAATATCAGCTAATGGTTGCTGCTTGGCGGTAACTGGGTTGTAGGCGTTGTAATAAAGCTCTATTAGCTCCTGAGTATTTAATGGTATAGCATTAACCCCCATTTGGTTCATACCACCAACCACCATGCGCACTTGTTGGGTGAGCTCTTGTTTGTATTTAGTGAAATCATTTTCGTTGATAGTCACTACATCTTTTTCTTTAGGTTTAAACACTTCAGAAAATTTCTGAGCTCCAGAGGCTAGACTGATTTCAGATAGTGCTGGTGGGAAGTAAGGTACAACCACATAGAACTGCTTATCCATAATATTAGCCGCCTCTATGAGGTAGCGGACATAGTTAATGTAGTCTTCCATGAGCAGGCCTAGTAATATGTTGTCTTGATTCCTGCGGACCTCCGTAAGCTTTTCCATGTAGGAGTCCAAATTGACGTGTTTACTGCGGATGAATATCTGCACCGGGAAGTACAAAGAGTTCAAGAAGCCTTGGTAGGAAAATTCTACTGCCTCTCTCTCTTCGGGACTCATTAAATCAAAGTTGATTGATTGACACATGACAACAGCTCTTAAAGAGCCATCTTTCATAACCACCATACCGTCTCTAATTTCTGATATAAGCAAACTTTTCTGAGCAGTATTATCGTCTTTATGGGTCTTTTTACTGCCAGAGCCCTTTTTGTTACTAGTCTTTCTAGGTGGTGCTAGAGGATGAGTATTAGGGTTAGTTGGCGGCATATTATTAGTTACTTGGGATAAATCTGGTGTAGGAGTTTTATTGACGGGACCTGGTTGTTGCTGAGGTTGCGCGGCTGCTTGAGGTTGAGTGGTTGGTTGAGCTGTTGGTTGCACAGGCTGAGAACCAGGCTGAGAGGTAGGCTGGTTTGGTTGTTGCTGGGGCTGTATTGGTTGTTGCGGTTGCTGTGGAGGCATTTAAATCACCCTGCTTACTGCTATCATCTTAACTTAACCTCTTCTCCTTCTTTGATATTGTTATCATCATCCTGGTCGCGGTTGACCTTAGCTGCTATAGAGCTAATTTTCATTTCAGATAGCTCCATTATATCAGCATTAACCTTAGCCGGTATATCCTGCGATTGGTCACTTGTCTGATCCGGTTTTGGTTCAGATGCTTTCTCGCTTTCTTCAGTAGACTTTGCTTTAGTATTTTCTGCGCTTGCTTTACCTTCCGCTTCTTGCTTGGGAGGCTCTACTACTTTGCCAAATTGAGTAGTATCAGTTTGAGCAGCACTTTCTAGGGCTTTCTTGATGGTGTCTTCGCGGTATTTACTAGACTGTTTTTCTAACAGCGAGTCTATAGCCCGTGCTTCTGGATTAGTGTCATCCATTAAATCTTCGTTATCGGCTATGACGTCATCAGGACTAGTTGATGGCTGGGTTTCTGGTATGAATAACCTATCATCATATACAGCTGGTGTGGCCATAGTTGCACTAGCGCCTGAGCCTGGCTGGATAAGATCCGGTCTTTTAACCGCCCAGCCTCTAGTGTCAACCACTTGTGCCAGATGTTCTAACTGACCTTTTACCTGGCCAATATCGCTTTTAAGATCCGGCTTGGCCTTTGTTTTCGGTGCAGTTATAACTAGGTGGTCATAGTAGCCTTCGCTATCCCAGACACGCTGCCTGGGTCTTATTAGGTAGTTAATGAATGAGAGCAAGTACCTTTCTATAGGCTGATCTTCTCGGCGCATTACAGCCAAACCGCCAAATATTAGAACAAAGGGAAGGGGGATAATGGCCATAAAGGGACTAATTTGATACATGAACCAAGACATCAATGCAGCCCCTGCTGCTATGAGCATGAAAATGAATTGTTTAAACGTAAATGGTCCTAATAGTTTATCTTCTGCCTCTACGTCTTGAGGTACTTTATAGTTAGCCATAGTATATTAATAAATCCTTATTCCTTATGGTTTTCTTTAAGTATAGCAATGGTTACTAAATGGTGAAATAGCTTAAGAAGACTTCTTTTCTTTAAGTATCTCTGCTTATAGTGCCCTTTCGATCGTTATAGTCATTAACTAAATCACGCATAGGTTGTTGAGCATTAGCACCAACATCAGGAGGTAGAGGACCGTCCAATATCTGTTTAACATTTTCTACAAGCCTATCGTTATTTTCAGATACACCATCTCGGACGATGCTTTCATTAATAGCTTTCCAGGCCTTATCAGAATAACCTGTCATCTCACTAGGCTTCTTCGCTTGAGTCATCATTAGTAGTGAGTTGTAATCTATTTCGCCAGTCTGATAGTCAGTAGTAAGTAGCTGAGGGCTCTTGTCCTTACCTTCTCCAGCAACTGCGCTCCATGCAGTTGCTCCTCGATCGCTATTACCAAAGGTAGACTTCAAGGACTCTCTGGTTGAATCAGGATCTATCATAAAGCCTTGTTTAGGAGCAGCCGCTGCTTTATATACTGGTATGTTGCTATAGTGTTGGGCCTTATTCCATGTTTGCGATAGCCTCTCTTGTTCTAATGGCTTGCCATCAGCTCGATCAAATAATCTCTCATATCCTTCTTTACCTTCAGTAATCATTACAGAAGCATCCATACCATCAAGTTTTTGGCGTTTAAGTTCGTCTTCGGCTTTGGCTACTCCCTCACCGAACAAGGCCGCGTGACTTCTAGCGCTAGCTCCCCCAAGCCTATTGCCGCTAGCTTGACGCAGCGCCTCACCAGTCAATCTGCCGGTTGTTTTACCGGGTGCGTATGCAGCTCCTCGCCAACCACCTCTTTGGTAACCTTCGGTTTTACGTCTCTCAGCCATTGGCTGGACTTTACCACGCACACCACTCTTTCCATCGGCTCCACCCATAATGCGACCACGGGCGTTTTTGGCTAGATCAGCGCTCATTGATATTAAGCCACCAGCAAACTTAAAGGTAGCCGGTACTAGTAGCAAGGGGACTATGATAGCGGCTACAGCTATAACATCACCAACACCATCTGCTAGTTGAGGTGATTGTGACGCGACATAAGCAACTACATGACCAAACGCAAATAACATAACAATGAGTGGATACATAACCAAGGCTCTAAGCAAATAACTCCACCACATTTTAAACAGCTTTTCGGTATTGGGAAGTATCCAAGCCACGAAAGCTATGGGAGCTAGGGCTGCAAGCATAATAATTAATATTTGCCTAAATACTAAAGTAAACAAAACTCCCAATGCAGCTAGAAGCAGCGGTACAAGTAGTAACAATATAGCTCCTGTAAATCCAGCACTAATTAAAGCCCCAAAGCCTACAGCTATACCTAAACTACCTATTGCTCCACCGGTGCCGCTCATTTGTATAATGGCATCAGAACCTATCTCACTAAGCGGCGCAGTTACTATAGCGCCTATACCCGCACCTAGTACGTTAGTTATATCTACTAATATAGCTACTATCCACCAAGAGAACTGTATGAATATAGCGGCAGCTGCCAATCTAGGCACCATCTTTTTTACTGTATATGTATCTAGGTTTATAGAAAGAGATTGGCTAAATATTACTACAAAGAAAGCAAGGACCAAAAGAGCATTAGCTAGACTACGAAAACTATTCCATACTTGATATGCTGGATCACTAGCACCATCTCCAAGAGGGCTAACCTGTAAGAAGGGTATGATAACCTTGTTTTGTATCTGATTCACAACTTCTTCGGTAAAGTTTATCGCAGAGCAAGTTAGCCAGCCAAAGAACCCTTCGGCTTGACAAACATTGCCAGAGTTATCCTCTTCACCGGGTAGATCTTCACGCGAAACAGTTCCTTCTCCATGTTCTGTTCTATGGGAATCATCATCTTCCTCAATAGCTTCTTGACCTCCCCAGTGTTCAACCGCTACTTCAGATTCGTTGATAGTGATTGGGTCATCAGTGCTGACTCTTATACCATCACTTGTAGTAACTATAAAAGAACCCACATCAGCCTCAGATGGATCTCGAACTACAATACGAACACCAGCATTATTACCCGCCATACTAAACTGTTGCTTATTCCCGCTATCCTCAGTATATATCCACTTACCGCCGACCCATGACGACGCAACACCTTGTCTATATGCCCATTCAGCAGCCTCCTCGGTAGCACAATTTTCTATTATAGCCAACCTATCATTAATGAGTTCGTATTTATATTCACACAAACTAGTTCTATTCTCTATTTCATCTACGTCGGTTCCCCCCAGAATAAAACCGCTATCAATAGGCTCTCCATCTTTTTGAGCTACATTAACTAAAAGCAACCAGTCGCTATTGGTAATTTGAGCGTCTAACGATTCATAATTGTCGTCAGAAGTCCGAGTTTTGCGATGTTGAATGTCTTCTGGGCCTAAAACGGAGACTCTTAGAAGCGCATTCCTTCCGTCAGTTGATTTAAATCTAATATATTGACTCTCGCGCTTGTTATATTCATAACTCCCACTACCCGTCTCTATGCCTAGCCTTTCAGCTGTAGCTTCATTTATATCTATAAATAAATCATCAAGGGAGTCAGTGTTTTCTACTGGCTGAACTGAAGAGTTGATACTAAGAGTCTCATTAGCAAATACAGAAGCAGGATTGCCAGCTAGCACAAATAGGAATACAAGCATTGTAGATACAATGCTAAAAATATAGAATTTAGGAGTTTTTATAAAAAGACTTTTCATATTAATTGTTTAGCTTAGGGAGTTATAACTACATATAATCCAAGCTATCATAAACAGCAACTAAAGAGTACCGTTTTGATAACCGTATTATAGATGAAAGATAAAATTAATCATAGCCATGAACAGTAAGCCCCTGTATCTTACGAGTGTTTAATTGCCCTGCTCTTGTCTTTCTCTCTCTTCTTGTTCATGTTCTCGCTCAGCTTCTCTATAGTCGGCAAGTATTTGTTCATTATCTCGCCCAAAATATAGTGGTTCATCAAGCCCCCACAAAGCATCTTCTCTATTTGAATAGAAATTGGCTGTTGAGCTTACTCTATCCTGGCCCCCTCTTCGGGTTTGCTCGAAGGCATCGACAAGATTTAATCCAGAACGACTGTAGGTTTTAGGTTTAGCTCCTACATACTGTCCACTGTTAGGGTATCCTCTAAATGGCCTCATTTCCATGTCCCAGTAGGAGTCAAGAACTTTAATAGTCACCTGGTCGTCAGTTTCCCCAAAAGCCAATGTTATTAAGGCTCCGGATTCATCATGAGGAGCTGCCCAATATAGTTTATTTCCCAAAGTTACTTCAAAAGGATGGTCCATCCTCAGCCAAGCTGTTTGTTCTCTGTCGCCTACACCTACTACAACTTCTTTTACAACTGCTCCTCGCCACATCCATCTTTGTCTTTCTCCCATTTCAGTATTAGCCCTATTCTCAGGCAGGTTATTTCTAATTATAGTGTGTATATATTCTTCGGCTTGAGGGCTAAAACGAGTTAGTTCTGCGGGGACGGTCAATACGCTATTAATATCCATTTCCTCTATAGACTCATTGGAATTCTCACTAGAAAGTTCTGGTTCAGTATCATTAACTACTTGTTCTTGATTTTCTTCGTTAGGCTCAGAAGACTGACCTATTTCGTAGGCTCCGTATAAGGCTAAAGCAGCAGCGCCTAACACGCCGCCAATTTTAGTTTTGGCATTTAAAGCATCCCAATATTTCCTAGGATCTTTTTCGCCATATTCACTTACTGGTTCTTCATTTGGGGTTTCATCCCAAAATGTTCTTTCTATATATTGTGGTTGGGGCGAGTTAGCATCTTGATTAGTCATATTATTATCCTGCTACAAGGCCTATTTATAATCTATACAGTATCATAAATATAAGCTTTTTGCAAGCCCACGATTAGTTCAATATATTTTATTTATTGACCGTTTTATCGTAAAATATGTTTATATTAGTTAAAATCTATAAATATTTATGAAAACTAAAATAAAAAACACTATTTATCAGCCAGTATTAATATCAGTCTTGGTCTTGGTTTTGACTGCTATGTTCCCTTACAGTGTTGCAGTAGCAGATCATGCCACTGGGCATTCTGGGAGTTGTAATGAAGAAGACCAAATAACACTCTCTACTCCTATCAGAGATGATGACGGTGACCTTAAGTGGTGCGTAGACAAAGAAGGTACTGGTGATGATAATCCAATATTTGTCTACCTAAGGTCTATAATCCGGTTTCTTTCAGCTGGTGTGGGTATAGTAGCTGTAGGTATGATTATAGTCGGCGGAGTTCAGTATGCAGCTGCTCGGGATAATCCCCAAGCTATAGAGGGGGCTAAGAAGAGAATATCTAATGCAGTGATAGGTCTAATATTGTTTATGTTCATGGCTGCTATAATGAACTTCTTAATACCAGGAGGAATACTGTGATAGATAAACTACCCTATATATCATCATTATTTTCTAGCAGTCACGATATATGTCAATCATCTAGCAATATACTAGCTTTCCCTAATTGGTATAGAGGTTTACGTTGTGATAACGATAGCCCAGCTCTAACAGAATTTGCCGACATTTGGATTATTTTAGGCAATGTTATAGAGATAGGCTTGAGAGTAGCCGCTTTAGTAGCAGTTGGCTTTATAATCTATGGTGGCATCCGTTACATTATGAGTCAGGGAAATCCAGATGCCCTAACTGCAGCCAAAAAGACTGTGACCAATGCCGTCATAGGTTTGCTTTTGGCTATACTAGCAACTACTATTGTTGGCTTTATTGCAGGAGGCTTTTAAATGACTAAAATGTTTAAGATACTAGTTTTAGTCGTATTCGTATTCGGGTTCTTAGCACTATTGCCAGTAGATGTATATGCTAACGACCTAGGTTCTGCTAGTGAGTTAGGTATACCCGATAACGACTCATTTGGCAGTGATCAACTCAACAATGTCTTAAATACTATTTTCGGTCTTGCTGGATCTCTAGCTGTTATATTCGTGATAGTCGGAGGCTTTAAATATGTTGTCGGCTCTGGTAAGCCCGAGGAGTTACAAAAAGCCAAGAATACCATACTCTATGCTGTAATTGGTCTCATCATTTCCCTATTTGCCATGGTGATAATTAATTTTGTAATATCGAGGCTATAGTTATGAAGGTTCAGAATTTAATTATCAGCAAAAACATTAAAGCAGCTTCGTTAGTATTAGTGCTACTAATAGCTATAACTGGCGTAGTCTATCTTGGCGCTGATCCAGTTGCTGCTGATACAGATATTGTTTGCCAGGGTTTACCGGATGACCTCAAGGCAGAATGTCAAGCTGGTCAAGCTGGAGTTGGGGATTTCATAACTGCTGTTATTAACGTCTTATTATACATAGTAGGTATAGCTGCTGTAGTAATGCTGATAATAGCGGGATTGATGTATACTGTTTCCGGCGGTGATTCTGATAGGATTAAAACCGCTAAAAATATGATAATTTATTCCATAGTCGGTATAGTAGTTGCTTTTGCCGGCCAAGCAATTATTAGATTTGTGCTGAGCAATGTGTAAATATATAAAGAGTATATAAAGAATAGGAATATATTTATGAAAACTTTTAGTTTAATAGCATCTTTAATTATCTTGGCAGTAGCTATATCGATAGTAGCTGTTCCTGATACCACCCTATCTCAATCAGCTACTCAGCTAGCTTGTGAGGGCGCTGGGGGTACATGGACTAGTGGAGAGTGTGTTAGTGATGATGGCACTACAGTTGAAGATATTATTAAGAGTGTTATTAACGTTCTACTAATCATTATCGGTGCAGCATCTGTCATCATGATTATTATCGGCGGTATCCGCTTTGTGGTTTCTCAAGGAGACTCCAGCGCCATTGAGTCAGCTAGAAACACTATTCTCTATGCTGTTATCGGTATAGTAGTTGCTTTCCTAGCTTATGCAGCAGTTAACTTTGTAACAGGTAGCCTAGAGGATACAGGTTCATCAACTATAGAGTCGCACTATATAAACATAGTGTGACCAAGAAATGACAGAAGGTAAACCATATCAAGTAAGCTAGGGATTTTGCTGGTCAATAGTAGATAAGGTATAATGTCTATTAAGGAAAAACTAACAATAATAAATACAAGCAATTATTCTAAGGAGGAAGATAAAGTGACAAAGTTACAAACAATTTCAAGAAACACAGGCCTAAAGTTATTTCAACTAGCTATGGGGTTCATGGCAGTTGTGACTATGGCAGCACCAAGTAGAGTGCTAGCTCAAATTAGTACTGGTGCAGATAATGTTAATCCTGGCACTGAGGGTAATATATTTACTATCTTTGAAACAGTAGCCAACACCCTACTACTCCTTTTAGGAGCTATAGCAGTTATCATGCTAATTATCGGCGGTATCCGCTACGTTGTTTCTCAGGGTGACTCCAGCGCTATTGAGTCAGCTAGAAACACTATACTTTATGCCATTATCGGTATCGTAGTGGCTTTCCTAGCCTACGCAGCAGTTAACTTTGTAACAGGACAACTAGAAGGCTAGAAGCTTTAGTTCAAGATAATACATAAAGACAACATAGAAATTACTCATAAGACCTCGGTAATATTACCGAGGTCTTAGTTTACCTATCTCTTTTCTCTAAAGTGATTTGCTCTAGAGGCTATTATCTGGTTATAATATAGTTAATAGAAACAAATACCAAAAAACTTAAAGCAAGTACATTTAAGCAACTTTGAATGGAGGAAATATGGCACTACGTGATGATGACGATCTGTTTATGGCCGATCTAGAGGGAGACTTTTTAGATGATGAGCCAAAGGAACAGGCAAATAACAACCAAGACAGCGCTGAAGTAGCTGAGGACAGCGTTGAGGACAATAGTTCAGACGAGTGGCTAGAACCTACTAACTCTCAAGAACCAGGGCAACTAGCAGTAGACGTTTACCAGACTAAAGAAAATATCGTAGTTCTAGCAGCTACACCAGGTGTGAGTAAAGCTGATTTAGATTTGAGTATAGTAGAAAGTACTCTAACTATTCGCGGTAGCAGAAAAGAAGACGAAAAGATTCGTACTAGCGACTACTTAGTCAAAGAATGCTACTGGGGTGAATTCTCTCGCTCTATCATCCTACCTACTCAGGTTAGAGAAGAAGAAGCAGAAGCTGAGCTTAGAGACGGTATGCTAAAAATTGTCATACCTAAACAAGAACAAGAAAAAGTTAAAAAGATTAACATTAGCTAGTTTTGCTCATCAAGGGTTACAAACTAGCCCGACCGATACTTAATGTTCTAGCTCCTGATAGCTGCATAGTTTGTGGTGATTTAAGTGAGTTAGTTTGTGATAAGTGTTTATCAGGTATTCACTACAAGAAACCAGAGTCCTGCTATAGGTGTAATAGGTTAAGTGTAGACTTTAAGACTTGCAATACCTGCAGAAAACACAGTAGCTTGGCTAGAGTAGTTGTAGCTAGTAACTATCAAGATTACGTACAGAATTTAATCTATAGCTTAAAGTATGCTAACTCTATCTCAGCAGCTACTCCCCTAGCTAGATTGATATATTCTATGTATGCTGATGACTCTTTATCTACCAAGTATGACTTATTAATACCTGCTCCAACTAGCGCTAGTAATATTCGTCGTCGTGGCTACTGCCAGGCTGAGATAATTACAGCAGAGCTAGCAAAGTTAACTGGTATTAAGACAGCTAATGTTTTATATAAGCTGGGTAAAACTTCTCAAGTGGGTTCGGATAGATCTACTAGAATCAGCCAAGTTAGAGATAGTATCTATACTATGAAAAGTTCAGAAAGAATTGACATTAAGGATAAGAGAATATTATTAGTTGATGATGTAGTTACAACCGGAGCAACACTAAATGAGTGCGCTAAAGTATTAAAAAGTATTGGGGTTGCTAAGATAGAAGCTGCGGTAGTTGCTAAGAACTAGAGTGCCATGCAAGAAGCGGTCTTGATAACCCGACCATCAGAGACATAAGTAGGTTATTAGGTGTCCATTCCGTAGAAATTAATGTCGTACGGGGATTCGGTGCCATCGGTGTAGATGAACTCGATGCGGCTGTTGGAGTAGCCGCGTTTGGCAGATACATTACTACCATATGAATTGATATTTAGCGATTCTTCGTAAATAACTGCTGCATTTAAAGAAGCTCGTGTCCATTTCCATCCAACTAACTTCCATGGACTGCCACCGCCTAGTCCCCAGAAATATAAATTTTCTTCAGAGTCATAAGTTATTGATCCGCGAGCGCCAAACTGAGATGTGTCGTTTCCATCTGGGCCATTATCTACTAAGTAAATAGTAGATGATGTAGCTGTATCATCTACATCTCGTTCCCAAAACAAGAGACTATAATATCCCCCATCATATAAATTTCCTCCTATTATAACTCGAGTACCATCAAATAAGCAGTTCAAATAGTTATGAGCTGCTACATAGTGATCTGGGCTAATCTCTCTCTCAGCACCCCACGTCCAAGAACTTCCTGAATATGTGGCTTTCTTGAACCGGATGCCTAAACCTGCGCCAGTATCTCCCGCAGACCATGCGACATACAGGTGCGGGGTTCCGCCTGCGACTGTTTTGCCATCCCCTGTGTGGTTGAAGTCGATGGAGGGCCACTTGTGATTAGTGTTGCCGTAGGACGAATTTATATAGTTATTAGAATCGAAAGAAAGACTCCCCTCTGAAGTTATACCTATCCTAGAATATCGTACATAATCTTCATTAGTAGCGCTATAGATAAAAGAAGATACGACATGTGCTACCCAGCCTGTACCTTCTCGGTGGGCCACAATATCTGAATAATCATTTTGAGTAAATGTACCCCCAATTTCTAATTCATCACTCCACGTCCACTCAGTTCGCTCAGCGTTTGGAGTTCCTCGGCGATAGTAGATGTAGCCCTTTACCCAAGATCCATAATCAGTATTTTGTTTCCATACAAAATGAGCATAATCATCTTTATCAATAAAAAAAGAACAATTTGGAGAAGGGTCGCCTGTAGTACCACCACTATTCAATGGCCAGTTCGAAAGATTATTGGTCCATGTAGAGCCATTATCTATTGAATAATTAGCCACACAACTAAAACCACGCACATGAATCGCCCACAGCACCCCATTTTGAGTCCGGTCAACCTTCCGCTGATTGCTATAAGCAGTAGCGGTGGCAGTAGTTGAGGTCTCCATAGTCGTGGGGCCGATAATTCCTAGTAACGTTCGCCCCATCGTTCCTAACAAAGCCTCAGCAAACCCGCTCATGCTGTAGATCTACCCTGCCCATACGAGCCCTCAATAGTGGTCCCATTATCGCGCGAAAATAGGACTACTAGTGTTCTAGTGTTAACCGCTAGAGCAGGAGCGGTTGTCCCATCCCCACCGTCATGCCATTTGATCGCAGCAGGCCAAGTCACCGCAAACTCCGTTCCCATACTAACCTCAAGAGTCACGTACGCTCCGGTGCCACTGGCAGGCCAGCCGATGGTAGTCAAGGCTAAGGCTTCACTGACTGTGAATGTCTGATACCTACCATTTGTTAAATTAATTTCTAATGCGCTACCTGAGTTGCCAATGTTGTTAGTTGGTACAGTATCTACATACCCTTTGTTAGCTACATCACTATCATTAACTGGGTCAGCTACTTGCAGTCTACCCCAGGCATCATAGGCTGCTAGTTTAGTGCCTCCTAATGTTGTGCCATCATGAATCCTCAGTGTCTTATTGGTAGTATCGACAGTAACTTCTCTTTGGG
>JBBDOS010000009.1:0-58764 GCA_040876925.1 Saccharimonadales bacterium (SeqCode) | reverse complement strand
AGTCTGGGCCGTGTCTCAGTCCCAGTGTGGCTGATCATCCTCTCAGACCAGCTAATGATCGTAGCCTTGGTGAGCATTTACCTCACCAACTAGCTAATCATGCGCAGGCCCTTCCCAAAGCGCTAAAGCTTTGCTCCTTAGAGATTATAGGGTATTAATCCGGATTTCTCCGAGCTATTCCCTACTTCGGGGTAGGTGCCAACGTGTTACTCACCCGTCCGCCACTAACCAATATGAAAATAAATCTAGATAATTTCCTCACTTTACCAATATTTGAAACTATTATTTATAACTTTTAAATAGTTACAATTATAGTAGTTAAGAAAAATAATAGATTTTTTTCATAAGGTTCGTTCGACTTGCATGTATTAGGCACGCCGCCAGCGTTCACCCTGAGCCAGGATCAAACTCTCCATAAAATTGAATTTGATTGCTCAAAATTTTGACTGACATTGTTTTAACGTACAATGTGCAAAAAACGTGTATCCACTACTTAAAAGTAGTTTAATTACGGTTACACTGCACAGTCCAAATTATCAAAGTACCTCACTTCTTAAATAGGAGCTCTACTATAGTTAAGTCACTTATAGTAATTAGCCACCTGCTAAGTTGTGCAAGAGTTATACTAATCTAAAACTACTAGCAGTGTCAACAGTTATTTCGATAATGAACTTATTTCCTCTTGTATCTTTGTTTTTTTCTTTTTTTCTTTTTAATAGTCTTTTGTATTCTTCTCTGGCTTCTTCTCAGTATCTTTAATTCATTTGATTGTTGCTTGTACTGGCTGGGGATTGTGCGATAAAGACGTATAAATAGATATACTTGAGATACAATAAAAACCAATAATAT
Source organism: Saccharimonadales bacterium (SeqCode) (assembly GCA_040876925.1). Lineage (GTDB taxonomy): Bacteria > Patescibacteriota > Saccharimonadia > QS-5-54-17 > QS-5-54-17 > JBBDOS01. Next base: position 57,915 of record JBBDOS010000009.1, on the reverse strand, counting down.
TAGTAGAGACCAAAACCTGTAAGAGCCCAGCCCGGTAGTTTGAGTTTGTAATAACGAGAAAAACAGACCAAATAGAGCGGGCAATATAAAAGACCACCAAATAGCAGATCTAAGCCTATAAATAACCTCCACTAATCTATACCTGCTTAGTATTACTTTGGATACCAAACCAAGAAGCAAAATAGCTATGAATATGTAGAGATATACACTTTGCTCTATACCTATGGGTGATTGAGTTAGCCATCCAGCATTAGCTGACCATTCTGAGATAGTTGCCAAAATAGACACTAGAGAGCCCAATATAAAACCCGCAGCTACCTCTCTAGGAGAGTGCCCTACAACCTCTCTAACTGTTTCTTTTTTACCGGAGGCCCGTATTAGATTATTTAACATTACAGACTGTTCCCCGCTAGAGCGCCTAACACCTAAGGTGTCATATATTATTACCGCCGAGAACACAGCTGATAAGCCAAATATAGGACTATCGTAACCATATATAGCCAGAGTTGAAAAACTCAGCGCTACTATTGTTGCTGTATGAGCACTTGGCATTCCTCCAGATTGATAAAAAACCCTAAAGTTTGGGTCGCCATTATAGGCCCTTAAGCTAAACTTGATTATTTGAGCACTAAACCAAGCTATAAAAGATATTATTATTAGCTGCATTACTCCTGCTCCGCTGCCGCCTCAGATATAAGAGCTACTGAAACAATGTTATCGTTTTTATTGAGTCGCATAATTCTTACACCCTGAGTAACCCTACCAATTATAGATATCTCACTAGCCTTTAGTCTAATAATATTTCCTTTTTTAGAAATTAAAAGTATTTCATCTTTGCCAGGATCCACCCTAACAACATTAACTACCGCTCCTGTTTTCTTGCTTATTACACCAGCCTTGACTCCTAACCCACCTCTTTTATGAACTGCAAACAACTTAACCTTTGTCCGCTTACCATAGCCATTGCTATGAACTACTAGTACTTGAGCATTATCATCAACCACGTCAAAGCCAACTACAGTATCACCTTCGCGAAGACGAATACCCCTAACACCTCTAGCACCTCTACCCATAGGGCGCACGTCTGTTTCCTGAAATCTTAAACCCTGACCCTTAGCAGTTGAAATCAAAATTTGATCGTTTCCTTCAGTAACTCTAACCCACTGCAGTATATCGTTTTTATCTAGTTTAATAGCTATAATTCCGTTAGTTCTAATATTAGAAAACAGTTCTAGTGATGTCTTTTTAACAATACCTGACTTAGTAGCCATAAGTAAGTAGGTATTTTGAGCAGTTCCATCTTTTGGCAACTTGATGATAGCACTAATCTCCTCCTCTGGATGTAGCTGTAATAGGTTAACAATAGCTTGACCTTTAGCCGTTCTAGAAGATACCGGTATATCATATGCTTTGGTTCTAAATACACGACCCATGGTTGTGAAGAATAAAATGTAATCATGTGAGTTAGCAAAAAGCATATGAGCTATAACATCTTCTTCTTTAGTACCCATACCAACTACACCCTTGCCCCCTCTACCCTGACTTCTATAAGTATCTACTGTGGTTCTCTTTATATAATTACCTTTAGTAATTGTCACGACGACTTGTTCATTAGGTATTAGCTCTTCGTCTGAAAACTTGCCCAACTCTTGGTCAACTATCCTTGTTCTTCTATCGTCCCCGTATTTACTTCTAACATCTAGGAGTTCTTCTTTGACTACTTTAAGTATTTCTTTTTTACTAGAAAGTATTTTTTCTAACTCTTTGATCCTAGCTCTAACTTCCTTGAGTTCGTCTTCAACTTTTTTACGCTCCAAGCCAGCCAAAGTACGAAGCTGCATTGACAAGATGGCATTTGCTTGAATCTCTGTTAACTTAAAGTTCTTCATTAAGTTAGTTCTAGCAGTATCACTACTCTGAGAAGCCCTAATAGTCTTTATGACCTCATCTATGTCATCTAGAGCCAACTTTAGCCCTTCGAGTACATGCTCTCTATCTTGAGCTTTTCTTAGCTCAAACTCACTGCGACGTTTTATTACAATTTGTCGATGTTTTAGATATTCAGATAATATAGACTCTAGGTTTAATACTTTAGGTTGAATGCCATCAACTAACGCCAACATATTAAGATGGAACTTAGTTTGCATAGCTGTAAATTTGTATAACTGATTAAGAATTTTATTTGGATAAGCATCTTTTTTAAGATCAATAACTACCCTAACAGTACCTCTTGAGCTTTCATCCCTTAAGTCTGCTATACCATTAATCTTTTTGTCTTTTACTAATTCGGCAATTTTTTCTATTAGATTAGCTTTATTTTGACCATATGGTATTTCGCTAATTAAAATTTGGTGACCTTTTTTGTGCTCAATTATTTCAGCCACTGCCCGCAATGTAACTCCGCCTCTACCAGTTCCGTAAGCATGTCTAATTGACTCTTTACCGTATATAACGCCTCCTGTAGGAAAATCTGGTCCTTTAATAAATTCTAGAAGTTCATCTGTAGTTACATCACCGTTATCTATCATATAAACAAGAGCGTCTATTACCTCTCCTAGATTATGGGGTGGTATGTTTGTAGCCATACCAACAGCTATACCCATTTGACCGTTAAGCAATAGATTTGGAAGCTTTGCAGGTAGTACGGAGGGCTCTAAATTAGATCCATCAAAGTTAGGTCTAAAATCTACTGTATCTTTATCTATATCTGCTAACATATCTTCTGCTAAAGCAGTCATTTTGGCTTCAGTGTAGCGCATAGCTGCTGGTGAATCGCCGTCCATAGATCCAAAGTTACCCTGTCCATCAACTAACGGATATCTCATAGACCAGCTTTGGGCCATACGAGCTAATGAGTCATATATTGCTGAATCACCATGAGGATGATAACGGGACATAACTGTACCAACTGTACTAGCACTCTTTCTATATTTAACATTATGACGCAGGCCTTCTTCTCCCATAGTATATAAGATGCGACGATGTACAGGTTTTAGCCCATCTCTAACATCCGGGAGAGCTCTAGCTACTATAACGCTCATTGAGTACTCTAAGTAACTCTTTTCCATCTCGTCAACTAGGTTACGTTCATGAACTTCTCCCCTGTTGTCTAGTGTTTCTTCTGGTATTATGCTTTCTTCTTTAGCCATGATTAAACATCCAAATTCTCTACTGACTTAGCGTGAGACTGTATAAAACTCTTACGCATAGGGACATCTATACCCATTAGTTTAGTAAATACCGCATCAGCCTTTTCGGCATCTTCAATAGCAACCTGTAGCAACACTCTGTTTTCTGGATTCATAGTTGTATCCCATAACTCCTCAGCATCCATCTCTCCTAAACCTTTATAGCGTTGAATATTCTTTACGCCTGCTAATTTCAATCGATCCTTTTCTTTTTCATCTACAAAAGTTGTATTATCTACATCATTAGAACTGCTAACTATATCTTTCTTGCCTTTTTTCTTGATTAGTTTTTCTATAATGCTATCTTTCTCTTCATCGCTAAAAGCGTAGTAACGTTTTTTGCCTACCTCTAATAAATATAGCGGGGGTTGAGCTATGTATAAATATCCGTCCTCTATTATCTTTGGTAGATATCTATAAAATAGTGTCAATAATAAAGTACGTATATGGGCGCCGTCTACATCTGCATCTGTCATAATAATAATACGGTGATATCGTAATTTAGATATATCAAACGACTCAGCTACGGAAGTTCCTAAAGCCATAATTAATTCTTTAACCTCTTTGTTGGCCAACATCTTATCTAGCCTAACTCTCTCTACATTAAGCACTTTACCTCTTAAGGAAAGTATAGCTTGAAACTTAGAATCTCTACCATTCTTAGCAGAACCACCAGCTGAATCACCCTCTACTATATATACTTCTGAGTTTTCTGGACTTTTAGATGAACAGTCTGCTAGCTTACCAGGTAGAGAGCCTCCTTCTAGAGCTCCTTTACGTATAACAGTGTCTCTAGCAGCTCTAGCAGCTACTCTTGCTTTAGCCGCTAATAAAGTCTTACTAATAATTTTACGAGCTTCTACAGGGTTTTCTTCTAGATAATAGGTTAACCATTCGCTCATTACTTGCTCAACATAACCTCTAACCTCAGGATTGCCAAGTTTCGCTTTGGTCTGGCCTTCAAATTGAGGGTCTGGTAATTTAACCGATATTACTGCTGTTAGCCCCTCTCTAACATCTTCTCCTGTAAGATTTTCTTCCTTGTCTTTAATAAAGCCATTCTTACGAGCGTAATCATTAATGACTCTTGTTAATGCAGCTCTGAATCCAGTAATAGGAGTACCTCCTTCAGGAGTGTGTATGTTATTAGCAAAAGCTTTAACATTCTCCGAAAAACTATCTGAATACTGCAAAGAGATCTCTATAACAGACTCTTTTACTTCCTTTGATACATAAAATGGCTTGTCATGCACCACTTCCTTGCCTCTGTTTAAGTGACGAACATAAGACTCTATCCCTCCTTCAAAATAGAATCCATAACTAGCACCTGTAGATTCATCTACGATAGAGGTACGAACTCCTTTTGTTAGATAAGCTTGATGGCGTAAACGATCTAATATAGTTTCAAAATCAAACTTAGCTATCTCAAATATAGTTTCATCTGGATAGAAAGTGATTTCTGTACCTGTTCGATCCGTCTTTCCTACTTTCTTAATATCGGTCTTAGGAGCACCAACACTAAATTCCTGTACATACTCTATACCGTCTCTAAATACTCTAGCTATTAATTTAGTAGACAAAGCGTTAACTACACTAACTCCTACTCCATGTAGGCCCCCTGAGACTTTGTAACCACTAGAGTCACCACCGAACTTACCACCAGCATGTAATACCGTTAATACTGTCTCTAGTCCTGACTTGCCTGTTTTAGAATGCTTATCTACTGGAATTCCACGCCCATTATCTCTAACTGTCATACCGCCATCTTCACGAATAATAACAGAAACTTCTGTAGCAAAACCCGCTAATGCTTCGTCAATTCCATTATCTACAACCTCCCACACTAGGTGGTGTAGCCCCTCGACTCCTGTACCGCCTATGTACATTCCTGGTCTTTTGCGAACCGGCTCTAAGCCTTCTAGAACTTGAATCTGACCAGCACCATACTGGCTTGTTTGTTTTGGCATAACTCTTTATTTACCTCAATTGTAAGTACTTAAAATATTATACCCTGAAACCCCTTAGCAAACAATAGTTTTTGCTACTTAAAATTTGTGAAATTATTAGATTACAATTAGTTATTATCAGAATTAATATTCTTATTATCATCAAGCTCTGGTAAGGTGTTTTGACTATCTGAATCTGTAGTAGAAGTTGACGGCTTATTATCCATAACCTTCTTTCGTTTTTCAAGCCACTCATCAAGAAAAGAAGAACTTGTTTGCTGCTTAGGGTTATTAGATGAACCCTGGGTTGAACCCTTATCACCTAGACCCTGAGTGTTAGCTAAACTCTCAAAAGGATTGGGAGTAGATTTAGTAGAAAGACGATTAAATATCTCTTCCTCTACTTGTAAGCGAGGTCTGCCGTATTTAGCACCTGATAGATGCTTGAGAGCTGTGGATACTTGTTTATTAGATTGAGCTAATGGAGGCAGCGTCATGATATTAAATGGCTTGCTGGGCAACCCTTCATGCATTAAGCGCACAACTGCATTAAAGTTAGGTAGATTAACTAAATCATGCTCATTAAAAGAAGGAGAAAACTGTTTAACTAAAAAGTCCGCATCTGCTGGGCCTGTACGAAAACTTAAAACCGTACCAACATTACCAAATACTGCATCTCTTACTTCCTCACTTAGTTGAGAAATAAATTGGTTAGCTACAATCAAGCTTAGACGATATTTACGAGCTTCTGAAAGAATAAAAGCAAAAGATTCTGTTGAAAAGTTCTGAAACTCATCTACATAGAGGGAGAAGTCTTTTCGCTCGGACTCAGGTATATTAGCCCTACTCATGGCTGCAGCCTGAAACTTCATTACAAATATCATACCTAGTAATTGAGAGTTAAGCTCACCTAAACGACCTTTGCTCAAATTAGCTATTAATATTTTATTGCCATCCATAACTTCTCTTAAATCAAAGGCACTTTTAGCTTGGCCGATCGTATTGCGCATTAATTGGTTATTCAAGAAAGCCCCAAATTTAGAGACAAACCAGCTAACCACCTCACCAAAATCATTAGATCGCTGAGATTGTGGCATTTCTTTTTGCCAAAATTCTCTTACGGACTGATCTTGTACGTGTTCCAGTTTTTGTCGCACGAATTGCGGATCTCTGAATAATTTAGGAATATCTACAAATGTCCCACCATCGGGATCAGCCATTACAACCAATGCAGCATTTCTAAATAAGTGCTCATATCTAGGACCTATTATCCCAGTATGTTGTGGATCATATAGCCTATAAAGCATATTAATTGCTTCTTGAATTAAAAAGTCTTTTTGATCTTCAGTGTGGTGCTCGAATAGATTAAGACCTACTGGATGATTGATATGGGCTGGATCAAAATATATAACGTCTTCCATTCTGCTCTTCGGCACCATGCCTAGTAAATTCTCCGCTTCATCACCATGGGGGTCTATAAAAGCAAAGCCCTTACCAGCAACCATATCTTGAACCATCAAATTAGATAGTACTGTAGTTTTACCCGTACCAGTTTGTCCTACAATATATAAGTGGCGGCGGCGGTCCTCATCACTAAGACGTATTTCTTTTTGTACCTCATGATAAGTGTTATGCCCTAGCAATAAACCGTCTTGACTAACTTTTGTGGGGCCCTCAACCTGTTTGGATGACTGTCTTTCCAGTTTAGCTGTTTTAGCAAACTGATCATCTGGTAAATGGAATAGTGATGCTAATTCAACACTACTTAATATCATCTTGTTCTTTTCGGGAGGAAAGAATCGAAAGATGAAATCCGTAACAAAGTTCTCTATATTCTTAGCTGCTTCAAACTTAAATCCGTTAAGCCCAGGAGCGTCAAACAATGAAAATGCAGAAACAATATTGCTAGTAATAGCTTGGGATTTAGCTGCTGTTGAAGATGACGAGACGACTCTGATTAATGTTTCATATCCAGGAGATCTAGTTTTTTCCTCTATCAAATCGAGTGTTGTTTGTTCTAAGTTGCTTAATTGTTTAGGTGGTTTTGATGGCTTATCCCCTTCACCTCCCCCGTCAGGAGCCCTAAATGGAGCTTTAATTAAGTCTTTAACCGAAACACCCGATTTATCTTTATCCTCACGCTTCTTCTTTACTAAACTCTCAGATACTTTAGTCCAATTATTCCTAGCTGGACGAATTAGTATCTGTAAACTAGCACCATCACCTTGGTCGATACTAGCTAAGGCTTTTATAATGGCCTGCATAGCATCACGTTTAAGTTGTTGAGCAGTAGATATGGGGTAAGAGTATGGCTGTTTAAGTTTAATCTCACCACCATAAGTACCGCTTATTTTGCCTACATCAGAAAAAATATTATGATCCTCAACTTCATCTAGTTGAGCTCCAGGATAAGCAGTTAAGATAGCTTGTTTAACCACCGAAACCAATGCCACAGGCACAGCCGCATAAAGACGTATAGTGCCATTTATAGCAACAATTTCAAAACCTATATGTCTCTGGCCAAAAAACTTGCTTTTAAAACCTTTGGTGGTAGTACCAGCTATTAAACTGTATAACACCTCAGCTTGCGAAATTCTTTCTTGAATAACATCACGTATATCCCTCTGGCCTACTTCTATATCCTCACTTGAAGGCGGCAAATTAATAAGTATGGGCACCATCTTAATGCCTCTTTCTACTCCTTTAGCAAACCTTAAGCCCTTTCTATAAATAACAAATGCTGCTGTTATTACAGTTAGTGTTATTATCGTCATCAAAATAAAGAGCGTTAAGGCACCCATAAATATTATTGCTACCTTTTAGCCTTAATGTCACGCCCATAGCGCTTTTTATGATATTCAATCTGTAATTGCTCGAAAGCTTCTTCCTGGGACCTGGGATCATCCTTATTTTCTTTTATAATCTGTTTAGCTCTATCTACCCAGGCTTTTTCTATAACATCTATATCATCAGCCACGTCCGGAATATCAGCAACTACTACATGCTTGGGTAAATCAGTTGAATCATTAGTATCATCATTAATAGGTGCTTGGACCTGACTATCGCTGACATCAGTTTCTACGTTCTGTTCTGCCTGTCGTTCCGCTCCCGGCTCATAAACTTCTCCTGCTAATGGCTGGTGCTCCTCTTTAAGTTGAGGAAAATCGTATTGCTCTGGAAGGTTTGGAGCTGATTCTGGGTTTTGTGATGGCTGAGTCATGCTAAATTCAGTATAGCTGCTAGAGGGCAGAACTGGCAAACAAAAAGAGACTCCGTCTCTAATGTTCCACTATAATATTTAGATCTCTTTTTAATCCCTGTTCAATCTCGTTGATTTTACTCGCTATATCTGAATCTTTTAGAGTTTTATCCTTAGAAATTAATTCAACATGAATAGTTATTTTTTTAACTCCATCTTTAGAGAAGTAATCCTTGAAGCTCGATTTTATATCTTTGATGCTAGATAGATAACTATTTAGATCTTGCCAGCTTAATCCCTCAGGTATAGCTAAGGTTAAGTCACGGTAACCGCTTTGGTATTTAGGGATAGGCTCAAACCTTGGGTCGGTCCAGATGGCAAATAAGGCATTAAGATCTATCTCTAAAGCGGCTGAATCTTTAGATAGTTTGAGGTGATGGTTAATATCTGGGTGTATAGAACCATAATCACCAATATACAGTTCTCCTTGTTCTAGTCTAGATCTCCTGGAGGGATGTAGAAACGGTATATCTGAAGATGGTGATAAGTTAATAGACCCTCCAACCTCCTTAATTAATTGATCCAAACAATTTTTAACTCTAGATAATGCCTTATCACCTGTATAAACAACTGTTAGCATAGGTATCTCTTGAGGTAGTTCTCCCCTTTTATCTGAAGGGGTAAAGGTTTTGGCTATTTCAAAGAAACCAAATTCGTGACGATATGATTGATTATCATGGACAGATAGTAGCATCTGCGGAACTAAACTCCGCCTAAGAAATGACTGTTCTTTACTGCGGGGATTTTTGAGTTTTAAGTGATCATAGTCTTGGAGATTAAAAAGCTCAACAACCCTCGGGCTTATAAATGGGTATGTTGTAACCTCAAATAATCCCATAGCTCTGAGCAAGTGCCTAATTAACCTAAACCTACGCCAATAATTATCTGGTGTATCTATATTGACGTTCCATTTTGGTAAAGTAGCATCTAGTTTATCTAAACCTATTGTTTTTACTACCTCTTCGAACAGATCGGCTTCAATATTAACGTCTGGGCGCCACCATGGAACTGTAGCGCTTATATAATCATTTAAATTATCTACATATCTCCTAGCGCCTAGATAACCTGGATTATTCAAGAATTCACTAACGTCTACCTCCAAGACGCCGCTACTAGCTCTTTTCTCCCATTTGCCATCGCTATATATATACTCAGCAGCTGTAATGACCTTATCACCGCCAATATATATACCGTTATGTCCAACTTTTTTATCTGAATCTAGTTGGCGTTTTATTTTATTGCCATTAGAGTCACTTATATAGTAGTGATCTGTTGCAGATTTATCTATAACTCCTTCTATAAACAGCACGTCTCCTGGAATCAACTCTCCTTCCACTACTCTGCCTAGTTCATATTGACCAAGCGCCGTATGACCAACATTAACACCTATTAGCGAGTATATATAATCAACTAAATAGGAACAGTCAAAAGCTTCTACGCCATCTTTTTTGAAGTTAGCTCCAATTTTATAAGACTTACCAAGATGTTTACGAGCCTCTTTAACTATATCGAAAACACTAGCATCAAAGTGCAATTTCTTTAATTCCGCAACTATCTCTTCTTTCTTGAGATCTAAACTGCTTATATCTTGAAAGCGGCTGACCCTTAAGCCAATATGTCTAACCCATGGCCATATATTCAATTGGTGCTTGTGAGAAACAAGTTCCGCATCTGCATATTCAACCATCAGCTTACAAGCTAGCTCATTAGCCTGTATGACTAGTTGCGTGGGGAGACCTCTTTCAAACCTAGCACTGGCATCTGTTCTTACTGTGTGTCTTTGGGCAGTTTTCCTTACTGTCGAGGCGTCAAAGGTGGCTGACTCCAACAATATCTCTTTGGTCTCTTCTGTAATTTCTGACTCTTCTCCTCCTATAACACCCGCCAAACCTATAGGTTTACTATTATCGGCAATTACTAAATCCTCTACTGTTAAACTTCTGTTTATACCGTCTAGGGTAGTTAATTTCTCATCTTTTTGCGCGAACCTAACATGAATTCTGTCTTTGATTTTGTTAGTGTCAAAGGCGTGCATGGGCTGTCCCAGAGATAACATGCAATAGTTAGTAATATCAACAACAGCATTAATTGTCTTGATGCCGCTCAAACGTAATCTTCTTTGCATCCAGGTTGGCGAAGATTTACTAGCATTAATTTTTAATTTAATTAAGGAGTAAGACTGGACTGATTCTTCTGTTTCTATTGTAAATAAGTCATCGTCTTCCCTTATAGAAAGAGGACTATCTTCATCCATAATAGTATCTACTCCGGTATGAGCTGCTATTTCTATAGCTAAGCCTTTATAGCCCTGCAAATCAGGTCTATTAGCGGCAGTTTTTATATCTATAACTGTATAATCAGAGTTAAATAGACCTCTAATGGGTGTACCTAAATTAATATCTTCATTAAAAATCATTATGCCGCTATGATATTCTCCTAGATTTAACTCTTTAGGAGAGCAAAGCATTCCTTCAGAAACTTCACCTCTGATTGTTGTTTTTTCGATTTTATTGCCATCAGGTAATACTGAATCTTTTCTTGCCAAAACAACGTGTTGATTTTTAGCTACATTAGGAGCGCCACAGACTATTGAGTATTTATTATTGCCGTCACTAACAGTGGCTATTTTAAGTTTATCTGCATCTGAGTGAGGTTTAACTTCTAAAACTTCAGCCACTACTATATTAGTGTCGAAATTTGGTGGCCTATATACTCCCTCCACCTCCACGCCTGCTTTATCCATGGCTTCTATAACCTGGTCTAGTCCTGGTTTATCGTTTAAGTATTCCTCCAGCCAATCTAGTACTACTAACATCTTAAAATTGCTCCAAAAACTTTAGATTAGGGCGCCATAAATACCGTATATCATCAATTTGATATTTTATCATCGCTATTCTATCTATGCCGCCACCGAAAGCAAAACCACTATATATATCTGGATCTATACCAACATTACGTAATACCTGAGGATGAACCATACCAGCACCAAGCATTTCCAACCAGCCAGTGCCCTTACACATACGACAACTTGCCTCCTTACCGTCACATAATATACAGCTAGCATGAACTTCTAGTGCGGGCTCTACATAAGGAAAATAGTTGGGTAGCAATTTGATACGAATATTCTCTCCTAAAATACCTTTTAGCATATATAATAAAGTGCCTTTAAGATCTGAAAGGCTTATATTTTTGTCTACAACCAATCCTTCTATTTGCCTAAAAGCCCAAGAGTGAGTAGCATCTTCGTCTTCATTACGATAAACAACACCTGGAGATATAATTCTAATAGGTGGCTCGTTATTCTCCATATACCTTATCTGAACACTGGAGGTGTGGGTCCTTGGAATGTTGCCATCTTCTAGATAAAAAGTGTCTTGCATATCTCTAGCTGGATGGTTAACGGGTATATTAAGAGCTTCAAAGCAATACCAATCTGTCTCTACCTCTGGTCCATCAGCTACGCTAAAGCCAATTTGAGAAAATATATCTATTAAGTCCTGTTGCAGCGACTGAACTGGATGAAAGTGACCAACTGTGTGTCCTTCTCCGGGCAAAGTTATATCTACAGAGTCAGATATTTCTGATTCTAACTGAGCACTTCTGAGTTCTAGTTGTTTTGATTCAATAGCACTCTCTATCTCTTTCTTGAGACTATTGAGGCGTTGGCCTTCTGCAGCTCTATCTTTCTCTGGTATATCACCAACCGATCTCAGTAAATTAGTTACTAAACCCTTACGCCCTATATATTCAACTCTTAGTTCATCTACCGATTTTAGTGAATCAGTTTTTTCTATATCTTGTTTAAATTTCTGAATAATATCTTCTTGGTTCATTTCTGCACTCGCTTCATATAAAAATCTATTAACAGCCCCAAAACAGTTAAAAGAATGATATCTCTAATACCGAGTTGACGCAAACTGCTCAGAGCAAGAATAGCTACAGCCCACATACTTATTAAAAATGATCTTCTTAGCGCTATCATCATCCCCTCTCTGCTCTTGCCGTATATAAAACTAGTTAAGATTATCCACAAGAGTCCAGTTGTAGCAGTTAGTAGAGTAGAAAACCAAAGAGTGAGGCCGAATGGACCTAGCTCATCTGGGTTTGTTATAAACATGCTAACAATTAACGTTGCAAACAACAGTAGCACCACTATACCAACAAATAAATAAGATCTTCTTAACATAGGTAGTAGTATAGCAAAAATATATTAACTATAATCTTGATAAAATAATATAGCTATCATCAAAAACCCCCTAGACTTTTAAAGTAGCTAAGGGGTGTGTATTCAAAAAAGAAAAGACGAGACGACAAAACCGCCCGATATTTAAAATTATGTAGCGCTTATCGCCCCGTCGTTGAAACCGATCGGAGCAACTTATCGAAAAGATAAAGCAAGCTACCGAAACGGCTTATCGCCCTCCAGCAAACTGATGCTTTTTGGGCGTAGACGCCGCCCTACCACTTAAAAATGGTGTTTGGTAAGGCCCAGCTAAGTGCTAGATTCTAACACTTAATTGAGCCCTACCAAAAAGCGAAACGCCTATTAGAGAAAGGAGGTTTATCCATAGATCTAGATGCTAGTCTATAGATATTTTTTAAGGTTTGCTTTTAATTTTAACGTTTTTGTTTTTATTAAAAGCTTATAAACAACTTAGCATAACAATTACACGTTGTCAACCATTATTATATAAAAATAAGTTGTATATTTATCTACACTATAGAAGTTGTATAGTTTTTAAATATATAGTCATCGTGGTGGTGTTGCTGTTTAAGATTAACGAATAATCATTTTAGTCATCACTGGTTTGTGGTTTTTCAATCACAACTGGATCAACTACTGAATCAGTACCTGCTATGCGAGTAACATCTTTGTCTATCTTTGATAATTCCTTATAAGTCTTATTGTAGTGATTAACAGTAGTGCCTAAAGAACCTCCTAATTTTGCCATATATTCATTATGAGTTAATAGATGCTTGTTTAGGTTAGATACTTGTTTTTGGATAGTCCTTACATTCTCTTCTATCTCCAAGCTTCTTAAGCCCTGCATGACAGTCTGGAGATAAGCCATGAACGATGTAGGTGATACTATAATTACTTTCTTATCTTGAAAAGCATATTCTATTAAATCCCTTGATGAGCTATTGCCACCAACCTTGTTGATTAACAGGTCGTAATAAACACCTTCTGAGGGGATGAACATAAAAGCAAAGTCCATAGTGTTAAGTGATGGATTAATGTATTTAGCCGTCTCATCTATTCTGTTCTTCAAATCAGATCTAAAAGCTTTTTCTAGTTTATCTTTTTCCACCTTACTATGGGTTGCAACTAACCTGTTGTAATTCTCCAGAGAAAACTTAGAGTCTATAGGCAGTACCTTGTTCTTATCTAAAAATATGGCGGCATCTACTATTAAATCTTTACCTTCTTCATTCTTACCTAATGAATGCTGTAACGCAAAACGCTCTGGTGGTAAAACGTTTTTTAACACAGTTTCAAGATAATACTCCCCTAAAACACCTCTTTGCTTAGGGTTTTTTAGTATATCTTGCAGTGACTGTAGTTGGTCGGTTACATTAATAACTTGTTTATTAGTGTCATCTAGTTTGGTGAGGCTCTCTGTAACATCTTTGATTAATCTAGACGATTCAGATAGCTGTTTAGATAAAGAGTTTTGCATTTCTGTCTGACCTTTATCTATTCGACCATCTATTCTGGTTGTTAAACTATCAAGCTGATCGTCTATTTTAGTAGTTAGGTTATTGAGCTGTTCCTGTATCAACACCATACTGTCTTTTGGTTTCTTTTCATACCAGCTTTGCCATAGTATTACTAAGGTAACAGCTAAAATAATTCCACCAATAATCAAAAATAAGTCCATAAAATCATTGTACCACTAATAACATGTCTACCTCTCTAATTAACTCAAGCAGCCCTAGAAGTATTTGAGCCTAGTAATAATCCTTGAGGAGTATGTTTGCTTTGGTTTAGATCTTGTTATGGGTTTGGAGTGGTGTTCTTGTAAAAATTTAGGCCACTCTTCTTTTATCCACCTAGATTGATGCTTATATAGCCCCTCTAATCCTCTTTCAGCAAACTCATTCTTAACAACTCCCCCTGAGTGTGGATATTTATATTGAGCACTATCGGACCCAGAATTAAACCCATGAGCATAGTGACAAAGCTCGTGGACTATAACTGACTGCACTATACTCTCTGGTATACATTGGTGCCTGAACCAACCATTAACTCTAATTAGTGATAGATCAGGGTCTGAGGCTCTAATATTTATAGACCCTAGCCTTCTCTTCGCTCTTCGGCCAAATTCTATTTTTATAGTATTTGTCTTTTCTGTATCGGAAAAATATAGACCATAAGTACTCTCAAAGAGATCTTCAAGCCATTTATTAGTTCTAGGATATCTACTGCACATACTTAAGATTATTCTACACTATCCTTATTAGGATAGTAATTATATATTTTGTGTTCACTGTTCAAACCATTAAATCTAGTGTTTTTGTTTGTACTTAAACTAATTTTTATATATTTATTTAATATATTAATAGATTATATGTAGATTATTAGTCTACATAATCTTATAGATTTTCTGTCGATTTGATTGCTCGATTTAAAAATAATCAAATTAATAATATTTTTAAGTTTTATAGACAAATATTTAAATTGCTTATATTTTTGATTATTTGATTAAATACTTCTAAACATGTACTTTTTCTAATGAACGTATACTTAATTTTTGATAGATAAGTATAATTAATACTATCAGTATAATTAAGTCATTAAGATATAAGGTTTTTGGTAATTGTATACTGTGAACTAAAAAAGGTGATCAGAGATATAGATTTAACAGATGTAGTATAATTAAAAGCATGAAGACTATAGCCAGTAATAAACGAGCTAGATTTGATTATGATATAACCGATACAGTAGTGGCCGGTTTGGTTTTACTGGGTAGTGAGGTAAAAAGCATAAAAAATGGGCTAGTTAGCATTAAAGGGTCATACGTACGTTTTGTAGATGGTGAACCTATGCTGACAGGATCTCATGTTTCACCCTACCCTCCTGCGGGTGAATTAAAACAACATGAACCAGAAAGAGATCGTAAAATATTATTAAACAAAAACGAAATACAAAAAATAAAATCTGAACGTCAAAATGGTCATCATATCATTCCTACTAAAATAGGCGTAGTTGATAGGTTCGTTAAATTAGAATTAGGTATTGGTACAGCTCGAAAAAAATATGATAAACGTGAAGTTATTAAAAAACGTGAAGCTCAAAGACAAATAGCACGCGTCAAAAAAATCTAGGCCAAATAAATAATAGGGTTTGAAATATTTTTAAAAATTAAATATAAAAAGTTATAAAAAGTGTTGACACTAGCATAAGAGTTGTATATCTTAGAGATAAGCACTTTGAATAATAAAAGTGCTCAAAAACAAAAACGTAAAATAAAGCTCCCTAAGTAACGGCTTCACCAAGCCGTTACTTTTATTTAATACTCCCTACATTCATTGCTATAATTTGACTCATATTCATTGATTGTGTGATTGTTTTTTATTTTGAAAATATTTAAAAAAAATAAGAATTCATAAAATATATTTAGATTTTTTATGAAAATAATGCTTAATACTGTGTGTTTTTAGGGCCTAAAAAAAATGATTATTTATTGAATATTTATTTTATTGTGTTTGTTATTATTAGCGATAAAAAACGCAAGCAGCTTATGAATATTTTCAACAGTATACCTTGTGTTTTATTTATTCTTCACTCTATTAATAAGTAGCTTGAATTAAGCCGCGCATTGGGCGCGATAGATTACAATCACATATACACTCAGGTATGCGCTTAACTATGCCTCAGAGGCTATTACACAGGCTCTGAGTGGATTGTAAGAAATTACCTGAACCCTAGGGAGTAAAATTAAGTGAAATTATCACTTAGATCTTAGGGGACGCTACAATAGCTGGATAATATGAAGTTTTTTAGGGTTGTAGATGTTTATGGGTTATGTAGGTTTTTACCAAGAAAAAAGCCCGACAATAAATCCGGGCACTTTTCTTGGTGGAGCTGCGGGGTATCGCACCCCGGTCCGCAAGTTGACTTCCTATCCTTCTACGAGTGTATTTGGTTTAAAAATATTTCCAAACTCATTCATTTCAAACCAACAAATAAGAATAAGTCTGTAGTCACAAAAAATTTCAGATAGTAGATAGTAACAAATCTATCTATCCTACATCGAATAATATGACACCAGTTAATGCTATTCGATAATCACATTGCTGATGGCTATAAGTTAAACTATAGCTTTTGCATAAGATAGCTGAGGAGCAAAAAAGCTAGCCACAGTTTCTCTTACGCGATCAAATGCGTTTGCATTTATTGTAGTGGTTCAGCTAACGCGTAAACCAACTCGACTCGCTAGATAAGTTGTCAAAATACTCACGTCGAAGCTATATAATTCAGCCCCTTGCAAAGTAATATTATAACATAAACACTTAGCTAAAGGGATAGAAAATGATTTTACTATAAACCCCTGTCTTTGCTACAATAAGCCTTAAGCATTATGGTGGCAAAAAAAGTATCAAATATAGAAGAGAGCAAGTCGTCTCAGTTGCGCAAGCATTATTACTTAGACGACTATGTTGTGATATCTCCTAGACGAAGTAAAAGACCTCAGGAACTTAGTAGCGAGATATTGAGTCAGAAAAATAGTAAACAACACCCCATAGAGAAGAATCGTAGCATTTACGAAGTTAAAGAACGCAAAAACAAGCTACAAGTTAGACGTAAATGGGAAGTTAAAGTAGTTGAGAATGAATATCCAGCATTTACGCCAAAGAATCCAGATGCAGCAGGTATTCAAGAGATAGTTTTAGAAACACCTAAAATGAATACCCCCTTTTCCGCACTTTCAGTTACTGAAATTGTAAGAGTTCTTGAAGTCTATCAACGAAGAGTTAAGTTACTGAGAAAGAAATACTCATATATTAGTGTCTTCAAGAATCAAGGATTTAGATCAGGAGCTAGTTTAAATCACACACACTCACAAATAATTGCTAGTAAGATAATCCCTCCTCAAGTATTGCGCGAACGTAAGGCATTAAGCCAATACCAGATAGAACACCGTACCTCTGCGCTCTGTGATGTTATCCGCTGGGAGCTCAAACAAGAAAAAAGAGTGGTAGCTCACACTAGACACACTACAACTATATGTCCTTTTGCTAGCAAATTTCCTTTGGAGACGTGGATAATACCAAACCGTCAGGTTCATTCAATAATAGATCTAACTGATGAAGAGATTAAGTCGTTAGCTGACCACTTAAAGGGAGTTGTGTCAGCTCTTAGCGACGGCCAGATTGATTTTAATTATCATCTCCAAGAGGGTGTTAATGGAGACTATAACCACTTCTTTATTAAGGTTAGTCCTAGAATTAATATCGCTGGGGGATATGAATTAAATACCGGCATTTACATTAACCAAGTTAGCCCTGAATACGCCTCCAGATGGTACCGTAAATATATCAAAACCCCTTAAATAACTCTCATAGAAGTATACTGACTTAGCTGAGAAGCTCTATCCAGGACTGTGGCAACATTTCTAAGCGTAATAAGATCCATAAGCCGAACTGTATAGCTATAAGACTAAGAAATATCACGATACTAAATTTAATCTTATCAAGACCTTTATTAGCACTTCCCTCTTTTAATAAACCCTCGGTACTTTGTACGTCCTGAGACATTAATGAAGTATCTTGTTTATTACTACTATCATCTTTGGCCACTTCTTTAGTGGTTAAAGACGAGATATGCTGAAGCCTTCTAGCTTTAGCTCTTTCTTTTTGTTTTCTGGTTCTTTTCTTCTTTGCCATATAACTATTATATAGTGAATGATAGTCAGTGTATACTTGAGGATAGATATGATTGAGTCTGTTGTTATTATAGTAATATCTACATTAGCCCTAGCGCTTGGGGTATTTGTTGCTTATCGTCAGCGACAAATAAATAAACAAATTAATCAATTATTCGGAGGCATGGAATCAAAAGGTAGCCTAGCTAGTACGATAAAACATTATTTCGTTGAGACAAAAGGAGCCAATGATAAATTTGGATCACTACAAGAAAATTACAAATACCTATCTGATATTGCTGCTAATAGCCTGCAGAAAACAGCTATTGTAAGATTTAATCCATTCGAAAATACAGGCGGAGATCAAAGTTTTGCCTTAAGCGTACTAGATCATAATGATAGCGGATTTATTCTAACTAGCATACATTCCCGTGAGGGCACAAGAATATATATAAAGCCAATAAGATATGGGACAAGCGACTATACTCTCTCTAAAGAAGAGGCATCTTCTTTAGAGCAGGCTAAAAATAATACGGCTATTAATCAATAAGGAAAGGATTATTATAATGCAGATACTAAAGAGCATCAAAAGTCTACTTAGCAACAACAGTAGCACCAGTATTCAGATTGATCCACTTAGTACAGTTATAGCTTCTGGCGCAGTGTTTAGTGGAGATTTGATTAGCGAAAACGATATTTGGATATATGGAGAAATAAAAGGAGACATATCATCTCAAAAAACTATCTATATCAGGGATGGAGGAACAATTTTGGGTGATATTAAGTCTACAACAACCAATATATCTGGAGAGGTTATCGGTAATATCGATTGCCAAGATAAAGTTATTTGTGAGAGGAGCGCTAGAATAAATGGCAATATTAAATCTCAGGATATATTAGTAGAAAAAGGTGCATCTATATCAGGAAAAATTGATATTAGAGGAATGGACAAAGATTCGAACGAGGAAGAATAAACAGCTCTTGTGGAAACTATATGTATCACTACATAATCAATCCTAATACAAAATCTTCTCAATTTTATTCTATAGAGGACAAACTCAAGAGCAAGATTAGACAATTAAACATAGATGGTGACATATCAAAAACTCTTTATGAAAAAGATACCACTAAAATAACTAGATCAGCTATCAAACAAGGGGTTCAGACTATAGTAATTATAGGTGATGATAAGACCGTCAATGAAGTAGTAACAGCTATAGACTCTACCGGTAAAACATCTATAGCTATAGGATTTATACCTATAGATGGCGGCAACTCTTTTACTAAATTACTTGGAATAACAAATTGGGAACAAGCCTGTGAAGCTTTATCATCGAGGAGACTATATAATTTCTATCCAATATACTTAAACGATAATCCATTTTTAAATTACTGCAAAATTAAACCCACTAAATCTATCCGCATTAAAAAAGCCACCTTGCAATTAGATGGAGAAAACGAATTAGTAACTCCCATGCATACATGTGAAGTTACTAATGCTAACCTGCATAGTTCAGACACATCTAGCTCTCTGTTAATTAAGATTACCAGCAATATAAAGCTAGGTAATCAAAAAGTTAATAAAACTACAAATAAGCTAGAGGCATTCAATAATATCTCTCAAATTAGGGCTAGGTTAGCAGTACTAGAAACCAAGGAGGAATGCATAGCCACTTTTGATGGTAGCACTATGAAAGACAATATATTCAGAATAAGACTATCCCAAAAACCGATTAAACTTATTGGTTTATTCAAAAGATAGCTAGTTTCAATAACACCTTATTGACTGGAGTATCTATAATTTGCTAAAATTTGGCAGATAATTAAGGAGAGATACATCAAAGAGCCGCGCCTAAATCAGCAAATAAAATCCCCTGAGATCAGATTAATAGATGATGCTGGAGAACAGCTTGGCGTAATGAGCCTAAAAGATGCTTTTGATAAAGCTGATGAAGAGGGTTTAGATTTGGTAGAGATATCTCCTCAGGCAAACCCACCTGTAGTAAAAATGATTAACTGGGGTAAATATCAATACGAGAAAACTAAACAAGAGCAAAAAGCTAGAAAAAGTCAGAAAGCTCAAGAGATGAAACAGATAAGGTTAGGTCTAAAAATTGATAGCCACGACCTAGAGGTTAAAACCAATCAAGCACGTAAATTTATGGAAAAGGGCCATAAAGTAAAATTTACTGTAAGATTTAAGGGTAGAGAAATTATCCATCCCGAACTAGGCAATGAACTGTTAGATAATCTTGCTCAAGACCTAGAAGATGTGGCTGTAGTTGATCAAAAACCAAGCTTGAGTGGTAAGCAACTAAACATGGTTATTAGAAAAAAATAGTTATTTAGTATAAAATAGTTTTAAACTAATCTGCCTGTGTGATAGAATTGCAAGCAGTGTTTATAAATAAATTTGTTTAAGGGAGTAGAATTAAACTATGCCAAAGATGAAAACCCATAGTGGAGCTAGTAAGCGCGTCAAAGTGACTGGCAGCGGTAAGTTGCGTAGAAGACGAGCTTTTAGATCACATATGCTATCCAAGAAGCGTAATTCACGTAAACGAAACTTCACTAGAGAATTTGACTTCTCTGATGGTGATAATGCCAATGTTAACAAAATGCTTGGAGGTAAATAAATGAGAGTCAAAAGAGGTGTAGCCGCCAGAAAACGGCATAAGAAGATACTGAAGCAAGCCAAGGGCATGTCTCATGCTAGAACCTCTAGCTACAGAATGGCTAAGCAAGGTGTTCAAAAGTCTATGCAGTATCAGTATCGTGATAGACGTAATAAAAAACGTGATTTTAGAAAATTATGGATTGCCCGTATCAATGCTGCTGCTAGAAAAAACGGCTTAACCTATTCAAAGCTAATGAATCAGATTAAAACCTCTAATATTAAATTAGATCGTAAAATACTAGCAGAACTAGCAGTTTCTCAGCCAAAAATATTTACAGCTATTGTAAATCAAGCTCAAAAATCTAGTCAAAAATAATTTATCTTAAATTAAGTCTAATAGAGCATTAAATATACCCCTATATAAGGGGTATATTTAATGCAAGATCACCTGTAAGCCGGATTCTGTTAAAGATGACTATCTCTCTAGTCCTATTATTGCTAATAGAATCAAGCGGTTATTGTGCTAAGCCGTCGCCTGGGTAAGCATAAACGACTCGCTCCTTGCAGCGGACGGGGTTTACCTTCTATAGTAGTCACCTACTATAGCTGTAGGCTCTTACCCTACTCATTTCACCCTTACCTCCAAAGAGGCGGTATTGTTTCTGTGGCACTTTCCCTGGGATCGCTCCCGGTCGCCGTTAACGACCGTCCTACCCATACGCTGTCCGGACTTTCCTCCGCTTAACTTATAGTTAGCGGCAGTCATCCAGCAATCTTGCAAATATATATTATAATATTGTGCTTAAGTTTTATCAATGATTAGATTGTACTAATCCCTATTCTTTAGAATGTTCATCTAAAATAATATTGACTTGTTCATCTGCTAGAGTATTGTCTTCTCTATAAACATGCCGGAAGGTAACTTTTTTAAATTTATTAGTATGCTCTTTGATTGATTCATAAACCGGCCATAGTTCTTTGTTTTTAACCTTAAATATTCCGTTAAGTTGATTAGCTACTAATAAGCTATCGACACAAAAATCTATTTCATCTGGGGAAAATTTCTCTGCAGCTTCTAGTGCAAGTTTAACAGCTTGGTATTCGGCTTGATTATTGGTTGTAATCCCTAAATATTTACCACCATTATGTAGTATTTGACTTTCATCCTTCGTCATAATTACATATCCAGCAGCAGATGGTCCCGGATTACCTCTAGAACCACCATCAGAATATATCCTGATTTTTGTTGACTTTTTTACATCTTTACCACTTAGATCATTGTTACTTTGCTCTTTATTTCTGTTAACTCGTTTTTTTAGAGCATTTAAAGCATCTTCCCAGACATAATCTGGACTTTCGCTGCTAGATATTAACTCTCTAGACCCATCTACATAAAGACCGTATACATCATTACCTTTTTTAACAACAGCCATGCCTTGCTGCAGTGCCTCTAGCGATACCTGTTCATAGTTTACTGGTTTTGTTTTTGACATTGTAATTAATTATAGCAGATATAGAAATGCGCTTTTAGTGCTACAATCTTGGTGCGGGGATTAGCGCAGTCAGGCAGCGCGTACGGCTGGGGGCCGTGAGGTCATCGGTTCAAATCCGATATCCCCGACCATTACTTCTAAAAGTTAATATTTTTAGCAACTAAGCCAGTTTTGTATCTACTTCTAAATGTAGCTAGTTCATAAACTCCAAAGAGTATGCCTGTATAGAATAGGTTACCTATTAGAGAGTTACGGAAAAAAGGTATTCCCATAACATATGACTGCATTAGCCCTGAAAAATTAGGTGTATATAGAGGGCTAAATACCCAGACAGCAGCGTTAGTTATTAGGAAGAACATTATTGATGAAGCAACTGTTATACCAGCAACTACCCTAAAGCTTTTATATCGACGTAGGCCATAAGCCAACAAGCCCGCTAGTGCTATGGATCCATATATAGATATGGTTATAGCTAGATGGTCAAAGCCTATGAAAATATCACCTATTAACATTATTGTTAGCGGTAAAAATACTGCATATTTCTTACCCATATAAACACCTGCGAATAGCGCTATAGCTATTATGGGGGTAAAGTTCCATAAATGCGGTAATAATCTACCGCTCACACCAATAGCTATTAAAACTAAGGCTAGTATTAACTTCGTTTTGTTGTCTATAGTTTTTAGATTTTTCAATTTTTCTATTCTCCAGTTAATCTTAGCTCTATTATATCACCTGAACTAACTATCACACTGCTCATACCACTCGTTTGATACTCATCGTTTACCCAAAACTGCCACCATTTATCGTCACCACCAGAATATCCATTAATAGACTCAACAAACACACCTAGATCCCCTCCATAATCGGTGTACTCTAGCTCAAAATCATTAAGTTCTGATGCTGATTCTAGCGCCTCAAAAACGCTCATACCGCTTTTGTATTGAGCGTAGTATATTTCTGAATCTTCTCCGTCACCATAATTCAAAGATATCTCAACCGATTCTTGAATAGTTTCCTCTTCGGATACAGTATCTCCATTAGATTGATTTGCCTGATATTGATTAAAGGCATACGCGCCTAAAATACCTAGTGCAACAACTATCATTAAGGTAGTAAATATACCTACCAGCTTTTGTTTATTAATATTATTTAACACCTGTAACCTCCTTGTTTTAAGAGACGTTTTGTATAAAAAATACACCTAGACTTACGTACTAGGTGTTTCATATTTTCGAATGAATTTATGACTTGACGCGAGTCTAGCGATTTTTTACTAGTTGCTTTGTACATAACAAACTAGAGAGGTAATATGGGCTCGGACTTTTACCGTTGCGCGACAGTGAGAGAATTGCACCCTCTTCACCATATTAATCTAAAACGCTCATTTAAATTATTAAGTGTGACTAAGTATATTACAGACAAAATGTTTGTCTAGATAATATGTTAAGGTCCCCGCACAGTCATACAGTGGCCGTTTTTCCTACCGAAGGCAGGTGGGTGTCCGCAAGACCAAGTCTGCGAACGAATCGCTGGACTTGACTAATATAAGACTCCCTTTCAAAACTAATTGTTCAGGAAAACAATGCCAAAGTACGGCGTATGTGCGGAGACACTTATATTATATCACGTTGGCATTTCTTAAAGCAGTAGATTTTCCCCTGCTAGCCACTGAGTAAGTATGCCTATAGCTTCGCTTAAGAAAGGCCCTATTATAGGAAAGCCTATAAATATAAAAAGGCCTATACCGACAAGACCCATACGCTCTATGCTGTGCATAAATCTACGTATAGACTCTGGTGCTAGTACGTATAGAACTCTGGATCCATCTAGTGGCGGAAAAGGAATCATATTAAAAACAAAGAAAGCTAGGTTAAGTACTATAAACAACGGCAAAATAGCTAAAGAGAAAAATGATGCTGGTAAAACTTGGAAAAGAATACCGCCAATAGCAGCTAGGACTAGATTGGTTAATGGACCAGCTATAGACACCATCATTAGGCCTGTCTCTCCATTCCTAAGGTTGCTAGGATTAAATGGTACTGGTTTAGCAGCTCCGAATGGTGGTAGGCCAATCACAGCTAGAATTATCGGCAGCAATACAGTAGCGAACGGATCTACATGGGCTAGTGGATTTAGGGTTAGACGCCCACTAAACTTAGCTGTGTTATCTCCTAACTTGTAAGCAACATAGCCATGCATATACTCATGGAGAGTCACTGACACAGCTAAAGTGGCCAGAACTATAATAATTATCGTAAATGTATCACCTATCATCATATACTCCTACCTAGTATAGCTAAATTATAAACATTAAGTAAGCACCTATATGAAAACTTAGCTGCAAATAAAATAAATTTTATTTGCACTATTTAGCTATACTTTGGTATGATATCATTTGATTTGTTCTTAAGGAGATAGTCATGGCTCACAAATGCGAAATTACAGATAAAGGTAAGCAGTTTGGTCATAATGTTAGTTTTTCTCAAAGAAAAACTAGGAAAATATGGAAACCGAACCTACATAAACAAACGTTTTTACTTGACGGGAAGAAGGTCACTATGAAGATTAGTGCTCAAGGATTGCGTACACTTAAAAAACAAGGGCGATATCAAACTATTAACTCTGCAAAATCAGAATAGTCAGCCCAGTTTAAATCTTTAACTAAATAGTATCTAGCACTACAAACTTAACGTCTTCAGATACGTCTCGAGTAGATATTTTTATACTTTTATCATGAGATGCATCTATAGCACCAACTTCTTGTAAAAAGCTATCCACTTTATCCTGTGGCATAGGATATTTAGTTTTACCATCATCATAGTGAATAGGAATTACTAGAGATGGATCAAATTGTCTAATAAAATCTGCCGCAGCTTCTTTGTCCATAGTTAACCCCCTACCACCAACTGGAACTACTAGAGCGTCTATGCCATCTATTCTATCTAACTGGTCATCTGCAATGTTTGGATGTATATTGCCGGGTACTAATATTCTTATATCCTTATGGGATATGTTATATATAACACCTTTCGGAGCTTCTTCCTGTTTCTGGGTGTGTAATCTAGCAGCAATAGCATCTATCATGACTGATTTTATCTCGTATTCACCGGGGTTATCTATAAGGAAGTCTATTTTAGAAGCTATATCCTTCTTAGTTGGCTGCGAATACAGCAATACATCAGCTTTAACTTTAGGATTAGGCCCATATTCACCCGTCACTGGATCTATTAATATAGTCACTTCTTTGGAAGCTATCTTGATACAATTAGCTCCATAATATGTAATCTCCACTTATCCTCCTTTATTCTTTTGATTTTTTAGGTTTGCTATTATTTTTATCAGTATCTTCGTCCTCACTATGAATTCTATCTATTACTACTGTTTTTTTAGAATTAAACACAGAATTAAGGAATTTATCCTTAAGATGATAACGATAATCATACTGACCACGACTCAATACAGTATAGCGCAGTTCGCCCCCCTCCTCACTCTCTATTTCGGATATCAAATTATCCAACCTGCTCTTATTTACATCTCCAACAATAAGTATATCTACAGGAGACTTATCGTCTCTAGTTAAGACTCCGCTTAAGGCTACATAATCAACGCTACCAACTGCCCTAAATCTAGTAGACATATCAGTTGAAGTAACTGACGAGTCAGCTCCTTCATCAGCTACATATGTAAACATCGATCGCAAAGACTTATAGTAGGGATGGTCTTGGTTGACTTCATAATATAACCTGTTTCCACTAGTGTCAGACTTAATTATCCCGATACTGAGTAAATTAGATAATTCTCTGCGCACAGAATTAATCTGCTCTTCTATCTTGCGAGTAATCTCTCGCACATAAAAGCTACGATTAGGGTTATTGCAAAACAAATGCAGTAACTTGACTCTGGTTTTTGATCCAAATAGTTGCTCGACCAATGTTATTCTCCAATTTATTATCTTTAATTGTAGCAAAAATTACTGTTACAATATAGGCTTATTTTTAAATAACCCTGGTTAATTTGCATAAATATCTATATTCAATGAACAACTTTAAGGTCTAGACTTCGCTATATTTGCAGCCTTAACAGCTAAACTATCACTTAGAGGTTCTAGGTTTGTTAAGTCACCTCTTCGGGTTAACGCTCTTTTAATTAATTCATCTGCAAATTTTGGATTCTTGGGCAATAATGAGCCATGTAAGTAAGTCCCGAATGAGTTATTGCTAATAGCACCCTCGAAGCCATCGGAGCCGTTATTTCCGTAACCTTTCGTCACCCTACCTAGAGCACTTTGACCCGAGTTTAGAATAGTTTTACCGCTATGGTTTTCAAACCCCACTAACTCACCCCAGGAGGTTTGTAGTACTATATTCCCTATCATTCTATCTTCAGAGCCTACTGTCTCAGCGTCAAATACGCCTAAACCAGGTAACTCCTCGCCAATTGATGTAGTAAATTTATTTCCAAACAATTGATAAAGACCACAAACTAATAGAAAGACTACACCTTCTTTATTAGCCTTATTTATGTTCTTTCTGTGTCTCTGCAGATCCTCGGCAACTATCAATTGGCCTTTATCTTGGCCGCCGCCGCCAAACACTATATCTGCTTGAGTAAAATCATATTCATCGCCAATTTCTACAACTTCATACTTAATCTTATAGCCTCGCCATTCAAGCCTCTTCTCTAAGGTAACGACATTCCCCCAGTCACCATAAATATTCATATTTTGAGGGTATAAATGGGCTATTTTTAATTCCATAAGTTGCCCCTTACCAAGCCTTTAATTTTGCTTTATTCTTTAATAGCTTACGCGACTTTAACATAGCGGTGTATGTTGGAACTATATTGCTAGTACCATTTTTGGGAGTTAAACTAATTAATTTAGCTATGGCCTTCTTTATATCAGGCTCAACAACACACTCAATATTCGCATATTGAAGTCTCAGGGCCATATCATAAGCCCTAGTACCACTAGTTATAATTTTACCCGAATCAATATTATGCCAATTCTCAATATCAACATCCCACAACCAGGAAACATCGCGACCATCAGCATAATTGTCATTAATAATAATCAAAGTAGGCAAAGGTTGCTGATTTAAGAAACTAACAATAATTTGATTGAAGCCACTAGGGTTTTTAACTAAAAGAATTTTAATATACTTGTCTTTAAGTTTAACAATTTCACTACGGCCAAATGCAGGTTCAAAATTCGCAACTACATTGTTAATAGTATCCTTATTAACACCCAGATCGCTTGCTATAGCCACAGCCACAGCAATATTGTATGCGTTAAAAACACCTTGTAGTTTAGTTTTGATTTTTATATCTACACATCTTATATCAATCTTTATTTCCTGACCGTGATTGTATCCATTAACATATTTGATAAATATATCCGCTGGATAGTCTTTTTCGTTGTCAATAGTAGCTGAAGTGCTTTTATGAAGCTGGTCATCGTTAGGCACTAATCTGCGTACTTTAGATGAAGCCGATAAGCTAGTTATATTATCAAACTGTATAAAAGCACTTTTTAGTTTAGGGTCATCAAAATTAACAAGCACAGACTTACTTGATTCAGCTGCTTTAGATAGCATATTTATTATCCTATCTACCTCGCCATAACGATCTAGTTGATCTCTGTGCAAGTTTAATATAGCTAGCACTTCTGGCTCTAACTCTTTGCACATATATGTTGTAAATCCTTCATCAACTTCAAATAAACCTATTTTAGCGTGTAGTTTTCCTGTCCAACTCATAGAAGATATTACAGATGTAATAATTCCTCTAGGCATATTACTGCCAGACTGATTGCTGACTACTAAATCAAATTCTTCATGTAGTATATTTCTCAACAATTTTGTAGTAGTAGTTTTTCCATTTGTGCCTGTTACTACAATAATCTTGTCGAAATAACTGGGTATATGCTGAATAAAGTTTGGGTACAACTTCTCTACTACCAAACCCGGTAAAGAAGAGCTGCCGCCCTTAAGCCGCCCTAATAATATTAGTATTTTGCCGACCCATATAGCTAATAGATGAGGTAACATATTACTATTAGTATAAAGCATTGTTTGTTAATAATTAATTCGTCTAGCTTTAAGTTGTTTTGTGGTTAATAAAATCATTAGCTAA
The DNA here is from genome assembly GCA_040876925.1 of Saccharimonadales bacterium (SeqCode). Lineage (GTDB taxonomy): Bacteria > Patescibacteriota > Saccharimonadia > QS-5-54-17 > QS-5-54-17 > JBBDOS01. The sequence goes on along the minus strand of JBBDOS010000009.1, from coordinate 29,408 downwards.
CTCTAAGCCCTCATCTATACTTTGGACCCATTTTATGTCCATATTCTTCTTAAACCATGTACGCTGTCTCTTAGCTAAATCTAGGGTAGATTTAACAATCTTGCGTTTAGTTTCAGATATAGATTGATTATCTTCATAATAGTCTTTGAATTCTCTATAACCTATGCCCTTCATAGCTTCTACATCCCAGTTATAGTGTTGAGCCAGTTCATCTACTTCACGCCTGAGGCCATGTCTGAACATAGTTTCTACTCTATACTCAATGTTTGCTCTTAGCTTAGACCTGGACTCAGTCTTTGTGCCTATAATTAGGGTATTGGATCTTATAGATTTTTTCTGAGGTATAAAACCATTTGATTCAATTAATCTCACTAGACGTCTTTTATTGCGAGTGTCTATGCCTAGTAAAGATATATTCTTATTAGTAGCTATGTCTATTAACTGATCTATGGTTTTATTATTTAGTTCTTGTCTGGCTGCTAAATCCCCTTTAGGTGCAAAACTATAATCAAATAATACGCTGTCTACATAAAGGCCTGTACCGCCAACTATTATAGGTAATTTACCTCTGTTTAATATATCTTTTATAGCTAATTGAGCTTTGTTCTTATAGATAGCTGCATTAAAATCTTCGTCAGGATTGGCTATATCTATTAAATGATGAGGTATTTGAGCTCTATCTTCTTTTGATGGCTTAGCTGTTCCTATGTCCATGTACTTATATATTTGCCATGAATCGGCATTAATAATCTCACCATTAAATTGTTTGGCTGTTTCCATTGCTAACTTTGACTTACCAGTAGCGGTCTCGCCTACTATAGCTATTAATTTAGAATTCATATCTGTGTTATTACTCCTTACTAAAACTCTCAGTTTTTGTGGTCTTTGGCCACCAGATCAACTCTTTAATATCTATTGTGTAATTATTATCTACCTTGATACCTTCTGCTTCTAAATCCTGCCTGTGCCCCTCTCTACCTCCATAACTATAGCTACTAGCAAGACCCCCAAATCTATTAACAACTCTATGCCAGGGGATGTTACTGGGACCAAAATGAGCTATTTGACCTACTACTCGAGCAGCTCGTGGTTTACCACACAAAGCTGCAATCTGGCCATACGTCATCACTCTGCCTTCTGGTATATTCTTCACCATATTACAAACTAAATCCTTAAACCTGATACTACTCACATCAACCTACTAACTACTTCTTCCCAGTTAGGAGCTCTTTCTATGTCTAAATCTGAACTTATAGATCTATTCCAAGGATAATCTCCAAACAATAAACCTATCATCCCACAATCAATAGCTTCGATAATATGTGATGGACTATCATCTATCAACAAATCTGCACCCAAAACCTGGCATACATTAGCTTTTGATTCAGTTTTATGAGGATAACCCCAAGATCCATAGTTAGTAAACCTTACATCAGCAAACACTCCTGGAAAATGCGCTTGTAGCCATGATTTAGTTTGTTTGTGTAGTACCTTTGGCCTAGCAGTTACTATATTAAGACTATAATTCTCTTTTAGTTTATTAATTGCTTCTATAGCTTCATTAAAGGGTGGTATATCGTTAAAATCTGAGCTTAGCAAATAACCCTCTATATCGGCTATGAAATCTTCCCTATTAATACTTGATCGGCTTAAAGCATTATCCAATAAGCCAATTTGTTCTAAGTCCTCCCTAGAGACTTCTATGTTATGTGCCTTGTAGTAATAAGTTAACATAGCCTCCATATGCGGCATTAACACATCATCTACATCAATGGCTACCGATCTTATATTCTTCATTCTCTTCCTATTATTAGAGTTTTTGGGGTTATATGCTAAGCAAAAACTCTTCTAGCTTGCTCAACTCTACTTTCTGATCCTTGCCGTCTTTACGTACGCTCACTTCCTGTGATTTTTCATCTTTAGGGCCAACTATTAGTATTATTGGTATTTTCTCTGTTTCGGCCTGATGTATCTTTTTACCTAATGATTGATTGCTATCATCTACACTGAAACGCAACTGGTTGTTCTTCAGTGGTCTACTTAAAACCATCTTAGAGAATAACTCGGTAACCTTTTCAACGTAACCCAACACATCCTCATTAACTGTCAATATGCGAACTTGGTCAGGTGCTACCCAGAACGGGAAACGTCCATTAGTATGCTCTATATATACCGATAAGAACCTTTCAAAAGAACCTAATAATGCAGCATGAACCATTACTGGCGTCTGCCTGCTGCCGTCTTCACTAACATACTCAAGCCCAAAACGCTGTGGCTGTATGAAATCTAGCTGCACAGTAGCTAATTGCCATTCACGCCCTATAGCGTCTACTGCCATAAAGTCTAGCTTAGGGCCGTAGAAAGCAGCTTCACCTGCTTCGATTATGTATTTTAGCTTTTGTTTTTTAGCAATCGACTCTAGGCTGAGCTGAGCTTCATCCCATAAAGATTCTTCACCCAGATAATTACTAGAGTTATCGCGAAAACTTAGACGTAAGCTTAAGTCCATGCCCAATACCTGATATAGCTCTTGAGCCGCTTCTACTAATTCTGTAACTACTGACTCTACTTGGCTGGGGGTAGCAAAAGCATGCGAGTCATCCATAGTTATAGATCTAACCCTAGATAAGCCATGAAGTTCTCCAGATTTTTCATCACGATAAACAGTAGTATTCTCCATATATTTAATTGGCAAATCCCGATAACTATGCATCTGCGATGCATATATCTGAGCATGGTGAGGACAGTTCATGGGTTTTAAGGCTAGGTCATCAGATGTCTCCTGGCTCTTAACTATAAATAGCTCATCACCAAACTTATCCCAGTGACCAGACTGTTTATATAAATCAACTTTAGTAACATGAGGTATCCATACTTCTTCAAAGCCTCTCTCTTGACGTAATTGCTGAGAATAGCGACCAAGTAAGCTTCTTAATGTAGCTCCCTTAGGCTTAAACAAGGGTAATCCTGAACCAACCAGGTCGGAAAATGTAAACAGCTCCAACTCTTGACCAAGCTTACGGTGATCTCTCTTTTCTGCTTCAGACATTAATTCAAAATATTCATCTAGTTCTTTTTGGTTACTAAAAGCTACGCCATATACTCTTTGTAGCATAGGCTTAGTCTCATTTCCTCTCCAGTAAGCACCAGCTAGTTTATGTAGCTTAAATGCTCCAACTTTACCTGTAGATTCAACATGTGGTCCTCGACAAAGATCTTCAAAATTACCACAACGATAATAAGAAACACTATCGATTTTAGACACATCTAAGGTGCTAGAGTCTACATCATTCACAGAAGTTGTGCCTTTGTTTTTTAAATCCTGCAGTAGTTCAACCTTATATGTTTGGTTATTTTCATTCTCCTTCTTAATAGCCTCATCTATAGAAACATCGAACTGCTCAAAAGCAAGATCGGCTTTTATTAACTCTTTCATTTTAGATTCTATTTGAGGTAGGTCATCCTCTGTTATAGCTTTATCTCCTAGATCTATGTCGTAATAAAAACCATCATCTATCACCGGACCTACACCAAACTTAGCTTCAGGCCAGAGCTCTTTAATAGCAGCTGCCATAATATGGGCTAAACTATGTCTCATAGCATGTATTCTATCTTTATTCTTAACCACAAAAACTCCTTAAGATATGCTTTAGATATTAGTATAACCTATACTAGCCTATAAATTTAAATCTTGGCTGCATGCTACCACTAACCTCAACATCTTCCATGAACATTACTAAAGGTCTCACCCATAAGTCACCTTCACCATATAAAGCTTTATAAACCACCATCTCTTCTAAGGTCTCGCTGTGACGACATACACCTATAACATCATAATCTTTCCCAGAATAGTGGCGATATTTACCTATTTTAAGATTTTTAGCTTCCAAAGAATATGGCGGTAAATCTTTCATTACAAATATCCTATCATGAAAGTATTTTCAATAACTCCAGTTATTAGTTAAAAATCTAATATTTTTTGAAAAATAGTTTATTCATGCTTTTAAGCATTAATATTAAATCATATCCTTAATCGTTGTATTATCGTCTACTATTATTGTAGTTTTACCCCTGTTATTGATAGTTATAATTGAACACAAAATTATTATGCTTTGGGGTTGAAACCCTATATTTTTGGGTGTAATATTAAAAGTACAAAACAAAAAGATAAAAACCGTAGGAGTCGTGAAAATCACTAATCTCCTGCGGTTTTTTTATATCTATATACCTTTATAGAAAAGTTAAATACGTATGATAATTTTAATTTCTTGTGACTAATTAAGATAATGTTTAAGTAGCTTTTTATAAAATAAAATTACTTATCTATTAAACTCTGTAAGTAATTAGGTATTATCTATTAATAAGTCTTCTCTGAATCGAAAGTTAGCATTTTAGTTAACAAAATAATTACAGAGCTCATAATTTGTATATGATTACATTCTTAAGCTACCTGGTGGATCCGGCAGGGCTCGAACCTGCGACCTCCACAACGTCAATGTGGCGCTCTAGCCAACTGAGCTACGGATCCTTATTTAGTATTACTATAGCTAAAACTAATGGCTACCTAGATACTATACAAAATTATCTATATATACGCTATTTTTAAAAAATTAGGATTACCCACCGCAAAACTCAAAAACCGAACATTATAGATTCTACCCACTTTCCTTGACAAAAGTATTGACTTATTGTCTTGAATATAATAAGATGGTTCCTGTTGTTTTAAAAAGAGAGGTATAATTGCTATGAAGAAGCAGCGAGGACTTGGTTCTTATCCGCTGTTTTTCGAACAGTTACCAGCAGAGGTGCCAGAAGCGGATAAGCCTGTTAAAAGGCGACCAGGACGTAAACCAAAGCACCCTAGGCTACCAGAGGATAATGTTTTGGATAATCTAGATCATTAATCCTTACAAAAACACCCTTTTCTACTAAATGATTAGGGTGTTTTTTTATTAGCTAAGTTGATATTTACTAAAAAATCATCCTGACAACACTCTTATCTAAGGTGTTATTTTTATAATTTTAGACATTTTTACTACTTTTCCACAGCTTTCCACTTGTGTTTTTCTCTGCGGTATGACAATATATTGTCATGGTACGAACAAAGGTGCCAAAAACAGAGTGGTGTGAATTTGTTGTTTTAACAAATGTATTTAAATAGCTCCTAGTAAAAATTAATTGGAGCTATTTTTATTAGATAATATAAGTATTAAAAAGTTGTTTTATAGGAGATATAAATATGAACTGCCCTATATGCGATCATAAACAGACAGATGTTTATAACAGTAGGCAGACCTCTCAAGCTCATAGGGTATGGCGTAGAAGACGCTGCAGAAGCTGTCAGAATGCTTTCACGACCTATGAATCAATTGATATGGGTTATCTAACGGTTATTAAGAAAAGCGGTAATACAGAGCCTTATAGTAGGTCGAAACTACTAATAAGTATCTGTAATTCATGTATAGGGTTAGACGACCATATCAATACCGCTGAAGCTCTAGTCGATACTGTAGAGAAATTAGTCATTAATAATCATCAAGATAGTATAAACACTGAAGATATAGCAAATATTGTGTTATCTACCCTTAAAAAATTCCACACCAGCGCTTACGTAAGATACTTATCTTATAGGGGCGGGATCACAAACACATCTCATCTACGCGAAATCGTAAATACTACTTAATTGCTTTCTATTTAAGCTTACTTAGTTGTCTGAATCTGACTTAGAATCGGTATCTTCAGTTGATTCCTCTGAATCTCCATCTTCTGCCCCACCATCTTCATCGTCCTCTTCATCAGCACCATGCTCTGATGCTACATCCTTTTCAGCGTCTTCGTCTATCTCTTCATCTAACTCTTCTAGCTCCTCTTCGCTGCGAGGAGGATCTATTTTAACAATTAGTTCTTCTAGTTCATCTAATAGCTCTACACCTTCTGGCACCTTTAGATCGCTGACATGAATAGAGTCACCTATTTCTTCTAATTCATCTAGATTAATCTCAAAATTTTTGGGGAGTTTATCTGGTAAAGCCTTTACTTCAATAGCTTCTATATTAGTCACGAGTATTCCGCCCAGGTTGTAAGTAGCTGGAGCAGTACCTTCAAAGTGGATTGGCACTTCTGTTTCAATAGCTTCATCCATTTTTACTGTATAAAGATCAAAGTGAATAATATCTCCAGTAACAGGATTGTGTTGTATATCTACAAATAGAGTGCTTAGTGGCGTCTTGACACCTTCTAAGTTTACTTCTATTAACCTGTTGGTTCCGGCTTGCATATATACATCCCTCAAGTAAGACTCATCAGCTAGTACGGGTTTGGCATCTTTACCTTGACCATAAATAACTCCAGGTATCATGCCTTGATTGCGTAAATCAGCAACGGCTTTACCTACATCTTCTCTGGGTTTGACACTTAAGGATATTTTTTCTTGCATTTTAACTCATTAAACTCCGCTTAATTATTAGTTGTCACTTAAATACTCTGGCGCTACATTATACATTATAGCCACGGATATAGAAGGCTAACTTTTTATAAAATCCACAACTAAATATTATGTTAGCTTATTTTGCCAACTCTAATACGAGCTATGCTAACTGTTAATACTATCATGATTAATAATACTGTAAAAGCTGTTATGCCACCATAGAATACTGCTGTAGCACCAATAATCCCAGCTACTATGTATAGATGCATCACTACTTGTGTCTGAGATAAACCAGAGTCTAATAGCTGATGATGTATGTGTCCTCTATCCGGAGCAAACGGAGATTGACGGTTATATAGTCTCCTCGTTACAGCCCAGACGGCATCAAATATTGCCACACCTAGAACTAGTACTCCAACTGCTATCTTAGATCCTGAGTATATTGTAATAACTGCCAGTATGAGTCCGATTGTAAAAGCTCCACTATCTCCCATAAATATTGAAGATGGATGCCAATTATACAACAAGAACCCTAGTAAGGATCCTGATAACATCATGGTTAGTAATGCTAAATTACTATTATCTACTGCTGGAGTTAAGGAGATCGCAAATAGCACCAAAGCCGCAATAATACTGACGCCCGAAGCTAAACCATCCATACCGTCTAAGAAATTAACTGTATTAATAATACCTACAATCCAGATAACGCTAACTAAATTAGCTAGGGGTATGATATTAAAGCCTAACCCTAATACCTCAACAGGTATTCTCCAACTATCTAGAAATATAAATCCACCCCCAACAGGATTTGTAACAGCAACTATACCTATCCCTCCCGCTAATACTGCTATTGCCGCTATTGCCTGCCAAGTTAATTTATGCCAAACACCTAAACCGCGTACATCTTCTACGAATCCGACTACAAAGACTATCGATAAAGCTACTAGAAAACCCCACAACCTCCTATCTAGATCAAAATAAATAAGGAAAGGGATGATAAAGCCGAGAAATATAGCTAAACCACCTATCCTAGGTAATGGCTTGCTATGAATCTTTCTAGAATCAGGGACATCCATAGCCTCTATTCGTATTGCCAGTTTTTTAACTAATGGTATAGCCAAAAAACTAACCGCAAAAGCTACAGAAAAAACTATTAGATGATCTAGCGATACCATAAAATTATCCTAGCTGCCCCAATAAGGTACTTAGTACTACGATAGTAAGTATGTTAATTAAAATAGCAGATATTAGTAAGAAAAAACTAGATATTCTACTCTTATCAAAAGAGGTTATAGCTAGAGCAATATTGCCTATAGTTACTAATAAACTAAAAAGTCCGTAGCTATAAATTAATTTCCAGTCACCCAACCTAGTAAAACCTATGCCACTAGTATATTCTACCGGCACTACAAAAGCAGCTGGTCGCAGGTTAAAAGCTAACATGCCCACTACAGTCAAACAAAGAACTATAGCTATAAATAAGAACCAACGTATAAATTTATCTTTTAGTATCAGTTGTGATCTGAAAAATTCAACGGGTTTCTCTATAAAAAAATCTCGGATATTCATTACTGATGAACATTATACAAGATAATCATTAAATTCGGTCAATACAGTAGAATTATCTATATATCTGGCGGACCCGACCGGATTTGAACCGGCGATCTCCTCCGTGACAGGGAGGCGTGTTAACCATGCTACACCACGGGTCCTCAAATAACTTAAATAGTATTAATGCACTTATTAAGTAAACGAACTAATTTATAGTAGCAGTTTTAATAAACAGTCCGCAACTTTATAATTAACCTTGGTGCCGATGTAGCTCAGTTGGCTAAGAGCGCTGCTCTCGTAAAGCAGAGGTCGGGAGTTCGAGTCTCCCCATCGGCTCCAGTCTATATATTGATATCTATAAACACTCTGGGGTTAGCTTCTTCTAGCCGCTCCTGCACTTGTTTTTGTATAGAAGATCTATCTAGTAATATATGCGATACTCTTATTCCTTCATCACTTTCATCTGTAGCCTTAATAATATGGAAGCCAAATTGAGTTTCCACTAAATCAGACACCTCCCCTACTTCTAGAGATAAAGCTACTTCCTTGAATTCTTCTACGAAAGGAGTTTCTTCATTAATAAAGCCGAGGTCTCCACCCTCAACAGCACTACCGTCACTAGAGAAGTTTTGAGCTAGTTCAGCAAAATCTTCACCATCATGAACTCTACTTAGAACAGAATTAGCGGTATCTAGCATTAATTCTTTCTCTAACATCTGTAATCTAATAACCTTACGGAAATCTCCCATGCTCCAACCAAAAAAACTATCTATCGCTTCTTCTAGCTGCTCTTGACCACCCTCTTGCTCAATAAAGTGATCTATTTCAGTTGATAAATCACTTCTACTGATTCTGATTCCATTTTCCCTGGCTAGATTACGAGTGACTATCTTGCGTTGTGCTTCTGTGATGGCAAGAGTCTTTAGTGTCTCTAATTGTTCCTGTCCCTCCTTAGTGCTGAAATCAACATTCTGATCCTCACCCATTTGACTATTGGCACTGCTTTTCAGGGTTCTTAGTTCAAAGAGATAATCTTCATAGGTTATTAATGAGCCATCTACTGTGCCCACGGGATAAGGTATAACTTTAGATGCGCCATAAACTAAATCACTATCGCTTTGGTAGTGATAGATTAATACAGCAAAGATAGATATGACTACTAAAACTAAAGAGGATAGTATAATAGCTGTAACTTTCAAAGCTTGTCTATGGGATAGGTTTAAGGGCTTTATGTACTTCTTGCCCCCTTCTAGTATGCTCTCTCGCTCTAAATCTATATCATCACCTGTAGGGTTATCTGGCTTAACAGCATTACTACTAGCATTTCTAGATATTTTTAGCTTAATTTTGCTTTTAATTTGGGTGAAATCAGGCTTCATTTTCTCCTCCTTTACTTAACCCTGATGGATCGTGATTTGGTTCTATACCGCGAATTCTTTCGTTTAGGTGTTCTTGGATCTCTTCCGGCCTATGTATATGTTTCATGGTTACTATTGGACCCGCATAGGTCTGAACATATATATGACCGTACTTTAATAAAGTCGCCTGAAGACCTTTAATCTCATAGTTTACACTTTGTATACGGTTATGACTAATATCTTCTACGCTACGATTAAAAAATCCAGTTTGCCTAATCTCAATCAACCTACTATCGGTTATGATATAAACACTAAAATACCAACTTAAAAACCTGTATCCGAAAGCTATTAGCGCCAATACTAATCCTCCTAATGCAAACCACCAAGCCCAAGGCTCTAAGGGCTTGAATATAGACGGCACTAAACCTAATGCTAGGATCAATGAGCTGTAGGTAATATATTTACGCATTACTACAGGATGCTTTCTGAAAACAAGATCTACTTGTTCATCTGGGTGCTGACCTGGAAACGTATCTGCCATAGCAGACATTATATATGTTTTAACTTAATGCTTACATAGTCTTTTTTGTTTGCTAAATAGTTATAATCTAGATTTTTGGCGCCCCGGGCAGGAGTCGAACCTGCGACCTTCTCCTTAGGAGGGAGACGCTCTATCCTGCTGAGCTACCGGGGCTTAGCCAGTTATTATAACAGGCTATAAACTCCTAGGCAGTTTCTCTAAGTAATTCTATTGTTTAGATCGTTTACTGTGTTGTTGCCAATCTTTGCTATAAAGCAAGTGCTCTATGGCGGTATTGTAATCAAATATTTCAGAGTCACTAAACCATATAGATATTTCTGAATTAGCATTTTCTACAGAATCACTAGCGTGCAAGATGTTCTTAATAGCCCAATCACCAGCATCTGATAGTTCATACGACTCTAGAGTGAAGTCAAAGCCTACGGTACCAACATCTGCCTTAACTGGATTAGTAGTACCTCTCATCTTTCTGACAGTCTCTATGACATGAGCACCCTGTAAAACCATAGCTATAACTGGACCAGCAGTTATATGCTCTACTAACTTACGTCTGGTATTTAATCCTAAATCTCTTGGCTCTAACGGTGGTGTAATACCTTTTTCTTTATAGCCCTCATAAGTTTTGGTGCCTGTATCGAGTAGCCATTCTTCAGAATCTGTATAGTGCTTGCTGGCCATCTCTTCATCAGCCCAAATCATTTTTAGACCAACTATTTTCAATCCTTTCTTCTCAAACCTACTAATTAGCTCACCTACTATCTGTCTCATGACACCTTCAGGCTTAATTAAGATCAGAGTTTTTTCTTTGCTAATTTCCTCTAACTTCTTCTGATTAGGCTCCATTAATCTTCATCTCCTTAAATTATTAATACACTCGCTATTGCTATAGCTAAAACTATTCTATACCAAGCAAATACTGCTAAACCATGGCTACTCAAATAGTTTAATAAGAACTTTATCACCATATAGCCTACAACAAAAGAAACCACTAAGCCAAGAATATATATGTCTAGATGTTTAATAACTACAGCTATCGAACCCTCACTAAATAAAACTCTAACGTTAGCGCCTATCAGAATAGGTATAGCCATTAGAAAACTGAATCTAGCTGACTCAGCGTTATTTAAGCCCAGTAGAGATCCAGCTACAATAGTGCTACCCGCCCTAGAAGTACCTGGAATAAGAGCTAAAACTTGAGCAAAGCCGATAATTAACGCATCTCTCGTTGTAATATCATCTACATTTCTGTTTCTATTGATCTTATCGGCTATAAACATTAATATACTTAAAAATACCAGCATGAAAACAACCAGCCACAATGATCTCATTAACTTTTCAGCGATATCAAAAAGAAAGAATCCTACTACTACAGCAGGTAAAGTCGCAATTACTAGATTAATAGCTAGTTTTTGGTCGTTACCTGGTTTATGTATAGAACCTATAAACCTTACTAAGTCCTTTCGGAAATAAACCAGCAAAGATAGCAGTGTTCCAAAATGAAGTACTACATCAAAAATAACACCGCCAAATGATGCCCCTAATATTTCTTCAAAAAATATTAGATGCCCCGAACTTGAAACAGGTATGAACTCACTTAGTCCCTGTACTAAAGCTAGTATTAACGCTTGCAGATATTCATGCATGATAGAAAGTATAAGCTATAACCCAATCCTTTAAAAATCTAACGAACCGGCATTACTGGGGCGTAGATCTCTCTTTCAAAACAACTCTTTCCCTGAGAGTGCTTATTGAAATCATAATCAGATGAGCTAGAGTAATCACTAGTGTCTCTCCTGAAATCTGCACAAAGCTCTAGCGTTAATACTTCCTCATCTTCAGAGATATTTAAGATACTAACTTTATAGTTATTATCTGCAGCTCGGGCCTTAATATCGTCTCCAATACTTAAGTCCGCTATATCGACCTCACCCTCTTGCCAGGTAGAGTCTGCTGATGCTTCATAGAAACTGTTTTCTATAGATGCTAAATCTTCAGAGACCAGATTGTCGTGGCGAATATCCTCAGTTAAAAGAAATTGAATAGCAATTATCGATATAAAGAATATCGATAATATAATTGCTGTTATTTTATAGCTTTCCATATCTATTTAATGTATCAGTCTAGCTTTGACTGCTCTTTAAAGTACTTCCAGAATATGCCACCAGCTATACCTATAGTTACTAATGCATGAAACGTTTCTGCTAGTAGTGAAGTTTGCATATCAAAAGTCGAAGCATCACCTATAGTTATAATATTGTAGACATAAGCCACCAATTTAATAACTCCTACAATAAAGGTGACTAGGAGTAGTAGCTGTACTGCTCTTCTGCGTGAAGGGTCTAGTAGTATCTCTGGCAGCCTAGCCTCTTTCTTCTTAAGTCTTAGCATAAACCCTATAAAGACTGGGGCAGCAACCACTAAGGCTGCTGAGGCTATCGGTATAGTCTCCTGATAGAAACTAAACTTTTCTGTGTCGATTAATACATTAATTATACTGTGCAAAACAGCTCCCACCGATATAGCTACCACACCAAGAGCTAGAAAGTAGATAATATATTCAAATCCACTACCAGAAAACCCGCTAGTTATCACGTTAATAGGTTTATCTCCACTGCTAGTTTTACTACTAGATACACTCTTATCTGTATTTGAATCAGGTGAAGGAGGCACTAAATCATCACCTCCATCTATAGCCTCATATATTTCATCAACACCCCACCCAGCATCTATTAATCTTGTCTTTGTGTCGTCGTCTTTTAGGCCCTTATTTCGAGCCTTATTAACATACTCAGAGAGCATCTTATTCATACATATATATTATCACAGAAGGTCAATGTGTCGTACAATGTAATTATGTTATTATCTGATGCTATTGTTGATTTTTTAGAATATCTAGAAATAGAGAAAAATCGATCACAGAAAACCGTATACAATTACGATCATTATCTACAAAGATTTTTAGGTTATAGCAGCGATATTAGAGTGGAGAAAATTGATAGAGAGAAAATACGTAAATTCCGTTTGTTTCTAAATAGATATAGAGATGATAACGATAAAGAACTATCCAAAACCACTCAAAACTATCATTTAATAGCATTGCGATCACTAATGAAGTACTTAACAAGACGTGGTTTAGATGTATTATCAGCTGATGAGATAGAACTTGCTAAAGTTAGTAGACCTAAAATAGAATTTTTGGATAACAAAGAGTTAGATAGGCTTATTCAGCAACCCAACACCAATAAACCTAGTGGTATAAGAGATAGGGCTATTCTAGAATTACTTTTTTCTAGTGGTCTCAGAGTTTCTGAGTTAGTAGGACTTAATAGAGATCATATTAATTTGGATAGACGCGAATTCATGGTTAGAGGTAAAGGGCAGAAAGATAGGCCTATTTTCATTAGCGAAAGAGCCGCTAATTGGCTAAAAGCCTACCTTAAAACTAGAAGTGACAACTATAAGCCATTATTCATACACTATTCTAGAAGCCAAGAGGGTTTAGACGATGGTGAATACACTAGACTTAGCAGTAGAAGCGTCCAAAGAAGTGTGTCAAAGTACGCTAAATTAGCCGGTATCACTAAAAGAGTTACTCCTCACACCCTAAGACATAGTTTTGCTACAGACTTATTGCATAACGGCGCTGATATGAGATCAGTTCAAGCTTTATTGGGTCATAGCAATATAGCAACTACTCAAATATATACGCATGTAACCAATCCTCAACTTAAAAATGTTCATGAAAAATACCACAATAGTTAGAGTATAGTCTAGAGTATAGTTAAGTACCAATTAATGAGACTACTGCTAAAATGCAAGGCTAACCAAGCCCCTAACATTAAAAATGGCCCAAAAGGAACTACATCTTTACGACTTCTAACACCTATAGCTATCATTATTAGGCTAGCTATAGCAGCTATATTAAAGGCTAGAAATAACCCTACTAAAGTAGCCGCACTACCTAATATTAGACCTAGTACCAGTGCTAATTTGACATCACCTCCACCCATCCATTTACCTCTGCTAAATAAGTATAAAATATAAAAGAATATAAAAGCCCCAACACCACCTATAAGGGGGTTAAATAACCAATCATTAACACCAACACCTTCTACCGCTCTTAGTCCTTGATATGTTAAAGCTAGTATTAATAGAGATACCATCATACTATTTGGCAATAAGTACCACTTAAGATCATATACTGAAAGAGCTACAAAAACCCCTACTATATTAATCCAGATAAAAACCTGTAAATAGCCAACTATATTATTCAATTCCCAAGGCCACAACAAGAAGCTAATAACCCCCAAAAGCATTACTGTTGTTTCTACAACAGGATATTGCCAAGATATATTGTTGTTACAATATCTACATCTACCCTTAAGTAGTATCCAGCTAATAACAGGTACTAGGTCTTTCATTGATAGCTCGTGATGACAACTAGTACATATAGATCTACCGTGAACAATTGAGTAATTAACTTGAGTAATATCTTTATTATTGCCGGTTGTGGCTTCAGATTCTAGTAATACATCCTTTTGTCTCTGGCGCCATACCCAAGCATTTATAAAACTTCCTAAAGCAAGCGAGTACACCGCTACAATTATAATTTCTTGAATCAACAGACCCTAGCTCCGCATTAAACGATCTAGCTCTTGAACATCAACTGCTGCCCTTTTAGCTTGATCGTAAGTAATCTTACCAGATCTAATAAGGCTTACTAATGTTTTATCCATGGACTGCATACCTTGATCAGATCCGGTTTGAATAACAGATTCTAACTGGTGAGTTTTACCTTCACGAATTATATTTCTAACAGCTGAATTAGCTACTAATATTTCTGCCGCTACTACCCTACCGCCACCTATAGAGGGAATGAGTCTTTGGGAACATATACCTTGTAGTATAGAGGCTAGCTGAACTCTTATCTGCTGTTGTTGGTGAGGTGGAAATACATCTATCATTCTATCTATAGATTGAGATGCAGAGTTCGTATGTAGGGTCGCTAAGACTAAGTGACCGGTCTCCGCTATAGTAATTGCTGCTGCTATAGTTTCTAGGTCCCTCATCTCACCAATTAGAACTACATTTGGATCTTGACGTAAACTAGAACGCAAAGCTGCAGCAAAAGAATAGGTATCATAATGAACTTCACGCTGTACCATAACTGATTTCTTACTCTTATGCGTATACTCTATGGGGTCCTCAATAGTTATAATATGAGCTGAACGTTCAGTATTAATTCTATCTATCATTGCCGCTAAAGTAGTAGATTTACCAGAGCCGGTTGGTCCAGTAACTAAAACAAGGCCTCTGGGAAACTCTGTAAAATCATTCATAGCTTTAGGCATACCTAATTCTTCAAGTGTGCGAATCTCATTAGGAATTAATCTAAGAGCTGCTGCTAAATTACCTCTTTCATGGAAAGCATTAACACGGAATCTGCCCAAATCTCCAAAAGCAAAAGAAAAGTCTAATTCTTTATCCTTATTAATAATCTGTTTCTGTTCTTCGTCTACAATAGAATAGATTAGACCTTCTACTGTCTCTTCATCTAACTGAGGTAGATCGTGCATAGCTATTAATTCACCGTCTACTCTAAGCATTGGCTGTAACCCTACTTGAAGATGTAAGTCTGATGCGTCTTTATCTATAACCTCTTGAAGTAAGTTCTCTATTCGTAAACTACCCTGCATACTAAACCTGCTGCTCCTTCTTAATTTTATCTACTTATGCTTAATAATATCATACCAGATAATACTGGGATAGGGCTCCTTAAGAATCAGAGGCCACCCTAACAACTTCTTCTAGCGTTGTAGCGCCGTTAAGGGCTTTGAGATATCCATCTTGCTTCATGGTTACCATGCCATCCTCCTGAGCTTGTGCTTGAACTTGATTGCTGGTAGTCCCCTTAACTAATATCTTCTCCATATCAGGTGTTATTGTAAACACTTCAAATATTCCTGTCCTACCCTTGTATCCATCCACACACTCTTCACACCCTTCTCCCTTATATAGCTTAATCTCATCACTTAAACTAGGTAGTATGTCATAGCCTAAATCTTCTTTAATTTTATCGCTTACTTTACCGGATTCAGGCAGTAAACCTTCTAGAGTCTTATTGATAGAGGATACCTCTGCCTCAGAAGCCTTGTACTCTTTAGAGCATTTATCGCATACTTTTCTAACTAGTCTTTGTCCTATAACTGTATTAATTGTTGAAGTGATTAAGAATGGTTCTATACCCATGTCAATAAGCCTAGGCAGTACTCCTGCAGCTGAGTTGGTGTGTAGGGTAGAAAGCACTATATGACCTGTTAGAGCTGCTTGCACAGCTAAATCAGCCGTTTCTGAATCACGAATCTCACCAACCATAATAACATCAGGATCTTGACGTAGTATAGACCGCAAGCCATCACTGAAAGTTAATCCATACTGCGAATCAACTTGCATTTGATTAATGCCATCTATCTTGTACTCTATAGGGTCTTCTAGGGTGATGATATTGATAGCAACATCTTTGATAGTACTAATACCGGCATAAAGAGTAGTGGATTTACCAGAACCAGTTGGTCCAGTTGATAAAGTCATACCGTGTGGCTTCTTTAATCCTTCCTCTATTAGCCTTTTAGATCTACCTCTATAGCCTAGGTTCTCTATACTGAGTAAGCTTTGGTCTTTATCAAGTAAACGTATTACTATTTGCTCTCCCCACACTATTGGGGCTATAGCTATACGTAAGTCTATATCATTACCATTATGTTGTATCTGAAATCCACCGTCTTGAGGTAAGCGGTGTTCATCTATCTTCAGTCTCGAGAGAATCTTAACTCTAGAAACTAGCGCTGACTGTACCTCCTTAGGTAGAGTCATAGTATCTTGCAAAATACCATCTATTCTAAACCTAATCTTAACATTCTCCTCTCTAGGCTCTATATGTATGTCAGAAGCTTTGAGTTGAGCCGCATAATCTAATATCGTGTTTAAAGCTCTAGTTATAGGCGCGTCTTGGACAAAGCTTTTAACTTGATCTGAGCTCTGCGACTCTTCTTGTTCTTCCTTCTTTTCTGATTTAGCAAACTCGGATACGCTACCCATTACATCCGAAATATCGTCTGATACATCTGCCTTGTATTGACTCAAGATAGCATTGATACTATCCGAAGATACCATATGCGGTAGTATAGGCTGGCCTATTTTACGAGTTATAAAATCAACTGCCTGTAAATTCGTAGGATCTATCATACCCACTGCTAAGCGACCATTTAGCATACCTACGGGTACAACTTGATAGTTCTTAGCCAGATCTTTAGGAATGGTACTTAAAAGCCCCTCATCCACCTTAAACTTTCTTAAGTCTACGTAAGGTAC
This sequence comes from Saccharimonadales bacterium (SeqCode), assembly GCA_040876925.1. Classification (GTDB taxonomy): domain Bacteria; phylum Patescibacteriota; class Saccharimonadia; order QS-5-54-17; family QS-5-54-17; genus JBBDOS01. The sequence continues at coordinate 12,160 of JBBDOS010000009.1, read as the reverse complement.
ATTTTCTGCTTTTGCAATAGTCTTAACTGTACTTTCTGGATCTACTAGATTCCTTTCCGATATTAAGTTAACTATCGACTTACCCTTCTCTGTAGATTCCTGTCTCAACTCCTGAAGCTGCTCCTCGCTAATTAATCCCTGTTCTACTAAGAGCTTCTCAAACTTATTTTGTGTCTCATTTACTAACATATCTTAAATATATCCTCTCTGAGCTAAACCTACTGCTATACCAAAGTTTAAGGAGAGGTTCATTAAAGCATCGTGTTGATTAGCCGGATAAGCCACGTTTTTCCAAGGATTAGCTATTTCTACAGGAGTCTTTAGATTCTCTGATAGATAAGACGCTAAAGATGGCATGGCTGCTGTACCACCTAGTAATACAACTTTGGCTATTTTAGTCTTGTTCTTGGCAGTAAAATCTGACGATACTTGAGATATTTTATCTATAATCTCTACTAAACCAGGCTCTATAGCTTTAAGTACTTGACCATCGAACTTATCAAGTGAAACCCCAAACTCTTCAACAAATTTCTGACCTTCATCTCTATCAACATTAAAACTCTGCGCTACCATATTAATAAATACTTCACCACCCATATTAACAGAAGCTACTTCTCTGGGAAGTCTCTTGAACACTACTGACATAGAAGCATTATTGTAGCCTAAATCTAATGCTACAACCGCAGAATCTTCATTAGTCACTACACTACGAGCTAATGCTAGAGTATCTATCTCTAGAGCCACTAACTCTAGCTCTAAGTAGTTAATTAGGTCTACATATTTCGATATAACACTCTCATTAGCACCCACAACTAGAACATCCACTTCTGCTTGATTAGTATCAGGGGAGACTATGTACCAATCAATTCTTAGCCCATTTATAGGTCTATCGAAGTATTTTTCTGCATTATCATATATGAATTTAGACATTTCCTCCCTATTACTAAGGGGCACTCTCACCACCGAAGCTAATGAATATTTATCTGGTACTGCAACTACCGCTCTATTAGTAGACACTTTTAGTTCTTTCTTAAGCTCATCGATCTTTGTCTTAACAATTTCTCTATCTTGTTCATTAGTCATAGATGCGACATCAACAACTTTATCAAAAGCTTTTTGTCCATAAGTAACTAACGAAGGGTTATCATCTCCAGACTTTAACTGTACTAGCCTAACTCCAGTCGTACCGATATCTAAACCGAAATATTCGTCTTTATTGTTGTGCTTTTTCATTTATATATACTATAAAGCAGTTAGCCCATATAGTGCAACGTAGGATAATGCTAAATCAATCTAAATATTATGTTATTTAGGGTTAGTTAGCCGGTGATTGCATGCAGTAGTTACTGATACCTGGATTAATGGTAGTAAAGCTATTACCAGACTCATTTGGATCCTCTCTCAAGATATAGTCCTTACATATCTCATTGGCACCAACAGCAAGATCGGATACTAATGCTATAGCGGGGTCACTAAGTAATACTCTAGCTCTTACTCTCCTGAAAATATCTCCAGCCCTAGCAGTAACGTCTACTTCTGCTTGAGCATCAACAATATTGATTAAATTACCTCCATTGTCGCGAAGTGAAAGTTTAATAGATGTTGATGTATATAAAGGAGTAAGTATTACATAGTAATCATTAGATCCTGGAAGCAAGTTTGTAAAATCAACCCGACAAGAATAACTATCATCCTGAGTTTGAGAACTGTTAGTACAATTTACTCCTTGAGGCGAGCTATCTCCTAGGCCAAAGTTACTTGATGCAGTGTTTAGCGTACTCACCCCTCCACTAGTAGGTAAGAGATAAACTATTCTAGTTGAGTTTATGACATCTTCTCTACTGGTATTAGATGATATACCTTGTTTCACTAATGTTACCTTCATAGCTGCTGGGTAAGGATTACCGCCACTACCCCAATTGTTAGTAGTTGGCAAACTATTGTTTGATTTAAGGCTATAGTTTTCACCATCATTAGCTGGATTATGCCACTCCAGCCTAAATCTATTAAAGCTCTGTTCTCCAGACAAAGGAATCATAAAGCTAGACCATGCAGCCGATCCGTCAACTTGTACATCGGGCAAGCTTGTTTTTACTAATTGACAGGTTATCTCAGTTTCCAAACTAGGATCAGCTATAAGATGCCCCTCGCCAAATGGCTCACAGTCATCAAACCTATCTAACATTTCAGCATTAAACTCTGCGCTATCGGCCATATAATCAGCTAGTGCAGATTTAGCGTCTTCTATACCAGATTCAGCCGCATAAAACGCCCTATTAGATAAATCGTCATCTGTCGATTGTCTCTGTTCTGAAACCATCAACCTCACAAAACCTATCACCATAACAGCTAATATAATTGTCACAAAAATAACAGTAATCATAGACACTGCACCACTGTTATTTAATCTACTCCCAACAACATTACCCTTATGCATATTCATAACATAAATAATATCACAGTAATAGACTATATTCCACATACTGTTTTAAGGTGTAAATTTAATTACCACGCAGTGTAACTGTACTGGTTAGATAAACTACTTCACAATATTGATTTCCTTGAGCAGCAGGATCACAGAAAACATCTCTAGTACCTATACCCTCTAGAAGGTCGAAACTTGCTTGATAGTCAGAAGTAGACAGCGCTAATTCCAGCTTATAAGTTTTATTGGGTACTAGTTCTATTACCTTAAAGAATTGAGGTTGCAGATTGCTGCCCAGTACGCTCACTCCCCTATCTAGATCTACTTCACTGCATGTGGTCCCTTCGACCTTAATTAATGAGCCTGGAGATGGATTAGAGCCAGTTTGTGGGGCTTGAAATACATAGGCTTTGTCGTCGTAGCAAAATACTTCAGTTGGAGCATTTTCAGAATTACAAGATTGATTGCCGCAGTCTATACTGACTTTATTAGATGAGGTCGTAGTTCTAAAATCCTGAGCTAAAGCTGACAAAGCACTTCTACCTTCTTCGTGTACAGTCTTAGTTGTAATACCCTTAGTATAAGAACGATTGATTTGCGTAAAGGTAGCCACCACTAATAACAACACTACAGTAAACATACTAATGGCAATTAGAAGCTCTACAAGAGTAAATCCCTGTTTGTTTTTGCAACTAAAATCTACTGCTCTCATATACTCCTAAAAGTATAGCATAACCACTATTAGTAGTTATTGACACCTCAAATCATTAAAGATAGCACTAAATTGTGAGTCAGCTCCGATAACAATAGCTACTAGGTCATTAGCTGTACTTTCAAAACACATACCGTATTCTGTGTCAGAGGGTATAGGAGTAATATTCTCGTCTCTAAATCTAGCCATATCACCCTCTAAATCAGCTATATCTGTATCGTTAGGCTCCTTATAATAAGCAAACATATATTCGCTACTAGAATCTACTGCTCTGAGCCGTAAGAACGCTATATCAGCAACCTCTGTTAATGAACCATTAACATCTACAAAGCCGCCAATATATTCTGTACCCCAACTAATGTCAATCTCTTGCCTAGTAGCAGGCACTAGGCCAACATCCATGGATGTAAGTTTTTCTACCAAGTTCTCTAAAGAAGTCGCTTCTGAATCATAATCTATAGTTGTAGCAGCAGATTGTATAACATAACTTTCTGGTCTATCTAAATCAAAGGACATATAAATACCGTTAGCTACGCAGGAAAGATTCTGCCCTGGACTAACAGCATTATCATTATCTGGAAAAGTCAGGACACCGCCAGAAGGAGAACAGTCAACACTACCTCTTAGGTTTAGGCCGGTGCTAACATTACTAACATGTCTTCTTAATTGCGACTCTAGAGTTCTAGCAGAATCATTAAACTGAGCTTGCTGCGTCCTGCCAGCTATAGAAGTAAAAGCTATAGTTAGCATTAAACTAGATATGGCTACAAATAGAATTAACTCCAGAATTGTAAAGCCTAAATCGTTGCCTTTTTTATATCTATAATAGTGCCTATTCATATCTAGCCTAAATTATAGCATGAGAACTTTTGAGTTAGATGGATAAGTATAGATTCCTTGAGTAAAATATTATAGTCTAGACAATCTCTATCGGTTATCTACACAGTAGGCTATACCATTCTCAAGTGGCACCATAGCAGCTATATTTCTAGAACCAGCACCTCCTGATTCAAAAGTACCTTCCTGATCTCCGCAAAAAGCGCCTTCCTGATAGTAAATGGTTCCGCTAGTTAACCCTACTCCACTAGGATCTTGAAAACTATAGTTGTAACTGTCTTCTAGGGGGTCGTTGAATTGAGTGCCTTGATTAGTCAGATACCCTGATTCAAAAGCACTTAGGGCCTGGTCATTAGCTTGCGGATATCTCCCATTATTATTAGATGCATATGTTTCAAGAGCAGATATAAATCTTCCTATATCCGATCGCCTTTGCGAATCTCTTTGAGTACTCTGAAGTTGTGGTAGAGCTAGAAATACTATCAAGAATATAAGACCTGCTATAGCCAGCACTAAGACCACTTCAATAATTGTAAAGCCTTCTTTGGAGTCTTTGGTTAGCTTACGAGAATTTAACTTCTTATTTAGCGAATTTGTATTTATCATATATTTACCTTCTCTTGATATTATATGTTTTGAAATCTTTAATCAAGGTTATGCTTAATATTTTACTTCACAAGTACTGTCTAGACAACTTAAATTATTTAAATTTCTACTTTACTTCCCTTTTTGCAACCAAACGTTTATTTAAATAGATATATTACCTCCAACTAATCCATATACCGGCAAAAGTATGGCTCCAACCATAATAGCTGCTACTACTGCTAGTACTACCATTAATAAAGGCTCTATAATGGTAGAAATAGTTTTAATCTCATCATCTAATTCTTTCTCGTAGAAATCTGCTGCCTTTGACATCATGCCATCTATCGAACCTGACTTTTCACCTATGCTAATCATTTGTGGTACTAAAGATAAGAAGTGATCGCTATCACTTAAAGACTCGGATAATTGCTTACCCCCTCTAACTTTACCAGCAGCTTTGATAATATCATCTGCAACCAAAACGTTATTGACCGCCCTTGAAGTAATTCGTAGCATCTCCAACATCTGCACTCCACTTTGCATTAAAATAGCTCCTGTTCTAGCGAATCTAGCCATATATAGTTTTTTAAACAACTTGCCGAATAAAGGAACTTTCATTTTGAAATAGTCAAACTGCCTTCTGCCGCTATCTGTCTCTATGTATTTCTTCAGCAAGAACCCGCCTGCACCTAGCAGAATTAATAGTACCCACCAGAAACTAGTTAAAGCACTAGCAATTCTTAGCATGATATCAGTTGTGAGCGGTAAATCCTGATTCAAATCTTGATAGAGCAGTTCTATTTGAGGTAGAACCGTAGTCAACATGAAAACTATTACAGCAATGATAACAAATAGCACTATAGCTGGATAAACCAATGCTCCTCTGACTTTTGATACCATTTCAGCATCTTTCTCAGTTTGATCAGCAATCCTCTTAAGAGATTCATCAAGCATACCAGAGGCTTCACCGGCAGCTATTAAACTAACCACTACATCATTAAATACTTTAGGATGTTTAGCCATAGTGTCCGCTAAAGGGGTACCCCCCTCAACATCAGAAACAACTTGCATTAAAACTGTAACTAAACCTTTGCTATCTACCTGATCAATAACAGTTCTTAGAGATTGAGTTAGTGGTAGACCTGCGCCCACTAAAGTTGATAGCTGCCGGAAAAAAACTATTTTATCTTTGGAGCTAATTTTATTACTAGAAGAAAACTTACTCCCAGAAGTTTGTACCTCTATATCAGTAGGTGTTAGGCCCTGATCGGTAATTAATTTTACTGCTGCTGGCTGAGATTGGGCTTGAACTGTAGCTTTGATCTCTTCATGAGTTTTAGGATCTCTAGCTGTGTATTTAAACGTTAGCATAACAAACTAGTCCCTCGTACTATCAAATGGATTAGTGACAGAATCCTCTCCGATTGTTATTTCTTCTGTAGGGTTAATAGCATTGGAATTAAATATTCTTCTATTAACTTCTGGAAAGGTTGAGGACACTTCGCTAACTTCCAAGACCTCTTCGGCCCTATCTTCTGGTGCAGTTATTAAAGCTGAAGCTATGAAGAAAGAAGCTATGAAGCTAAATACTGCTACTAGTGATATTACTATGATGTCTTTTTGCTCTAACATTATTGAACCACCCTTTGTGGATAATTAAGATTCTTTGTCGGTTGATAATATGTCTTTAATCTAATATCTGCTCTCAGTGTATCGTCTGAGCCAAACAGTTCTATACTAACTACCTCAAACGGACGAATTGATAGGTCTAAAGAGTCTATGAAGACCTGTATATCATTATATGAACCACCTACTTCTACCCTGAAGTAAATATCGTAAGGTGCTGGATCTGGTGATGGAACAGGCACAGTACCTTCCTCATCAACTCCACCAAATGATACTAGTTGCACGCCACTATTATCAGCTAGTTTTTTCATGGATGCTGCCAATGCTGGAAAATCATAAACGTTAGGTAGGGCATCTAAAACTATTCCAGCATCTGGGCTGTTGGGGTTACCGCTGGCTGAATTCAACACATCAAACTGTGGTTTTAACTGTTCATATGCATCTATGTTGGTCTGAAGAGTGTCTCTAGCATCTCTTTGAGCTGAGTAGACTCTACCACTATAGCTCCATAGGTCAAATAAAAACTTGAGAAATACTAAAGAGAAAGATATTACTATAACAGAAGCTATTACGGATATTATCATAGTGGATTTAATTTTATCTATCTTAGCGTCCTTATTGAGGTTGATATCAAATAAATTCATACTACTCTCCATTCTCCATGCTATCATCAAAGATAACATCTGGTTGCTCTTCAGAGTCTGCTATACCGCTAGTAGATATATCTACAGTTGAATACCTAGCATCAAATATAGCTGGATCAAACTCGATAGTTATTCTGAAATTAGCACTCTGAGTGGCAGCATCAATACTCATTACAGATTTAACATCACTAAAGGCATTGGCTGGGTCGCTTAAATCAGAGCTTTCATCAGATGATTCTTCAGTATCTTGATTACTTAATGTCACTGATGGACCTAATTGATAAACTGTAGCCTTGTAGGTATCGACTAAAATATTAAAGTCGCGGATACTGCTGGCGTTACCAGCTACTTCCAGTATGTACCTGTCCATATCTAAGCTTACAGAACTTAACCTAACACCCTGTGGCGTTAGTGATTGTAGATATTCAAAAAGCCTATTTATCTTAGATTTTTGTAGGTGCAATTCCGGTAATACCTCTAACTGATTCTTGACAGTTAGTACTTCTACGACATCTTCTTTGGCTGATAATTCTTGGTTTAATTCTTCGACATTAGTCCTAGTACGATCAACCACTACCCATTGAGCAGTAATGATTATTAACGATATGATTATAAGACCTAAAGCAACTCCTCCAGAAAAAATAGACCACCCTACTACCTTATTACGCTGTCTTCTAGCGTTAATATAGTCTTTTTTAATATCCGGTAATAAATTGATAGTTATCATTATTCTTCAGCCCTCAATCCTAGGCCTAGCGCTGTAGCGTAGTGGCTAGATAGATTAATTAGTTCATTGTACTGACTCGGTGAATAAGAAATATTTTGCCATGGGTTGCCTATTTCTACTTGTATGCCAGTTCTATTAGCTATATATAGCGGCAAACCCGGTAAAGCCGAAGCTCCACCAGTAACAACTATGCGATCTAGTGTAGCTCCGGAATATCTATCTGAAAAGAATTTAATAGACTTACTTATCTCGCCAATAAGACTCTCTACTACATTTTCTAAAGCTCTATATATTTGCCCTTCAGCTTTATCAGTGCTTAAGCCAAACTTGTAAACAAATTGCTGTGCCTGAGTGGTGTCTAAGTTTAAGTTCTGGGCAACAGTCTTAATAAAAGATTGTCCGCCAACCGGTACTGATCTAATTAATCTAGGTTTATCACCAATAGTGATTACTAAATCAGTATTCAAATACCCTATATCTAAGAGCAGAGATGAGCCGCTGTAATCACTGCTAACTAAAGATCTTGTTAGAGCAATGGCGTCTGGCTCAAAAGCAATAGTGTTAAAACCTAAATCGTCTATCATATGCATGCGCTCTTCAGCGAAATCTTTATTGACGCTAACTATCAACACTTCTACTTTTTCTTCGTCCACTATAGATGGTCCTAATGGTATCCAGTCTACCTTAACTTCGTCTATAGATGTGGGGATATGACTGTCTAACTGATACTCTACTGTCTTTTTGAGTTCGGCATCAGATAGTTTTGGAAAATCTACTACTGATGCAAATATTCTTTTTGTTGGAATACCAGCTACCACATTTTTCTCACTGATATTAGCACCCTTAATCAACTTCTCTATAGATTTTTTAAGACTTTGTTGATCTTGCTTGGAGTCACTCTCAGCAAGTCTAGGATCTATAGGTGAAGAAGCATAAGACACTATTGTCTTTGGCATATCTACCCCCTTTAGCTGTACAGCTCTAATAGCAGTAGAGCCAATGTCCAGGGCGAAGAAGCTGTCCTTGATTTTGTTTGATAGAAAATTTGCCATAACTTGTTAGTAATTTTAGCATAAGCACTAAGTAGTGGGAAGAGACTCAGGTAAGTGTATGCACTAGGAATTTGTTTAAGTCTAAACTTTTTTTCTAGAACAAAGGTGGCAAATCTACTAACTGCTGTACTTGCAGATCGGGTGTAGGTACACCTGAAGCAAATACGAAGTATGGAGCTCGTATGAACATCTCGGGGCTAAACCTAAATATTTCTGCTGGCTCTCTATCTCTATTACCTGATATACCACCATGAGTGCGTTTAAGATCTAGTCTATCAGCCACCACTACACCAGTTATTGTTAACTGTTCGTCACAAACATTAGTACCTAGATTTTCATGATCAGAACAAGTATCTAGCACGCCACCATTACCTTCGTTTCTAGGAATCGCATACAGCATAGCATTAATTTCTTCTACATCGCTCTCTACTAATATATCCCCTTTAGCGATAATGGCTATATTATTAGACCTATATGAGGAGCTGCTGCCCTGGTATCTAATGTTGCTAGATATTGTGACATTACCGTCTACTATTAAAGTTAATCTTCTATTATTAGAATTACCTAGGTTGCCATTGCTAATTCTGACATTAGTATTATCTCCACCATATACTTGAGCATCACTACTACCACCAAATAGTCCTGCTAGAGATATATTGTTTGTATTGTTTGGTGCACTAGCTGGATCTTTATTTAGCATAGTAAATAAGTCCGACATACATCTATAGGCTTCGGCTCCTAGGAAACCGTCATTTGGGGTATTGGCAAAAGTTAAATCATTATTACCCGGGGAGGCTGTAAAGAAGCTAGGTGGTGAAACATTACTGCCCACTCCTACTGCTGAACCAAAACGGCTAACAACATCTAAGGCGTAGGCCGCATACTCAACCAAAGATCCATAGTCACTAGAACCTGTTCCTGTCCTAGATGCGCTGATAAATCCTCTGGTGGGATCTACCGGAGAGCAACCAGTAAACGGGTTACTAGCAGCAGCAAAAGCTACGCCAGAATGTATATCATTTCTAGATACCTGGAAGTAGCTTTGAGTAGTAACTCTACTCTCATTGCCACAGTCATTCACATTATCCGATGTTCTAATTGGATCTGGAGTGTTGTTGAAAGGTGCACCACCATAACTAGAGCCATCACTCCATCCAGCGGTTGGATTAGAATAGGCTATAAAGCAATATACCGTGTCTTCAGATGCGGAGTTTGGTATGTTCTGTCTATAACTAAAAGTTCTACCACCACTGCCATAAGAAATCTGACCAGTAAATGTACGTCTATTCACTCTGTCTCCATCACGATAAATATCTAGAGTTGTTCTTACTCCGTTTGAAGTACTGCCCGTAGCTCCTGAGTTATTAATAGAAGCAGGTGCTGAAGTTACGTCGCCATTATTAACTACGTGCACCCTTATATCTAAACTACTACCATTAAGGCCAGGTGTTACGTAGTCATCATCACCAGAAACTGTAATATTACTTAGTTCAAATTGCTGGTTATAAACTCTGGTACTGCCTGAACTACGGTCATATCCCCCATCCTCAACTCTCCTAGTTGGCTTGACTTGTTCTTGCCTGGAATTTCCAGCTCTGAACTCAAATCTAATTAGCGCATTATGAGGAGCATTATCTCGCACTCTATAAGTTCTAGTATGAGTCCTGCTTCTGCCATCATTTAAGCCACTAGACCTACTAATATAAGTACTTGAGTTCTCTAGATACTGACCTCCGCTTGTAACCCTAAATCCGTAGTTATAACTACGACCATCATCTGTACCAACATTCCTAACTGTGCCTCTAACTGTTATTTCTTGGCCTGGTTTTGGAGTATTAGAGGTGCCAGATACATCGATACTGGTATTGTATCTATAATAAGTAGACTGCCAGTCATATCTAAAGCTAAGCGATACAGGATGTCCATTTCTAAGAGTCCCGCTTCTAGAGCTAGGACTCCAACTACCATTGCCTACTGTTCCTGATGGTGTTCCAGACATACTAACTCTGTAGCTAGCCGGACCAGTTCCAGCTACACAACCACAGGATAGTCTGCCAAAAGTGACTCTACCACTAGAGTTAGTGGTACCAGTTCTGGTACCGTTATGACTAGAACTTAGACGAGCTGTTGCACCGGCAGCATTACCGCTTACACCTGTACGAGTATCTCTGTGTGTAGCATGAACATTTATCTCACCCCAGGATCTACAGGTCGCATCATTATGGTCGGCATAGACTTGGTCAGTATTTATCAAAGCAACTGCTAATGCAGATATAGATAACGCAGCTGCAATTAAACCAAGATTTTTAAGTATCTTTACCATAATATTGTCACTCCTAGCTCATTAAGCTTGCTGGCTATAGAGTTCCAGACTCCTGGTGGTTCTTCCAGGTAGACAAAGTAGTAGTAGGCGTCGTAGTGATCATCTGATTCTACATAGGTAAATTCACCGACTTCTATATCGGAATATTGATCAGCTGATGATTCCTGCTCTATAAAGTTAATTACTTCATTTAAGGCCACCTCGTCTTTCCAATAATCATCACTGAAACCAAACTTTCTAGAGTAGCTCAAGTCTGGATTATCAAAATAGTGGGGATTTAGCCTGTTGTCGTTTCTAATTTCATCAAAAGCCTCCTCCGGAGACATAGACCCAGCTGTAAGTTGTTCGTGGTAATATTCTGCTCGCTCCTTAGCATAAGCCCTATCCGCTGCAATAGCCTCTTCATCACCTATTTTATCAATCACTTCTTCCGGTAAAGTCTCCCCCATCTCTTCTGCATCAGGTATAAAGGGGTCTGACAACGTACCGAAATGAAAAACAAACGAATAACCCTTAATATCATCTGATATATTCTCGTCCATCATATCTTCCATAGCTAGGCGAAAACCTACTAATCGCACCCAGGCATTACTCTCTATTAGATCTGGGTCGTAGTTGTCATATTTAGTAAGTGTTTCTTTAATTAACTCATCAGATATCTCTATATCATACTCATCTGCTACGGTCTTAAAGATTAGGCCTTCTTCAATGGCCTGCATTAATATATCTGGATCTATACCGACTTCTTTAGCTCCAGCTACATAAGGAGCTATATCATCTTCACTAAAAGATTCATTATCTATACTAAACGCTTCGGGACTAGTAACTTCATCATCGGAATCAAATGGACCAACTGCTACCCAAGCTAGAGCTGATAATCCTATAAGAATTACTGCTAATATAGCTATCTTTACTGGAAATGAGTTTAATTTATCAGTGGCTTCATTAGGTTTTTGCAAACGAAAATGCTTCCATCCAGAAGTAGAACCATTATCTTTGGCCTCCTTAGTATTGGGCTTTTTTTGCTTATCTAGTTTTTCTGCCATAACTCTTGTTTGTAAATCCTCTTATGGTTTAGTAAATAGTTTAGCACAAGTACTTATATATAAGTCAACGCCTGTTGAATATATTAATAATCATAGCCTTACGTTTATATAACTTACGATCAACTAGAATCACGATAATATCTGTTAGAATATAGTCAATATGAGTTCATTATCTATTGGCAT
>JBBDOS010000008.1:0-12336 GCA_040876925.1 Saccharimonadales bacterium (SeqCode) | reverse complement strand
GGATTGTTGAAATGTGGCAGCTGCGGTTGTAGTGTTTCGTCATACACCGCAAAGGGCAATGTTTATATGCAGTGCAGCAAGGGCAAAGGTCCGTGCAAGCAGCCTCACATCAAAGAAAAGGACCTAGTGCCACAAGTTGCGGCTATGGTTGGGCAGCTAGAAATGAACGAGGACATTGTAAAGTACGTTAGTGATGAACTTCGCAAGCACCACGATAATCAGCAGCTGTATTACGCCAACGCTATTGAACAAACACGCACAGAGTACGATACAATTCAGAAAAAGTTGCGTGTATTGTACGAGGATAGGCTCGATGGGCGTATTACTCTCAATGACTATGACGAATATGTTAAGGACCTAAAGGCTCGGCAAGAACAGCTAGACGAGCAGCTGGTTAATCTAACACATAATGATAAAAGTTTTATGTTAACCAGTTCATATCTGTTAGAGATAGCCACAAAAGCACCTCAGCTATTCAATAGTTCGAAAGCTGCTCTAAAATCCAAACTTTTACGTTTCCTACTTTCGAACCTTGTAATTCAGGATAAAAAGCTCGTTTTTAATCTTAAAGCACCCTTTGATGTAATCGCTAGGTGCTCTAAATCTCAAAATTGGCTCCGGGGGCGGGACTCGAACCCGCAACCTACTGATTACACTTAAAGCCCGGCTGTTTCCAGCTGGAGTGGACTATATCATCTCCCACTAGGGGAGCAGGGCGCTTCCCAATGTTTACCTGAAAACAAAGGTACTCTCATAAAAGAGATAGTCTCTGAACCTTCTCCGATAAAATCGAAGCTTGGCTGCTGATTGCCGTAGTCACTTATATTGACTTTAGGTTTCCAGCAGTTCACCCTGTTTTTCAATCCCAATTGCTTGAGAAAGCTGCGTTTTCACAGTCAGTTGCTCTACCATTGAGCTACCCCGGATCATCCAAACGCTTGGACTTCTATATTCTAGCTTGTATATATCCTTTAGTAAACTTTTTGAGCTAGTAGGCTCTGACCACTCCAGTAACAACACCTTGGATATCTAGAGCCGTACCTTTATCGATATATATCGGTTCATAAGCATGGTTGGCTGGTTCTAGACGAATACGATTATCTTCCTTATAGAAATGCTTGAGTGTAGCTGACTCGCCGTCGATCATAGCTACTACTACGTCTCCATCCTGAGGTACGCGGTTCTCTCTGACTACTATATAGTCCCCATCTAATATGCCGTCCTCTATCATACTCTCGCCTTTAACTTGCAAGACATAGCTGTTATCACTTTTGATCATGAAGTTGGGCACCTGCAGAGTCTCATTAGGAGTATCTAGAGTAGCAATTGGTTCTCCAGCTGCTATCCAGCCCATGACAGGTAGACCCATAGTGCTTTCAGTATCTACATCAGCATCAACTAACTGTATAGAGCGAGCTTCGTTGTTGCGCTTGTATAAATAGTCCTTATTAACTAGATTCTCTATATGCTGAGCTACAGTAGCTACTGAACTGTAATGTAGCCCTTCCATAATTTCACGAAAAGTGGGCGCATAACCATACTCACCAGAAAACTCTCGGATAAAATCTAGCATCTGTTTTTGTTTCTTCGTTAAAGTCTGCTTCATGGCTTAGATCTGCTCCTTTATTAATACTTATTTTGTCTGTATATAAGGGAGTATAACGAACAAATAACGAAAATGCAAGAGATGTTTTTTAAACTCCTAAGCAATCTTAAGAAACTACTCTTTACTTTTAAGCTTACTCACCTCTTCATCGAAATCAGAAATAAACTCTTCATCTTGGACGACTCGAAACTTATCGTACTCTTCTTCTGCAAGTTCTTGGGCTGCTGCGCTACTTATCTTGCCAGCATTTTGCAGTATTTCATACTCGTTAAACTTCAGAAATGCATCTAGCTTTTCTTTCCAATCTTTCATCTTCATTGGTATTTGCCGCTTAGCCTGATTCTCTGCATAATCCAAATACATAGAGACAACTCTTTCTAATTCTTGGATGTCCTTACTGTTGAGATAATTCTTAGCAGTAGCGATATCACTCTTTAGGATCTTGCCCTTGGGTGAGTTCTTCCAAGTTTTTAGCCCCATATTGGCCTTGTTTGCATCAGCTTTACTTGCAATTATTTCTGCTGCTGTCTGACTATGAATAGCAAAATGAAGCTTATTCTGAACTTCTTTGAAAAATTCTTTGGTAACTTCAGCTTCTGAATCATAATCAATAGCTGTAGCATATATATCAGTAATTTTTTGATAGAAACGTCTTTCGCTAGCTCTAATCTCACGGATCTTCTCTAATAATTCTTCAAAGTAATCCTGACCAAATCTAGAACCGTTTTTAAGCCGCTGTTCATCTATGGCAAAGCCTTTAATCATAAAGTTCCTTAGTGTGTTAGTGGCCCAAATACGAAAAGCTGTAGCTTGCTTAGAGTTAACCCTATAGCCTACGGAGATGATTGCATCTAGGTTATAAAATTTCGTCTTATAGTTTTTGCCATCACTAGCGGTATGTGCAATTTTTGCACTAACTGAATCACTATCAAGCTCCTTTGAGTCAAAGATATTCTTTAAATGCTTGGTAATAACTGTTCGATCTACTCCAAATAGCTCGGCTATTTTTGCCTGAGTTAACCAGACTGTATCGCCTTCAAAGAACACCTCTATCTGAACTGATCCATCTGGTGTATTGTAGAGCAAGAAATCAGATTTAAGTGGTGGGTTGTTTTCATCCATAATAATTACTTAATTAGTATATCTCTATTCCTATGAATACGTTCCTAAGCTTTTCAGAGAGTATAACGAACAAATAACGAAAATGCAAACTCCTCCTGATAAGACTATTCTGATAGGATATAATGAAGCATAAGCAAATATTAAGGAGACGACAACCTATGAAAGATAGCAATATCCAACAAAGACTACAAAAACTAAAAGTGTTCAACCTCGCAATGGCCGGTCTACATGCCATCCAAGCCCTAGCTATTGCCTGGCTAAGTAGCGATTTCGCCCTTCCGGTCAATGCCTCGTACTTAGAGTTTGACCCGTCAAGTCAGGGCCTAGTATTGATGAATACTGAGCTATTTAGTCTACCACTCGCCTGGTTGATATTCGCCTTCCTAGCTATATCCTCTATAGCTCACTTAGCTATAGCTACGGTCTATCGACAAAAATACGAGTCTAACCTAGTCAAAGGTATTAATAAGGCTAGATGGTATGAGTATTCACTATCAGCTTCGATTATGATGGTAGCTATAGCTATGCTAGTAGGTATCTATGATATCGGTAGCCTAATTATGGTCTTCGCTCTAGTAGCTATCATGAACCTGTGTGGACTTATCATGGAAGTGCACAATCAAACTACTAAGAAGACTAACTGGATCAGCTTCAATATCGGCAGCCTAGCCGGCATCGTCCCTTGGATTGTAGTCGGGCTATATTTCTGGGTGTCTAGTAGCTATGGCACTGGCGAGATACCGACCTTTGTCTACTGGATATATGGATCGATTTTTGTTTTCTTCAATAGTTTTGCTATTAATATGATTTTGCAATACCGAAAAGTGGGCAAATGGCACGACTATATCTACGGCGAGAGAACCTATATAGTTCTTAGTCTAGTGGCTAAATCAGCTCTAGCCTGGCAGGTTTACGGTGGAACCTTGCAACCATAAATTAAGGAGTAATAAGTCATGCAAAACTTCCTCATATCATTTATATCCGCATTAATACCCCTACTAGCCATTGATGGAGTGTGGCTGAGTATAATGTCGAATAGATTCTATTCTAGCCAGATTGGCCACCTGCTAGCTAGCTCACCCAATCTCATACCAGCAGGCATCTTCTACATACTCTATACTGGAGCACTCAGTCTACTAGTAATCTTGCCGGCTATTGAGCATGGACATAGCACTCTTAAGGTCTTGGCTCTAGGTGCAGTCTTTGGAGCTTTGGCTTATGGTACTTATGATCTAACCAATCAGGCCACTCTCAAAGATTGGCCAGCTATTGTATCAATCATTGATATACTTTGGAGTGCTGCTATGACTAGTGTAGTAGCCCTCATAGCTGTTAGAGTAACTGGCTACTTTATATAGCTACCTATAAGAAAGGTTATTGCTAGTTATAGCAAGGTCTTTATTCCTTTGATTTGAAAGCTTCCGCTACCTCTTTGACTCTTTGCGAGTACTCTTTATGGCAAATCAATATACCTTTATCTGTACTGATAACGGCTACGTTATCTAGACCCAGTACTGCTACTGGACGCCCAGTCTGCTCAATCACTATAGACTCGGTGGTATCGATAGTTACTACCTGACCATCTATAGCATTACCATGAGTATCGCTTTTGGGTAGTGCTTCATGTAAGTCCTTGTATGAACCAATATCCATCCAGTCAAAGCTACCACGAAGTACTACTAGCTTATCGGTCTTCTCTATCAAGACCGGCTCTATAGGCTGATTAACCATCGCTTTATAGATATCATCATAATCCTTACCGGCAGCTATAGCTGATTTTAGATCCTCATAAGTCTTAAATAGTTCCGGACTATGAATGCTCATTTCACTAATAAAAGTTGATATATTACCGGCAAATAGTCCCAGGTTCCATAGGTACTGGCCCGATATTACATACCCTTCAGCAGTAGCCGCATCTGGTTTTTCTTCAAAAGCAGCTACTTTAAAGACGTCTTTAGCTAGTTTTTGGGCTTTTTTGATATAGCCAAAGCCAGTAGCTGGATAGTCTGGATTAATACCGATTAAAGCTATAGTGCCAGAAGAGCTAGCTACTTCTCCAGCTTGGACTACAGCTGCCTTGAAAGCTTCTTTATCGGCAATATTATGATCGGCGTGGATAAAGCCAACTACTTCATCCTGGCCATATTCAACTGATAACTTAGCTAGAGCTAGAGTAATAGCTGAAGCAGTACCTCGCCTTTCAGGTTCCACGATTATATGGCTCTCATCCAGTTCATCTTTTAACTGCTCAGTCACTAGTTTGGAATGAGACTTATTGGTCACTACATAGACGTTACCTGAAAACATAGCAGCACGCGCGTAAGCATCCTGCAGCAAACTCCTATCCCCATTAATCTTCATGAGATGTTTGGGTTTATCAGGGGTAGATAACGGCCAAAGTCTTGTGCCGCTGCCTCCAGCTAATATCACAGCTATCATACATAATAATTGTAGCAGATTAATTTAATTTAACTATTTAAGGCTTTGATAGTTTTTCTAGAGAGTAGCCTAGCGCGACTATCCCTATTAAATCTACTTTTTACCTATTTAAATATATTCTTAAAAAACACCTATTACTAACTGAGATGATTTGCTAGAATTATATAAATATATTTATATTTAGTATTAAGGAAGTAATATATGTCACTAGAATTTATAAACCCAGACCCAACAGAAGCAGTAGAAAACCAACAAACTATGACATTTAAGGAGTTTGTTGAGGAGATAGAAAGACATCAAGAGCCATATCCTGAAGCTGACGTGCTAATTATTGATAAGTCTTGGTATGAGGGTTTAGAGACTGCTTATGAAAACTACCTCGTCAAAGAGTCTGAAGATAGAGAGGAAGATTAAAGAACCGAGCCAAAACCTCTACCTACACCCAGATAACTCAGACCCTGAGACTCTATAGCTTCAGGTTTAATAGCATTCATGCAATCTACCACTAGCTTAATTGACCTACCCGATTCAGTTGCATAATCCAGTTCTTTAAATTCAGTCCAGTCGGTAGCAACAAAAACCACCTCTGAGTCCTGAAGAGCTTCTGATACAGTTTCTACTAGCTTTACTTTTCTATTTAAATCATCTTTGGCCTCACCATTAGCATGCGGATCATAAGCTAATACCTTAGCTCCTTCATGAGCTAATAAATTAGCTATAGCAACCGAGGGAGACTGACGTGCATCACTAGTACCCGCCTTAAATGATAGGCCTAGTACTGCCACTTGTTTGGTGTCTAGACCATCACCTATAGCTTCTTTGGCTAAATTGACTATATAACCAGGCATAGAGCTATTAACTTCAGTAGCTGCACCCATAATGTGTAGATCTACACCGTAATCATTAGCTGCATTAATTAACCCACTAACATCTTTAGGAAAACAGCCACCTCCATAGCCTCTACCAGCATTCAAGAAAGCTCGGCCAATTCGTTTATCCACCCCAACACCATCCATTACTTCTAATATATCTGCTCCCGCTGCATCAGCTAATTTAGCTATGGAATTAGCAAAAGATATCTTAAGCGCCAGAAAGGCATTGGCAGTCACCTTAATCAACTCTGAACTTTCTAAGGAATTAGTGATGATATTAGGTTTATGATCTTTAAAACTAGCAGTATCAATACCGCACAGCTTAGCTAGCTCAAACTTAGATTTATCTATTTGATGATACATCTCTTCAAGGGCTTTAATAGCCTGAGAGTTTTTCCCACCCATAACTATACGATCGCTAAATAGACTATCTACTATAGCTGAGCCTTCACGTAAGAACTCAGGGTTAGAAACATAATCAATCTTTGCTTTAGGAAATTCTTTTGCAAAAATCTCTTCTAGAGACTTGCCTGTACCAACTGGTACAGTGCTCTTCTGAGCATAAACAATTGGCTTAGCAATATTAGATGCTACAGATCTAGCTGCTTCATAGATATATTGCATATTAGAACTACCATCAGGATTATCCGGTGTACCAACACAAGATATAACTATATCTACATCTTTCATAGCTAACTGATACTTAAGTGTTGGTAGTAGTGTTTGATCTGATATAGCTTTAGCAATTAGCTCATCTAAGCCAGCTTCATAGAAGTGCGACTTACCACTCTTAATTATCTTAATCTTCCGCTCATCTATATCAATCAGATGAGTCTTAATACCGGCATTAGCTAGAAGTACGGCTGTAGTTAATCCTACATAGCCAGCTCCAACTACAGAAACTGTTATTGTCATAGCAGTTATTGTATCAAAGCGTATTAAAACATGCATTAATTTTATGTAGGTATCTGCATAAGCTATACTATTACTTGATATGAAACTACTTGTTACTGGCGGTGCCGGCTTTATCGGCGCCAACTTTATCCACTACACAGTTAATAACTACCCTGACTATGAGATAACAGTTATCGACGCGCTAACCTATGCTGGTAATCAAGCTAGCTTAAAGCCGGTGGCGGACAGACTTAAATTTGTTGAGGGTGATATCTGCGATAACAAAACCTTAGACCCCCTAGTAGCGGAGGCTGATGTGGTAGTGCATTTTGCAGCTGAATCACACAACGATAACTCATTACAAAACCCCCTACCCTTTATCCAGACCAACATCCTAGGCACCTTTAATATCCTCGAAGCCGTTAGAAAGTATGGCAAAAGACTACACCATATATCTACCGATGAAGTTTATGGTGATTTAGAGTTAGATGATCCACATAAATTCACACCCAATACTGCCTACAACCCATCTAGCCCCTACTCAGCTTCCAAAGCTAGTTCTGATCATCTAGTCCGTGCCTGGGTCAGATCTTTTGATATCCACGCCACTATCTCCAACTGCTCCAATAACTATGGGCCCTATCAGCATGTAGAGAAATTCATCCCTAGACAGATCACCGAGATTTTAGAGGGCAGAAAACCAAAACTCTATGGCCAAGGACTAAACGTTCGTGACTGGATCCATGTCGATGACCATAATTCAGCGGTGCATACCATCATCGCCAAGGGTAAGTCAGGTGAGACCTATCTCATCGGGGCAGATGGCGAGAAGAACAACCAGCAAGTAATTGAAATGATACTAGAACTCATGGGTAAAGACTCTAGTGACTATGAGCATGTCAAAGACAGACCCGGCCATGACATGCGTTATGCTATTGATGCTAGTAAGTTACAGAGTGAACTAGGCTGGCGGCCCAAACACGACTTTAAATCAGGCCTAAATGAGACTATTAAGTGGTATGAGCAAAATCGTGATTGGTGGCAACCACTCAAAGCAGCTACGGAAGCTAAATACCAGAAAAATGGACAATAACGTCTATGCTTGCTAGTAATTACCAGGTATTAGATAATTCCCTCTATCAGCTTAGGCTAATTAGGGAGTTTAAATATATATGGGAGCAGAAATGAATCCTCAAGCTAAATCAGAATTAGAAGTTAGAGAAACTGATATACCAGGATTACTAGATATTGATTTAGTAGTTAATGGTGATAATCGTGGTTGGTTCAAAGAAAACTACCAGGCAGCCAAATTACACGAATTAGGTTTCCCAGAAAGGTTTGAAGCAGTGCAAAACAATATATCTTTCAATGCAGAGCGTGGTGTCACCCGCGGCATCCATGCTGAACCATGGGATAAATATATCTCTATAGCTCACGGGGAAGTCTTCACTGCTATTGTAGACCTTCGGGCTGGTGAGACATTTGGTGTAGTTGAAACCTTCCATCTTGATCCGAGTAAAGCTATTTACGTACCTAGAGGTTGTGGCAACTCTTTCCAGACCCTAGAAGATAATGTTGTTTATACCTACCTAGTTAATGAGCACTGGAGCCCAGAAGCTAAATACACCATGCTAAATCTAGCCGATCCTGATGTAGCTATTGATTGGCCGATTCCACTAGCTGAGGCTACTTTATCTGATAAAGATAAGGCCCACCCGCTGCTTAAAGACGTAATCCCTATGGAGGTTTAGTAATGTCAGAACTTATCACTGGAGCAGGTGGACAGCTAGGTAGAGCCTTGGCGAGTCAGTTTCCTGAAGCTATCGCTACAACTAGAGAGGAACTTGATATTGCAGATAAAGAGTCAGTTGAGGCTTTTGATTTTTCAAGCATAGATACCATTATTAACGCTGCTGCCTATACCAAGGTTGATGAGGCTGAGACTCCTGATGGTAAGGTAGCTGCTTACGCAGCTAATCGCGATGGAGTAGCTAATCTAGCCGCCATTGCAGGTGAGCGTGAATTAACCCTAGTACATATATCAACTGATTATGTTTTCGATGGGAATAAGCAGGAGCCATACAGGGAAGATGATCCGATTAATCCCTTAAGTGTTTACGGACAAAGCAAGGCCGAGGGAGAAAAGTTAGCTGCTAATGTAGCTAAGCACTACATTATCCGCACCTCTTGGGTAGTTGGTGATGGTGGCAACTTTGTTAAAACTATGATGTCTCTAGCCGAGAAAGACATAGATCCTAGTGTGGTTAATGATCAATTCGGCAGACCCACCTTCACAGTTGATCTAGCTAGAGTGATTGATCACCTATTAAGAGTTGCTCCAGAGCCTGGTACCTATCACTTCTCTAATGCTGGTGAA
The DNA here is from genome assembly GCA_040876925.1 of Saccharimonadales bacterium (SeqCode). Lineage (GTDB taxonomy): Bacteria > Patescibacteriota > Saccharimonadia > QS-5-54-17 > QS-5-54-17 > JBBDOS01. The sequence goes on along the minus strand of JBBDOS010000008.1, from coordinate 3,026 downwards.
GTAATTTCTTGGGCCGATCTAGCCAAGGAGGTTTTCTTTGCCGCCGGGTATGACGCTAAGAGGGTTAGTGGCACAACTACGGCTGAATACTTTGCTGGTAAAGAAGGCGTAGCTCCTAGACCTAAAAACAGCGTCTTTGATTTGAGTAAGATTGAAAGTACTGGTTTTCTTAATCGGCATTGGCGCGAAGCTTTGGTAGAATATGTAGAGCAGGAATTAGCTAATTAAGTAGCTATCTATTAAGAGTTTTAATTAAGGAGTTTGAATTAGTATTATGAAAGGTATCATTTTAGCCGGCGGATCAGGAACTAGGTTGTATCCTATAACTAAAGGTGTATCTAAGCAGTTAATGCCGATATATGATAAGCCGATGGTCTATTATCCCCTATCAACTTTAATGATGGCTGGGATCCGTGACATCTTAGTAATTACTACACCTGAGGATCAGAAGAGTTTTCAGCGCTTACTTAGTGATGGCCAGCAATTAGGTATAGATATATCTTACGCAGTCCAGCCAGAACCGAAAGGCCTAGCTGATGCCTTCATAATTGGTGAGGAGTTTATCGGTAGTGACAATGTTGCCCTAGTTCTAGGTGATAACATCTTCTATGGCCACGGCTGGGGCGATAGCTTAAAAGTTGCTGCCAAAGTTAATGGTGGCGGTACCGTCTTTGCTTACCAGGTATCAGACCCAGAGCGTTACGGCGTAGTCGAGTTTGATGCCAACCAGAAAGCTGTCTCAATAGAAGAAAAACCCAGCAAACCTAAATCAGACTATGCTGTAGTTGGACTGTATTTTTATAACAACGATGTGGTAGAAATTGCCAAAAATGTTCAGCCAAGTGAGAGAGGTGAACTAGAAATTACTAGTGTCAATGAAGAGTATCTAAATAGGGATAAACTCAATGTCCAGATTATGGATCGAGGTTCAGCCTGGCTAGATACTGGTACATTTGAATCTATGAATGATGCCGCTGAATATATCAGGGTGATTGAAAAACGAACTGGTCTAAAAATAGGTTGTCCAGAAGAAGTAGCCTGGCGAGAAGGCTATATTAGTAATGAGCAGCTTGAAGAGATTGCTGAGCCGCTCAAGAAAAGTGGTTACGGGCAGTACCTGCTTGATCTATTAGACTGATACTTACTGTATGAAATAGCCAGTTAAACCAATATGCAAACTAATAGTAAATGTAGTATTATAATTATTAAGGTTAATGAGTAGAACCTAGGTATTGATAAAGATTAAAATATTTCATAAAGGATTATTAGATGTTTAAGTTAAAAGTAGTTAGTATTCAACATCCTGATGCTGTTAATCCCAGTATTCAACTATCTGCTGATGGGAGCCTGATATGGGACTGAAAGTACTTGGACAGGAAGCTCCTGCTGCGGATACAGACACCGATCTGTTTACAGCGACAGCAGCTGGTGTTGTCTCGACGCTGATAGTTTGCAACCGTGGTTCGTCCACCGCAATGTTTCGTGTAGCGGTAAGGCCAGACGGTGCCGTTCTCGCGGATCAGCACTACATCGCCTACGACATACCCGTTGGCGCAAACGACCACTACCCTATCACCGTTGGTGTTACTTTCGACTTGAATGATGTCGTTACCGTAAGAGCGAGTACAGCTGACTTGTCGTTCTCCGCATTCGGAGAGGAAGGTTAGAAGATGAGTGTAGGGCCTGGAGTAAGTAAGCTCAAGAAAGCATCACAGAAGTTTCTTTCATCAGGAGACTTTATCGTTCCAGATAGAGTCTCGGAAGTAGAAGTTCTTCTTGTCGCTGGCGGCGGAGGTGGTGGCGGAGGATACGGATACGGCGGTAGCAGCACTTCAAGTGGTGGTGGCGGAGGTGGTGGTGGTCTAGTCCGAGTAAAGTTGCCAGTTACGCCAGGCGAAACGATTCCCGTTGCGGTCGGTACCGGTGGCGCCGCATCGGCGGCATTACCGGGATCCAACGGTGGTAATGGTGGTAATAGTTCATTCGGGAATCTTGTCGCTAATGGCGGCGGAGGCGGATCGGGGGGTCATGGAAATGGAGGACTTGCTGGTGGTTTTAGCGGAGGAGGTGCCACTGGCGGCGGTGGTGGCGGTGGCTACAGCGGCGGTGGTGGTGGTGCTGACAACGGCAACACAACAGGAGGACGAGGAGGAGCCTTCGGTAGCGGAGGAGAAGGACGCCTCGGGACTGGAACGGGTGGTTCTGGTGGGCCGGGTGGTGGTGGCGGTTCAGGTGGCGCTGGCGGAAAGAGTGCTGAAAACAACGTTGCGTATTATGGCGAAACAGGCGGGTTATTCCCAGAGGAACCTTATGCTGGCGGCGGCGGCGGAGGTGCAGCTCCCGATTACAACGGAGGCGCTGCTCCTGGTGGCCCCGGTGCAGGCGCTGGCGGCATGAAGTCGGCAGGCGATAACGGCATCGCCAATACGGGCGGCGGTGCCGGTGGCGGAAGTGGAGACACTTCAGGAAATGTCAATTATGCCGGTGGAACGGGAGGCTCGGGCCTTGTCATCGTGACGTGGGAGGAGTAAGTTATGTCCGCTCAAGATTATGCGATTGTGAACGGCGTAGGTGTCGATGATGTGTGTGAGATGTTCGCTAACGCCGAGGTCGACACTGGTAAGGCTGTGTTTGATGGTCTTCGCGCCATCAATGGCCCTCAAGCCAAGGTAGACAAAGCTACCGGAAAACCAGTTTCAGCTGATTCTAAGAGTGACGACATCGAGCCTACCGATACACCAACCCTCGGCTGGGAACGTTTCATCGACAAGTGGAAGGCTAAGGAAAGCTTTGAGGACGACAAAACTGAAGAAGATTGACACATGATCACTATTAGGATATATAGCGATGACTCTAGATGCTAATCGGATAAACTAGAAAAACCAAATCAGAATATGCTGTAATTGGGCTGTATTTCTATAACAACGATATCGTAGAGATTGCTGAGCCGCTCAAGAAGAGTGGTTACGGACAGTACCTGCTTGATCTATTAGACTGATACTTACTGTATGAAATAGCCAGTTAAA
>JBBDOS010000007.1:0-21853 GCA_040876925.1 Saccharimonadales bacterium (SeqCode) | reverse complement strand
ACTTAAATTAATACTTTAAAGTTTTAACTTTAAATACCTTGGGTTTTACTGGTTACCCTTAGTATTAATACTACCATATTGTATATATGACGTGTATATAGATAACACAGTTATCGCTATCGTTGTTGCACCACTATAGCTCTTCTTCCATGACATTAGATGATATCTTCTGGGTTAGTGGTTTTTTCTGGTTGGCTGTGGTTAGGTTCTGCCATATAACAACTTTCTTATTGTTGATAGAAGTCTTACTTTTCCTTAAGTGGCTAATCTTTCTTCAATAGTTTATCAAGTTCTTGATCTAAGTTAATAGTGTCGGCTGCGATTCTAGAAGCTAGTAAACGCATATCTTTAAAATCTACTTCGAGTTGTTTTCTGCGGTCTATTTCTATAACCCTAGCTAATTGGTACATAGATAATCCAAATCCTCTCCTGGTATATATCTGGAAATCAGCAACTGGCATAATCTCAGCCTCCATAGCATCTATAAGCTCTCTATATTGACCCGAAGACTCATAGCCTATATCAGCTAGGTAGTTAAGCTCTTCTGTTAGAGGAACATTATATGGGCTATTAGGGTCTACTTGGTGCATAACCTCTGGCCACCTAGATTCTTTATCGAGTTTGTATACTGCCCATTCTCCCATTACTTCCTGAGATAATCTTAGACCTAGTAAGCTACCGTTATAGCAAGAGTACCTAGCTAGCTTGGCATCCAGTAGATCTTTTTTCGAATGAGTGTTCTTAGGAGCCATTATTTGACTAGCTATATCGAGTGCTTTGCAAGTAGAATTAGCGTGGTATTCTCTATATAAATCTCCTAGATATTGGCCCAAATTCTTACTTGAACCTATCTCATACATAATAGAGTCTATTTGATCAACTACAGCAGCGCTGTAGTAATATTCGTCGCCAGGATAGGGTTGTTCTGCTGACATTCAAATCCTATTAAACCACTCAAATAAGTGATTTCAAAGCACGAGCTTTTTGCTAGTCTATAAACTCCAAGACTTCCAAAACATCATCAATATTAGTAACTAAAGCAGCTCCTTCACGTATTAAGTTATTAGTCCCTTGGCTAGAAGGACTGTCGGCTGCACCGGGCACTGCCATAACTTGCCTATTTTGTTCCAAGGCAAATTTAGCAGTAATTAATGAGCCACTGCTCTCTCCCGCTTCAATAACTATAGTGGCGATAGATAGTCCTGATATGATCCGGTTTCTAATAGCAAAGTGTTTAGGAGTTAGTTCTATATTGGGCGGATGCTCACTGACATGAGCTCCAGAACCCTCTATTATCTGATCAGCTAAACCTTGGTTACCTCTAGGCTGGGCCTTATCAAGTCCACCAGCCATAACAGCTACGGTGTAGCCTCCAGCATCTAAAGTTGCCCTATGGGAGACAGCATCAATACCGTAAGCTAGACCGCTAACGATACCAAAGCCAGCTGCTACCAACTCCCTAGATAGCTCTTCAGCCATCTTTTGGCCGTAGCTACTGTGTTTACGGCTGCCTATCACAGCTATTAACGGTATGTCATTCCTGAGGCTGCCTTTAATGTATAGCTGCTTGGGAGGAGTAGCTATCTCTTTGAGAAGTTTGGGATAGTTACTGCTAGTAACAGCAACTCTTTGTTGGCTCATAGCTTCTAATCTTAAAGCATAAGAGTCTTATATCCTAAACCTCACCTGAAATATATTTCTATAAAATAGTATTGACGTATAAGCTAACTTATGTTAATAATATATATACAACAACGATTCTATTGGTCAACTCCATTGATTCGTTTGTTCGCACTGGCACTGCCCAAGCAAATCTTAAGAACTTCAATCAATATGTTTGCCCTCCAGTACATAGAAGTTCAAAAATAAGCTTGGGCATTGTCGTTTCCTTTTGATCTATTTTATTGTAGCTGGTGTCGCTGCTATAATATATAGTATCGAAAGGATACGTGAGGTCGTATGTTACTCAATACCCCCACCCTTGAGTATCTGCGGCCTCGCTTATCTTTTTGTTTTGATAGTTACATAACTATTACAGAAAACACCACCTACTTAAATAGCGCTTCAGCTATATTATGAGGTGGTGTTTTTGATTTAGAGGTCTATATAGATTCTCAAGTCTTTCCTAAGACTCTTCTAGAACCTCATCTAACTCGCTAGTATCTAGTTCGGCATCCAAGTCATGCTCTTCTAGAAACAGCTGAGATTCCTCTAGATCGTTTGAATCGTTAACTTCAGGTGCTTCTTCTGAGCTAATACTCGGCTGGGAATCGCTATCATCAGTAGCGCTAAAGTATCTCCAGCCTACGAATGCTAACAATGCTACAATTGCTAGTATGATTATTAGTTCAAAAGCACTAAAACCTTGTTGGTTATTCCTCATCGTTTACTCCTTCCTCTTCTTCTCCGTTGGTGTCTTCATCTTCGCCTGAATCAGCGTTTTCTTGCTGAGCTTCAGCTGCTTCAGCTCGTAAGGCGCTAATAAGCTCTACCAAAGCACTTCTGTAACTGCTTAGTTCTTCGCGTGCCTGAGTAACTGCTTCGCGGAAACTAGCTAACTGTTCAGCTACATTAGGGTTATCACAGTCTAGTTCAAATTCAAACGATTCAAGAGCAACTACAGCACCAGTAGCACTTAGCTGGCTGGCATCTACAGACCCTTTGAGCTCGTCATAGTTATCTACTGTTAATTGCCCAGCTCCATAGAAGCCGACAACTCTATCGTAGACAGTATCGTAAGCTCCTAGTACTGAAGTGGCACCAGTAGCTAACCTAGGAATTACCTGGCTAAGTTTTTCGGAGCGGCGTTCACAAACCTCTTGGTTGATTTGCTGCCTTCTTTCCTCTACCTCTTCTCTAATCTGTTCTGTTCTTGCTTCGGCGTCGGCTCTAGCGGCTTCAGATCTTTCCTGCGCAGCTACTCTAGCTTCTTGACCTCGCTGAGCGTTACCTCTTTGAGCTAACACAGGGGCACTAGCAGTAGCTAATACCAATACCAGTGTAGCGCTTAATGCTATAGTTTTTCTCATCATATTTTAAAATCCTTATGTTAATGTATGCCTTTATGTTAGCATAAGCACTATTTACTTCAAGTTAAGGCTAGAGCTTGTCTTAGGAAGAGTCAACTATATCTTAAAAGTATCTTCTGCTAGTTTTCCCGTTTTAATAAAATCAATGATTAGTTGATCAGTTTGATCTAATATTTTATCTAACTCTTTAGCTTCTTTTCTGGAGAAGTTACTAAGTACGAATTTAGTAGTAGGCTGCTTATCAGCCTTATCATTATGTATCCCTATGCGTATGCGCTTAAATTCATCACTGCCTAAATGACTAATGATTGACTTGATACCGTTATGGCCGGCACTACTCCCCTCTAACCTAGCTCTAATGGTGCCAAAAGGCAGTGCTAATTCATCATAGATAACTAGTATGTCTTTAGGATCTATATTATAGTAATCAGCCATCTTCCTAACTGCTTGACCACTACTGTTCATCATAGTAGTGGGTTTTATCAACCAAGCATCGCTTAATTTGACTACATCAGCTAAATTTTTAGCATCATTCTTGAAAGCAATTTCTTGTTTGGCGGCGAAACTATCAAGCACCATAAAGCCGATATTATGGCGATTCTTTTGGTAGTTCTTACCTATATTTCCTAGTCCTACTATTAACTTCACAAACTTACTCCTCGTCTACTTATCTTTCTTAGGATTATTCTCTCGCCACTTAAACCTAATCGGGGTTCCAGCCAAATCATACCTCTCTCTTAGATTTGATTCTAGGTAGCGCTTATACGACCAATGCAGATATGGAGTCTCTTTACCAAAGACGGTAAAAGTTGGCGGCTCAATTTCTGTTTGGGTGATATAGCGGAGTTTGGGGTGTTTGTTCTTGAGTCCAGCTGGTGGATGTGAGCCAATAGACTCTTCCAAGAACTTATTAAGCTGCCTAGTGGTTAATTTACGCTGTCTATTTGTTTGTATCTGACTTGCTAGATCTAGTATTTTAAATACATTGTGCTTTGTCTCAGCCGAAGTCATTAGTAGTGGCGCCCACCAGATAAACTGAAATTGATGACGACAGATAGCTTCAATTTGACGCTTAGCCTCATCATCTCTATCGGTTAAATCCCACTTATTAGCGGCTATTAGTAGTCCTTTACCGGCTTCACGAATCATACCAGCTATGCGTTGGTCTCCGGCTGTAGCCGGCTCATTAGCATCTATAACTAGCACGCAAACATCGCTATCGTTAATAGCTCTTAGTGTTCTAAGAGCGCTAAATCTCTCTATCTCATCTGATCTTTTAGCAGTTCGTCTTAAGCCAGCTGTATCATATAGGCGCCACTGTTTGTCGTTGTAGGTAATGATGATGTCACTGGCGTCTCTAGTAGTGCCAGCCTCACTGCTAACTATAGCGCGGCTTTCTCCAGCCAAGACGTTGAGCAGGCTGGATTTACCAACGTTAGGTCTACCGAGTAAGGACACGGTATCTATATGCTCATTCTTCGAGGTAGTTTTATCGGGCATTAGTCCTATCAATACATCTAATAAGTCTCCACTGCCGCTACCATGTATAGCCGATACCGGCACTACATGTTTGGCCGGTAGTTTATTCATCTCTACTTGTTGGTTCTTGCGATCAGCTTTATTAGCAGCTACAACTATCGGCTTAGAAGACTTGTAGGCGTCTTTGATGATGCGGCTATCTTCATCACTCAAAATAGTACTACTATCAATAACTATCATAATAATATCAGCAGACTCCACAGCTAATTGCAGCTGTTGTTGCATAGAGGCTTCTAGCTCGTTTTCGGCTGCTTCAAAGCCAGCTGTATCAACTAACCAGAAACTACGTCCTCCCCACTCCATAGTGGCCTGGACTCTATCACGGGTTGTACCTGGGGTTCCTGAAACTACAGCTTTACGCTCACCGATTAAGCGGTTGAACAAACTAGATTTGCCGACATTAGGCCGGCCTATAATGGTGATGATGGGTAGATTGGGTTGACTCATATTACTAACTATTAATTACTTAACTTACATCTTAGCATTATTTAGCTCCTAGGTGCTGCTTGCCATTTACCTTCTTTTAAATCACCCAGCCTATATTCACCAAATTTAACTCGCAACAAATCAACTACCTTATACCCCAAAGTCTCAAAAGTACGACGTATCTGCCTATTACGTCCCTGAGTCATAGTGACTTGCCAACTATTTTCTCCTAGGTGTTTAAGTTGCAACTGAGAAATATATTCTTCTATATCTATACCATTCTCTATAGCCTCTTTATCACTACTAGCTAACTCTTTATCTAGTTTGACCTGATAAACTTTCTCTTTCTTGTATTTAGGGTGAGTTAGTCTTTGAGCTAAATCACCGTCATTAGTTAGTAGCAAAAGCCCCCTTGAGTTTTTATCGAGTCTACCGATAGTCTTTAGATCTTTTAAATCTTCTGGTAATAGCTCATAGATGGTCGGTGTATCATCTTGTCTAACTTTACTGCAGATTACCCCAGCCGGCTTGTTAAAGACAATAGTTGTGGTGTTTGTTAAGGCCTCTACTTTGTTGCCATCAACCTCAACTATATCCCCAGCCTTTATCTGCTGACCTACCTCAGGCAACTTACCATTAACTAGCACCCTACCAGCAGCTATAATCTCGTCTGCTTTCCTGCGAGACATTCCTGTGCTTTGAGCTATATATTTATTAATACGCAATTGAGATAGCTATTTTTTCTTACTAGATTTCTTACTCTTTTTGTCTTCTTTTTTGCTTTTTTTAGTCTTCTTCTCTTCTTGGCCTTCTTTTTCTTGGTCATCTTCAGTATCATCATCAGAGTTTTGACTTTGTACCAGTGCCTCTATCTCAGCTATTTCATCTGGAGTAGCTGTTAGTCTAGTCGGTAGCGAGCTTTGGTTATTATCTGCTGCCTCTGCATCTACAGCCTGATCGTTACTGGCATTAGTATCTGCTACTTGTTGGGGTTGATTTTGATTAGTCGGATCAATCTGGCTAGATATAGCTCCTTCAATGTTGCTGGCCTGAGCGGGTGGATTGCTAGTAGAGGCGACTTGGCCATCATCACTAGGTGCTATTTGACTATTTGGTGTTTGAGTATTCGGCTCTGATTGGCTATTGTCTGGGCTAGGATTACCATCGCTCGGCAATTTATCGGTTGTAGCTACAATAGCTGAAGAGTCTTTATCACCATCTCCCGATACTTGAGCTACCAGAGCTTTGACAGTAGTGACTACATCTTCTAGGGTAATTTGTGATTTTACCAAATATTTATCAGCTCCTAATTTTTCTCCCCTGTCTTTATCGGTCTCTTGAGATAGGGCTGATAGCATGACAACCTTAGCGTCTTTAGTTTCAGGAGTAGAACGTAATATATCTAATACATCAAAACCGCTGATTTTAGGCATCATGACATCTAATACTATGACGCTAGGTTTTTCGGCCACTGCCTTAGTCAAAGCCTCTTCTCCATCTGATGCGGTGACAATATCATAGCCTTCAGCTCCCAGTCTAGCTGCGTAGATTTCTCTTAAGTTGATATCATCTTCTACTAGTAAAATTTTTGTCATTGGTTTTATTCTACTGTACTTGTGCTTGTTGGCGCAACTATGTCACCTGGCTCGGCTTCTACGTTCTCGCCCTTAGCTTGTTTTTCTAACTGAGTTTCTATTTTGTGAGCTTGTTCTTGGGTGAGTCGCGGTAGCATGAAGAAGAAATGACTCCCTTCACCTTCCTTACTCTCTACCCAAATACGACCTTGATAGAGTTCGATGATAGTACGAGCTAGATAGAGACCTAATCCTGTACCCCCTATTTCTCTAGTAGCGGTACTATCTACACGGTAGAACTTCTGGAATAGGTGCGTAACCTCATCTTCGGGTATACCAATACCCTGATCATGAACGCCAACAGTCACATACTTATCGTCTCCGGTAATAGAGATACTAACCTCGCCTTTGGGCGTGAACTTAATACCGTTATCTACTAGGTTAGTTAGCACTTCACGTATACGCTCCGGATCAGCATTAACGAAAAATAGCGGTAATACTTGGTTATGAGCTACCGCCGTCTTATCGTTAGAAGCTTTCAGTTTTAGCTTCAAACCTTTCTCCTCGGCCTCGAAGCTAAGCTCGTCAATTACAGAGTGAACTAGCTTGCTCATCTCAAACGGCTCAGGGTGATTGGCTAATCTGCCATCTTCTACTTTGGTGATAGATAGCAGGTCCTGGAACAGTTTGCCTAGATGTCTAGTAGATTCATAAGCCTTGGTTATATATTTCTTAGCATTCTCATCAACTTTAGCTACCTGATCATTCATAGCTAGAGATAAGAAGCCTTCTATAGCAGCAACTGGAGTGCGCATTTCATGAGAAGCTGTAGAGATAAACTCATCTCTTTGTCTAGCAGCTACTTTCTCAGCGCTGATATCTCTAAATACACCGATAGATCCGGCTACCTGGTTGTCTTTAGAGAATATTGGTGAAACTACTATAGATAGGTGTATTTTGCGTTTAGCTCTATTTAAGATAAGGAAGTCATTACTGCGAATACTGGATTTGGTCTTCATGGCTCGTTTGAATGGATTATGGTTTTCGTCAATCGGATTGCCATCTTCGTCTTCTAAAGTAATGACGTTTTGGTAGTTGATGCCGATAACCTCTTCTTGTGGCCAGCCAGTAATAATGCAGGCTGGTCCGTTAAATAGCTGAATAACACCGTCATAGTCTGTCACCACTACGCCATCACCGATACTGCGCAGTAGTATATCTGATTTGGTCTGTTCTACTTCTAGCTTCTGTGATAACTGGGTTACCTGGCTGTCACCGCCATCTTCTTGAGGGTGGTTACGCCACAACCAGAGACCTAAGTAGCCAGCTACTGCAGCAGCTACTAGAAAGACCATATTATCGAGTAAATATTCCCAGGGGTTGGTTGCTATTAAGGAGCTGATAAAAAGTAATATGGCGGTGATAGATATATAGATACTTAAGGCCCTTATACCTAAAACTGCTGAGGATAGAATGATCATTAGCCAAAAAGCAAAGTAGGCTGAAGCAAACCCACCAGTAGTCATGATTAAAATAGCGATATTTAAGCTAAATAGCCCCATATCTATAGCGGTAGCCATCAATGGTGATTTCTCATTTATCCACAACCTAATTAGAGCAAAATATACCATGTGAATAATGGCGATACCTAGGTTGAGTGGCGATGTACCTAGCAACTCTCCTGGACCTAAGAACTGGCCTAATAGTAGAGTGAGGTATAGTATGATAATAGCGACACTACCTATTAAATAGGTAATTTGTAACCTGCTATATATTTGACTCGATACTTTTTGCATACATCTTATGGTTAATTATGTATCGTATTATATCTTACATAGAGGATATAATATATAGCGTCTAGACACAGTTTGCTTTATAATTGCAAATCGACGTGGCCCCATCGTCTAGTGGCCTAGGACACCAGGTTCTCATCCTGGAAACCGGGGTTCGACTCCCCGTGGGGTCACCAATCAATAAAGTTGTATACACTGCAAGCATATAATATAATTTACTATTATGACTAACCAAGAAGCCCCTACATTTGATACCGAACCTTGGCAAGGCATGGTTATAGAAGAAATATATCCTCCAGATGGAATAAGAGAAGATATAAGAAATAGAGTCAGAGATTTTATGACCAAAGGAGATGAAGAGGGTTCATATGATGGTATGGTAGCTTCTAAAATTGCAGAAAGAGTAGCTAGATATGCATATGAGGAGACTGGCCAAGCTGTATTTGGTAGCGATAATGTAACTCTTGAGATATCTAGAATGCTAGGCTCGCAAATACGCATGGCACCTAATAGGCACTTATTCTTTATTCCTGAATGGAAGCAACTTTAAAAATCATAGATAGTTTTTACAAAAGCTATCTATTAAGAACCACTCTCCCCTAGTATCTGACCTATCAAATCTACTAGTTTGGAGGGTGTGATATCAGCTTTGATTAAATAACCATCAGCCTGGGCTTCCATGGCTCGACGAGACTCATCATCTTGAGCTAAATTAGTCAGCACTACTACCTTGGTTCTTTCCATATCGGCATCAGGGTCGCTTCTAAGGTTTTCTAGTACCTCAATACCTAGCATCTCAGGCATCATGATATCTAGTAGAACTAAGTCATATTCACCGGTCTTGGCTTTTTTCAAACCCTCTTTACCATCAGTAGCTACGTCTACGCTGTAGCCGTGTTTCTCAATAACATGGGAGTACATATCTACCATGAATGGATCGTCTTCTATGAACAGTATTCTTTTATTTGTCTCTGGCATGATTGCCTCCTTAACTTAAATATTCTCCTAGCTCCTATATATCGAATGACTTCTAATCCAACCATGAACATCACGGGTGATGCTATTGTCTTCATTATTACTGTTTGGGTCGTCTTTATCAACTTCAGGCAATTCAAATCCAAAGGTAGAACCCTTGCCCTCTTTACTCTCTACCCAGATGCGTCCACCGTGGGCTTCAACTATAGCTCTAGACATATACAGGCCTAGGCCTGTACCACGGTGAGAGCTACGGGTCCGGTGTGAGCGGTAAAATTTGGTGAATAGTTTGGCCATAGCGTTCTCTGGTATACCTACACCCTCATCGATAACTTCTGTAACGACACTCTTGTCTCCCTTGCGAACGATGATTTTAATAGTTTTGTCTCTCTCTGAGTATTTAATCGCATTATCAACTAGGTTGGTAATAACTTCGGTGATAGATACTCTATCTACAGATACTTTAGGCAGATTGTCTGGTATATTAACTGTTAATTTCTTTCCTTGAGTTTGAGCCTTCTTGTTTAAATCATTACAGGCTGTTAAGACTATCTCTTTCCAGTTAGCTACTTGCTTATTCAAACTCAGCTCACCATGCTCGATATTGGATACATGTAAGATGTTGTTAATTGATCCGGCTAGCTGAGAGGCCGATATATCTAAGCGCCTAATGAATTCACGGTGCTCTGGGTCTAGTTGATCACCAACTTCTTGTTCCAGTATCTCTATATAGCCACGGATGATAGTCACGGGTGTACGCAGTTCATGAGCAGCTAGGGCTACAAAGTCTACCTTCATATCCTCTATCTGCTGCTCTTGAGTACGGTTGTGGAAGGTCGCCATCAGGCGCACACCATTTAAATCAGCCCCAACATAAAGAGCCTCTACATCAAAGACCATAGGTCCTTCAGGGCTCTTAAACTCTACACCCTCCCAGACGTTCTCCCGCATGTCACTATCCTTGGACTCATCAAACCAGTCACTTAGTATTAGCTGTTTCCTTTGGGTGAGTGGTAACACTTCATTAACATGCTTGCCGGCTACTTCTTCAATTCTTAAGCCGGTAATAGTTGAAGCTGCTTTGTTAAAAAGTATGATGCGCTTATCTTTATCTAGCGCTATCACACCGTCTTTAATGGAGTTTAGAATCATCCGTAATCGGTTGGCTTCTGAAACAATGACTTCTGTCTCGGCTTGGGTACGGGTGACGAACTCTTGTAATTTACCGATAATGGCATTGAGTGATTTAGCAATACTTCCAAAAATACCAGGCATATCTTCCTTAGCCTTTAAAGTTAAAGTACCTCTAGCTACATTACTAATATTCTCAGCTAAGTCATTGAGTGGTTTGGTGATGTATCTTTTTAATCCCCAGGCAAAGATGGTAGCTAGTAGTAGAAGTAGAGCTAATAATATCCAATCAAAACTAAAGCCTAGATAGAGTACTAAAACTCCCAGTAATAACAAGGGAATAATCTGGGTAAGGATAATTAAGGTGAATAGTTTGACTCTCCAGTTCATTGAACTTCAAAATTCCTTCCTGATGTTAGTATAGCGAACCAAGTATCTCCTTTGGCTAAAGGTATTTGCTTACCGCTACTATCTAATAACTCTATACGGTTGTTGTAGCTAGTTTGTCTCCAAGTAGCATTTTGCCTACGCCCGTCTTTAAATAGAGTGGCTGAGGAAGAACCTATGCTGTCCATGACTACATACTGGCCATTTTGACCAGATGGCATGTTGATAATAACTACATTTTCTACGCGTATAGGCTCGCCAGTCTCCCGATCTATATGTGGGCTACCGGCCATATATCTAATGTAGTTGTTTTCTTTCGGATCGTATCTAAATTGAGCTTGGTATAGAGAGGAGGAATAGTTAATAGTTATCCTACTAGCAGATGAGCTATCAACTGGATCAGGCTCACTTCTAGGTATTTCCTTGAAACTGCTAGTTCTATAGCCTAGGTTGATAGCTAAGTTGCGCAAATCAGTGATTGAGGAATACATATTATGTGGCGCATATCTATCACTAGAGCGGTAGTACGGCCCGCTATGGGCAAACTGGTTTAAGGTCTTAGCGTTTCTAGCTGGCAACATGTTGAGAGCTTGAGCGCTACCGCCTACATGAGCTATAGCGGCATCAAACCCCATGAACCAATCAACATAGTATGGCCTGAGACTACGGATGGGTCCGATTTTGGATGGGCTGCGATCTTGGTATAGGGCCAGGAAGCGAGTAATACCTCCCTCGGCTACGGCTTCAAAGACTACTCCAGCACTATCTAAACCTGATTGCGGTCTAGCATCTGGTGAGTTCTCAATCATCACCCCTATAACAGGTCTTCTGGCTATTGATGGATCCACCTCTACACCAGTTAAAGGAGCCGGTTCGGTAATAGCCAATTCACCAGTTACACTAGTATTTCTACTTAATCTGTTGATACCGTGAGCTGAATCTATCTGTAATACCCAGGTACCAGCGCCAACAACAACTAAAGCAGCAGTAGTAGAAACAACTGCAATCCAGTGTCTTTTAAACCAATATTTTATGTCTGTTAGTATTTGCATTTATTTAAAAACTCTACCATATTAATCTAATTTAACGTAAGCTTATCCTCTTAATATTTACTGATTTAATACTAGATCAAGGTCCTACAAACTGCCAGCTATGCGGATTATCTCTTCTGAATCTAGATCTCCTTCAGCCTCTATCTCATAGAGTACTCCACCATTAACCCAGACAGCATGCTTACCATCAAATGTATAGATAGTTAAGCCCTTATCTCTATAGGTAGTGAAAGTACTAGTGCGCAGTTTAACGTGTTCTTCTAGTAGGCTATTTGAATCCCAGCGAGTAGTGCTTTGTGATAGGGTTATTTTATCATCATCGCTGCGCTCAAAACTAACTACTAGTCTGCCTGGACTATAGGCAACTGGTCCAGAGAAGCCATATCCGGACGGCAAGTATCCTGGCATACTAGCATCGATACTAGCTCTGGAAGCTGCTACCCGAACAGCCATACTGGGATAGTTTAGATAGGTTACGTAACCAGTTAAAGCTATCATGCTAATAATTACTGCTGTTACCCTAACGAAATTTGTGCTAAAGAGATTAGTTAGCTTGAATTTTGGTAGCTTGAAACTTAACTTAGGTAGAAAACCACGGTTTTTATCGTTCTCTTCCCCATCTTCTTCTAGATTAATCCTGGCTAGATCTTCGCTGGCTGCTTCAATAGGTTTTTTGGGAACTTTATGTTGATGTCGGTGTTTCATTTTTGATGCCTGAGCTTCGACAGGGGCTTCATCGACAGTGTTCTCAGCAGCTTTAATTAAGTCCTCATTCTCAACAGCCAGATTCAAGACATCTTTGGCTAATGAGTGGTTAGGATTAGGCTGAAATTTAGCCTTAGGAGCTTTAGGTGGTGTGGTTTGGGTGCTGATTTGACGAAGTTTGTCGTACTTACTTTGGCTTAAGTCTAATACATTACCAATTGTTGCTGATTGCCTTAACCAGGCATCTGTCTCACTTTGTTGAGGTATATTATCTGGTTGTTCAGGGGGCTGGTGGTCACCTATCTTGTCGGGGTTGATTTGGTCTTTAGTTTGGAAATTTCTTAATCTTTCTTCGGCTTGTTCAGAGCAATTGGCACAGAATTTTCTACCGTGGATGGTATTAAAATCTGATTTTTGGCACTTAGAACATTTCATCTTTATTAGCTTCACCTTTTTAGACTAATTTTATTGGAGAACTTAAGTTATATAATAAACGCTTATGGCTCAGGTGGCAATGGATTCTAGCCATTATTACTAAAGAATTCTATCTCACAACCTATCTTTCCTGTATATTATCTACTATGTCAGATAGTAAGATTAGAGTCAGATATGCCCCCAGTCCCACAGGCTTACAGCACCCAGGCGGTGTTCGCACTGCCCTATTTGCTTGGCTATTTGCCAGAAATAGTGACGGTACTTTTCTGCTACGTATCGAGGATACCGATAAACAACGTCAGGTTGAAGGAGCTGAAGACTATATCTATGAATCACTTAAATGGTTAGGTATAGATTGGGATGAGGGCCCAGATGTTGGCGGTAAATACGGCCCTTACAGGCAATCTGAGAGATTAGATATTTACCAGCAATATGCCAAGGAGCTGATAGATAATGAACTAGCCTACGCCGATCCATATACTCAAGAAGAGGTAGAGAGTTTCAGGCAGCAGTCGAAGGATGCTAATAAGGCTTTCCTGTTCCGAGACTACAGGCCAGATAATCCGCCTGAGTGGCAGCCTGGTATGCCTCTGCGCTTTAGGGTAGTAGAATTGAAGAAACATACTTGGGAAGATGTTGTTCGTGGTCAAAATAGCGCCGGTCCAGAAGCTTTAGATGACTTTATAATTCTAAAGAGTGATGGTTATCCAACCTACAACTTTGCTAACGTCATAGATGATCACTTGATGGAGATTACTCATGTACTGCGCGGTGAAGAGTACATCTCCTCTATACCAAAGTATCTATCACTATATGAAGCTTTCGGCTGGGAAGCGCCTAGAAACGTTACCATGCCATTAGTACTAGGTAAGGATGGCGGCAAGAAGTTATCTAAAAGAGATGGATCATTACCGATGCTAGAGTATAAGGATTTAGGCTATTTACCTGCTGCTATGGTCAACTTTCTAGTTACTCTAGGGTGGAATGATGGCAGCACTCAAGAAGTATTTAGTCTAGAGGAGCTGCTAGAGAAATTTGACATCAATAGGTTGCAGAAAGCTCCAGCTAGATTTGATATGGAGCGACTTAATTATCTGAATGGTGTTCATATTAGAAATATGGATGCTACCAAGCTCTATGAGCTAGCTAAAGGCTATTGGCCTAAATCAGCCAGTGAATATGAGGATGAGTACAAACTTCAGGTTTTAGGGCTGATCCATGAAAGGCTGAAGTTCTTAAGTGAAATACCAGAACTAACTAGCTTTTTCTTTGAAGAACCAAAAGTAGTTAAACTAAAAGATGAAGAAAAAGACTGGATTAAACAGACAACTGAAGAATTAGCAGGCTGTAGCTTTGAACTAGATTGTCTGGAGCGTAAACTCAGAGAACTAGCAGAGAATTTGGAACTATCACCCGGTAAGTTATTTATGGTGATCCGTCAGGCAGTGACTGGCAGCAAGGTCTCTCCTGGCTTATTTGAAACTATGCATGTACTAGGTAAAGAACGAGTGCTTAAGAGGCTAAGTAAGTATTAATAATATCTACTTACTACTTCTCACTTACTATTATTGCCCCTGTAAATTTGCCATATAAAGATAGGTATAGCTAACTGCCTCTTGATTCTTGATGGCTGCAGAATTAGTCTCCACAACCATTCAATACCTGATCGTTGCATCCATTTAGGAGCTTTGCGTAAGCTACCACCAAACACATCATAGTCAAAAGTACCCCCCTCTCCTATCAAGACTCCATGGCCTAGTTGCTTAGCTAATCTACTAATTAGTTTTTCTTGTCTAGGAAAACCTATACCGACCAAAACAATATCTGGTCTTAATCTTTTTAGATCAGCTAGCAGTTGTTTCTCTAGTTGATCAGAGAATACTCCACTACTGTCTCTACCAGGGCTCATGCCAGCTATATTAATGCCGGCAATATTATCTTTAATAACCTCAGCTGTGTGCTTGACGTCGTTATTAACGGGAGAACCAACTAAATATATACTCCTACCCTTCTTAGCTGCTCCTTCTATCAGTGGCCAAGTAAAGTTAGTGCCAGCAAACTTCTCCGGTAAGACACTGTTAATTTTCCTAGGAGCTAATACTATATCAAATAGTGTCTTAATCAGCTGAAAAAAACTGCCGCTAGTGGTCTGGAAATAGGCTGCCCACTGCAGAGCTACTCCATCGGGCAAGTTTAACCAGGCATTGTTTAAGATATTCTTAATTTCTTCATCATCTTTTCTAAAGAACTCTACATACGGCTTGGCTATATATTTAGCCCCGGGCCTAGATGAGGCATTTACAATCTCATCGATAGCTTGATTGATACTCAAGCTATCGATATATACTCCTAATATATTAACTTTTGTTGGCATAATCTTGATACGTCCTATTAATGAAATCTTTAATTGATCGGTTAAACTTATCCAAACTAAATTCTTCGGCTCTTAAATGAAGTTTAGCTATATCAAAGCTCATAGTCTCAAATCTATCTATAGCCTGGTTAATGGCTGCTGGTGTCTGCTCATGGAAAAATACACCAGTTTCTCTCTCTATGACGGTCTCGGTGACACCACCTCTACCGTAAGCTATGACTGGTGTGCCAGCTGCCATAGCATCTATCGGAGCTATACCAAAATCCTCTATATTAGGAAATATTAGTCCCTTTGCAGCAGCTACTATATTATCCTTCTCTTGACTAGAGACAAACCCCATAAACTCTATATTATCTTTAGCCATAGCCTCTAGTCTAGGCTTGTCAGGGCCATCGGCTAAGACTTTAAGTTTACGCCCTGATTGATTGAAAGCTTCAATAGCTAGATCTATCTTCTTATACGGTGTTAACATGCCCAGAGTTATGTAGTAGTCCTGTTTTGGAGCAGCTGGTATGAGCTCTACTTTGGTTGGCGGGTTGATAACTATTGATTCTCTTTGGTAGTACTTGAGGATGCGTTCTTGAACCGTCTTAGAGTTAGCTATAAAGACATCTACTTTTTTGACGCCTCTTATGTCCCACCATCTTAACCACTTGACCATTAATATAATGATCCCTTTTCTAATTGGGCCAACGTTTTGTTCATACAGATAGTCTGGCCAGTAATCCCAGGCAAAACGCATCGGAGAGTGGCAGTAGCAAATATGCAGGGTATCTTTACCTACACCTATATTCTTCACGAAAGCAGCCGAAGAAGATAAGACGATGTCATAACCCTTAAATCTCCACAGCTTAATAGCTAGTGGTATGAGTGGTAGTAGATAGCGACTGCGTTTTTTTAAAAACTTCGGCATAAATTGCAAGATAGAAGTGTGTATTCTGCTCTTAGGATAATCAAAATATTCAGGGTTATAGATCATAGTATAGATCGGTGCATCGGGGTAAATCTCAGCTAGTTTGGCTAACACTTGCTCTGCTCCACCAGCTTTTTGATTTAACCAATCATGTACTAGAGCTATTCTGGGTTGCTCTGTTTTCTTAGATTCTTCTTGTTTAGACATATAGATATTGTACTATATGATGATTACTTGCCCGATTTTCAGGGGCTAATTAATTCCTTGTATATACCAAAAAAGCCTAGCCTGGGAGTATGGTTATAGATATATAATTTAAGGAAGTAGAGATGTTTGAGGTTGATATTAACTTATGGGCTGTTCTAGCAGCAGTAACCGCTTTGCATTTTAAACCTTAAGTCTACTCCTAGTTTAGATGGCTAAGGGTCTATGGTTGATATTAACTAGTGGCGATAAGTGGCTTGGCAGGTAGCTGGCAGTAGCTGCTATTGATTTTTTAGCAGATGTAGCTGCTAGATGAATTTCCTCGCGAGCGGTTTGATATATATTAATACCAAATCGTTCTAGCAATATTTGACTCAATAGATGAATCCAAGCCGTTCTAGGATCCTGGGTTGTCCCATTTGTAGTATTTATTGCTCCAAACATAGCTCCATGCCAAGATCTATCAATCAGTAATTGTCCACTAGGTAAGAGCCTGCTTCCATAACTAATGATTGCTATTAGCTCTTTAGCAGCTACTGATATTAAGTGAGCACTACTGTTTAACAATGTTTCAGGTATAGCACTTGGTGTGATTATCTTCTCTTGAAGACCATAGCTATAGTTAGGTGGAGATTTTTCTAGCTCAACAAATGAGGCTGTAGCCGCCTGTCTATAGCTAGCCCCGTCTATAGCTTCAGCTCTAGGGTTGCTAGCAATAACATGGCTAATTGATAATGGGCGGGTTGCAGAATGCTGTTTCTCTAACAAGCCTGGGCTTAATGCACGAGTTGAGGCTACCTGAAGACTCTCCGCTATAGCTGACCTGCTGTGTGCAGTAGTTGTTTTAGGTATAGATACTAGTTGTGGCATGAGTTGAGGCTGGTACTGGTAGGCTAGTTCCTTTAATATGATTTGTCCTAGTGCATAGGCTCTAGCTGCTTTAGGGAGAGTGATAGTCTCTGGTGCATATACCACTTCAGGCATAGTTGCTGGCTTAGATGCAAGCTGGTATTGACGCTGAGGCATTAGCTCAAGTTCAGTAGCCGAAGCTGACTCTCTGGCAGATAATCTATTGGCAGGCTGGATGTCAATACTACGTTGTTGTATAGATAATCGTCCTAGTATTGAAGTCCAGCTAGATCTAGACTGCTCCATAGTTTGATAAGTAGGTAGTTTTTCTTCTTTGGCTTGAGGTAGATATTGAGCTTCTAGTTTGAGACTAGGGCGAAATTGTCTCAATGCTGATTTGCCCAGTGTTGAAGCTATAGTTTTTATGAGAGGTTGTTGAACTCCTTCTGACGTAAGAGGTATTTGCATCTCGGGGTCCATCTGTAAGAATACTTGAGACCCAGAGCTTGCATTAGTAGTAATTATTTTAGGGTGCTTAATCTTGAGACGACAAACGCCAAAACATTCACTGATATCTGCGGTATCGACTAGATTAATGAAATCATTTGAAAAAATAGTTCTCCTTATATTAGACACGTCCTTAAGATCTAAGCTAGTAATATAATTCAGCCTGTCTGGATTGTTGTCTGCTAATGCCCTAATAACTTTTTCATTTTTCAAAGCTATACCTAGAGCCGCCATTGTATGGATGCTATGTTGAGCTACCAAGAACTCTACCACATCTTCGCTCAAGCTAACCTCGTTTCTAATTAAGGCAGTAAGATGTTCCCGGGTTTCTATTTCTAGACTTTGGTTATCTAGTAGTTTTTCAATAAAGCTTGCTATAGCTGGACTAAGCTCTTGCTGATAGATGTTAGTAGCTAGCTCTTTTGTGAACTTAAGCTCAGCTTCTTGGTGTGGTTTAGCCATCTCTTCTGTTCTTTGCCAGTCAAGACTACTGTACTCTTCTACTACATCAAAGATGCCCTCATACTTATCATCAGCTACTGAAATTACAGTATTAGCTATCTCTGCAGAACTGGCTTGTTGCGGTATTATGGCGCCGGACTGGCTAATAATTCTACCTATATCGACTGTTTGCATATCATCAACCACTAAACCTTCAACACCTATTTTAACTTGAGGGTTGCTGGGAGGGCCTTCTTGATAGAAATTAAATAGTCTAAGCTGCAGCGTCTGCTCGTTATTATCATCTGGTGCAGTCCATATAGTTAATAGTTTTACGTTCGGTAGTATACTCGAATCATGAGCTTCACGTGCTAAATTATCAAGCATTATTGCTTCACGCCACTCTGCTTTAGCATGCTCCACTTCTATAGGAGTGCTTTTCTGTTTGATATCATCAGATTCTAACCAACGAGAGGTTACATCTCTAATAAGGTCTCCATCAGCTACTAGCCCTGATCTTTCTGGGTCATAGGTTAGATCGTAAAAGAAAGGATGAGTCTCGGCTGATCCTTCTAATAATCTGGAGTCTATATCCTTACGGCTGTACTCAAGAGCTGTTGGGTGAAAATCTATCTCTCCGCTAGGATACTCGGCAACATTAGCTACCAATCTATTAATGGGTGTGGCTAAATTGTAGTTATTGGCGCTATAGGGGGTGTACTCACCCTCTTTACTACTAGAGCTTTCTACAGCTGGCTCAGCTAAACATAGTTCTGCCACATATCCTCCATTGCTCCAAGCCTGATGAGATTAAAAAATAAAAAACGCCACCCAGGGAGTGACGATTAATTATTGCTTTTTTCATCCATCCTGCTCGGGATACTTTCTTTCGTATGATGACCTGGCTTACTATTTTAAAAACAGCTTACAGTTGCGGCACAGCGTCGGTATTTCACCGAACTTCCTCATACGAAACATTGAATTGTTAAGTGTCTTAAATTATATACATCCGTATTGATGTTTGTAAAGCATTATCTTAGCGATACATAGCTTTAAAGCAATATCGACTTGATGCTTAGCAGTTAGTTTATTGATTAGCCGAACTAAGCAAGCTCTTCTGGTATTCTCTTAAGCTACCTAAAGCGATAGCTGCGCCTTTAGCTACGCAAAGTTCCGGTTCTTTAGCTATATCTACTGGTACGCCAATCACTTTAGCAAATAGTTTATCGATATCTTTAAGTTTAGCACCACCGCCAGTTAAAATAATGCCATCTTCGATAATGTCGCTAACTAGTTCTGGTGGCGTATCTTCTATAACGCCGCGAATAGCAAAAACCATCTTTTCCAGGATGTCCTCAATAGCATCTACTAGCTCCATATCAGATACTTCCACAATCTTGGGTAATCCACCCACTATATCTCTACCATTAATCTTTCTGGTGGATTTATTCTCACCCAACATAGCCCTACCGATATCATGTTTAGTCTCTATAGCGGTCTGTTCACCTATGGATAGATTGTAGTTTTTACGTAAGTACTCTGATATAGCGGCATCTATCTTATTCCCCCCGACTCTAACGCTGGCAGAAGCCACCACACCACCCAGTGATATAACTGCTACTTCGGTAGTGCCACCGCCAATATCTATAACCATATTGCCTTTAGGCGCTATGATATCGACTCCAGCTCCTAGAGCTGCTGCTACCGGCTCGTGGATAAGGTAGGCGTTTCTAGCCCCTGCATCTACAGTGGCATCTATAACGGCTTTTTGTTCTGTTTGTGTTGCTCCTGCTGGTATAGAGACCATGACATCTGGCTTGAGTAGACGGAATCGTCCGATAGCTTTGTTGATATAGTGGTTAATCATTTCTTTGGTGATGTGATAATCAGCTATAACGCCGTCGCGCAGTGGTCTGCGTGCTAGTAATGCCTCAGGTGACCTGCCTAACATCTTCTCTGCTTCAGTACCGATAGCAATAACAGAGTTATCGTCGCTATTAACAGCCACTACACTGGGTTCATTAACTACTACCCCTCTACCTGGTAGGCATACTAGGGTATTAACTGTTCCTAGATCTATAGCTATACGTTTGGATATCATACTAGCTATATAGTATACAGTTGTCGGTATTTGACCATGAGCGTTTTGACGATGAATAGTCTATTTATTGATAGGTTACCTGATTTGCTATACTAGAATCTGAACCAAAACAAAAATATATCCAATAAATGATTAAGTTAAGGGGTTATTAGCTCAGCTTGGCTGTTTCTTTAAAGCCTAAAGTATTTCTATAATGAAGCATAAATTAATTAAGTTTAGTAAACCTATATGGTATCTGTTGATATTCCTATTCATAGTCTCAGGTACTATCGGCCTAGTACGCTACGGCCAAGGCTTTATCTATGACCGTGAGGCTGGAGAGATAGTCAGCGGTGGCCTAGTACTCCTATCCTCTTCCCCTAGAGGCGCCACTATTTATTTAGATGGAGAGCCAGGTAGTAGCTCGCCTCATAGGTTACGACTCTCTAGAGGTACATATCATATCGAGATGCAAATAGACGGATTTCGTCCCTGGAGTAAGCTTATAGAGGTAGAGCCAGGCAAAGTTGTTAATACTGAATATCCATTATTGATACCTAATGCTATTTCTACCACTACCCTATTTGCTTTCAATGATTTAGAGTTAATCGCTCAGTCACATAACCAAGAGTCATTAGCCTATGTCGATGATGGATTGGTGTTTGTATTAGATGCTGAGGCTGATGCAGCCGAGGAGATATTTAGACTCCCCGAGGGGTTTGAGGATTATAGTGTTAATGACTTGAAGTGGTCATATGATGACTCTAGGCTATTAGTTACTGCTAGTAATCTAGATGATAACCAGCACTACTTCTTAATCAATACATCAAGTGGTGATTATCAGGATATTAGTTCTATAGCAGATGATAATCTAGGCGAGCTAGATCCTTCTAGGCAAGGGCTTGGAGTTTTCAATAGCCTCATAAATGACAACCTATACAGAGTTAGTTTGGATAATGAAACCATATCAGTAGATCTACTAGCGGAAGATGTATCAGCATTTACCGAGTTAGATGATAATATTTATGCGGTTATTAATCAGGAAGTAGTCCTGATTAATAGTAGCAACAATAACGCTAACAATCACTTAATATATTCTCTAGAAAAAGACCATAGCTATAACATATATTCTTCCGATTACGATAATATCCCAGTCCTAATACTGCATGATTTAGATAATAAGCAGCTTACTCTCTTACGTAATATTAGCGGAGAAGTAACTACTAGAACCTTACCGATAGGTTTAGCTAGCTCTATTACTTTAAGTCCAAATGGCAATTTCATATTAATGAATGACGATAGGAACCTATACACCACCCACGATCTAAATACGGGCAAATCTAGCCGTTTTCTCATGGATAGTGATTTAGATAGCCTGCCTCAGTGGTATAGTAATCACCATCTTTTAACTGTTAAATCAGGTACGGCTACGATTATGG
>JBBDOS010000006.1:0-24487 GCA_040876925.1 Saccharimonadales bacterium (SeqCode) | reverse complement strand
CGGAGCCACAAACCATTCACTGACGTTCAGGTTTATGACAGCGCCATGAACCACTCGCCTACACTCAGGTACATGACAGGCCATGAATCTCAGTGAATATCTGGAACCAAAGCATCTAAATTCCCTGACCAGTATCATTGCAGAAAGCAATTTGTTAAATAATAAGAAACATTGTATTATATGAATACATGAAGTCCCGGAGTAAATATTGATTGCGCTACGCAATTGGTAGCCGGCTAGGCTTCACGTTCCTTAACATCGGAATACACACAAAGGACAAGTCTCAGGTAGACTCACCCAGTCGAAAACTGTCAAACGAGGAGTGTGCAATATGTTCGAGTTTCGGCCACAGCCGCTACGAATTCCTACGCTACTTTCATTCGGGATGGCACTTGCAGTTATTATCTCAGTCTCAGCTCTGTTTTTTCGAGCTGGCACACAGATGTTACAAGTGTTCACGAGCATTGTCTGGTCGTTACCGATTGCAGCGAGTGTGCTCGGTCTCTATAGCGTGTACAAGCTTCGCCGCAGTCGGAATATCAGTGTAACTCAACAACTACCACAAGTCCGTGACTTGTTAATCGTAGAAATTCCCACCATCGGCAGATACGATGTACTACCTGCACTTAGTCGTTCCGTAGCGTCATTCTGTGCCTACCTGACGTATCACTTTCGCAACGTGCGAATCGAAATCATCGCGGAAGAGAACGCGGAGGCATTGGGTGATATCCATGATCTTGCCCAAAAGTGGCCCAAGCTCGTGCAAGTAATCGTAGTTCCGAGAAGTTATAAAACTTCTAATGGAACACGATTTAAGGCTCGCGCCAATCACTACGCTCACGAGCAACGCATCCGTAAGGGTGAGGCACGTGACGACGTATGGGTGCTACATATGGACGATGACACCGGAGTGCACGCTGACACAGCATATGAGATTGCAGCGTTTATCGCTCGGCAGTCTCAGGCTGACAACCCCAAGCATCTTGCTCAAGGTGTACTCACCTACCCCCTACAGTATGCGGTAAATAAATGGACCTGGCTCGCAGATTCGGTACGTCCGGCTGACGATGTTGCACGGTTTCATTTGTTTACCGGCGGCGGCAACCCTATCGCCGGACTGCATGGTGAACTTTTGCTTATCCGTGCCTCAGTGGAAGCTCAAATCGGTTGGGATTTTGGTCCGAATGCCATCACTGAAGATGCGCAATTCGCATTGATTTTCTCACGATTGTTCCCTGGTCGGAGCGGGTGGTTCCCTGGTCGTTGTTATGGTGCGTCTCCGGCGACAGTCAGAGATTTCATCAAACAGCGTCGCAGGTGGTCTTCCGGACTCTTCGGCTTGGTGCTCAATCGCAGCATCCTGCTACGTAAGCGGTATCTAATCGCATATTGCATGTTGACATGGATACTCGGTCCATTTCAGCACGTGGTTACGGTGCTTTTGGTTGGATTTCTTCTCGGTAATACTAATACATCGCCGATTGCACGCCCCATCCTTGTATTGTGGGCTGTGAATTTGGCATATGTAGTTTGGATGTACTGGGAGGGGCATCGGATGAATGCATCTGCATCTGGATTGACTTATCCCAAGTTCACGCAACGAGTCGCTTTGCTGTCGCTGATTCCCGTATTCTCTCTCTGGGAAGGAATCGGTGGTATGCTTGGTGTTCTCGATCATCTACGGAAGAAAGCTGTGGTTTTCACGGTTATCGCTAAACCGACATAGAGTGGAGCTTACATGCGCTGGCTGGTACTGTCTCTGCTCTTGATACTCTTGAGCGGATGCGAAGATACTATTGAAACCGAAGAAGGTGACATGGATACACAAGATAGCCCACAGGCTTCTTCTGATACTCCATCCCCACCTTCTTCCGACGACATACCAGACTCTACACCCGATACAGAAATTGCGACGGAGCCTAATGCCGATACTGGTACTGAAGCAAAGCAGTCGATCGCAAAGGTCGCAGATCCATGGTCGGATGGCGAAATTGAACGAGGAGTTCATCTGTATTGGCCTGACAACGCTGATGATAGTCGGAAGATTGTTGCCGAGAAAGCAGTGCGCATCCTTGATTATGTAGTGGATATGGGAGCGAATAGTATTACCATCTCATTTCCTATCTACATGGATAACGCGACTGCAAATGAGGTGACAGTCGGACCAGGCACGCCGACTACATCACGCCTAGAGGAGGTACTTCAGCAGGCAAATCGACGAGAGTTGCGAATTACGCTTCGACCTCTCATTGACGAACAGTCATTGATAGGGAGTGGAGATTGGCGTGGTTCGATTATGCCGACAAAGCAAGCTCAGTGGTTCGAGAGCGTAGAAACTCTCTACGCACCATATCTCGAAGTTGCAGAGGAGTATGAGGTTGAAACCTTCGTACTCTTGGCCGAGCTGAATAGCCTACAACAGGAGGAGCGGTGGAGTTCGGTTATATCTGCAGCACGGGATGCATTCTCAGGAGAGCTGAGCACTTCAGTTAACTGGGACTCATATGTCGCCGGTAATCTGGGACCAGAAGTAGATGTGCTCGGGCTGGATGCCTATTTTCCAATGGATATAGGTGATGATGCGACCGTGAATCAGCTGGTAGATGGCTGGGATCACTGGTTGAATCAAGCTGAAGGTCATATAGACATCAGCAGTACGCTGATGCACGAAGTGGGGATCCCTGCACAAAACGGTGCATACCGCAAACCCAACGATTGGGGTGAAGGTGACCAAGAGCTAAACGAAACGGTACAAGAGAGATGGTTCCAAAGCGCTTGCAGCATCGTGCGCTTGCGCAAAATGAAAGGAATCTACTACTGGAAGCTTGATTTTCACAGTGATCCAAAGCAAACATCTACTGACGAAAATCGAACTTCGTTCGTAGGTCGGCCAGCAGAGGAGGTTATCAAGGCTTGTTTCGAAGAGTTATCGTGAGGTAATCATGATGGCATGCATGTGTGTTCCGAGGAAAGGAAGTGGGGAGAAGCCCATAGGTGTGATGAGTATACGCAGTGTGTATACAATCTACATCCTATGGGTTTTTTTCATTGATTTTTTAGAGCTAATGCCCATTTCGTGGTGTTTTTCGAGTCAAATATGGGCTTTCAGTCCGGCTGTCTAGGTACCAGTCAGCCAGTAGAATCTGATGTTCCGGTTTTAAGCCTCTGTGTCTATGAATCAGTTCCTGCAGGCTGCCGTTAGCACCACCTTCCAGTCGGTTTGTAGTACGAGGTAAATCAAGTTCGGGATATAGTACATAGGCAAACAGCTGACCGCTTTCTATAAACCTTCCATTTTATTAATAAGTAACCCCTAGCAACCAAGACCGGTCATAACAAACTAATACTAACTTAAAGCTATCCGCGTTACCTGCTTAACCTCAATAAAGCTAAGGAAGCATCATCAACTCTCTTGTTGTTTATGTATGTTCCATCTATGTCTTATTTATCTCACCCTAACCCTGTTCCAAACGGTACTGTATTAAATCTTAGTTCTTTAGCTATTAATTCCAATAGCTGCTTTAACCTCAGTTAGCTTAGCTGCAGCTAGGGGGCGAACCTTGCTAGCTCCTTGCTCTAGCACCTGCTTAATATCATCAGGATTAGTAATTAGCTCCTGATAGTTCTTAGACATATCACTAAATCTGGCTTCAATAGCTTCAAGTAGTTTTTCCTTAGCTTCTTTCCAGCCAATAGTACCTGATTCCAAATCACTTCTTAGACTATTGCTATCTGCCTCACTAGCTATAGCCTCATAGATCTTAAAGACAACACTATCCTCAGCCTTTATCTGTCCTCCAGCTGGACTAGAGTCGGTGACAATTTTTCTAATAGATTCCCACCACTCGTCACTACCAGCAAAGAGAGGGATGATATTGTCATAGCTTTTACTCATCTTACGGCCATCAACACCCGGTAGCTCTTCAACCTTATCTTCTAATAAGTATTCAGGTAGAGTAAATATTTCGCCAAATGAATTATTGAATCTGGCTGCTATATCTCTAGTAATCTCGATATGTTGCATTTGGTCTTTGCCGACCGGCACAACACCAGCATCAAACAACAAGATATCACTAGCCATTAGTAGCGGGTAGGAGTATAGACCCATATTGATATCTTCATCAATTTCTTTGCCGGCCTTAGTGTTTATATCAACCTTGGCTTTGTAGGCATGAGCCTTATTCATCCAACCCTTAGGAGTGTAGTTGTTTAATATAGTGACTAACTCAAATATTTCTGGAATATCTGATTGACGGTAGAAGTTAATCTTATCAGGGTCAAGTCCGGCGGCTAACCAACTAGCAGCTACTGATAGGGTTAGCTTGGATACATCATTCTTTGTCTCTAGTGAGTTGAGGGCGTGATAATCGGCTATGAAGAAGTGTGTCCTATCAAACTTTTGAGAGCGCCTTAGACCCGGCTCTATAGCCCCTAGGAAGTTGCCGATATGCGGTCTACCGGTCGGTTTAATACCGGTTAGCATAACTTGTTTTTTAGCTGTTGTACTCATATTGCTCATGCTTGCTTATTTAATATCTACTATTATGACACTATATAAGTCTTTAGAGAAATTAAACTTAAATATTAACCAATCATTAACCAATTAACTAATTAACTCCGCAGCCACTATAACGCGCTCATCATAGCGACGAGACTCTTGGTCAAACAAACCACCACAAGTAATCAAGTTGACCTGGCTAGAGACTCTTGGCTTTTGAGAAAAGAGCACACTAGCGGCTTGGTCTTCATGGATGGATGTAACTTCAATCATCACATAGGTGAATATACGGTCATTACCCATCTCAATCTCAAATTGATTACCTACACTAATGTATTCTAGATTTCTAAATACACCATTCCTAGAAGTCGGTCCATCTACATGCTCATCGATGATACTTAAACCTCTTCCCCCCAGCAAGGCGCTATCGAAGATTCCAGAGATAGTTAGACGGCGCACCTTATATTAAGAGCTTTTAATCAAAACCGGGGTTGTTGTCTGATCTATGCTCAGGGTGATGCAATTGAGAGTGGGCGCTAAATCTTTCGACTATCATAGGCCCAATGTAGTAAGGCCTGTCTTTGTTTGCGACGACAATTGAGTTCGCCAGGAGGACAGTTTTTAGCAATTTGTGCCACGTGCCGCCTCATCATTCTCCAGCGCTTAATCTGAGCCTCATCTTCATCTGTGATTCTTCTGCCCATATAGTAACGACAGTACCATTGGAACCAGCCTCGAGGATCGCTAGGCAGTATCCAGCCTTTAGTTTGCCAATATCTCAGGCTTTGTGAGGCATCGACAGCAAAGTAGTTAAGGGCAGGATTCTTCTTGTCAGAGGTTATAGCGTTTTTGAACCAACTATTAGGCAGCTCGTTCTGACAGTCATTGAGGTATTTGCCGCCAAAGACACCCAGCTCCAGCATTTCTTTAGGTGTTAGTTCTGGCTTAAAGTCTGGGTGAAAGTTTTCACCGGTAGGCTCACTTAGCTTATAGCTATAGCCTTGCTGCATCTTATCGTTAACAGTGATAATTCTGGTGTTCATTTACTGTATTATATACAAAACTAAGATAGCAGGGCTAGTGGCGTTATCGATTATCGCTCTCATGCTTGCAGATATCTTGGTTCAGCAACAAGTTATGCAAAGATATATAAATATATAACCTCACAATCTAGAAGCAAAAGATTTTATGCTCAGTCACTGATCTTTGTCACGGCTTTTTACCCTGCTCTATCAGTTCAGCCAGTAGTATCTAATGGGCCGATTAGTATTAATGCCTTTTTTGTGGTTAGTGAAGAAGATTTTGAGCTAGGTGATGTTGGCTATGCTTATCCGCAAGGTTTCCTGAGCTTTACTATTGATTGCATAGATCCAGGTTATACAACAGACATTAAGCAGTATTACTACGGCCTAGACACTAGTAGTCTTGGTGATTTTACTTTGAGGAAGCACAATTCCAATACTCTAGCTTACTTCTCTATAGATGGAGTTAGTATTGATACTACCGATATCTATGGGGGAGTCAGTAGTTAGAGTTAGCTACCAGGCAACTGACGGCGGAGAATTAGATATCGACGGCGAAGCTAACGGTATCATTGTTGATCCGGTCGGACTAGGTGTTGAAGTTGTCTTAGCTCCAAGCACTGGGCTGGGTGGCGGGGTTAATTAGAGGTAGTAGTCTCCTCAGCTATTCTTAGTAGCTCATTGTACTTAGCTAACCTCTCACTTCTAGACATTGAGCCGGTTTTGATTTGACCAGTATTTAGGCCAACTGCTAGATGGGCTATGGTGGTGTCTTCAGTCTCGCCGCTGCGATGAGAAATGATAGTATTCCATCCAGCAGATTTAGCTAGCTTAATGGTTTCAATAGTCTCACTTAGGGTGCCAATTTGATTGGGTTTAATCAATATTGCATTAGCTGCCTTAGTTTCAATGCCTTTTTGAAGCAAGTTAGGGTTAGTGACTAGTAGATCGTCGCCAACTATCTGCATATTTCGCCCCAACTCATCAGCAATCTTGCTCCAGCTCTCCCAGTCGTTCTCATCCAAGGGGTCTTCGATAGATTGGAAGGGGAAGTTCTGGACCAGATCTTTTAACCATTCAATCATAGCTGCTGAGTCTAGGTCCTCATCCAACCTACGGTTTAGATGGTAGTAGTTATTCTGGTATAGCTCACTAGCAGCTACATCAAGCGCTAGCTTGATATCTTCGCCCAGTATATACCCAGATTTATCGATAGCATTGGCGATTAACTCAAGGGCTTCTTGATTGCCGCCAACTAATTTAGGAGCAAAGCCACCCTCATCACCAACTGCTGTAGAGTATCCCCTATCTGCTATATCGCTTTTTAAAGTTTGGAATATCTCAGCTGCCATCTTAAGATTATTCCTAATATCATCACCTTGTGGCACTATCATAAACTCCTGGATATCTAGGCCGTTATTAGCATGCACTCCACCGTTGATAACATTTATTTGAGGAGTTGGTATTGAGAAACTATCGTTGCCGCTGAGGCCTCCTAGGTATTGATAAAGTGGCTGATTTAGTGTCTCAGCAGCAGCTTTAGCGACCGCTAAAGATACCGCTAGAATAGCATTAGCGCCTAAATTAGCTTTATTTTCGCTACCATCTAGCTCGATCATTATCTCATCTATCTCAGATTGGCCGGTTACTTCTTGGCCAGTTAACTGAGGCGCTATAATCTCACTGATTGAGGCCAAAGCCTTAGCCACCCCCTTGCCGCCGTAGTCTTTGCCACCGTCTCGAAGCTCCATAGCTTCTTTGCTACCGGTTGAAGCACCTGAGGGTACACTAGCTCTACCAAACCCTTGCTCAGTTACAACATCGACCTCAACAGTAGGTAAGCCGCGGGAGTCGAATATATGCCTAGAATGTATATTAGTAATCTTCATCATCGTTATCATTACATGAAAGCTTATGGTTTGTAAAACTTATGACTCTATGGAACAATTATCTTGATGTCAAAACAAAAAGTCTTACCAGGTAAATTCATTATTATCAGGCACGGTGAATCAGAGTGGAATGCTTTGAAGAGATGGACCGGCACTCGAGATGTACCCTTGACTACCAAAGGCCATCAAGAGGCTAGGGAAGTAGCCGAGCTAGTAGCTGATATATCGATAGATTATGCCTATATATCTGAGCAGGTCAGGACTAGACAGACTCTTGAGGCAATGATTGAGTCTCAGGGTTGGAGCTTTGATTACGAGGTGGACGGTCGCACTAATGAACGAGATTACGGTATCTATACCGGCAAGCTCAAAGAAGATATGCGCCAAGAGTTTGGCGAGGAGCTA
This sequence comes from Saccharimonadales bacterium (SeqCode), assembly GCA_040876925.1. Lineage (GTDB taxonomy): Bacteria > Patescibacteriota > Saccharimonadia > QS-5-54-17 > QS-5-54-17 > JBBDOS01. The sequence continues at coordinate 16,673 of JBBDOS010000006.1, read as the reverse complement.
TATCAGGCAGTTAGGCGCAGCTGGAATCAGCCAATACCAGAGGGTGAGACCCTAAAGGATGTCTATGCTCGCACTCTGCCTTTTTATCAGGAAAAAGTTTTGCCTAGACTATCAAAGGGCGAAAACGTCTTATTGGTTGGGCATGGCAACTCAATTCGTTCAATGATCAAATACATTGAAGATATTAGCGATGAGGATATAGCCAAGGCGGAGATGATTTTTGCGGCGGCCTTGGTTTATAAGGTGGGTAGTGATGGCAGGGCTATTTCTAAGCAAGTATTAGAGACGGATATATCGCATAAATAAGCTTCTTGGGTTCTTGAAGGCATTTACTCAGTAGAGTCTTAAATCTGATAATGTTTTAAACTAAGTCAAGCTTAAGCTATACTTATGCAATATATAAGGAAGTAGATACTTGAACATATCAAAGAGTGTCCAGCCAGATACGACTCATCATGAACCAGCTACTACTAGGCGGGTGAGGGAGGCTTTTCTTAAAGTATCTCACCTAAGTCTATCAGCCATAACCTTGCTAATGATTATTGTCCTAGTCTTAGCTAATCTAATAGAGAAGGTTGACAATTAGCTTTTAAAGTATATACAATAGTAGTTACTATGAGTAAGTACAAAGCTACCGTTATTAAATCAGGCAACTCCTATGCCTTACGTGTTCCCAAACAGTATGTAGAGGATGGTAAACTTGAGCTTGGCCAAAAAGCAGATATAGCTCTACCAATCGTTCGATTCAAACAAGATCGCCAGAGAATACAGAAAATAATTAAACAGCTACAGGAAATGGGAGCCTACAAGCAAGTTGAAGATCCAGCTATTTGGCAACAAGCCCTGCGTCAAGATAGGCAGCTTCCTGGTAGGGATGTTTAGATAAGATGGTTCTGCTTGATACCAATATATTTATCTATCTAGCAAACGGCACCTTAGGTAGTGATATAATTGCAGATTTAGATATTGCTCACGCTAGTATCACTAGAGTTGAAGCACTAGGTTTTTCAGAAATACCGGCAGGTGAGTTAATATTATTAGAGGCATTATTCAGCGAATCATATGAACTGCCACTAGTAGATTCAACAATTCAGCAAGCTATTAGGTTGCGTCAAGCCAAGAAGATGAGCCTAGGCGACGCCTTAGTAGCAGCTACTGCCATAGAGAATGAATTAGAGCTATGGACAGCTAATATTGATGACTATAGCCACATAGATGATTTAAAACTACACAATCCACTTTAAAAAAGGTTTAATTTAAAGATATGACTTCAGTAAAAGATCAATACCAAGCAGAAATCAATAAACAGGTAGATGCTAGTTTAAAGAGCTTAAAGAGAAAACTCTCTAGTCCTAATACTGATCCAACATCATCACTATCTTCTGTGCTAGACAAGCTAGCTAGTGACATATCAGCAGCTATAGACTCAAGCGCGGTTAGTGCGGATTCTGATTCTAGTAATATTAAGCGCTTACTCTCCCCGCCACCAGAGCGAGACGATATAGCAGGCAGTTTTGATTACGGATTAGCTACTTTTGCTTTAGCTAAGGATATAGATAAATCACCAGCTGAGCTAGCTGAAGATCTAGCCAACAAGCTAGCTAAAGCAAAGGATGCATTTGCTAAGGTTGAGGCTACTGGTCCATATATAAACTTCCGACTTGAAGATGGACTGTTGATAGAACATCTTAAGGGTGCTGTTGAGGCTGATAGAAAACTAGCCAGTAGCATGTCATCGGCCGTAGCGGTTATAGATTTCTCCTCACCTAATGTAGCTAAACCTTTTGGGGTTAATCACTTACGCTCCACAGTTATCGGTGAGGCAATTGCTAGATTACTAGAGGCTACTGGCTGGGCAGTTATTAGAGATAATCATTTAGGTGATTGGGGCACACAGTTTGGCAATCTATTAGCCGCCTATGACACCTATAGTCCAGGTAAGGATTTTGAAAGCCTAAGTATTAATGAACTCAATGAGCTCTATGTGCGCTACTCCCAAGAGATGAAAACTGATGACGCTTTAGTCCTAAAGGGTAGAGAATATTTCGCCCGTCTTAGTAGTGGCGATGAAGAGTTGTTAGCTCGTTGGCTGCACTGCGTCAATCAGAGCCGAGAAGATTTTGCTAGGGTCTACATGATGCTTGGTATAGAGTTTGATACTCAGATAGGTGAAGCCTATTTCGATAAGGCTAGCGTTGAATTAACGGAAAGATTAGCCAAAGATAGGCCTCAAGAATCTATAGTAGTAGATGAAGACGGCTCTATCCATATTAATCACAAACACCCAGTAGTGTTGCGCACCGGCGATGGCTATCCGGTCTATGCTGCTAGGGATTTAAGCGCCATTGAGTTTCGTTCCAAGACATACAACCCCAATAACATTATCTATGTAGTTGGCCATGAGCAGGGGACTTCCTTTGAAGCAGTCTTTAAAGTAGCCAAAGAACTAGGACTCAATCAGGCAGATAGTGGAGAGACTGAGTTAGAGCATGTAGGTTTTGGGCTATTACTTGATAGTAAGGGCAAGAAGCTATCAACTCGCAAAGGTACTAGCGGTAGTTTAGAAGATTTAGTCTCTCAGTTGGAGGACAAAGCTCACGCTGAAATACTCAAGCGTAATCCAGATATGGAGAGTAAGGAAGCTAGTGATAACGCTAGAATTTTAAGTATCGGAGCTCTTATTTGGCACGATTTACGTACCGATAGAAATACTAACGTACGTTTCGACGCTGATAAGATGCTGGAACTAGGTTCAGGTAGCGTGGTAGATGTACTCTACTCCTACGTACGCAGCCAAAGGATATTAGAGAATTTAGGTGATGTTGATTTATCAAATACAGCCAATCAGTTCAGCTCAGATACCGAGCATCTACTGGCATTAAGGTTAAGTGAATTTACAGATATCATCACACGAGCAGCAGAAGATAAATCGCCGCATATATTAGTAGGCTACCTACATGAGCTCGCTCAGATACATGGTAATTTCTACGAAACAAGTCCAGTTATATCAGAAGAAGATAAGACCAAACAAGCTTTAAGAGCTTTATTACACCAGTGCTATATAAAGACTATTAAGCAGGGTATGAATCTACTTAATATCAAACTACCGACCAGACTTTAAGGACTAGAAAAGACAAGGAAGATAAGTTTTAATGCAAGAATATACTAACTACGCTGATATTTTAAAAAATGGTGGGGTAGGTGTAGCGCCTACCGATACTATCTATGGCATTTTGACTTCTGCTCTCAATGAAGAAGCAGTTAATCGAGTGTATGAGGTTAAAGGTAGAAATACTAGCAAACCATTAATTATTCTAATTAGTGATATCAATGACATTGCCAGCTTTGGCATATCTTTAAGAGAAGATCTAGGGAAAGAAGTTGTCGATAAGTTAGAGGGATATTGGCCAGGACCCACCAGTATTATCTTGCCATGTGACTCTGATAATTTTAAGTATTTAACTAGAGGTACTAACTCACTAGCTTTCAGGTGGCCTAAGAAAACTGATTTAGAAGACGTCATTAAACAAACCGGTCCACTGGTAGCTCCTTCAGCTAACCCTGAAGGATTAGAGCCTGCTAAGAATATTAAAGAGGCCAGAGAATATTTTGGTGATAAGGTAGATTTCTATATAGACGGTGGGAAGCTAGTGGGAAATTCGTCCAAGCTGCTAAAACTTGAAGATAACGGCTCACTCACTACCTTAAGATCTTAATATCTAGTCTAGGGGATCAAAAACTACGCCGTTATCTTCATTTTGTACTGCCCAGGAAAACCACATCTCAAAATAGAAAGGTATTTCTTCGCCTTCAGAGTCGGTAATTGTTAATTGACTGCCTTCTTTGGTTAAAGTGATATCTTCTTCATGGACTCTAGTCTGATATGTCTGGCCACTCTCTATATGTAGCCAAGGAGTAGCTACAGGCAAGTCATTAACCCTATAGGCTACGAATATATCTTTGACGGGATAACTAGCGTCTACTACGCTGGGCCTAAAGATAAGTCTTTCATTCTCTTCATAGCCGCTATATGGGTTGCGTCCATAGTCTCGTCTGTGACCAGTATCTTCGCTTAAAATCAATCCATCGGGATATAGTTGCTTAGCTTCACCAACACTCATCAACTGAAAGCCAACCAACTCTAATCTATGGCCTAGATGTTTACCAGCTAACGCTTCGCTAGTGCTTTGTTGCCACAATGATTCTGTAGCTCGATCATACATTATCAAGTTACTTTCTAGTAATCCGCCACTAACACCGAAAGTAGTTGCTCCATCTTCAGGCAGGACTCTATTAAAGGCTATGGCGCTACCGCATAGTGGGCAAAAAGTAATGGCTACGTCCTGGTCATTTACAGTGTCATTTACTATCTCATGCCAGATGAGGATATTGTAGGGATAGACTTTAGCAGAATCACCATCTTCCATTACGATAGCTTGCACATCGTTTTCTCGTCGCCAGTCACTCAAAGGCTCAAACTCTGGCTCGTCTATAGAGGGGATGCCATCTTTACCGGGGCCACCATCTAGTGCATCAGCTAATCTATCGCTAGTACGTGACCAATCGGTAGCGGGGAAAGAGCGGAGTAAGAAAGCGGGAACGAAATCTGGTGCCTCAGATGTTCTATCAACCGCCTCTTGTTGATCTATCAAGAGCCAAGCAACTGCAGCAGTAACTACGACTAAAACAACAGTAGCTATTACTAAATTCTTACTCATATAAATATCCTAAATATCTCCTATATTAATGAACTGCCATTCAAATCTAGTTAAATCTACACCTGTTTCTACTAGCCATATTTCTAGTTCTTTAATTAGTCCAGTGGCTATAGCTAGACCAGTTACTAGCAAGATAACCCCTAAAGTTTTTCTGAAAGAAGAGCTACTTAACCAGTTCAGTTTACGCATAACTTTTTGTCCTCCAACAGCGACAATTGTTAATACAGCCGCTAGACCTAGGGCGTAAGCGGTGATATAGACAGTGCCTAGGGCAAAGTTAACAGGTAATATGGTAGCTACTACAATTCCATAAGTAGGACTGCAACTAGTAAATACTGGGCCTAAAGATAGTCCTAGAATGACATTCTTTTTCTGTCCAGAAGCAGTGGTAGCCTTGGTGCTCAAAGTGCTAACACGACTTTGTAGTTTACTAAGCTGCATAATCTTCTCCCATATTTGAGGGAAGATAAAGGTGACGCCAATAATAGCGATAATAATGCCTGATACAACAAACCAGGCGCTAGTTGGTATGCCGATAAACATAGAAGTGCCCTTGAGTAGTAGGGTAAAGACGATAATAGATATTACCGAGCTAGCAATGATAACTAGTGGTGCGTGCTTGCTATCTTGAGATAGTGACCCACCAAGAACTACTGGTAAGAGAGGCAGTATGCATGGTGATAGTACAGTCAAGACCCCTGCTAGTAGGGATAGTAGTAATAAATCCATATATTTATTCCTTTTAAGTCCTTTCGATTCTGTTTAGGATATCTTCTAGTGACGGACTTAAGAACCAGCTTTTAATTAGGTTTCCATGGCTGTCTACCTGCACTAGAGTATGTTGCATTCTAACATCATACTCTCTTTTTAGCTCTGTTTCGGTGTCAAAATCTGCTTTTAGGATAGTTACATCTTCAGGGATATCTACCTGGTTAGTGATAATGTCCTGATCAAGACTGTGGCAAGTAATACACCATTCAGCTTTGAAAAAAACTACTGCAACTTCATCATCATCCATTGCAGCTAAAGCCTCGGCACTATAATCTGTGTATCTACCGGTTGATACTTGTTCGCTAGCGTTTAAATCTTCGGAAGCTTCTTGCTGGTTATTGGTAGTAGTTTGCTCTGGGGCCATATCTTCGCCTGAGCCGTTATTAGTATCAAGCAGCAAAAAAGCAGCAGTAATTACTATAATGACTGCTGCAATTGCTATGTATAGGAGCTTATTGCCCTGCACCGACTAATTCTTTTAGTTTATCTTTATCAAAACCTACCATGAATTCTTCCCCGACTTCTATGACCGGTACAGCCATTTGGCCAGTCTTCTCTACCAATGCCCTAGCGGCTTCTTGGTCACTAGCAACATCTACTTCGCTATATTCGATGCCTTCTTCTTGCATAAAGCTCTTGGCCATGTGGCAAAAAGCGCAAGTTGGTGTGGTGTATATTGTTACGTTACTCATTATATTTATCCTTTCTTTAATGTTTTGATACAACTAAACAACAGTTTGGCTTGGGGGTTGGAGTGATTTGGTATGTAACAGGCCTTTTGTCCCATCGGTAAACGTTTAAGCAATCCAGCATTTTCCAAGACTCTTAATTGCTGAGAGGTCCCAGGCATAGATATACCAATCTCTTCTTTGATGTCACTGACGCATAACTCACCGTTCTCTAGCAGTAGACAGACTATCTTCAGCCTAGTAGGGTCACCTAGGCCATCAAAAAGCTTAGCTATATCAGTCTCGGTAGACTTAGGTGATTTGGTGAGGATATTTATCATAATTAATGTTGTTTAACTATTTAATTAAACAATTATATAGTATCATAGATATATACAAATCAACAAACTACTTCTTATAATAAATTATATTTAAGTAGCCTTAAATAGGAGTATATATGGTTAATAAGTCAAAACTCTACAAATGTCCAGAATGCGGCCTACACTATAGGAGTAAAGAAATATCTAAACAGTGTGAAGACTGGTGCAGGAAGTATAAAAGCTGTAATCTGGAAATAACTAAATCAGCAGTTGAGAATCAAGAGCAGACTGGCTAGAGGTTTACTAACTATAACTACAAGTCTTAATTTAGTCTGGCTACTGCCTTAGGAAAGATAATTCTGCAACATAAACCCTGTATAGAGCAGAATGATCCACTAAAAGGCAACTTTTTTGCCGACATTATTGTATATATCTTCCTTGGGATCAGTTAGGTAATCACTCCCTACTGAGTAAGCAGCCATCTTTCTAATCTCTTCAACCTCGTTGGGGTTAGCAGAATCTTCGGTTACTATTTTAGACAATCCTAGTTTTAATATTTCAGCGTCAGATAGAGTTGGATAACTCTTTCTAGCTTTATCTAGAGCCTTCTTCACATTATCGTTAACAGTTAATCTTATAACGTTGGGTGTTTTACTCATACTGTCATTATATGATAATAAGTGCTATATATCAGCATTAATTACTAGATAACTTAGGGTGGTTTGTGTTCTATAAATATTTAAGTTAGCATAAGGACTAAGTTAATTTATATAAAAGATTCTTCGAATTGAGGGCGTATTGGGGTATAGGCTGGATAGGTTTACAAGTAGTATCTGGAGACAATTAGTTGCAGCATTGGTCTATGGATTCGTAGTTGCTGTAATTCTATCAGTAGATATCATCACTAATTTTAGTTTTGAATTTTTAAGAGATGAATTGTCTGGAATAATCGGAACAGGCCTAATGTTTGCTTATCCGTTACTTTTACTGCCTTTTTTGGCATTTCTGCTTGGCAAGCTACACTTTTTTAATCGTCATGCCGGCATACTAACTGCTTGGACATTAGGCGCTGGATCAGGTCTAATGTTTGCTATTTTCATGGCTATTAAAGCAACTGCTGAACCTGCCGCTGGTTGGGCGATATTGCTAATTATTCCCCTAGCACCAATCGCTACTGGGCTAGGCCTAATACTGGGTGGCTTAACAAAGAAGAGAGAAATAGATAGATAAGGAGGGGGTATCTGGACTAAGGCTACAGATAAATGGGGGCAAAAAAAGGTTTGTAAACAACTAGTAGTTGGCCTATCTGCAGTAGCTATGCTCATAATGGCTGTATTCTTGCCATTAACACTAACAGCTAGCGATGATACCTGTGCTGATGTATTAGCTATATTTGCTAGAGGATCAGGTCAAGATGAGATAGGTGCTGGTAGCGATGCTGAACATGCAGCTATCTTTTTCGAAGAGTTAGAGTCTAGAAATGATGGATCTTTAACTATAGAGACGATAGATTTAGATTATCCAGCTGCAGGAATAAGACATTTTGGTAATGCTAAATTCCCCTGGTTTCCAGGTAATTATAGGGATAGCGTCGCAAATGGTATTAACGAGTTAGACCAGCAAATGATGAGCCGTACTCATTGCACTGAACAGGAAGTAATACTGGGCGGCTTCTCGCAAGGAGCCCACGTGGTCGGTGACACTTTGGATGATATAGCTGATTATGTGTGGGTGGAATCTAAGATCGTTGGAGTTGGTTTGTTTGGTGATCCTAAATTTAATCCTAGTTCATATGCAGCCCATGGAACTTTTCAGGCTCCTCAACGCGACAGGTTCATAAACTCAGGTGGAATATTAGGATCTAGAAACGAGTTCCCAAGTATATTTCAGGGCAGAGTTGAGAGCTGGTGTAGATATATGGATGGGATTTGCGAAAATAGCATAACAGAGGCAATAGGTAATATGCCGGCCCATATTGATAGTTATCAAAACCGTGAAATACCTATATTTATAAACCAAGTAGCCAGCAAGATAGATGGCCTAGACCATCAAGACACACTTAGCTACACTCCTAGTTTTTCCGAAGAGCTAGATGTCATGATAGTGGCTGAAAATATTAAAGGCAATACCCATAATACTGTGCTTGGAGTGATGGCTGGAAGCAGCAAATTGGCTGATACATTAGACAGGTTTGACGATCTTAGTGATGATACTCGCTTTGCTTATCTAGGTTATGGAGGTGGCTTTAATTTTGAGACCACAAATCCCAATACATGGCTGAAACACTATCAATTTACTAGAGATAAAACGGATTTTATGCAAAGTATGAGTGACGAAACTAGTTATCGTACCAACTCGGCCCACCCACTTAATGCTCTAATGAAAGCTTTTGAGTATGAGTGGAGAGAAGATGCTCGGAAAATAATATTCTTAGCCACCAACTGGCGCAATCCAGAAGAGGTAGAGACCAATACGGGATACTCCCTAGAGTCAGTTATTAATACAGCGGAATCTATGGGCATATCTATATATCCGCTATCGTCTAGTCGCCTCAATCCATATTCAGGAGATGCTGATGCTGCTAGGGCAGAGCGCTATGATCGAATGGCCAGCAGGACGGGTGGTCTGCGTTTTCCTTTAAGTCTTGTTAACTCTGGCGCTGGCGGCATGCTATCTAACATAGCCAATGCTATACCGGCTTTCCCAGATATATATAACGGCAAGCCCGGTATAGTAGATGAGCCCGGAGAAGAGTTCATATTTGACGCTAGTGGGTGGATTAATCGAGACAACATAGATCCACTTAGGTATAGATGGAATTTCACAGGTGGTCACATAGGCTTCCATGATCCGGAAGCTATAATATATGATGATCCAACTGTCTATCACAGGTATGACGATCCTTACCAAGGCTTCATTAGGAATAGGATACAAACCACCAATTGGCAGGGCGATTGGAGACTGGGTACTGTAGGAGTAAAAGCCACTATGTTTATCCCAGTAGATATAGATCCTGATAGAGGTCATGTACCTAATATTAATACCCCTGAAGATTTTAAAGTTATAGTCGATCAGGGTAGCTTCAAAGTTAGCTGGGCGCCACCTGACAATGCTGCTCCAGCTCAACTTCGTGGCTATAGACTACATACTGCAGATGGCAGTGAGGTTTTAAACACTTTTCGTAAAGATGCTAAAGGTGCAGAAATACTAGAAGTTCCTAAAAGGACTAATCCGCATATACTACTAAACGCTATTAGCGCCCAGGGCGAGAGTGATACGGTAGCTCCTGAAGTTACGATTATCACAAGCGAAGATGATTCTGATAGTTCATCAGGTGAAGATTCCGAGATCGATCAAGGCGACATCAGTGATTCAGGCAACAATGAACCAGACGACCTAGACAATAGGTCGTCTGATAACAATAATCATGCAGACGATAACTTAGATGAAGGCAGTCAAGAGAGTGACAACCTAGATGGTCCTGATGATACAGATGATAATAGCCAAAACAATGAGAGTGAAGATAGCGACAATGAAGATAGTTTTAACCAAGAACCTATATTCACTAGCGATAGTCAAAATACTAATTCGGTAGCAGAACCTGCAAGCTTGATAGACATATTCTTACAAGACAAATCTAGTGTAATGAAATTAATCTCTATGACATCTTTTGGTAAAAGCGATATAGATAATACCGCTAACGTATTAGGTGTAGACGATCAGTCTAAAGTCTATTGGCTATGGGGATTATTAATTGTTGTAGCGATCACCTTAGCTTATTCTCTATATAGATATAAGGTCAGACGGAGCCTAACTTGATTTTGCCCAATCTAATACCCTCATGATATACTAATCATTAAAGGTCAATATATAATATTAAATTTAAGGAGGCGGCCAATGCCGGAACCTAAGAAGCGGAGAAGTCCGCGTAAACAAGGATTGCATCGTTCGCACGAAGTCAGGAAACTGGCCGAGGCAGTCAACAAGCGCTCACCTGTTAAGGTGAAGCTAGGAAAGAATAAATAATTTCAAAAAGATGTTATCTATAATCAAAGAGATTCTATCTCTTCTAACATTTTTCAAATAACATTAACAATATAGGTTTTTCAAATGGCATCAAATAGACATCTAGGTCGTATAGTAGCACTGCAAAGTCTGTATGAGTATGATTTTCGTAGTGACGAGAAACTAGATATTAGTCAAGTTACTGAGCGTAACCTCACTCAGTATGAGGATGTGATCGATGATAAGGATTTTGTCCATAATCTTACCTCTTCAGTAGTAGATAAGCTGGATGAGATTGATGCCATCATAGGCCCAGCGGCACCAGAATGGCCCATAGAACAAATAGCTAGAGTCGATAGAGTCATACTGCGTATGTCGGTATATGAGTTGGCTCTAGATAAAGAAACTCCCCCAAAGGTAGTTATCAACGAAGCAGTTGAGTTAGCTAAGTCTTTCGGAGGAGATAATTCATCAAAATTCATTAATGGAGTATTAGGAACGGTATACAGTGAACGAGTCGAAACCAAATCAACCAAAGAAAAAGCAGCAGACGAATAATAACCGTCCCAACCACAACAGACGTCGTAGGGGCGGTAAGTTCCATAATATCCGCAGACGAATTAGTCGGACTGTGGAAGAGGAGACTGCTGGAGGGGTGGTTTTTCGCCGCGGCAAAGACAGTATAGAGATATTGATGATTCAAGATATTAAGGGTCGTTGGACAATACCAAAAGGTCACGTAGAAGAGGGTGAACGCATCGAAGAAACAGCCCTGCGCGAGATCGAGGAAGAGACCGGCTTAAAATACCTGAAGATATTAAACAAACTAGGCAAGATAGATTTCCGCTACCGTAAACTAGATAAGCTAATATTAATGACTACCCATATATTCCTAATCCACGCCTTCAAAGACAGCGGCAACTATCGTCCAGAAGAAAGTGAAGGTATTAAAGATGTTAAGTGGTTCCCAGCTAATGAAGCTTTGGATTTAATAGAGTATGATGATATAGGAAAGCTATTTCTAATAGCATTGAAAAAAATACGCCATGGTGGATATTAAAGATTTAGCCAAAACTATTAATGTAGAGATGGGTGATAAGTCTCTGTACGAGACGGCTCTAACTCATCGTTCTTATTTAAACGAGAAGACCAGCCAAACTAAAGAACATAACGAGCGGATGGAGTTTCTAGGTGATGCTGTTTTGGAATTAATCGTTACGGAGTATCTGTATAGAAACTATAACGATCCAGAGGGGGTATTAACTAACTGGCGTAGCGCGCTAGTTAAGACTGAATCCTTAAGCTCTGTAGCCGAAACTCTAGGTATAGAGAAATATCTACGCTTGAGTAAGGGTGAGAAAAAAGGCAGCCGCAGAGCTAGGTTGCAGATACTAGCTAATGCTATAGAGGCTATTATTGGTGCTATCTATCTAGACAAAGGCTACGAGGGAGCTCAGCAGTTTGTTACAGATAATATCATCTCGACTCTACCTGATATTTTAGAAGAGGGTAGCTGGCGAGACGCTAAGACAGCTTTCCAGGAGTTAGTTCAAGAACAGGAAGGACACACTCCTGAATATGAAGTAATTTCTGAGTCAGGACCAGATCATGATAAACGCTTTATTTTTGGTGTTTACGTAGACGGAGATTTACGTGGACAAGGTGATGGGGCTAGTAAACAAGCGGCTCAACAGTCTGCTGCTAAAAATGCTCTACAGCAGATAGAAGAAGCCAATAACTAATCCGATAGATATTGATAAATAATAGCGTCAGAGAAATGCTCTCCTAACACCCAAAAATTACCTCGATACTTAGGCCCAAACCCTCGTCCGGTAACATTATTAGCCGATATATAGTTGCTATTATCTACCACAGTCCATAATCCGTCGTAGCCGTAATCTTTAGTAGCTAGCCCGATTCTAGTTTCTAGTGATTGGTGACCATAACTATTGCCTTGGCGGCGTGACGTAATCCAGCTAGAGGTACTTGGTCCTTCTGTAGCAATCTTGCCTATAAACTTACGAACTACAGGCAACTTGTCTTTATGAGCTTCAGCTCTGGCATCTATAACTGCTAGGCCGATTACTTCTTCTCCGAGCATCTGCACGAACGGCTTGAAGCGTTGATCTTCTCTAGCTAGTCGCTGGTTCTTTTCTACTCGCTCTCTTGCTTGTTGGGGCGACTTACCATACGCTAGAGGGGTTGGCAGGTACAGAGCTAACTGTTCTTGAGTAGCTTCATCCTGTAAACACTCAAATAATCCGTTACCGACAATTTCTGGGTCTATATCTTCTAGTGGTATTAGTTCAAAATCCAACATATTAATAATAATAAAATATTTCAGATAATTTGCAAGTACATTTGACAGTTCGCCCAGAGGTGTCTAAAATATGACGAGTTGTAAGAATTTTAAGTAATTGCAATAATTTCTAAAACATCCACCAGCATTTAATATATTGGTGGATATAATTTCAAAAAGAGAGGATAAGAAGAGAATCGATGCTAACAATCAGACTAGCCAGAACTGGCCGAAAGAAACTTGCTAACTACCGTGTAGTAGTGGCAGATTCTCACCGTGCAGCCACTGGTAAATTTATAGCCCAACTAGGACACTACAACCCCCACACTAAGGAGTTAGTAGTTGATGAGCAGCAAACCCAAAAGTTTATAGATAACGGCGCTCAACCATCTAGTAGAGTAGCTAGACTGCTCAGTACTCAAAAAGGTATCAAATTGCCTGAATGGGCTAAAGCTAATGTAGTGGAAAAACAAAGCAAGCCCAAGAAAGAAGCAGCCGAAGAGCCAGTTGAAGAAGCGGTTAAGGAAGAGGCAGACAAGACAGAGGATGCAGCAGATCAGGCAACTGAATCAGAGGAGCCTACTGATAAGGCAGATGATGCAACTGCTGAGGATAAGTCAGACGATAAATCCGAAAAGACTGATAAAAAAGAAGCAGCCAAAGAGGAAGAAGAAACTCCTAAAGACGAACCAGCTGAAGAAAAACCTGCCGAAGATAAAGACTCTTAACAAAGACGAATCAGCCAACGATAAATAAAGTTAGCTAAATAGCTAATAACTTAAGCTATTTTTGTTGCCATCAGTCTGGCTGTGATATTATCTTATAGTTAAGCAAATTAATAATTTAGGAGGATACCGATATGGCGGACACCATAGACCAACAATTCGTAGAATATATAGCAAAATCACTAGTAGATAACCCTGATGAAGTCCGAGTAGAGAGGATTATTGATGAACGAGGAGTACTTTTGCAACTACATGTAGCTCCTGGAGATCTAGGTAGAGTAATTGGTAGAGCCGGATCTACTGCTAAGAGTATTCGTACATTGCTTAGAGCTTTGAGTGTTAAGAATGATGCTAGATACAACCTAAAAATTATCGAACCAGAGGAAGAGGGTGATGTGAGACCGTCTTCAAGTGATGTAACTGATGAGACAGCTCAAGGCTCACCAGCAGCGGATGTTACTTCTGATGATCAGGAGACAGAAGTTGAAACCGAAACCTCTGAGCAGGTAGAGGAAACTCCAGAGCCAGAAGCAGAGGCTGAAGCTGAGCCAGAAGAAGTTGAAGAAAGCGATTTAGTTAGTCGTAGTCGCAGGGAAATTGCTGATTTAACTGACGATCTAGACGACTAATCTTCTAGTCCGATTCTTTACCCCGCTAAGTAAAAGATATATCTTAAGTAGAGTATGAAAATTAGTATTATTACTCTATTTCCCGATATGTTTACAGGCCCTTTTGCTATGAGCATGCTGAAGAAAGCTCAGGATAAGGGGTTATTAGAGATTGAATTCATTGATTTAAGGGATTTTGGGATTGGACCAAATAAGCAGGTGGATGATAGTCCTTACGGCGGTGGCGATGGCATGCTACTAAAAGTAGAACCAGTAGTAGCTGCTATAGAGCAGGTGCAATCAGAAACCAATAGCAATGATGATATAGAGGTTATCTTATTAACCCCTAAAGGCACTACCTATAAACAATCAATAGCTAAGGAGCTAGCCTCTAAATCACACCTAGTGTTGGTGTGTGGACATTATGAAGGTTTTGATGAGCGGATACGTGAGTTTGTTGATCTAGAAATATCGGTTGGTGATTATGTTTTAACCGGTGGAGAGATACCAGCTATGGCGATAGTAGATTCTGTTGCTCGTTTAATTCCCGGAGTTTTAGGTGGTGAGCGCTCAGCTTTGGATGAATCATTTAGCGATGGAAAGACATTAGAGCATCCGCACTATAGCCGACCAGAGGAGTTTCGTGGCAGAAAAGTCCCCGATGTATTGTTAAGCGGTAATCATGGTGAGATAGCTAAATGGCGCCAAGATAACTCTCAAACCAAAAAAAATTGATAATCACATTATATTATTGCATAATATAACCCTTACTAAGAGGAGTACGTATGAGCGAGAGATTAGAAACATCTTTATTCGGCCCAGAGATAACAGCGGCCCATAACTTCTGTGAAGAGATGTCGGCTAATCTATTTTTTGCCAAAGCAGATATAGATAAGGAGTTAGCAGAAAACTCTGCTTCAAAATTACTAGTTAATACCACTAAAGGGTTTTTACTCAAACATCATAATATAGTGGAAAAAGTTAACGACCAAGAAGCAATTACTATATACAGAGACTACAAAAGCAATTTTTTACTACCACTAACCAAGAGCTTAGATATCAGTGGAGCTAACGAGCAAAAAGCCGGCTATCTCCTAAGCCTTAGATGGTATAGTGGCTATTATTGTCTAGATAGTGCTGCAGTAGCTGCTAGAGAAGAGGCTCCATTAGATTTCTATCTAGTTGGCTTTAAGGATTGGCAGGAGGCAGTAGTTAAGTCACGCCTAGAGGGTTATGAAGGCTTAGATATAGATGATCCTGACAAAGTAGTTGCCTATTTAGATAATCCACAACTATATAGCGAATATATTCAGTGGCACGCCTACTCACACAGTCTTGCCAAGGGTATTTTAGAAGAACTACTAAACACCAACGAAGAAGCAGACATACTTTTTAAGCGTCATCATGATATTAGTCCCTATACACCCAGGCGTACTTTAGTGGGTCTGGGTGTAGAGATGATTGATAGAGATTTACTACGTAAATTTAACGACCGTCTAAAAGAACATGGCCCAGAAAGTGATCTAACTAAAAAAGCTGCTGCCAGAGCGTTTACCTATCCAGCCGACCTTAGATTTGCCGCTACCAAGAATATGGATAATCTGATCAGATATCATCCCAGCAATCCAGCTTAAGTTACAACACCTTAGTTTCAACAAGGGTGTTATACTGGTAAGAAAGGAGGGATTAATATGATTAGAAGTTTTTTAAATAGGATTGCGACACCAGTATCAGCTCATTGTGATTTAATGTGCGGAGTATATAATCCGGCCCAGGCACGTATAGAGGCTGAATCGGTCAAAGCTATCATGGATAAATATCAGGATTCTGATGATGAGGTGTTTAGACAAAGATGTATCATCATCAAAGAGCAGCGAGCTCAGTTAGTCAAAGAACATCTATGGGTACTATGGACAGACTATTTCAAACCAGAGCACGTAGAAGCACATCCTGATTTGCATGATTTAATCTGGCAAGCTACTAAATGCGCTGGAGACTGTAAGAAATCAACAAATCCTGAAGATGGACAGAAACTACTAGATTTAATCGATAAGGTAGATGAAGTATTTATTGCTACTAAAAAATAAGTAGTTAAGACATAGATAATATAAATAGACTCCTTAAGTTGAAGATGATGAAAATACCGATAGTCAAACTATACAAAGTAGAGGGTGAGTCTATGGCTCCGACCTTTAAGCCGGGTAACTTACTGCTAGGATCGGCTCTAATTAAACCTAAAATTGGTCATGTAGTAGTTGTTAGTCGCAACCCGATCATTATTAAAAGGATTAAAGACATTAATGATCAAGGCATATGGGTGGAAGGTGATAATTCATCAGCTAGTACTGATAGTAGACAGTACGGGTATGTGAGCTTAGGTAGTATTGAGTCAGTTATTTTTATGAAGCTAGCCTAAATAGTTTGCTACAATATAGCGGTATTGGAGTTATTGGGGTGTAGCCAAGCGGTAAGGCAACGGGTTCTGGTCCCGTGATCCCAGGTTCGAATCCTGGCACCCCAGCCAAGCCATGCAGCAGAGGTAAAGACCGGGTTCCATGA
>JBBDOS010000005.1:0-115808 GCA_040876925.1 Saccharimonadales bacterium (SeqCode) | reverse complement strand
TTAGACATCTAAAGTCCTATCTTATTGGAATACATATTTACTTAAATTAATACTTAAAGTCTTAATTTTAAATACCTTGGGTTTATTGGTTACCCTTAGTGTTTATATTACTATGTTTTATGTATTACTTAAACACTTCAATACTGTTTAGTACTTCTATAAAGCTATCTAGGTTAGTCTAGAAAAAGAAAAATAGTAGACCCTACATCAATTACAGCATAAGTTTTGTCAACTTTTGCTAAACTATAACCATGTTTATTAATTTGCCGAAAAATAAGCTACAGAAGAGTCTAGGTTTATTCACTCTTTGCGTTATAGGTGTAGCGGGTACTGTAGGTGGCGGTATATTTGTACTACTTAGCCCAGGTGCGGCTGTAGCCGGTGATTATTTACCGTTATCCTTCATCTTGGGTGGTTTGTTAGCTTTTATGGGGGCACTGCTTTATGCCGAATTAGGTACAACTATTCCTAGATCAGGCTCTAGTATAGAACTGGTTTTCTCAACTACTAGAAAACGATACTATCCATTCATATTCTCCTGGTTAGTATTACTGGGAGATGTTAGTTATTTGGTCATCAACGCCTTAGGATTAGCTTTTTATATGAACTTCTTCATAGCTGTTAACCCAATATTAATAGCCCTATCAGGGCTAGCTCTAGTAGGGCTAATTAATCTCAAAGGCACATCTAGCACCGGAAAAGGAGAAATTCTAACTGGTGTGTCGCTAGTTATTTTATTGTTTATCTTTGTAGCGATGGCGTTAATGGGTGCTAATACTTATGCTCCAAGAGAATTCATATCTCAAGTTCCTACTAACTTACTACCAATTATTGCGGGTACGTCAGTAGTATTTACCGCTTTTGTTGGTTATGAATATATATCTTCAGTAGCTGAAGAGGCTAAGGATGCGGCCAAGAATATACCGAGAGCGCTAATGATTACTGTAGCCATAGCTACTGTAACGTTTTCCCTAGTGTCTTATGCGGCCTTGAAGTTAGTATCACCAGACTCCTTAGCTGCAGCCGATGCCCCGCTGCTGCTAGCTGCTGAAGGGCTAGGAACTGTGGGGACATGGATAGTTTTACCAGCAGCTATTATGGCTACCGCCGGCTCTTTATTAGCTGCAACGCTAGTATCATCCAGAAGGCTCTATGCGCTATCAAGACAAGGATATATGCGCTCGGTATTTTCTAAGGTTAATCAATTTGATGTACCGCACAGATCTATACTGGGTGTTTTAGTCTTAGCGGTATTCTTGCTGCTAACTAATTCAGTAGCCTTCATAGCCTATATCGGCAACACAGTCTATCTAGTGGTGTTAATCACTATAGCTCTATCACTACTTAAGTTTAGACGCCAAAGGCCATATCTAAATAGACCATTTAAAGCACCACTCTTTCCTTGGATGCCCATAACAGTGATGGTATTAGCCGGATCGATACTACTATTTGTTGATAAAATATCTATAGCAGTTACTGCTCTTTGGCTAGTATTAGGATATTTTGTCTATTTAGCTACACGCATCTCTCAACACAAACTCTACTACGGCATGTGGGGAGGAGTAGTCTTTTTGCTCCTAGTTGGTTTGCTTGGTCTTTTGTATTTGTTCTAGATTATTACCAAAAACTACTCTAGACACTAATTCAATCAAGAATTAGTAGTATGCCTGCAAATATATTAAGCAGTCCGTATAGTCCAGCTACTGCTGCTATGTAGTTTTGGATATCGTTATTGGCCACAATATCGGTAAAGCCAGTAATTATTCCAGCAGTAATAATCAGCAGTAAGAATCCGCCCAATACACAAGCACCCCCTATAATAGGACGCAGTTTTTTGGCGTTAGCGGTATCATATAGCTTAGATACAGTCTCCTCGGCTTTTTCGGTTTCTTTCTCAATTTCCTTGAGAAGTTTAGTGACATCTTCTTGGTCAGTTAGCGTACCAGCATAGTTATGCAGAGCCGTGGTTTTAATATCCTCGTTATTTTTAATGTCTTTTTGAATCTTTTCCCAGTCAGCTTCTTCGCTGAAAGATTGATCATAATTAGCATTTAGCCAGCTAACAAATTCTTTCTTAGCGGCGTTATTAGCGATGAACTCTAGAACTAGGGAGCGCTCTTTCCGCTTGCTTGTATCTGTTTTATTTGCTTTCATAATTTTTATTGTATCATGCATATTAACTTAAGGTGTTCTTTGGTTGGTATTTGCTTTGAGGTTAAATATATCCGATACTAGAGTAGATGAAATATACACCAATTAAAGACACCATAGATAATATCGGCAAAGAAGTAGTAGTTGCTGGCTGGTGCCATAGCATACGTAACATGGGCAAGATGGCCTTTATTGACTTGCGTGACCCTAGTGGTTTACTACAAGTAGTTATTGCTAGCGATGAGCTGCCTAAATTGGGCCCAGAGTGGGTAGTTGAAGTTAAGGGCGAGATTAAAGAGCGGGGAGAGAAGTTTGTAAACCCGAATGTAGATACGGGTAGTATAGAGCTAAAAGCTACAGAAATTAAGGTTATTAACCAGGCTAATGAATTACCAATAGAGATCAAAAAGGACACTTCAGGTATCAGTGAAGAGGTCCGTTTGCAATATCGCTACTTAGACTTGCGTTCTGATCGCATGATGAGCAATATGAAACTAAGACACAAAAGCCTACAGTTTATCCGTAACTTTCTAGCAGATAATGATTTCTTAGAAGTTGATACACCGATGCTAACCAAGGGTACACCGGAAGGGGCTAGAGAATATATAGTGCCATCTAGACTGCATGCGGGTAAGTTCTATGTCTTGCCGCAATCACCGCAGCAGTTCAAACAACTATTAATGGTGTCTGGAGTAGGTAAATACTTCCAGGTAGCTAAATGCTTACGAGACGAAGACCAAAGAGGCGATAGACAGCCAGAGTTTACACAAATAGATATGGAAATGTCTTTCGTAGATAGAGACGAGATACTATCTATCAATGAGTCGATGATACGTGGTCTTATCGAATTAGTAGCTCCAGAGAAAAAAATTAGTGTAGATTTTGAAAAATTAACTTACCAAGAAGCTATGCAAAAATATGGCAGTGATAAGCCGGACTTGCGTAAGGACCCTAAAGATCCTAATGAACTAGCTTTTGTTTGGATTGTAGATTTTCCTATGTTTGCAGAAAAGGACGGTAAATTAGAGGCCATGCACCACCCATTTACTGCTCCACTACCGGAGGATGAAGCCAAACTAGGCACTGATCCTAAAAGTGTTAGAGCTGATGCTTACGACTTAGTTCTCAATGGCTTTGAGATAGCTGGTGGTTCGATGAGAATTAGTAGTTCTGATTTGCAACATAAGGTATTTGAACTACTGCAACTCAAAGAAGATGATATCACTAAGCGCTTCGGCCATATACTGGAGGCTTTTTCCTATGGCACACCACCTCATGGCGGCATAGCTTATGGATTTGATAGATTATTAATGGTACTGGCAAATGAGCCTAATATACGTGAAGTCATAGCTTTCCCTAAAACTGGTGATGGTAGAGACCCATTAACTGGTGCCCCGACTGAGTTGGATGATAAGATTCTTAAAGAAGCTAATATTAAGATCGATAGTTGAGCAAGGAGATAATGAATGTCAGGACATTCTAAATGGCACTCTATAAAGCACAAAAAAGGTGCTGCCGATGCCAAAAGAGGCAAGGAGTTTACCAAGCTAGGTAACACTATCGCTATAGCGGCTCGTGAGGGAGCTGATCCTGAGATTAACTTTCGTTTACGTCTAGCTATCGATAAAGCTAGGACTGCTAATATGCCCAATGCCAATATCGAAAAAGCCATAGCTAGAGGCAGTGGTCAGCTAGAAGGTGAGCAGATACAAGAAATCACCTATGAGGGTTATGGTCCTAGCGGTATAGCCGTTATCGTAGAGGTAGCTACAGATAACAAGAATAGAGCCTACTCGGATGTCAGATCTGCTTTTTCTAAGCACGGCGGCAATATGGGTGAGCCCGGCTCGGTTGCTTATCAGTTTGATAGGCGCGGTATTGTAGTTATTGCAACTGAAGATGAGGATAAAGACGAAGCTACTCTAGCCGCTATAGACGCTGGGGCTATCGATGTAGAGGAGGGAGAAGATATCATTACTATCTATACCGATCCGAAAGAATTAGCTAAAGTAAGCAAAACACTAGGCGAAAATTTCAAGATTCAATCATCGGAACTAGGTTACGTGCCGCAAAATACCATGATGCTAGATGATAAGTCTACTGCTCAAAAAGCCATTAACCTACTAAACGCCCTAGAAGATCTAGATGATGTAGCTTCTACCTATAGTAATTTTGATATAGCCGACGATATAGAGATTTAAACTATAATGAGCAAGATATTCGGTATCGATCCCGGCACAGCCATTACGGGCTTTGGAGTGATAGGTGTTGATGCTGGTAAGTTTAGCTTTATCGATGCTGGAGTGATTCGTACTCCGGCTAAGCAAGCCCTGGAGCTGCGTCTAGAAACTATCTATGCTGATTTAAGCCAGCTTATTAAAGAACACAACCCCGATTTTATCGCTATAGAGCAGATATATTTTGCTAATAACGTTAAGACCGCCATATCAGTAGCCCAAGCTAGAGGCGTAGCCATGCTAGCAGCTGTGCACGGTGGTGGAGAAGTAGTTGAATATACCCCACTACAGATTAAACAGGCAATCACTGGCTATGGTCGGGCCGAAAAGAAACAGATGCAGGATATGGTCAAGATTCTTTTGGGTATGAACGAGATCTCTAAGCCCGATGATGCTGCTGATGCCTTAGCTATTGCTATATGCCATGGTCAGACGCTGGCTACATCTTAACCCATGTATAATGTATTAGTATGATAGCCACTATCGCAGGAGTAGTAGTAGAGAAGTCAGAAACTTCAGTAGTCATTGAGACTGCCGGGATTGGCTATGAAGTAGTTATGGCTAGTAGCGATTATCAAAGCTTGTCTGTAGGTGGTGAGACCAGGGTGTATATTTATGAAGTAATTAGAGAAGATACTCATGATCTATATGGCTTTTTGGAACCTATAGGTAAGGACATCTTCAAACAGCTTTTGAGTGTATCAGGAGTTGGTCCTAAAGCCGCTGTGGCTATACTATCTATATCCTCCATTGATAAAGTCCAAGAAGCTATCACGGTTGGGGATGTTGATTTCCTGCAGTCTGCTGATGGTGTAGGCAAGAGAACAGCTGAGCGTACAGCCGTAGAGCTGAAAGATAAACTAATATCTTCTGAATATGCTGCTAGCTCTAGTGGAACTAGTAACGATACCGCTTTAGAAGCTTTAGAAGCATTAGGCTACTCTCGTAGCATAGCTATGAAAGCTCTCTCTAAAATCTCTAAAGACCTTAGTGATGAAGACAGGATTAAACAAGCTCTAGGAGAGATGCAATGATAGATAGAGTAGTCGATACCAGCCTTAAAGAAGATGATAGCGAGGAAGATCTTCAATTAAATAGTTTACGTCCAAATGTCTTCGATGAATATGTTGGTCAAGAGCAAGCTAAACGTAATCTCAAACTAGCTATTAAAGCCTCTAAGAAGCGTGGTGAGGCGATTGATCATGTCTTACTGCACGGTCCACCGGGGCTAGGAAAGACTACTCTAGCTGGTGTTATAGCTCATGAGATGGGATCTAACTTGCGGGTCACTTCTGGTCCGGCTATAGAGCGAGCTGGAGATTTAGCCTCACTATTAACTAATCTGCAAGATGGAGATATATTATTTATCGATGAGATTCATAGACTGCCACGGATTGTAGAGGAGGTTTTGTACCCCGCTATGGAGGATTTCAATTTAGATATTATGATAGGTAAGGGACCTTCAGCCCGCTCACTACGACTAGATCTACCACGCTTTACTATTATCGGCGCAACCACCAAAGTAGGCGCACTATCAGCACCTTTAAGAGATAGGTTTGGTATGGTGCATCGGCTAGAGTTCTATTCTTATGATGAGATGGTGAAGATACTAGAACGTTCAGCCAAGATTATAGAGATTGAACTAGACAAAAAAGCAGCCATGGAGATAGCTAGAAGATCTAGGCTGACTCCTAGGGTAGCTAATAGATTACTTCGTAGAGTGCGCGATCTAGCTGATGTGGAGGGTGATGGTAAGGCTACTCATACTACTGCTAAAGAAGCTCTAGCCATGCTAGAGATTGATGAACTCGGACTAGATGCTGCCGATAGGAATTTACTAAGTGCCATTATAGAGAACTATCGAGGTGGTCCTGTGGGAGTAGAGACTATAGCGGCACTAACATCTGAGGAAAGATCGACCATCGAAGATGTTTATGAACCTTACTTGATGCAGATAGGCTTTTTGGAGCGTACTCCTAGAGGTAGGAAGGTTAGCCCTAAAGCCTATGAGCATCTTAGCTATGATCTAAATATAGATAAAGATATCGCTAAAGGCTCTAAGTCAAAATCAACCAAGAATCAGAAGTTGCTTTAATTAATCAAATCTAAGGACTAAATGGATCTTGAGTTCCTAGATCACCTATAGAAGTATCAACATCTACCTCTATCCGGGCATCTATCTGTTTTTTTAGTTCTTCGTCTATATTGATACTGATTTGCTGCGTTTCAAGTAACTGTTCTGTGATTCTATTCTCATCAGGCTCAGGACCACTAATAGGCATAGTCTTTATTAGTGTATAGCCAAAGAGTACTAGTATTAATAACCACAAGAAAACTACCGAGTATTTAGCAATGAATTTAAATACCTTTTTGGACATTAATATTAACTGGTCTTTATTCAAAGTTATACTCATGGCTTTAAGAATACCTCCAAATTAATACTAAAGCTCAAACTATCACCAGATCTAGATATATTAAGATTACTTACCTGCATATGTCTTTGATGATTCTCAATACTTATAAGTAGTTCAACAAACTCTTGGTAAGAACTGGTTATCTGGAATCTAACTGGCATTATTCTTACTCCAGCAACCGAAGAAGTTAGTGTTTGACTAACCTCACCAGGACTACCACTAGTTGACTCGAAACTAAGACTATTAAGCTCTAGACCGGCATCATCGATAATTTTTTGTAGCTGTAAGGATACCTCAGTTTGCCTTTTTCCTTCAGGTAATATCTTATTAGTCTTCTCTCTCAAATCTGTCATATCAGCATACTCCTGCTCTAGTTGCTGCAAACTATTTAGCCTCTCATTAGATACCGATATATCTGCTAAAAGAATAGATAGGCGGTCGGCTTTATCTGATAGGGTTTGGTGAGCTATCCCAAAACCAACTAACCCTGATGCTACCAGCAAGATAATTAATCCAGATAAGATAATAGATAGCTGTTTGGGTGTAAGGTTCATCTAGTAAGCTCCTTCGCTAAATTCCATAACTACCTCGACATTGTATCCTGTGGAGGATTCGGATATCGACTGTATATCTACTGACTCTATACGTTCACTCATACTAAGAGCTTCATTAAGTAGACTGGCCTGAGAAAAGGAGCTGGCAGTAATTGTTACTCTAACTGGCTGGTTAGCGTCACCAGTTAAAACGATGCTGTTAATGTAGGCACCGTTAGGTAGTGTGTCGGCCAAGTCTTCTAATAGGGTACTGAATTTGGTTTGTTGAGCAAAAAGCTGCTTGATAGTATTGAGGCGCTGATTGAAAGATATAACTTCTTCCTCTAAGTCTTGATACTGATTTAACCTCTCCTCAGAATGCTCCAATGATCTTGTATACTCATCAATTTGACTATCAGCAAAAGAATGAGCAATTACTAAAGTTGTTGCCAATAAAGAACTTAAAACTATAGCTAGTATAAACATACGCAGCAGAGCAACATTGTACTTAGAGTATTTAGTCTGTTCTTTAATCTCTGGGGGCAGTAGATTAATCATTAACAACCTCCCGAAGAGCTAACCCTACAGCTGTAGTGTATAGCGATATCTCATTTTTATGGGGCGGCTGTAAAGGCGATATCTTAATATTATTCCATGGGTCGCAGGTACTAACAGTAATACCGGTTAGGTGAGCTATGAAATCACTCATTCCCGGCAATGATGCACCACCGCCAACAACCACAACTTCTTCTATAGGCTGATCGAATTTGGAATGCTCGTGGTGATATCTGAGCATCTTCTGAACCTCAGTAGCTAAAGAGTTTAGGATAGGGGACAATGCAGAGGTTAGTTGTCCTTGCCATTTGCTGGCTGTGATCCCATAGCGGTTCTTAATTTTCTGAGCTTGGTGGATATCTACTCCTAAAGTTTCAGCAATTTTTTTGGTAATATGTGAGCCACCCATATCGACAGTACCGATTAACTGCAAACCTTGATCATAGATAGCTAGATCGCTAGACTCGGCACCAAAATCTATAATAACCTTCGGCTTCTTGTTACCTAAGCTATAGTTAACTGCTCTAACGATAGCGGATAAGTTAGGTTCAATAGTCTCTACTTCAAGATCTAGTTGGCTAAATAAGGCTATATAGGAGTCAACTACTTTTTTAGGAGTTGCTACTATCAAAGCTAGTATCTCATCACTGTCTTTATCGGCATCTTTAGTGATTGCATAGTCAAGATATATCTGGTCGGGAGGTAGCGGTACGTATTGTTCTGCTTGCATACGGATAGCTGTTTTGAGGTCATCGCCACTTAGCTTTGGCAAGGTGATGGCTCGAGCGAAGATTTGAGAAGTAGGTATAGATACAGCTATACGGTTGGTATTAATTTTGCCAATGACTGTTTGGTCCAAGAGCGACTTTAAGGCATTAACTATAAGTTCGGGTTTTACCACTTGACCATCAGCTATAGCGGCTGGGTCGAAACTAGCATAGCCATAGCCGACAACTTCGACTCCGTCTTTAGACTCAGCGACCTGGGCTATCTTGATAGTCCTTAAGCCAATATCTAATCCAAACAGTGGTTTTTGTTTATAAAATAGTGAATTGCTCATAAGTTTATTACCATTAGCATTATATCAGGGATGATACTCTAGTGCGATTTAATGATTACTAATCAAATATCTGTTGGTAGTTTTTAATAGACCAGACACTTTCTCCTGAAGATAGCTTTTCGCCAAAAGTGATATTGCCGGCATTTTTAAGCATGATAGTTTGACCTAATACTCCACCGATTGATCCACTATGATTAATATCTACTCTGCTCCACCTAGCATACAGTCTAGTTCCTGCTGCTAACACAGAGTTTCTCATAGATATAGTGGTGATATTTTGAGAATTATATAAATCTACTCCCGTAACATCTTCACAATCAGGTGAGCAACTAGCCGTAGAGTAGAAAGTGATTATTTCTAATCCTACGCCGTTAACATTAGTTAATATTTGGGAAGAGTTTTTCATTTCTATCCCGCCAGATCCATCTATCATCATTACTGGATGTTCATTCAAAGAATCGTCTACTTCGATAGTGCCAGAGTTACGAGCTGCTAGACTACCATCTATCCATACATCTCCCTGCAGAAGAACAGTACAGCTTTTTCTAATATCTACATCACCAGTGATATGGGTGTTAGCTGGCCAAATCTTAGTTGTATTGTTGCTAGTGCAACTAGCCTCTGAGCTAGACATAGTATTACTGGCAGCATCCTTATGGGCTTGGCGGTCATAATCCGGCAAAGAAGTAGGGGGTGCACTAGAGTTTTCTATTAACCCTGGGGAATACATACCGCTGCCATCTGTTTGGTTAGTAGCGTGAACCTCGCCATATATGGTTGCAGAGTGACTAATATTAATAGGCTCACCACTAGTACACTGGGATGGGAAAGTTTCATCTGGTGGTTCAGGACAAAACATATGAGCTACAAAGACATTACTCGGATTATTAGCGCTGCCTATATGGGCACTATTACTCATATCAATGTAGCCATTAACATAAACATCCCCGTTAGCTACAGTGGCGCTATTAGTCATAATCAATCCCCCAGGGCCAGTACGAACAGCATAATCATCAGTTGTTGTTCCGACTACTACCAACCTAATACTACGTACTACTTCTGGTTGAGTAGAGTTAGCTGGCATATAGACCCTGCCAGTTGAGGTGATAATCTTTTCATTACTTAAACTACCCTCTGCGATAGTGGTCTGGTAAGTTGTTCTACCTTGGATATTATCTTCTGCCAAGACTTCCTCTGTCTGGTAACCAGCAAAACCACTATCAATATTGAGCTCACGCAGAGTCTTCTCGGCCCCCGCCTCAGCCACTAGCAAGGCGTTAGCCGCCATAACACCTCTATCAGCTCTATTCATTTGAGCCAGAGCCAGACTAGATAGAGACAATATAACTGTTAGAGTCACCAACATAATTACTAGCATAGTTGGCAATATCATGCCTTGATTGCGGCCTGAGATGGTTAATAGTCTGGTTACTTTATTCATTTCTAAATACCGATCTAATACTAAAGTCTGCTTCAACTTCTCGGGAATATACAGTATCGGATATAGACAGATTCACCCTAACGGATCTAGCGTTTTCATCTGCCGGCACAACTTCCTCGTCATTGGCGTTGTAATAAAGGACACTAAAATCACTGACGTTAGAGGCTAAAAGTGTATCGGCAGGACAGCCACTTGTTCCTTCAGGGCAAGTGGTTCCAGCAGCATTACCATCAACTTCAGCTGCTAAGATCCGTTTATATAAATTACCATCCTCTACAAAGTATATGAGGTTATTTTTATAGGTTATATAGGCAAAAGAGTCTTGATAAATAAAGTTATTGTTACTATCAACAGCAGGGGAGGCTAGAATCAATACCTCCGCGTTTGACTCCCAACTAAAATCATCACTTGGCGAGTCGGGAGCATGAGCATCTGCCCAGCGGTTAATCTCATCTACTCTAGCACTGTGTTTTATATCACGATTGATAACATCAAGACTTAACTGAGCATCCATTAGTAGTCTAGAGCGAGCAGAGGCCGTAGCATTAGCTACCATCTTATCACTAAAAAAGCTCATAATAACAACAATTAATATACCAGTTACAGCTGTAACTACTAATATTTCTACCAAAGTGATACCAGAATTAGATAGCTTAGTTGGTAAATATTTACTCATTGGGATATACCTATAGATCCTATAACGCCGGTTAATACGATAGTTTTATCTTGAGGCCTTTGGTCATAAGTGATATTTACCTCTAACTGCTTCAGCCCAGGTGTTTCTTCCGTGATATTAATTTCTGCCGATCTAGGTTCAGGTAATTCATCAGGTAATTCATCAGTAAAAACGATGGTTGTGTCTGGCTCAAGCGAGTTGTAGTGGTTATTTCTGAGTGACTCTATCTTGGCTTCAGCTGCTCTAGTAGCTATCTCTATCCTTTGAGTGCGTCGCTGCATAGTATCGATAGCTATAAATAATTGAAAGATACCTACAGTTATCAGGCTAAATATCGACATGGCAACTAAAAGCTCTACTAGAGTAAACCCTGATTGTGATTTATTGCTTGATGTTAGTTTTTGCATGTTACTTATCTTAGGTTAATCCTTATGCTTGATATATCTAATATTCTACCACGCATGGACAAAAACAAACCGACCTTATTAGGCCGGTTTGTTAAAAGAAGCTATATAGCCAACAAACTATTGAGCAACTGCTCCAGATGGACGATTAATACTAGTAACAACGTAGTTACCATTCTCATCTACATCTGTATCGTTCTCGTTCTCTAGAGGTACTATTAGCTCATAAGCTACGCAAGGCTCTGCAGTACACGCTGTTTCATCATCTTGTAATGGGGCATATGTTAGCTCTTCATTAACTTCCGCAGCGTTATAGCCATAACTATCTAATGCACTTAGATCAACTGGGTAAGTTTGGTTATCGTTCCAATAACTTTCCAGTTGCAAGGATACACTTCTAGTATCGTTTTTCTTCTCTGTATCTCTAGCTCTTTCCTGAGCTGAGAATAAGTTAGGTAGTGTTAGCGCTACTAATATACCAATAACAACTATAACTACCAATAGCTCTATGAGGGTGAACCCCTTTTGTCTATTGATTAAGTTTTGCATCTATTTCCTCCTTAGGGTTTTTAGATATTTCAATTTATATTTATATCTTTAAGATTATAACGGTTAAGCTTATACTGTCAATAGCAGCTAGCCTAATCAAGCTAGACTAGTTAAGTAGCTAGCCTTAAAAGCCTTGAGTGATTTCAGTTAACGGTCCAAAGATACTAGCGATGATTAAAGCCACTATACCGCCTAGCCCAACTATTAGGGCTGGTTCGATAATGGAGTTGATACTAGCTATAGTTCTATCTACTTCTTGCTCGTAAAATACAGCTATTCGTTCTAGTACTGTATCTATCTGTCCAGTCTCTTCACCAATAGCAGCCATTTGGGTAACAATAGCAGGGAATATATTAGATTCTGCTAATGAAGCAGCTATCGGTTGTCCGTTTTTGATCTTAGTAATACTTACCTCTATGCCTTTTTGCATGACGGAGCTGGATAGAGAGCCGCTAGTAATTTTCATGGCCTCAATTACCGATATTCCAGCTCCTGTCAGTGAGCTAAAGGTTCTAGCGAATCTAGCTACGTTAATTTTTAGAATAATAGTGCCAAAAGCAGGTAGTTTCATTAGCAAAGTATCTAGCATATATTTACCCTTCGGCTTACGCACAAATCTCATGACGGCTATAGAAATAACTACTATAGCTACAATTAGAACTAAGCCATAGCTAATTAAGAAGTCACTAAGATTTAACATCAATTGAGTTTGGATAGGTAGATCGGTCTCAAAATCATCAAATATCACAGTGAATTTAGGAATAATGTTAGTGATTAGGAATATAACAGCGCCTATAGCTACTGTTAATATAACTCCGGGATAGACCATAGCACTACGTAGTTTGCCTTTAATTTCGGCATCTTTTTCTACTTGATTAGCCAACCTATCCATAATTTCATCTAAAATACCGCCTTCTTCACCAGCCTTGACCATATTAACGTAAACACTAGAAAAAACTCGGGGGTATTTACTCATAGCTTCTGATAGTTGTGTGCCTGCTTCTACTTCAGCAACTATATCTTCTAAGATTTTCTTAAGAGCCTGGGAGTCACTTTGTTCTTTCATGGTTGATAGAGATCTAATTATCGGTACACCAGCACCAACCATGGTGGCCATCTGCCTAGTAAAGATGACAATATCCCTGGACTTAACCTTATTTGCTCTACCTAGACTAACATTAATATTCTTAATAGATTTATGAGTCTTTTCTATCTTCAGAGGGCTTAGACCCTTATATTTCATAGCTGATATAGCAGCCTCTTTATTATCAGCTTCAATGCGTCCTTTTTGCATTTCTCCTTTGTTGTTCATAGCGGTATATTGAAATTCAGCCATTTTATATCAAGCTCCCTTATTCCCTAGTTACTCTTAATATTTCTTCAATAGTAGTATAGCCACTAATAGCTTTAATAAAACCATCTAGCTGCATAGTCATCATGCCATCTTCTATGGCTTGGTGTTGGATATCATCACTAGTAGCATTACTAACTATTAATTTGCTGATAGTCTCATTAATCTCCAAAACTTCATAAATACCCATCCTACCTTTGTATGCTTGTCCGTCACATTTATCACAGCCTTCACCGGCTTTGTATAGTGTCAAATTATTGATATCGATTTTATTAGGGATCTTATCTGTTGTAGGGGTACTTTCTTGGCTGTCTTTATCCTTTTTCTTTTTACCAGCTTTATTTTTGTCGCTATTTTTATTAAGGCTATCTTGCCTATTTTCTGCTAGATTTTCATTGATCATATCTAGGTATTTATCAATATGAAATTCTTGGTTGAGCTTGGCCATTTCTTTCTCATCAGGCTGGTAGCTTAAGCGACATTCTTGACAGATTCTACGTACCAGACGTTGACCGACTACAACCCTAACAGTTGAAGCTATCAAAAATGGCTCAGCCTCCATATCAAGTAGCCTAGGTAGTGTAGTAGCAGCGTTGTTGGTGTGCAGGGTTGATAATACTAAGTGACCAGTTAAAGCTGCCTGGATAGCTAAATCGGCTGTTTCACCATCGCGAATCTCACCAACCATAATAATATTGGGATCTTGTCTAAGTAGCGCTCTAAGACCTGAGGCGAAGGTCATGCCAGCTTTAGGGTTGACTTGAGTTTGATTGACTCCTTGGATGCGGTATTCTACCGGGTCTTCAACTGTAGATATATTAACTTTAGGTGAATTTAGACTAGTTAAAACACTGTAAAGAGTGGTGGATTTACCAGAACCGGTTGGTCCGGTAACTAGTATCATGCCGTGTGGTTGGTGCATAGCTCTTTCCATACGTTCATAGGCGCTAGCACCAAAACCAAGCTCCTTAAGAGTTAAAGCTCTAGATGATTCATCTAATAATCTCATTACCACTTTCTCTCCGTCCATAGTGGGGAGAGTTGATACACGCAGGGCTACTGTGCCAGATGATGATTGAATCTTAAATCTACCATCTTGAGGTTTGCGGTGCTCATCAATTTTCAGATTGGCCATAATTTTGATACGTGATACTAGAGCTAGCATTAAGTTTCTCGGTAGGGTATTGGCTTCTCTCAAGACTCCATCTACCCGGTAGCGAATCTGTACTACTTGCTCTCTAGGCTCAATATGGATGTCTGAAGCTCCTTCTTTAATGGCATATTCAATTAACAAATTAACGGTTTTAGCGATAGGGGAGTCTTCAGCTACTTCATCAGCACTAATTTCTTCAGGAGTTACTTCGTCTTCACCGTCAGGAATAACTTTGGTTATTTCACTATCTAAATTGCCTTTGTATTGATCTAGTATTTTATTAATATCAGCATCGGTAGCTATATAGAAATAGACATCTTTACCTAGTAACTTTTCTAAGGCATCGATAGCTGGTAGGTCACCAGGATCTGATATAGCTACTTTGCGCTCACCCTTATCGCTAGCTTCAAACAACACTGCTCGATACTCTCTAGCTATATGTTCAGGGATTAGGTTTAAGACAGGGGGTTCAATATTGATATCACTTAAGGATATGAACTCAGCACCGATATTATCGGCGTATAGTTTAGTTAAGTCTTTCTCGCTAATTACTTTTTTATCCAGCAACACATCTTGAAGAGATTTCTTCTGCTTGGCAGCTTGATCTTTGGCTGCTTCTAAAACCTCATTGTCGATAGATTCTTTGATTAGTGCCTGGATAGCAACATCGCTAAGCTTCATTTGTTTTAACCATAATTTCTAATTGATAATATATGCATTAGCTTTTAGTATAGCTGCTATTGTGCTTATGTATCAATTTTATTTGCATGTTCGTTTTTTGTACGCTATACTGCCAAGCAATAGCTAATATAATAGGAGATAAGTATGACGCCCAAAACAAACAAACCTAAGGACGATAAATCTACTGCTGATAAAGGCCGCAAGCAAGCTCTAGATTTAGCTTTATCACAGATAGAGAGTCAGTTTGGTGCCGGTTCAATTATGAAGTTGGGTGATAAATACAATATAGATGTCGAGACTATGTCTACAGGCAGTTTAAGTTTAGATATCGCTTTAGGTGGCGGTATACCAAAGGGAAGAGTTATAGAGATATATGGTCCAGAGGCTAGCGGTAAAACGACTCTAGCCTTACATACTATAGCTGAAGCTCAGAAAACTGGTGGTACAGTTGCTTTCATAGATGCTGAGCATGCCCTAGATCCAGAGTATTCCAAGAAAATAGGCGTTAAACTAGATCAGATATTATTATCTCAACCAGATACCGGCGAACAAGCACTGGATATTGCTGAGACTCTGGTTAGATCTAATGCCGTAGATATTGTAGTGGTGGATTCCGTGGCAGCTCTAGTGCCTAAAGCCGAGATAGAAGGAGAAATGGGTGACGCTCATGTGGGCTTGCAAGCCCGTTTAATGAGTCAGGCGCTGAGGAAATTGACCGGTGCTATATCTAAATCCAAAACCACAGTCATATTCGTTAACCAATTACGTATGAAAATAGGTGTGATGTTTGGTAATCCGGAAACTACTTCAGGCGGTCAGGCTTTGAAATATTACTCGTCGGTACGTATAGAAGTTCGTCGTACCCAGGCTATTAAACAGGGCGAAGAAGCAGTAGGTAACCATGTCAAAGCCAAGGTGGTTAAGAATAAGGTAGCTCCGCCATTTAAGGTGGCCGAGTTCGACATTATGTACAACGAAGGCATTTCTGTTACTGGGGATTTAATAGATTTAGCTGTTAAGCATGACTTAGTGCAAAAAGCTGGTTCTTGGTATGAGTATCAAGGAGAGAAGATTGCTCAGGGACGTGAGGCTGCCAAAGAGTACTTAAAAACCAACCCCAAAGTGGCTAAGACTCTAGATAAAGCTATACGTAAAGAAACCCTAGGTAAATAGCTGTAAATAAAACTCTTTCCAAGAAAGAGCCCGGTAACTTATTAGTAAATTTAAAGATCTGGAATATATTTAAATAACCATGAAAATCACCGCTATATCTCAGCAAAAGAAAAATCCAGATCGCTACTCTATCTATATAGATGATCAGTTTGTTTTTGGATTTTCTCAAGGCGATTTGCTCAAATCAGGTATTAAGATTGGCCAAGAAGTAACTACCGAAGAGTTAGAGCGATATAGAGATGAATCAGAGTTAGGTAAAGCTTACGATAAAGCTATAAACTATCTAAATATCAGGTCTAGAAGCAAGAAAGAAATAGTCGATTATTTAAAACGCAAAAAATACTCGACAGAAATAGCTAATCAAATCATCACTAAACTAGAAAACCTCAACCTAATAAATGATTTAGAGTTTGCTAGACTCTGGGTGCAGTGGAGGCAGTCTAAATTAAGCAGTAAGCTCAAACTAAAACAAGAGCTCATCCAGAAGGGTGTAGATAGTGAAATCATTGAACGAGTTCTAGAAGATATAGATGAGAATCAAGAGGTAGAGCAAGTTAAAAAGCTGATAGAGAAATATGGTTATCGCTATGATTCCAAGCAAAAATTAATGGCTTACTTGTCAAGAAAGGGCTATAACTACAGTGTAATTCAGACAGCTCTAGATGACAGCGAAGCAATAGATTCGTAAAGAGATTTTAAATAAATCTATTTCTAAGATGATACTTGTTGTGTCGCTAGCTCTGGTGATCTAATTACAGTATCCTCAACTACTACTGAGTTTTCTTTAAGCTCTACTATTTGTTGCTTATCTACAATTAGTATGCCGTTGGTTAAATTACGCCACATAGGTTGTCTAATGTGTATCT
This sequence comes from Saccharimonadales bacterium (SeqCode), assembly GCA_040876925.1. Lineage (GTDB taxonomy): Bacteria > Patescibacteriota > Saccharimonadia > QS-5-54-17 > QS-5-54-17 > JBBDOS01. Next base: position 98,564 of record JBBDOS010000005.1, on the reverse strand, counting down.
TAGCTATGTCCCAAGATAGGCTGTCTATGACATATTCATCAACTTTACCTAGTTTTTCATTAGATCTAGTAACTGCCTTCTTGCCAATTAATTGGTAGTTAATATCTAGTATTTCTTGGTGTCTGAGTAAATCTTCAGCTTCAGCCAATATATCCTCTGAATCAAGGGCTACTTTAGAGCCACTTATCTCGCGTATATCATCAACCATCAACAATCTAGAATCACCTTGCAAGTAAAAGCCTACTACTTTTAACTTGAACGGGTCTATTATAGCTTGAGAAATTGCCCCTAGAGATCTGCCAGTATGAAGACTGGTTAAGCTATGAGATGTTAACTGTCTAGACGGTATCAACATATTTATAGGGTATAGGGTAATCGCCTAAGGGTAAAGATGTTTTTAAAAGAGTGTTTGGTTTTTGCAGTCTAGGTTTTATACTAAAGAAGCTAGATTAAGGAGTCACGTAAGGAAAGTTATATATGGCAAGTAGCTATAGTTTTAAATCAAATTCATTAGAAGAGACAGTTCAATTAGGTGATAGGATAGGTCAGTTGCTACGTGGCGGTGAGGTCATAGAGCTAATTAGTGATTTGGGTGGCGGTAAGACAGCCCTGGTTAGAGGTATAGCTCGCGGCATAGGCTCAAACGACCAAGTCATGAGTCCAACTTTTACAATTTCTAGAATATATCGAGGCAAGAATTTAGAGTTGCATCATTTTGATTTCTACCGCCTAGAAGATCCTGGCATTATGGCAGATGAACTATCAGAAACTATCAGTGAGCAGAATATATCAGTAGTTATTGAGTGGGCCGATGTGGTTAAGGGTGTTTTACCAGATGATAGGTTGAGTATAGAGATATCTGCTACCGCAGAGAACTCTCGAGATATAGCCATAAAGTCTCTTGGTGAGTATCATGATAGATTAGTTAAAGAACTATCGAAGGAGCTAGAAAGGTAAGAAAATTATGATATTAGCTATTAGAACCGATAATCCAGAAGCTAAATTGTATCTACTATCACCCCAAGGTGAAGAGATAGAGTCTGATATTTGGCTAGCAGGCAGAGATTTAAGCATGCAGCTCAACCAACATATTGATCAGCTAATTAAATCTCAAGACTTAAAGTTAGCAGATATTACAGGGGTTATAGTTTTTGCTGGTCCAGGATCTTTTACCGGGCTTCGTATCGGTATTAGTGTGGCTAATGCCATAGCCTACTCCTTGAATATACCAATCGCCTCAGGGTCTGGAGATGGTTGGATTAAACAAGCTAGCGCAAAACTTAAACAAGCCAAGGTAGGTGAATATGTGATGCCTGAATACGGTGGAGAAGCCAATATTACCCAGCCTCGTAAGTAAGAAGCTTAAAAAAACATTAAAGCGCTAATGCTTGCAAAGTGGTTTAAAAAGGTGTATTAAAGAATCTTGACCTTTTATAAGTGAGGTCAAAAGAGAACGATAAGAAGAGAGGCGTAAGAGGTGAGTGAGAATATCTACACATCAGTAGTTGTGAGAGGCTTTGAGCGGGCTATTGAGTCGCTTGATGAAGCTCTCATCGAAGACTTTGTAGCTAGAGCTATGCCAGTAGAGTCTAGTCATACTAATGAAGATTCACCATATAATTTTCTAGCAGGATTTCTAGCTGTTAATGAGGAAAGTTTAGCTCATCTATCACTAGTAATATCTACTGGGTATAAACAAGCTAAGAAGCTCGATCAACATCAGTTAGGTCTTGATATCGAAGAACTTCGGTTGAGCCTAGTAGAAAAAATGACTGCCAGTGGTTTAGATGAGTTTAGTGGAGATTTAACTATCTTCGAATCCGAAGATGTTAAAAGCTTGTATCTAGTGCATGAACTAGTTAAATCAGCTGATTTAACTACTAACTATTCAGATCAGGAGACGAGGTCTCCAGAATCAGAAATAGGCGGTTTAGCTCTATCTGCTTAAAAGATAAATAATTGCCTTTTATATCGCAACGCTTTATATTAGTAAGTGTAGAAGTTGTTAATTAATATTACTTGAATACCCCATAAATTAAACCTTACAGTGAATACACTAGTAATCTATGCTTCGAAGAGACTAAAACATTTTATTAAGAGCTAGTTTAGACACTTTTTAAATACATATTTTAGTGGGTAGGCTTTCAAGAGGAAGGAATCGTTATGGAACTATTAATAGTAGCTGCTGCTATCGGTGTAGCAGTAGGCTTTGGGGGTAAGACCCTACAAACCAAGAAAACACTAGGAGACGCTGAGGCTAGAATTAAAAAGAAGCTTAGCGAGGCAGAGGATCAAAGCAAAGACGTTATATTAAAAGCTAAAGAAAAAGCTACTTCAATTATTGATGAATCAAAAAAAGAAGAGAAAGAGCGTCGTCAAGAACTTAGCGAAATAGAGAAGCGATTGATTAAGCGAGAAGATAGTTTCGATAAGAAGTTAGAAGATTTGGATAAGCGCACTGAAAAAGTCCGCAAGGCTGAAGATGAGATAGATAGCTTCAAACAAGAGCTGATAGAGATTCGCGCCAAGAGCCAAGAAAAACTAGAAAGTATTGCTAAATTGAGCAAAGCTGAGGCTGCTGAGCGGTTGATGAAAATGACCGAGAAAGATATTCGCGAAGACCTAGTTGGTCTAGTTGATAAGCTCAAAGAAGATGCTAAAGAAGAGGCTGAGGATAACGCCAAGGCCGTTATAGTCGCAGCTATGGAGAGATTGGCTAGTGATGTTTCTGCAGAGAAGACAGTTTCTTCTATAGACCTACCCAACGATGAGATGAAGGGCCGTATTATCGGCAAGGAGGGCCGTAATATCCAAGCTCTAGAACGAGCTACTGGTGTTGATATTATGGTGGATGACACCCCTGGAGTTATCGTCATTTCTAGCTTTGATCCTGTCAGGAGACAAGTGGCTAGGATAGCTCTGGAAATGTTAATGAAAGATGGACGCATTCACCCCGGAAGAATTGAAGAAGTAGTGGCTAAGGCTCAGGAGAGAATTGATAAGGAAATAGTCCAAGCAGCTAATGATGCGGCCAGAGACGTTGGTATCGTCGGTATACCCAAAGAGATACTCAGACTAGTTGGTGAGTTGAAGTTCAGGACTTCTTACGGACAAAACGTATTAGCTCATTCAGTGGAGATGGCTCATATGGCCGGCATGATAGCTGAGGAAATTGGCGCTAACGTTAGAATCTGTAAATATGCCGCTCTAATTCATGATATGGGTAAAGCATTAACCCATAAAATGGAAGGTAAACACCACCATATATCCGGAGAGATGGCTAGAAAATATGGCATTGATGAGGAGATAGCTCATGCTGCTGAAGCTCATCATGATGATGTTGAGGCTACTACACCAGAAGCTATGGTGGTTAGAGTAGTCGATGCCTTAAGCGCTGCTAGACCAGGTGCCCGTAATCAATCTACTGAGAACTTTGTCCAAAGAATGCAGGAGCTAGAGAACGTAGCCACTTCATTTAAGGGTATTGAAAAAGCCTACGCCATATCTGCAGGTAGAGAGATTAGGATATTTGTGAAACCTGAAGAGATTGATGACTTATCATCTATTCGTCTAGCTAGGGATATAGCCGATAAAGTAGAGAGTACTTTGCAGTATCCAGGCACTATTAAAGTTAATGTCATCCGCGAGACTAGAAGTATGGAATACGCTAAATAATGAAGTTACTATATATCGGTGATGTCATGGGTCCTATTGGCTGTGAGGTACTAGCTAATCACTTACCAGAAATTAAATCAGAGTTTAGGCCAGACACTATTTTGATACAGGCAGAGAACGTTACCGGCGGTAAAGGTATGAGTATAGCTGATTATCGTAAGTTAAAGGATTTGGATGTAGATGGGTTTATGAGTGGTAATCATATGTTTGTTCAGAAGGATTTAGTAGAAGCTCTGCAAGATCCTAACGAACCAGTAACTAGACCAGCTAATTTTCCTAAAGGTACTCCAGGGCAGGAGTATAAAATACTCAAAACAGCATTTGGTGATGTGCTGCTAATATCATTGATGGGTCAAATAGTCGGTAAAGACGCCGATAAGCCTATGGATAATCCTCTACATAAAGTTGATAAGATTATTGTAGATAATAAATCCGATGTAGTAGCTACAATTGTCAATTTTCATGGCGATTACTCTAGTGAAAAAGTGGTTATAGGGCACTATCTAGATGGCAAGGTAGCAGCAGTGATCGGCGATCACTGGCATGTACCAACTGCTGATTTTAGAGTCTTACCCAAGGGCACAGCTCATATTAGTGATGTCGGTATGGTAGGTACGCTCAATTCATCTTTAGGTATAGATCTTGAAACCATCATTACTCGCTGGCACAGCAGTAAGCCTAGTAGGAATTCTCTATCTGAAGAACCACCATTCCAGTTCTGCGCGGTCTTAGTAGATATAGATGAGTCTAAAGGTATAGCTAGATCTATAGAGCAGATCTATCGCCTATATTCTTAAAGGAGAAAGAGCGAGGAGGATACTTGGATTTAAATGGGGCATTGAACCAATGCCTTTAAGCACCTATAATTATTTAATATAAGGACAGTAATTTAAGAAGGGATTTTGATATTATGACTAGAAGAGAATTAATAGCTGAATTAGCAAGCAAGCAAAATACCAGCAAACGCCAGGCAGAAGAGTGGCTAGATACTTTTGTAGATATAATTTCTTCCCAAGTTGCTAAAGGCAACAAAGTTTCTATTACTGGTTTTGGTGTGTTCGATTTAGGTTCTAGAGCTGCTCGTAGAGGGGTAGATCCTAGAACGGGTAAGGAAATACAAATTCCTAAACTGCGCATGCCAAGATTTAGAGCCGGCAAACGTCTAAAAGAATTAGTTAGAAACTAGAGATTTTTGAGATAATCTGTCAAAATGAGTGAGGTTATCGGGGTGTGGCCTAGCGGCTTAAGGCGCCTGCTTTGGGAGCAGGAGATCGTGAGTTCGAGTCTCACCACCCCGACCAGAAGAAGAAGTATTTAAAAATTACATCTCAAGCAGCAGAAATCGACCAATACTGATAAACTATCTAATGTATTAATAAATATTAAAGAGTATTAACGCGTGAAACTAATTGAATTAGAAGCAGGTGAGTGGGATGAGTTTGTTTACTCTCATCCTAATGGACATCCATTCCAGCTGAGCAAATGGGGGGAATTGAAGAGTAATTTCAGTTGGTCGCCTGCTATATACGGTGTTAAGCAAAACGGCAATATAGTAGCTGGTGCTCAAATACTATTACTTAACATACCACTAATTAAACGTAAACTAGCCTATATCCCCAGAGGTCCGATAGCTAATAGCAATCAGGAGATGGTAGAGCTACTAAATGATCTAGGCGAAAAAGCCAAGGAACTAGGAGCTATTAGCCTCAAAATAGAACCAGCTATAGAGAATCTAGACTTTCCTAAAGGTTGGCGTAAATCAAGTAATACTATCTTGCATCCTGAAACCATCATCAAAGACTTAGGTCTAGAAAATGAAGATCAACTATACAGCTCGCTAAATTCTGAAGTACGTTATTCTGTGCGTAGAGCCACTAGAGAAGGGGTGAGTGTTGAAGAACATCAAGCAGATAAACTACCTAAAGAGTTCTGGTCTCTATATCAGGAAACTGCCAAACGTAGTGATTTCAATATCCATACTTTAAAGTACTACGACCTAGCTTACTCATTACTAAAACCATACAGCCGTATTTGGCTAGCTAGGGATGAGCAGGATAAGGCTATTGGTTTCGTCTGGATGTTTAAAATCAAAACTAGAAGCATCTTCTTATATGCCGGTTCTGATGATATAGCTCGTAAGACTTTAGCTAACTATTTGCTGCAATGGGAGGCTATTAGAGGGCTATATCAGGATGGGGTTAAAGAGCATGACCTAAACGGTAATGTTACCGCAGGTGTTGGTGGGTATAAGAAGAAATTTGCTAGCCGCGAGGTTACTTGGGTGGGGTCATATGATTTACCATTATCAAAGACAATTTATTTCATCTGGGAAAGGTTATTACCGGCTACTAAGCCTATACTCAGGAAGGTTAAACATCTTAAGGAAATAGTGAATAAGTAGGATTTATAAGCTATATAAGTCTAGATAATATACTTTATAACTACGAACCCAGCTATTATTAGGCCCAGGAACAAGAGCCCCAAAACATCTATATAGCGCTCTATCTTATCCTTGTATCTAGCCCCTAGCGTCTTGGCTAGAAAAGCTACTATGATAAACCTACCGCCTCTACCGATTAGAGAAGCAACTAGTAGAGTGATGATATTGATAGTGAAAACTCCACTAGCAATGGTAAATACTTTATAAGGTATAGGAGTAAATCCAACTACCAATATAGTCCAGAAAGCATTTTGCCCGTACTGCTGTCCTACTAGCCTAAACTCCTCCTCTAGGTTGTAAAAATCAACAATAGATTTACCGATAGTCTCATAGGCTAGCAAACCTATCACGTAACCAAGTACAGCACCAATTACAGAAGCGATAGTCGTAATTAAGGCAAACCTCAGCCATTTCTTGACATTAGCTATGACCATAGTAATTAGCAGTGGGTCTGGAGGTATAGGGAAGAAGGAGCTTTCTACAAAAGAGAACCCAAAAAGAGCTTTCTCTGCTTGCGGACTATCACCCCATTTCATCATCCAAGCGTAAACTCGCCTGATACTTCTAGAGGGCCAGGTAATTATGCGCAAAAAAAAAGTCTTCTTCTCTATATCTTCAATGTTTTTGATTTCTTCCTGGTCTTTTGCCATTAAGCCATTATACCAGTTATACTAATAAGCAATGAAGCTTAATTTATGTATTATCGTTGGAACAACCAGGCCAAAGCGCCAATCAATTCACGCAGCTAGACTAATCGAGGAAGTGGGGTCAAGCTATGAAGAGCTAGATATAACCTTCGTAGATCCTAGTGATTATGACCTATCACTAGATGGTAATGACGATGAGAATAAGATAGCTGAGTACTCTCAAATTGTTGAGGATGCTGACATATTCTTTATTGTAACTCCCGAATATAATCATAGTTTTCCGGGTAGTCTAAAGTCCCTAATCGATAAAGAGCTAGGCAAATATAACCATAAAGCAGTAGCTTTTGCCGGAGTATCTAGTGGCATGATAGGTGGAGCTAGAGCAATCCAGGCACTTAATGGAGTAGTTAGAGAATTAGGTTTAGTATCCGTATCGGCTGATGTTCACTTTCCTAGAGTTCAGGAAATGTTTGATGATGATGGTAAATTAATCAATCAAGACCAGATTGAGCGTATTAAAACAGTCTATGATGAGCTAATCTGGATGGGTAAAGCTCTCAAGAGAGCTAGGGAAGAGTAAGTTAATTAGTCCTGTATTATCTAACTATTCGTTTAGATTGTCTTTAGTAGAGTTATTTTTATCAGCTTGATGGATAACTCTTTGTGGGAAGGGTATTTCAATACCTTCCTCATCAAAAGCTTTCTTTAGTCGTTTACGGTATTCTCCAGCAACATCCCATTGCTGCAGAGTTTTAGTTTCGCCGATTATCTTAATATCTATACTGCTATCATCAAAGCTATTAATACGCATGAACTGTGGAGGAGAATTAATATTCTCTTTCCAGTCTTCATCTTGGGCTAACTCTTTACCAACTCTATTAACAACATCTATGACATGCTCGATATCAGAGTCATAGCTAACCCCTATATCTAGATTGACTCTGGCATAGTCTTTGGATAGGTTCTTTACCCTATTAATTGATCCATGGGGTACGTGGTGAACTGTACCATCTAAATCGCGCATCTGAGTCATACGCAGAGATATATCTTCAACTAATCCGACATCTCCGTCTAAATCTACAACATCGCCTACTTGATACTGGTGTTCAATGACTACATATATACCAGAAAATATGTCTTGCATGATCTTTTGGGCACCAAAACCAATTACTATAGCAGTCATACCACCAGCAGCTAATAGTGGCTGCAAGCTAATTCCTAGACTGTTGATGATCATAATGGAGGCAACTAACCATATTAGTATGGATAAGCCGCTGTGGAAGATATCTATAAGAGTTTGTTCACGTTTGTGGTGTTGTTCGTCTGTCTGATACCTACTGGGTTTAATAATTCTGCGTATGAACTTCTCAACTAGAGTAATACCGAAGCGTCTAATTAACATAGCTACTACAATGATAGCTACTACAGGCAAGACGTACTCTACTACCCAAGCTGGCAGCAAATCTGCACCTACATTAGTTTCTTCGATATCTACATTCATTACTCTTTATATAGTATAGAAGTTCTTAAGCTTGGGCAAGGATTAAAGGTGGTTAAGATGGACTATTTTGCTATAATTAATATTTGAAAAACTTTAACTATGTCTTTATTTTTAAACCATCATATCGCCAATCATCGTCTTCACTATAGCGAGGTCAATGAGCTATATATATCTTTGAGTCTCAGAGCTCTAGCTATCGGTATCGGTGGTTTATTTGTACCTCTTTTTCTATACGATATAGGCTATGACCTAGCATTAATAGCTATGTTTTATCTATTTGCTATGTCAATGCGTTTACCAGCTGAATTATTAACAGCATACGTAATTGCCAGAATTGGTGTTAAACATACTTTAATAACTAGCTACGTTTGTCTAATAGGATTTTTCATGACCACCTTTTTGATGCCAGTTATTTCTTGGGCATGGATGCTATCAGCTCTTTTCCTAGCTTTTGAAATGGCTTTCTTTTGGATTAGTTATCATTTACATATTTCTGAATCTAGGAATAAGGATAAAGCCTCTACTCAGGTGGGTATAACTATAATATTAAGGCGTCTATTTGCAGCTATAGGTCCTCTAGTCGGTGGAGTATTAGCTATGCAATATGGACTAGAATATAACCTAGTTATAGCAGCGACCTTGTTATTAATAGCAGGCTATCCGTTACTTAAAACACCCGATATCCGTCAATACTTAGACATTAGACCAAAAGATATTAAAATGCCTAGGTTTAGACGCGAGGAATTAGCTCATGCAGGACAGCAGTTTACCAACTTAGTCGGTGTTTATTTATGGCCTTTATGGCTACTCTTCATTTTGGGTCAGTATGATCAGATAGGTTTTGTGATAGCTATATCGATAGCCTTAGGTATAGGTTTAACTTACTGGGTTGGCAAGCTAGGAGATCGGGGATACAACGATAAATTACTAGAGATAGGTGTAAGTCTTAAAGTGCTAGCGCACGGAGTAAGAGTATTTAGCTACAGCTTCCCGATAGCTTTATTAGCTAATGTGATTAATGATTTAAGTGATAATTTTGCAACTGGGCCATTTACCGAAAAGTTCTATGAATCAGCAGATACCGAAGATAGATTTATATATATCTTGCAAATGAATATTACTGGCGTGTTTGCTAAAATCGCCTTCTGGGTATTTGTGCTAGTAGCTACTTTGTTCTTTGATGAAATAGCTGCCCTGCAAACTATGTTTGTTATAGCTGCTCTATTTGCTCCAGCAATGCTATGGGTGTCTGCTAAATCTAGCAGCCGATTAATTAAAAGCTAATAACTACTTCTTAAAAATGCTAGAATATAAGCATTATGAAGACATGGCATTTTATCGGTATTAGCATTATCTTACTAGGCCTTGCCATAGTGGGTCTGAGGAATAACAATATAGAGGTTAATAATATCAGGGCGCAGATAGAGGCTCTAGACACTCAAGGCGAAGACGTTAGAGATATGGTAGAAACAGACCTAAAAGACTTTGTCTTTTCTCATATGAACGCTAGTGTGGAAATATTTCTAGCCGGAGCCTACAACCGCAAAGTTACTCAGGCTCAGGAAGATATTAACCAAAGTGGTCAGGCTCAAGTCTATCAGGACGCCATGGATCAATGTGATAGAGAAGGACGCCCCCTACACGAAAACACCCAATGTGTACGTGATTACATGATAGCTAGAATGGACGACAACATGGACTTATCAGCGCTAGATATATCAAGAGCTGATTTTACTTACAGGTATTATTCTCCGAAGTGGACTCCTGATATGGCTGGCCTCTCACTATTAGGAGCCGCCATTAGCGGCCTAATAGCTTTCATTCTATATATTAGATACTTCTTTAAGAATCTAATAGTTACTCGCTAGTTGCTTCTTCGCTAGATTCTTCATCTGTCTGCTCATCAGCGTCTTGGCTGCCGTCTTCTTCGTTTGTTGTGGCATCTTCATCGCTAGATTCTTCATCTGCAGAAATATCTGTTTCATCTGTTTGATCGGCTTCATCTAAATAGTATTGAGTTATAGCTTGAACAACCGTACTATCGTCTTTGAGGTTCTCCCAGAACAAGATATCCCTAGCAGATATGAACATCTCATCTTCTGGGCCGTGAAGCTCAGAGCCTAGCTTAGTCAGGCTAACAGAAGTTTCACCATCTATATCCTGTAAGTCTTGGTCAGCATTCAGGTAGAAGATATCGCGCAAAATCACTAACTCACTATCTATATGGGCTATCTGACCAAAGTAGACTTGTCCGCTACTTAAGAACACAGCTTGGTATTGATCTGTTTTTACATAGTCTTGTGGTTCATTCTTTTGTATAAAAGTACTGGCTATAATAGCTCCTAGTAAGACTATGGCAGCAAAAATAGCTGTAATGACAGTTATTTTACTGGCTAGTGTTGGTTTGCCATGCATCGGCCCATTGTTAAATCCATGGTTAGAATTACCCCCTACTTGATCGTAGGCTGGTAAGTCACTTAATTTGTGAGGTTTTTCTGAATCGCTCATATGATTGTCTTGATCCTTTCTTTAAATAGTTAAAATTACTTATGCTTATCAATAAAGATTGTAAAGCAGTAGTACTCACTTATGCAAGACTACCCCTGTTGCCTAAACTGTTATATTTACACTTATCTTAAAAACTTTCAAAAAACATTTGACAGCTATACCTTCAGGGGTATATCCTAATGATTAGTTATAAGTAATAAAAGAGGAGAGGCAACATGGCTTATCAACATCAGAACTCAAAGGGTGTAACTTACTACCTACACTCAAAAGACGTCGTTCTACGTGGTGGACGTGAACAGCGTATCTACTACTTCGCTAAGGCTCCTAAGCCAGGCGAAACTCTGGACGCAGTTCCAGAAGGTTTTGTAGTAACAGAAAACCCACGAAACGGTTTTCTAACTCTTAAGCGCGGCTAATAAGCCAAGTCTTAAACTTTAGAACCGCTCCTTAATAAGGAGCGGTTCTTTTTGTTTCATGTTGATTTCAGTATTAGGATGCATAGCGAGGCGGCAAGAAATATTGAGTAATAAAGACAAACTTTCTGGTGGGGCTGGTTGGGTTCGAACCAACGACCAATCGGTTATGAGCCGACTGCTCTGACCACTGAGCTACAGCCCCGTAAGCAATATTGATTATCGCTACCTTAGAAAGTATAACAAAACTGATATACTTCTTTATATAGATTATGAGTATATTATCGAAAATCCGCCTGAAACGAAACCATATTATCAACTTCATTATTATAATAGTAGTTGTTTATGTAGCTATTGCTACGTTAAACGTTATAGCTAGAAACTATCAATTGCAACAACAAATGGATGAGTTAATAGCTGAAAATGAAATACTAGAGCTAGAGAATGAACAGTTGCGTCTGGAAATAGCCTACTTCCAAACCGACTCTTTTGTAGAGAAAGAGGCTAGAGCCAAGCTCAATCTACAAGCTCCAGGTGAACATACGGTGATCTTTAGCGATTTAATTCCTGGTCCAGTAGAGCCACCAGAACCAGAACCAGAGCAAACATTCGTAGAGGCTGCCGATGAGAATATACGAGAATGGCTATACTTCTTATTCAGGATAGATCTATAGACTTATATATTGATACCGACATTCTTCATCATAAATACCAGTATTTCAGCCTGATCATTAACTGCTTGGTAGAAACCCTTTCCTTGTCCATGTCCTGCTTTTGTTTCTGTGCGCATCAACACTATATTCTCTTGGCTTAGTGCCTGCATCTTCGCAGCCATCTTCCAAGCATTCATAGGGTGAACTCTGCTATCGTGCATACCTGCGGTGAATAGTATCGGTGGATATTCTTTGTTAGGGTCAATATTATGGTATGGACTATAATCTTTAATCCATTCAAAAGCATCTTTATCATCAGGATTGCCATACTCATGAGTCCATCGATGAGCCATTAAAAATTTATGAAATCTTAGCATATCTAGTAATGGTACTTGAGCAACAGCAGCTCCATACAAGTCAGGTCGCTGGTTGATACAGGCGCCGACTAATAAACCACCATTACTGCCGCCGTTAATAGCTATCTTTTTAGGAGCAGTAACCCCTTGTTCTATTAAGTGCTCAGCAGCAGAATTCATATCATCAAAAACATTTTGTTTTTTATCAAGCATGCCATCTTTATGCCACTTATCACCAAACTCATCACCGCCTCTTAAATTAGGTATAGCTACTATACCCCCTCTTTCCAGCCAGGGCTTAGAGTCCCCTAGGAAATCAGGTGTTAAGCTTAGTCCGAAGCCGCCGTATCCAGTTAGTAGCACCGGATTAGACCCGTCTTTGCTTATAGTTTTTGGCCCGATGATAAACATCGGTACTTTAGTCTTATCAGTAGAACGAAACCACACTTGCTTGGCCGTAAATTTATTGGTATCTATAGATCTCTCATCTTTCCATAGAGTCTCAACCTTTTTGCTACTAGGGTTAAAACGATATTTTGTAGCTGGTTCAAAAAAGGTTGATACAGAATAGAAGAACTCTTCGTAGTCTTCATTAGTAGACAACATCAATATGGATGATAAATCTTCTATATTTAAATCCTCTAAGAATTCACCATTTTTGCGATCTAGTATCTCAGCTAGAGAGGTAGCGTTATGGCTATAGGCTAGGATAGCCCGACTTTTAGTCACTAGCCATAACTCTAACCTCTTCTCTTGCTTCTCTGGTATGAACTCTTCCCATGCATCAATTGGTTTATCTATATCTTCCACCTTAATTCTTAATACTCTTCTGTTGTTTGCCATAAAGTCAGTGGTTAGATATAGATAGTTATCTAGTAATGACCCGTTAAGTGTAGTGGTATTAATATCTTTGAGTAATTCTTTAGTATTACTGGCAGTAGTATCTACTAAGAAGATTCTAGATCTTACCCATCCGATATATGCATTAACTAATAAATGCTTGCCATCTTCCGATACATGAGGTGAAATATGGGCATCTTTTGGTAAGTAATCTATACCATTAAAGACTAACTCATCTTGGTCTCGACCATCTCCTAGTTTGTGATAATAGATTTGCTGATAATGCGTTTCTTCAGCAATATCTTCGCTGTAGCTCTTATAGTCGCTGCGCATATAGTAAAAACCTTTTTCATCATCACACCAACTTATATCAAAGAATCTCCCAAAGTAGAACTTTTCCTTTCTACCGCTTGTAAGATTTAGTATGAATATTTCATCACGTTCGCTGCCAGAGTCTGATATTCCATATACCGCGTACTTAGCATTTTTAGATATTGAGAAAAAACTTAAACTTATACTACTATCATCACTAAGCTGATTAACATCAAATAGTATCTGCTTGTTATGGTATGGTTTCGGTCCGGTGTATAGTACGTAATGGTCTTGCCCAGGCTTTCTTTCATACCAGAAGTATTTATTCTTACACCGCCACGGTGTACCTTTGGAGTGGGCATCTAAATCTTCTTTAAGCTCTTTGGCTATTTTAGAAACGTCAAGACCTTCAAACCACTTATCGGTAAATTGATTTTGACTTTTTACCCACTTTGCTACCTCTGGGTTGCTTTCCTCTTCCAGCCACATATATGGATCATCTATTTTAACTCCATGCAGAGCGTAGTTAGTTGTCTTAATCTTAGTCTTAGGGTATTTATAGTCTTGATTCATATTATTCATACTACCACCACTACTCTTTAAATGTGTTAGTTAAATCTTACTACACATATTAACTTCATAGCTAATTTAAAAATATCTCCTTGCTTTATTCAAATAACCTGTTAAAGTTAAGCTCAATTGTTTCGAGTGAGTAGCGAATTCTTTATTTATAGAATTATGACTGTTCATTAAAGAGCAGTTAATAATTAAATCAAATAAAGGATTAAAATATATGAGTAACTATGCTTACCGCAGTAGCCGATCGCATCGGCCTAATAACCGCCGTTCTAATAGAGGGGGAAGAGGCGGCAACTATAAACAAAAAATAGATATAAACCGCTTCATAAAGTCAGCCACTGTTGTGGAGGAGGGTGAATATAAGTCAGTTAATAGTTTTAGCGACTTTAATTTGCACTCTAGTTTACAGCAGGCTATTACTAAAAAAGGCTTTACCCAGCCATCACCTATCCAAGACCAGGCTATACCCTATGTCCTAGAGGGCAGAGATATAGTTGGTATTGCTACTACTGGTACAGGCAAAACAGCAGCTTTCTTGCTACCGCTGATCAACAAGCTATTAGCTGACCCCCGGCAACAGGTGCTAATTATGGCTCCTACTAGAGAGTTAGCCTTGCAGATTCAGGATGAATTCAAAGAGTTTACTCCGGGCATGAGACTGTATTCTACGCTATGTATCGGTGGCACACCCATACATAGACAGATTAATGATCTTCGCCGTAACCCTCATGTAGTTATCGGTACGCCCGGTAGACTCAAAGACTTAATTGAACGAAGAGTATTAAAACTGCATCAGACCAAAAGTGTAGTACTAGATGAAGTTGATCGCATGGTAGATATGGGATTTATTAATGATCTTAAGGTTATACTGTCCGAACTACCCAAAGACAGGCAATCACTGTTTCTAACCGCTACTGTACCTAGTAGTGTAGAGATGATTATGCATTCTTTCTTGAGAGATCCGGTAACTATCAAGGTCAAGACAGGAGAAACAGCCGATAATATTGAGCAGAACATCATCAGAGTTAATGGTGGTAACAAAATCGATAAACTGCATCAATTACTTGAGACTGAAGAGCTAGAGAAAGTATTAGTCTTTGGTGAGACTAAAAGGGGAGTAGAGAATCTAGCTAGAACCTTGAACGAAAAAGGTGTATCGGCAGTCTCTATTCATGGCAATAAGAGCCAAGGGCAAAGACAACGAGCTCTAGCCCAGTTTCGCAGCAATCAGGCCTCTGTATTAGTAGCTACTGATGTAGCAGCTAGGGGTCTTGATATTACCGATATCACCCATGTAATTAACTACGACACTCCTCAGACATATAATGATTATGTACATAGAATAGGCCGTGCTGGTAGAGCTGGTAAGCCAGGATCTGCTCTAACCTTTGTTGGCTAAACTCTTTTAATATAAGTAATACTGCTAGAGTAGGATAATTCGAGTAATGGCAGCAGCAGCAATTATTAGCCAGAATATATTAAGTACAGCTGGCTGATAGTCCTTTTTAGTTAGCGAAGTAGTGATAATCCCTAAGGCGCCGGTGAGATTAAGGAGTTGATATATCCATGATCCTGCCGTTACTAACTCGAAACTAACGAGTGCGTAGGCTAAAATTATGGCCGAGGCTCCGTACCAGCCAAATACTTCAGTAACTATATATTTATTCGCTATCTTTTTCACTGCCCTGAATTGCAGATTCTACTACATCACGGGGGAGTGCTGCAGCTGAAAGTAGAGCATCGCGAACTGTACCAACTGCGCTGCCACCAACGCTAGTAGCAGCATCTAAAGCGCCACCTACGGCAGCCTTGGCTGCTTCTGCTGTATCTGCACCAATATCACCAGCAGACTTAATGGCGCCTTCAACAGCTGCTACAGCTGCTGCGCCTATGTCGCCGCCAGTCTCTGCAGTAGCTTTTACGATTCCTTCAGCACCACCCTTAATAGCTACTATAACGTCACTGCTTACTTGGCTTGCGCCCTTTACGATACCGCTCATAGTGCCAGCTGCAGTATCAGTTATAGAGGCACCAACTTGTCCAGTGCCCTTAACTGCTCCACTAGCAATAGACGCAATTGCTTCAACGCCAGTTCCTGCTATCTCTCCTGCACCTTGTAATACATTTACTACCTGGTCCTTAACGGTACCAGTTACGGCGTCTAGGATATTATCAATACCCTTAACTGCTGTTGCTACAGCGTCCGTGGTTGCTTCAATAATTCGTGATATCATTTTTATCCCTCCTATTAATTATTAATAGCTTATGTATATATTTTAACATATCATCTTAATACCTCTGTTAAGTTAATGAGGTGAGATTAGAGGGGTAGATGATTATAAATAATCTTACCAAAAACATAAAAAACCCAGCTTTTATAGCAGGGTTTTTAATAATTAGCTTATAACTTGGTAGCGGGGGCAGGGTTCGAACTTTGACCGCTTTTACCCTCATGAAGATATTATGGTGTTTTATTTATCCATGCTACTAGGTTCGTGTCTTTAGCGTTTTCCAGGGTTTTATCAAAATTTATGCCGAGTGATTTGAATTCTTTTAGTGTTTCTAGATTGACATCTTTATCTTGGGCATAAAAGCCGACAATAAACCGGCCACCTGGTTCTAAATAGTTAAGTAAATTCTCTAACTGCTTTTTATTATGATAATCCGGCTTTATGTTTATCCAGTTGCTACTGAAAAAAATGAAATCGTACTGCTTCGGTAGATAGGCTGAAATGTCTTTGATGTCTTTAGCATCTAGAGCTGCGAAATTGTCTTTTCGACTCGGAAAAAGTTCTTTCGCTTCCTCTATGAATTTTTCGTTTATATCAATCCCATAAGGAGTTATCTGGAATTCTGACCATTCTTGCAGACAACACAGTAAAAAGCCATTGCCACAGCCGATATCTAAAAAAGTACCATCTTTATGAATGGAATTAGCTATAAAAGCCTTGCGTTGCTCCCATGCCTTAAATGATCCGGAAAAAGAACAGTTTACTAAAAGATTCTGTAATTTTTCTGGTGAGCTAATTAACTGTTGAAAATTTGAACCGTATTTATATTTCATAACTTACTAGAACTTTAACAGTTTAGCTACGGTTTAGGAATCCGGTCGGCAAGTTTTACATCCAGTCCGTACAGAGCAAACGGACACCTGTATCTGTAACTTTTATAAAAGAGATGGTCTTGCATGAAAAAGACCCGGTCTAAGAACCGGGTCTTAGGTGATAAGTGTCCAGCTTGGTAGAGCAGACAGGTCCGAAACATAAATGATTTATTGATGTATAATTCAAATATGTCGATTGTATTGTCAATAGTACTAGCGTCACTAGCGTTACTCGTTGCTATGTATTTAGCTACTAATCTTGTTGGCATGGTGGTTAGAGGTTTCTTTCGAGATGTAAGGCTTGAAGAAATGAAACAAGATAAAAATACACACGAATTTATCAAGAAAGAAATAGCTAAAGATAATAAAGCAGACAATGCCACCACGGTAGTATTCATTGCAGTAAGTGTTGGGGTCTTTTACCTTCTCTACCAATATACCAATCTATGGGTGCTTTCTGGCGTAGTACTGTTAATGTTAAATCGCATACCAGATCTAATATGGGAAATAAAAACTGGTAAAAAAGTAACGCGGAGCAATAGACCGACTGGCGGCATCTACACATTGACCGATGTCACTATATTGCTCACTTTCCCAATTCTATGGTGGGGACTTTTTATTTGGCTAAGGGCTCAGTACTGACCTTATAATAAATTCATACTGCGTACCTGTCGGTATAAAAAATGTCGGATTTAATTAAAGGAATTCAAGCCCAGTTTAGGATTCAAGATCGGAAAATAGTCTTGTAAGAATCTATTCCTCGAGTACTTTATCGTAAATATCGCGCAGCAAATTATTAAACAATTCTCCTGGGTCTTTACGCCCAGTCAAAACTTGACTAATCTCGTCAGGACCAAACATTACCACAGTCTTAGTGTTTATGGATCTTCTAGCAACGCTTATAGCTCCTTGGGTGAACCCAGACTGTGAAATAAAGAATCCTATTGTTTGTGGTCTTGGGTCTAACTTACCAAGAAAGTCTCTCATTTTATTAGCCTGCATAGCAGTTTTGTGCCATCTTACTTCACCCAAAATATGATTACCTTGATAAATTGCTGTGAAGTCGTTCTCTTCGCCATGAATTTGAATTTTCTTCGGTTTCCAACCATAAAAACTTAAAGTTCGTCTCCATAGTTCCTCAAATCCTGTCCCTCTTTGATGTGGTTTATCACTGCCTGACTTTAATTCTTCGAATTTCTTCGATATGGTTTGGAGTTCGATGTCGCTCGCTAGCTTCGAGTTAAGAACTGGGATTTCTTTTCTCGCTTTGGCGCCATGCTGATTGCCACGATCATAGCCATGTGAACGTCCTTGCTTTTCTATTTGGTAGTCAACATTATTCAAGAAACCTCTTGCTGGGACATTTACCTCCATTAGTATCTCTTCAGGTTTCACTTGTAGGTATTCGTGCATACGACGACGCTTTTCATCTTGTGGTGTGTGCATAGTCCAGTCTGCTGTGAATTCCTCTTCATTATCGGAATCAATTATTCTCCAAGTAGCATTCTCCTCATCCAGAAAAAATAGGAAAAAATCATAATCAGTATATTTAGAAGCCAATGCAACCGTTTCACCAATCTCTTTGTCGAATAATGGGAAGTAGTCCTTCTGCCTTCCTAGTTTTGCAACTTCCCATCGTTCTTGATCGAAATGTTTGTTAACCGCTTCCTTATACCCGCCCAGAAACGCGCCTGCATATTTAAGGATTTTATTTTCTGCTTCATGGACTACCATATACTAATTCTACTACGCATTAGCTACTAACAGATAGAGCGATAAGTACGGTCAAGGAACCCGGCCATAGTATTCCGCATCCAATCCTCGCATAGAGAACAGTTGCGTTTAATATACCCTAGAGAAACAAAAAGCCCAGTCTAGGAACCGGGTCTTAGGTGATAAATGTTCAACTTGGTAGCGGGGGCAGGATTCGAACCTGCGACCTCCGGGTTATGAGCCCGACGAGCTGCCACTGCTCTACCCCGCGATAAATTAAAGACTGCCATCAACTTTTGTTAGTGATGCACTACTTAAGCTACCACATACAGGCTATAAGTCAAGATAGGTATATCTGTTACAATAGCTACTATGGGTAGATATAAGACACCTTGGATAGCAGCTATACTAAACTTGGTTATTCCAGGAGCTGGCTACATCTATGTAGGCAATCGTTTGCGCTTTGGTGTATTGCTAGTGGCAGCATCTTTAATAGTGCTATTTGCACCAGCTAATGAAGAGGCAGCTGAGAGCGCTGAAACTACTTTAGAGGCCATGCTTCAAGATCCAGCTTTCATATCGATGCTAGTTGCTGCTCTATTAGTAGCTGCAGCCTTTGCTTATGATGGTTGGCGTGATGCTAAAGCATATAATCTATCCAATAATCAAACGGATGAAACTAGCAACAAAGAAGAGTAGACTTGGTTTAAGCCTGTCTAGTTCGTATAATTACTTTTGAGGTTTTTAAGCCAGGGTAGCTCAGTTGGTTAGAGCACAGGACTCATAAGCCTGAGGTCGTGGGTTCAAATCCCACCCCTGGTACCACTTTATTAAGTACTAACTACTTAACAACTCATAAATGATCATATATTTTTTAAAGTAATTATTCTTTAGCAAAAAATTCTGGATGCTGACTCAGATAATCATGTAGAGCGTTAAAATATCCTTGGACATCTGTTGATTCAGCGGTTTTTTTACTGTCATATTCATATACTTGGGCGTAGGTTACGCCCTCTTCTAGCCAAGTCCTACCGCCACTAAACGATTCCATGATTGCCGGTAACATCTTATCAACTGCATAGACAAATCTACTTTCTCTATCGTCTCTTTGTTCATAAACTTCAATAGTTTCTGTCAGCGAAGGGAAGTCTTGGCTGAATTGATCTTTGATCTTACCCAAAGACTCTAGTTCTCTAGCGTGTTTAGTATCAGCACCTTCTCCAAAAGCAAAAGTATCGCCAGCATGAACTTCTACCAAATCATGCACTAGAGCATATTGCATGATTCTACCCATATCTAAAGACGGGTCAACCTTCTCGGCTAGCTGCCAGGCAATTACAGCTAGGAAGAAGCTGTGTTCAACGTCATTTTCTCTCTCATCACTCTCTGGGAAATAGACCATC
Organism: Saccharimonadales bacterium (SeqCode); assembly: GCA_040876925.1. Taxonomy (GTDB): domain Bacteria; phylum Patescibacteriota; class Saccharimonadia; order QS-5-54-17; family QS-5-54-17; genus JBBDOS01. The sequence goes on along the minus strand of JBBDOS010000005.1, from coordinate 78,421 downwards.
CGCTTGATATTACGAAAATCTATCAAGAATCTTTGTAGGTCTAAAATTGGTTTGATATCAGGTTCTTGCTCCATGTTGGTACAATTATATAGCAATGCGTGAAGAGTTGATAAAAAAAGTAATATTCCCTAAGCCAGGTAAATATATCGTGGCGGTATCTGGCGGTGTAGACTCTACTAGCTTGCTAGATATATTAAGTAATCACGATGATTATGAACTGATCATAGCCCATTTTAACCATGGTATTAGACCAGACTCAGATCTTGATATGGAGTTGGTACATAACCTAGCCGGTAAATATGGGTTAGGGTTTGTAGCCGAATCAGCTAATCTAGGCAAAGACGCCAGTGAGGCCTTAGCTCGTGAGTACCGCTATCGTTTCTTGCGGGATATTAAATCAGAATATGGCGCTTTAGCTATCTTAACGGCCCATCATCTAGATGATCGCATAGAGACTATGGAGCTTAATAGGCAAAGAGGTAGCGGCTGGCATGGACTAGCGCCTTTAAGAGCAACCGATGAGATTAAACGCCCACTACTTGATATATTTAAGAGGGAATTAGTTAAATACGCTAAGGACAACAACTTAAACTGGCGAGAGGATAGTACTAACAAGACTCTTGATACGCCCAGGAACCATATCAGAGACAAGCTAGCCAAAGACCTCCAGCTGAAAGAAAGACTTCATCAGGAGCTGATTAACAACGATCATATCCGTGATCAAAAAGAACTAGAGCTTAAGAGTATTATTGATAATGTAGTTGGTATAGATTTAAATAAAATTACTATCAATAGGTCTAAATTCGTCAGCCTAGATGTTGAGACGGCTAGAGATGCACTATTCTACCTACTACAAAATATCAATAACTTAGATATCAACAGAGATTTAGTAGTCAGTTTGGAGCATTTTATTAAAACCTCTAAAGTCGGTAAGCAAAAACCGTTGAGTAAGGATATATCAGCTAAATCTCAAGCTAAGGGTGCAGTTATCAATTTAGGCTAATATATTTTAAACTCTCGTAAATGTGGGTATATATTATGTATACTAGTAAAGATAAGTTAAGATAGAAATTTATACCAAATACCAATTGAATTTGTATCATTTGTAAATCATTGTAAGGAGAGTCATGAATCCACGTTCATCCAAAAATAGTCCCAAAAACCAAGGTCGCAATCTAGGCTTTATAGCGGTAATAGCCGTATTTGTCATGCTGGTTATCGCCCTAACCAATAGCGGCGAAAATGCTGAAGAGGTGTCCTTTTCAGAGGTAACTAGGCAGATAGAAGCCGGTCAAATAGAGGAAATTATCGTAGAAGGAGCTAAGGTTACAGCTGTTCCTACTGATGATGAAGCTATGCACCTAGTGACCTATAGAGAAGACCCTAGCTTAAGTATTACCGAGTATGGCATAGACCCCTCCGAGATAGAAGTGACCGTTAAGGATCCAGCTGCTAGTGATAACAGGTTCTTTGATATATTCTTAATCTCTTTCTTGCCGATTATGATACTGGTTGGTTTCTTCTACTTCATGATGAGGCAAGCTCAAGGTCAGAATAACCAAGCTATGGGATTTGGTAAAAGCAAAGCCCGTATTTACGGTAATGAGAAGGAGAAAGTAACCTTTAATGATATTGCTGGAGCAGAAGAATCTAAAGAAGAGCTCCAAGAAGTAGTAGAGTTCTTGAAAACTCCCAAGAAGTTTGCTGATGTTGGTGCCAGAATTCCTAAGGGTGTATTGATGATTGGCGCACCTGGTACTGGTAAGACCATGATAGCTAGAGCCGTAGCTGGAGAAGCAGGAGTGCCGTTCTTTTCTATTTCCGGAAGTGAATTCGTAGAGATGTTTGTCGGAGTTGGCGCTAGTAGAGTTCGTGACTTATTCATGAAAGCTAAGAAGAACGCACCGTGTATTATCTTTGTTGATGAGATAGATGCAGTTGGACGTAGGCGTGGTTCAGGTCTAGGCGGCGGACATGATGAAAGGGAGCAGACCTTGAACCAAATACTAGTAGAAATGGACGGTTTTGAGCAGGGTACAAACGTTATTGTCATAGCAGCTACTAACCGTCCCGACGTATTAGACCCAGCTTTGCTTCGCCCAGGCCGTTTTGATAGACAAGTTAAATTAGACTTACCAGATCGTAAAGACAGAAAAGCGATTTTAGAAGTCCATATTAAGGATAAACCAAGCGAAACTGGTCTAGATTTAGAATCATTAGCCGGTAAAACAGCCGGCATGAGCGGTGCCGATCTGGCCAATGTGATTAATGAAGCCGCTATTATGGCAGCTAGAGATAATCGCAAGAAAATAAGTAATGCCGATTTAGATAACGCTTTTGAAAAGGTAGCCATTGGCCCAGAGCGCAAGAGTAAGGTTATGAATGATGAGGAAAAGAAGCTAACAGCCTATCATGAAGGTGGCCATGCTTTAGTTGGTCATATATTAGAAAATGCCGACCCTATCCATAAAGTTACTATAGTCTCACGTGGTGTTGCTGGCGGTGTGACTTGGAGCTTACCGACAGAGGATAGAAACTATAAGACTATAGCTGAGTTCAAAGATTCCATGGCTATGGCTATGGCTGGTAGAGTGGCTGAAGATGTCATTTTTGGCAGTGAGAAGATTACTACCGGAGCAGGTAGTGATTTGCAAAACGCTGCCTCAATTGCTAGAGATATGATCGTTAAATACGGCATGGGTTCAAAACTAGCTAATCAATATTTCGAATCAAGTAGCGGCTCAATATTACTAGATAGAGAGTTTTCTAATACTAAGGAATACTCTGATGCTACCGCCGAAATGATTGATAGTGAGATAGCCGACTTACTCAATGATGCAGTCACCAGAGCTAGAGAAGTTATAGAGAAGAACCGTAAAGCGCTAGATAAGTTAGCTGAGGAATTGCTAGATAAAGAAACTCTTGATGAAGAAGAGGTGAAAGAGATACTCAAAAATACTACTAACCCCTACTCAAGTTAATAAAATTAACTAGGGTTCCTAGACTATTAAAGGGATAAGTTATAGTCTATAAATATGAAAACAAACAGTGTTATATCGCGCGCCAATAAATCTCTAACAATTGGCGCAGCTGCTTCAGTACTAGCTGGAAGCTATCTTATCAGTGGCTTATTCGGGCTACTAAGAGATCGTTTGCTGGCGGCTAAATTTGGTGTATCAGGTGAGTTAGACGCCTACTTTGCGGCTTTTGCTATACCCGATTTAATGTTCTTTATCTTAGTATCAGGAGCACTAACAGTTACTTTACTACCTGTTTTAAATGAACGCTTTGCTAGTGGCAACAAAAAATCAGCCTGGGAAATATCATCTAGTATTACTAACCTACTAGCTATTCTAACCCTATTTGCTAGCGTATTAATATTTATTTTTGCGCCACAACTTATGAGCATTGTAGCTCCTAGCTTTGATCCAATTAGGCATGAAACATCAGTTAATGTTATGCGTATATTAGCGCTAAACCCTTTCTTATTCTCACTTTCTTCGGTCTTTGGTACTATCCAGCAAGCTTATGGCAGGTTCTTCTTCTTTGCACTAGCTCCAGTGGTGTATAACCTGGGGATCATATCGGGAATTTTGTATCTAACCGGGTCTTTCGGTATCTACGGTGTAGCTACTGGTGCAGTTATCGGAGCTTTAGCTCAGGTAGGTATTCAGATGTTAGGTGTAGCTGGTCTAGGCTTTACCTACCAGCCAAGAATATTCTGGAAGAACAAGGGCTTTAGAAAAGTTATCCGCTTAATCATACCTCGCTCAGTCGATGAGGGCCTAGAGCATCTAATGGCTGTTATCGAGCGAGCTATTGCATCAGGCCTAGCTACCGGATCGATTGCTGCTTATCAATTTGCCTTCAACTTAAAGAATTATCCGATTACTTTAATAGGTACTGCTATAGCGACGGCAGCTTTCCCTAAGATATCAGAGCGAGCCCTAAGTAATCGTACCGATCTACTTAAAAAAGAAGTACTAGAAGTTATGCGAGCTATACTCTGGTTTGCTATCCCCACAGCTATAGCAGTAATGATATTAAGAGGCTATATAGTTCGTATACTAATTGGCTTTGGTGACGCGACTATTGCTAATATCTTAGGATTCTTCGCTCTAGCTATAGTATTCCAATCTATTTTGAGACTTATTACTAGAGTTTTCTATGCCCAGCAAGATACCAAGACCCCGCTCTATGCCTCTATAGTTTCTATTGTCCTAAATATTACTCTAGCCATCATCCTAGCTAGAGCTTTTGGCGTAGTTGGATTAGCCATGGCCCAGTCAATCGTAGCCGGAGTAGAGGTAGTGGTGTTATCTGTCATTTTATCTAAGCGATTTGGATCATTAATCACTAAGCAATTTGTTAAATATGTAGCCGGCACTAGCTTAGCCTCGGTAGTCATGGGCTCAATTACCTATATGCTTGTCAGGTACGTATTCCCACTATTAGCTGGAGAGACTGGTTTCTTCTCTATAATACCTAAATTTACAGCTATCATATTACTAAGCTTTGCAGTCTACATATATCTAGGCACTAAACTTAAACTACCAGAAGCCCAAACTGTATCCAATAAGGTTAAAGGCCTTATATTCAAGAGAGTGCAGGTAGGGTAAGTACATATGTCTATACAGCAGAATATCCGCAATTTTTGTATTATTGCCCATATTGATCATGGTAAGTCCACTCTAGCTGATAGAATGCTGGAGATTACGGGTACGGTGGATAAGCGGGTTATGAAAGAGCAGATTTTAGATCAAATGGATTTAGAACGCGAAAAGGGTATTACTATTAAACTCCAGCCAGTGAAGATGGCCTGGCAGATAATTGATACTAAGGATGATGTATCCTATGAGCTCAACCTCATAGATACTCCAGGTCATGTGGATTTTAGCTACGAGGTATCTAGAAGTCTAGCTGCTGTAGAGGGCGCTATATTGGTAGTAGATGCCTCTCAAGGCATAGAGGCGCAAACGCTAGCTAATGTCTATTTAGCGATTGAGGCAGGGCTTGAGATTATCCCGGTACTGAATAAGATTGATTTACCGGCTGCTCGTCCAGACAAGGTAGCTGCTGAAGTAGCTAACTTACTAGGCTGTGATTTGAGCGATGTCTTGCAAGTATCTGCTAAGACTGGTGAGGGAGTAGAGAAGATTCTAGATAAGTTAGTAGAGGTAGTGCCGCCACCTCAAGGAGAGGGAGACATGCCAACTAGAGCTTTAATATTTGATTCTATCTATGATGAATATAGGGGCGTCATACTGTATGTTCGCATGGTAGATGGCCAACTTAAATCAGGTGCTGATATTAAATTACTTGGTAGCAATAAGGCTTCTGAGGCTATAGAGTTAGGCTCATTTAATCCCAAGCCTATCGCTACCGATAGACTAGAAACTGGCGAGATTGGTTACGTAGTAACAGGATATAAGTCGGTGCGTGAAGCTAGGGTGGGTGATACGTTGACCACTAAGGAAACGACCGATGTTGAGGCCTTGCCTGGGTATAAGGCTATCAAGCCATTTGTTTTTGCTGGGTTTTTCCCTAGTTCTGGTGATCAACACGAACAGCTTAAAGATGCTCTAGAGAGACTACTGCTTAACGATGCAGCCTTGACCTATGAGCCGGAGAACTCTCAAGTACTAGGTTTTGGATTTCGTATCGGTTTCTTAGGGTTATTACATATGGATATTATTAAAGAGCGACTAGAGAGAGAATATGATTTAGATCTAATCATCACTAATCCTTCTACGGATTATAAAGTCCGACTTACTAGTGGCGAAGAAGTAGATATCAAGTCAGCTACGCAACTACCAGATCCAGCCAAGGTAGAATCAGTCTCTGAACCTTGGATAGGCGGTGAAGTAGTGGTGAAGAAAGAGTTTTTAGGTAATGTCATCGGGCTTATTAACGATATCCGTGGTGAGCAGAAGAACCTAAGTTATCCAGAACCAGATACCGCCCTGATACGTTTTGAAGCACCTTTAGCTAATATTCTAACTGATTTTTATGATAGGTTAAAAAGCACTACCAGTGGCTACGGGTCATTCAGCTATGAGCCGGCCGGCTATAGACAGGAGAAATTAGTTCGTCTAGACGTTCTAGTTGGCGGTGAAGTAGTAGATTCCTTGTCTCAAATAGTTCACCGCAGTGAGTCTCATAGAGTCGGCAAAGATATAGTTGATAGACTTAAAGAAGTTATACCTCGTCAGCTATATGAAGTTAGCTTGCAAGCAGCTATAGGCGGTAAGATTATAGCTCGTGAAGACGTCAAGGCACTAGGTAAAAATGTGACTGCCAAACTCTATGGAGGTGATGTTACTCGTAAGCGTAAACTTCTAGAGAAACAAAAAGCAGGTAAGAAGCGCATGAAGATGATGGGTCAGGTAGAGATACCGGCCGAAGCCTTTACGGTGATGCTGAAGAGGGAGTAATAATAGTTTGCTATAGTTAAGACTATGGATAAACCCAATATTTTCATCTTAGCTGGTCCTAGTGGTGTAGGTAAAAATACTATTTTAAAAACTATTCTTAAAAACCACCCTGATTTTCAAAGGCCGATTAACTATACTACCCGTAGTCCTAGAGATGGAGAGATTGATGGAGTAGATTACTTTTTCAATACGCCAAAAGATGATTTCCCGAAGCTGCTAGAGGAAGGTGAGTTGATAGAATATGTAGAGTTTGCTGGTGAGTTTTATGGCACTTCTAAGAAGCAGCTGGAAGAAGCTATTAGCAGCGACAAGAGTATCTGCACAGTTATGGAAGTAGATGGTGCGCTGCAGGTTAAGCAAGCTTTTTCTGAAAGAGTAGTCTTGATATTTATCATGCCACCAAATGTTGAGGCGCTAAAGAGTCGTCTAAACTCAAGACACAGTGAAACTAAGCAGCAGATAGCTAAGCGGTTAGGTAGAGTCGATTATGAGGTTGATATCGGTAAAAATCAGTTTGATTATCAGGTTATTAACCCTGATAATCATCCGGAAAAGGCCGTTAGCGACATAGAGGCGATAATAGCTAAAACAATTAATCAATAAAAACCAATTAGCACTCTTGACTGTTGAGTGCTAAAACCATATTATAAATAGAGTTGGCACTCTTTAATATTTAGTGCCAATATTTTAAGGGTAATAGCTATGACCTCTAGACAATCAGAGATACTAAAAACCATTGTGGAATATTATGTCCAAACAGCTAATCCAGTCGGATCTTTAGCTTTGGCGCGTCAATTTGGCGTATCCTCAGCCACTATCAGAGCTGAAATGGTTACATTAGAGGATGAAGGTTTAATTACCCATCCACATACTAGCGCTGGTAGAATACCTACCGATGCTGGATATAGGTATTATGTAGAGGCACAAGTAGTACCTGGCCATAAGCTAGATAGCACTAACCGTATTAGGAAAGCTATAACTCAACGGATATCAAGTGCTGGATCGCCTCAGGCAGCTATTAAAATAGCCGCTGATTCATTAGTAGCTACTACTAATAACGTAGCTTTTGCTACTATGGGTGAGGCTATATATACCAAAGGCTTTTCTCAACTTTTCACCAAACCAGAATTTGATGAGAATGCTGTAGAAATAGCCGGTTTATTAGACAACCTAGAGTTGTGGTTGAGTGAAACCAATATAGAAGATAGCGTAGCTACCTATATAGGTGAAGAAAACACAGTGGGTAAATCTAGTGGCTGTTCAGTAATAGTGACTGGTTACGATTCGCCTTACTCAAAAGCTAGCTATATAGGAGTAATTGGTCCAACTCGTCAAAGTTATGGACAGGTGATGAGGATAGTTGAACATACCGCCAATACGTTAGAAGAATTATTAAAAGAAGTAGAATAAGGAGTAATAGTAAGTGCCAGATAAAAAACAAAAGCCAACCAACTCAAGATCTACTAGCAAGAGTAAGCAGTCTAAGGTGTCTGATCTTACGGCTCAAGTAGCTGAATTGAGAGAAGATGTTAGACGTGAGCGGGCTGACTTTATGAACTATAAGCGTCGAGTCGAAATTGATAGATCTATGTTGATGAGTGCTGCAAAATCAGAAGTTATCCAGGAGCTATTACCGGTATTTGATGATCTAGAAAGAGCTTTTAGTTCTATGCCTAAGGATATAGCAGGCAGCTCCTGGACTAAAGGTTTAGTGCAGGTATATAAACAGCTACAAGGCAAAATGGATGATATGGGTATCAAGAGGATAGAAGCACTAGGATCTGAATTCAATCCTAACCTACATGAAGCTATAGGCTTTGAAGATGGTGGCGGCAGTCATGAAGTTGTTATAGAGGAGTTAAGACCTGGATACAAACTAGATGATGAGGTTTTGCGTCCTAGTATGGTCAAAGTGGGTAAAGTAGAAAAAAGCAGCAACCAAGGTAGTAAAGATATTGAAGAAAATCATAATAATAACGAAAGGAGTAAATAATATGAGTAAAATTTTAGGAATCGATCTAGGAACAACTAACTCAGCCATGGCAATTATGGAGGGCGGCAGTGCCGCTATCATCGCTAACTCTGAGGGTAATAGAACTACACCTAGTGTAGTAGCTGTTAATAAGAACAAAGAAAGACTAGCTGGCCAGGTAGCCAAACGTCAAGCGGTTGTTAATTCAGAAAACACAATCTATGGAGTTAAGCGTCTAATCGGCCGTAAATTCGAAGATAAGGAAGTGCAAAAGGATCTTAACCTAATGCCATATGAGATAAAGAAGGCCAATGGTGGTGTCAAGGTTAAAATGGGCGATAAAGATCACTCTCCGGAAGAGATATCGGCTATGATCCTAGCAAAGCTAAAGGCTGATGCTGAAGAGTATGCAGGCGAGAAGATAACTGAAGTAGTTATTACTGTACCAGCCTACTTTGATGACTCGCAGCGCCAGGCAACTAAAGATGCCGGTAAGATTGCTGGTCTTGAGGTTAAGCGAATTATTAACGAACCAACTGCAGCTGCTCTTGCTTATGGTCTAGACGAGAAAAAGGAAGAGAAAATTGCTGTTTACGACCTAGGTGGAGGAACTTTTGATGTTTCTATACTAGAGTTAGGTGATGGAGTCTTTGAGGTTAAATCTACTAACGGTGATACTCACTTGGGTGGTGAAGATTTCGATCTTAAGTTAATGAACCACCTAGTTGATGAGTTCAAGAAACAAGAGGGCGTAGACTTGAGCAAAGATAAAGCTGCCTTGCAGCGACTAAAAGAAGCAGCTGAGAAAGCTAAGATAGAGCTATCTACTACCAATGAAACCGATATTAGTTTGCCATTCATTACAGCAGATAGTGATGGACCTAAACACTTCGAACACAAGCTTACTCGTTCTGAGTTAGATAAACTTTCCTCAGAGTTGATAGATAAGACTAAGGGTCCTTGCGAAAAAGCCCTTAAAGATGCTGGGTTATCAGCTTCAGATATAGATGAAGTGGTCTTGGTTGGTGGTATGACTCGTATGCCAGCAGTACAGGCTAAGGTTAAAGAAATCTTTGGTAAAGATCCGCTTAAGGGAGTTAATCCAGACGAGGTAGTTGCTCTTGGTGCTGCTATTCAAGGCGGAGTACTATCAGGAGATGTTAAGGATGTCTTATTGCTTGATGTTACTCCTTTGTCCCTAGGACTGGAAACAGAGGGTGGTATATCAACTAAACTAATTGAGAGAAACACCACTATACCTACTAGTAAGACTCAAGTGTTTTCGACTGCGGCTGATAATCAACCATCAGTAGAGATCAATGTCTTGCAAGGTGAGCGTGAGATGGCAGCTGATAATAAGTCTCTAGGTAGATTCATACTAGATGGCATACCACCGGCACCTCGCGGAGTACCTCAGGTAGAGGTAACTTTCAATATTGATGCTAACGGTATCTTGAGCGTTAAGGCGGTTGATAAAGCTAGCGGTAAAGAGCAATCAATCACTATTGAAAATAGCGGTAACTTGGATGAGAAAGATGTTGAGCAGATGCAAAAAGATGCTGAAGTTCATGCTGATGAGGATAAGAAGAAGCGTGAACGTGCTGAAGCTAAGAACCAGCTAGATACTGCTATCTATACAGCTGAAAAGATGGTTAAAGACAATGAAGATAAGCTCAGTGATGAAGATAAGCAGACTGTTGAAGAGGCTATTAAGTCAGCTCAAGAGAATGTAGAGTCCGATGATAAGGAAGTATTAGAGAAAACAGCTACTGAATTGTTGGAAAAAGTTCAACCAATCGGTACTAAGCTACACGAAGATGTCGCTAAAGAAGCGGCCGAAGAAGCTGATAAAACCAAGAGTGAAGTTGAACCCGGAGAGAGTGGTAGCGATGGGCCTGTTGAAGGTGAAGTAGTTGATGATGAGGGTGAGGGCAAAGATAAAAACGAAGATAAGCAATAGTTAAAGGGTGTAATTTGTGGCACGTGATTACTATGAAGTACTAGGAGTTTCTAAAAATGCCTCTAGTGAGGAGATTAAACGCGCGTACCGCAAGCTGGCTGTTAAGTATCACCCCGATAAAGAGGGCGGGGATGAAGTCAAGTTTAAGGAAATCTCTCAAGCCTATGAGACACTGAAAAGTCCTGATAAGCGTCAACAATATGATCAGTTTGGCCACAATGCCTACCAATCAGCTCAAAGCACTGGTGGTGGGGGTTATGGTCCATTCCAGGGCGGTTTCGGTGGAGGGCAGCAGTTTGATATTGATCTAGATGATTTAGGCGATATATTTGGGAGTTTTTTTGGTGGTGGAGGTAGGCGTAGCAGATCGGCTAGAACACAGAAAGGTAGAGACGTAGAGACAAGTGTAGCTATAGACTTTAAGGAGTCTATATTTGGCGTAGAGAAAACCATCAATCTAGACCTAGAAGATATCTGTCCTACTTGTGAAGGTAAAATGGCAGAACCTGGCAGTAGTATGAAGACTTGCGATAACTGTAATGGCAGCGGTCAGGTGGTGCAGGTACAAAACACTATACTCGGTAGTATCCAACATAGAAGCATTTGCAGTAAGTGCCATGGGCTAGGAGAGATTCCAGAAAAAGCTTGTAGTAACTGTGGTGGTAAAGGTACCAAGAGGGCTAAGCAAGATATTAAAATTAAAGTACCAGCTGGGATTAATGATGGAGCTACATTAAGGGTCTCAGGTAGAGGTGAGGCTATAGCTAAGGGTCCCAAAGGTGATCTTTATGTACACGTTAATGTCAGACCTAGCCGTGAATTTTCTCGGCGCGGACATGACATCTTATCTAATGCCACTATTAATATAGTGGAGGCTGCACTAGGTACAGAAATAGATGTTAATACCGTAGACGGTAAGACTAAGATGAAGATACCATCAGGCACTCAAAGCGGGCAGGTCTTTAAGCTCAGTGGTAGGGGTGTACCGCGCGGTGGCAGTATCAGTAGCAGGGGTGATCATTTAGTTAATGTGACAGTGGCTGTACCTAAGCGCTTATCTCGTAAACAAAAGAATTTATTAGAAGATTTGGGTGAAACTCTGTGATAGAACGTTTGTATTTTATACCACTAACTCAACCCATCTAGCACTAGATCTAATGGTATAGTAGCTACACAAACTACACTATCGGCCCCACCGTAATATATATAGATAGTATCGTCTCTAACTATCTGTCCACAGGAGAAAACTACGTTATTTACCCAGCCATTCTTCTCATAGTCCGCTACTGGCTCCATAATTGGCTGAGCGCTACGCCCCAGCGTTATAGTTGGATCTTCAAGGTCTAATAATATAGCACCCATGCAATAAGCATTGTCTTTATTGATACCATGATAGAACATCAACCAGCCCTTATCTGTTTTAATTGGTGAACCGTTAATACCAACTTTTTGGCTATCCCACATACCTCTTCTAGGACCCAAGACCTGGATACACCTAACTAACTTTTCTTTAGAGAAATCCAAAGTATCTACGTAATCAATACAGACATGTCTATCAATCCTATGTAAAATGACATATTTATCATTAATCTTTTCCGGAAATAAAGCCGCATCTTTATCATCCACTTCTTTAGGGGATATGATTTGTGGCTTGCTCCACCTATCCCATTGATGATTTAAGAACTCATCCTTACCGATGGAGCTAATAGCTACATGGGGCATATCTACTCCGTTGTAGGCGGTGTAGGTGATATATAGCCTATTATCAATCTCTACTATCCGGGCATCTTCACAGCCTGAGTTCCCATCTGACTCAGACTGGTTTATCTCTGCTCTTATGCGAGGTACATATATCGGTTTATCCAGTCTCTCATCGATAGATAGACCGTTCTTAGAAGAGCCGTAGCCGATAGTTGATGTGTAATGTTGATCAATCGCCCTATAGAGTATGTGCGCTTTACCATCTAAATCTATAGCTGTTGGATTCAGGACGTACTTGGATTCCCATGGATGCTCTCGCACTGGAGCCATAATTGGGTTGCCTTCGTATCTTTTGACATGTTCATGATCGGGATTGATCAGCTCTTTTAGTAGTCTTTTAAGATTGATCTTAGCGTTAGCACAGATTGTATCGGCACCACCATAGTAGATACTTAAATCTTCTCCCTCTATAGCTGCTCCTGAAGGGAAGATAATATTATCTATATAGCCATATCGTTCGTAGTTTTCTTGAGGTATCATGAATGGATACCTAGTTCTAGCGATGAATTTAGTCGGATCATCTTTATCTAGTAAGACTGCTTTAATACTAAATATTTTATCCTCGCTAAAGTAGTTTTGGATATGAGAATAAACTAGTAACCACCCTTCATCAGTTAATAGTGGCGGTGCACCTACTTCAGCATGATCATCTTCCTCATAAATTAGATCTACGCAGTGACTTTCAAGGTTGGCATACCACTTTTCCCAGTATTTGGGATCCCAAATGTCTTCTGGCTTATCGAAATAGGCAATGGCTATTCTAGCTGGCGGCATATCGCTATGGATGGTGAGTATGGCACAAAGCTTGCCATTTACTCTATCTGGAAATAGGGCCATAGCTTTAGCGTTAAATGGCGTTACTAGGTGCCGTTCTTTAATGGTTTCTAAATCATCACTTAAAGCTACGGCTACTTTAATGCCACTAGCTCCAAAGGGAAATTCAGATATAGCGGTATAGAAGATGTAGTAAGTATCATCTATCTTGGTTACTCTAGGGTCTTCAATACCAAATTTTTCCCAGGACTCCTCAGGCACTATTAATTGGCGGTGATTGTCGTACTCATTACCATCTGGGCTATCGCATATACCAATGGTTGATATCTCCAGTCGATGGCCATGATAGTAGGACTCTTTAGCCATGCCGCGGTAGATTAGGTAGTGCTTATTATCTGTAACCACAGGCGATGGGTTAAAAGCTGATAGATTACGCCAAGGTTGCCTAGTACTGGGAGTTACTAGTGGATTAAATGGGTTTCTAAAAACGCTAAACATATTTAGTTAAAAATCCTATCATGAAATTGTTACTTGGTTAAAATTCAAATGAGGCTTGCGATCAGTTAATAACTCCTTGATGAACTCATCTATCGAAGCAGAAGCTATACAGACATGCTTGTCACCTCCACCGTAATATACTAGTAGCTGACCATTTTTTATAATAGCTCCACAAGCGTAAATTACCCCTGGCTTTGATTCGTTTTCATACCACTGGCTAGGCACCAATACCGGTGCGGCTGATCTAGCGATAATCTTCCTAGGGTTTTTAAGATCTAGCAATTTTGCCCCTAATCGGTATTGATTGGGGTATTTTTTATCAACTGCGTGATAGAGAATTAACCAACCCTTATCGGTTTTAATTGGGGGCGGCCCCACACCTCTTAGCCAGGTGTCCCAAGTTTTTCTTGGTTGTTTTTGGCCAAAACGACTTTTTATCCGCTTCTTATTGTTGTGTAGATCTTCTAAATTATCAACATAATCTATCTGAAGTTCTGGGGATATGCTGTGTAATATAGCAAATTTACCATTAATTTTTTCCGGGAATATCACCCAGTTCTTATGAATTTCTCCAAGAGGCGATAGGTACATAGGTTCATCCCAGGCAAAATTCTTTTTCAATAAATCGTCTTCACTGATAGTGATAGCACTAGCTCTGATAAAATTCCAACCATCAAAGGTGTTGAAAGTCACATAAACTCTACCTTCTATAGATACCATTCTAGGATCTTCCGTGCCACTCCAGCTACCACCTGATGGGTTAGTGATAGGGTTATATTCTTGCTCTTTTAGGTCTCGGCTACTTTTTTTCATAGTATATACGGGGTATGGCAAGCTATCATCAAAACTAAAGCCGTCACTACTACTCACGTAACCCAGTCTAGATATGCCGTCGGCGCCAATGGCTCGATATAGCATATGTATGCGTCCATCTTTTCCTACCATAACAGCAGGGTTAAAGGTGCCTATAGCCTCCCACGATTGTCTATTTTCTGGAGCTATGATTGGGTTATTGCTATATCTATCTAGACTAATTTTTTGCTGGATTAGTTTATGGGTCATAAATGGATTAGTGATATTAACCGAGTAAATACCTTTATGTAGCTCATAGATATAAAGAACTATCTTATCACCATCAACACTAGCACCTATTATCTTATCGCCACGATGTCTATTAGTTATTTTCCAGAATGGTTCATCACTTCGCCAAAGTAATTGAGCCGGATTGTCATTAGCTAGAAAAGCTATACCTATCTGATTTACTGTCTTAAATCTTTTACGAGATTTACTAGAGTAAATAATCATAATACCTTGTTCATAATAGTGGGTGGATATGATATCTATATCCTTTTCATCAAAATATCCACTACGCAGAGGCAGTACAGGCCGTTTTCTAATCTGCCAGTTATGAATATTCTTAGCGGTGGCTAATTTAATACCATCTTGATCGGCAAAATACATGACATAATGGCCATCAGATTTATGCTCTGGTATCAAGCTAGCACTACTAGCCTTGATGGGTTGCTTGAGCTCTACATTCATCCAAGTAGCTATATCCCAATGTTCATCAGCTGGGGTAGCTAGTGTCAAATCACCAATACCGTTTTCATCGGGGTGTTTGATATAGGAGACTAGTTCTTGTTGAGCGATAGTTACTAATCTGAAGTTGCTAGATTTATCTAAATCCTCTACTCGCCCAGCAGGAGAAAGTATAACTGGGCTATCATGATGCTCGCTAAAGTTAAGACCATTATCACTAGTAGCAACGGTTAGTTTTTGATGTCCTGGTTTTTGTGTTTGATAAGCTAGAACTGTTTCTCCATGAAACTGTGACACGCCCAGTGGTTGTGTAATATTTGCTGGTGTCTGAACTTGCCTATGCTCTTCCACTGGGTTGTAATTCCTAGCCCCACATAAAAAGAAGGTTAATGATATTCACTCTCTATTCTATATCACTCATGCTTAATGTGTCCATAACCTAAACGTAGATTAATATACATCATAAACAGTCTATTAACTCTGTATTGACATATATGAGTATTACTGCTATAGTTTAATTCCAATTTTAAGAGGTGATATAGCAATTTCTGTTAAAGAATTGTATATTTTAAGTAAGATGTCGAAAACAACAATAGGTAGGTGGGTTTATATAGCTCTGCCTGATTTAGATTTAAGTAACGTTAAGGCCAAAGTCGATACAGGTGCTTATAGGTCTTCTCTGCACTGTGAGTTCATAGAAGAGTTTGAAGAAGATGGAGATACTTATCTAGCTATCCAAACTACTAATATGGATGGTAGCCCTATAGGTGATCATCCAACTACCCTCAAAAGTAAAGGTGAAGTTAAGGTAAAAAGCTCCAATGGTGATATCCAGAATAGACCATTAGTAGATCTAACTGTCAATATAGCTGGAGAGGAGCATACAGCAGAGTTTACATTAACTAATAGACAAGACATGAAATTCCCTATACTCTTAGGTAGGAAGTTTCTCAGGGGATTTTTTATAGTAGATGTATCATTAGATGACCCCTCAGAGGAAGAAGAATAATTTTTTATTAAAAATAAATTCGTTCATTTTTAATTTACTGCCAGTCTAAATATCAATTAATTAAGTAAAGGAGATAGACTATGCGCATAGCCATACTTTCACGTAGTACAGCTAATTACTCCACCAGAGTATTGATAGATGCTGCTGAAAAAGCTGGTCATGAAGTGATCGTGCTAGATTACGCTAAATGCTATATGGAGATAGAGCATAACCGTCCAACAATTCACTACAAGGGTGAAAGGTTAACGGGTATAGATGCTGTTATACCTCGTATAGGTTTCTCATATACTGGCTATGGTTCGGCTGTAGTTAGACAGTTTGAAATGATGAATGTTTTTACTACTGCTAAGTCCATAGCAATTGTGCGTTCTCGTGATAAGTTGCGCAGTCTGCAGTTAATGGCTCGTTCTGATATTGATATCCCTAAGACAGCTTTTGCATCTCAAACAGAGGATATCGCAGAGCTTATCGACCTAGTTGGTGGAGCGCCTTTGATAGTTAAGTTAGTAGAGAGCACTCACGGCCAAGGCGTAGTACTAGCCCAGACCAAAAAAGAGGCTAAGTCTATAGTGCAAGCTTTCTACAGTATTAATCAGCCGATACTAATCCAGGAGTTTATCGAAGAGTCAGGCGGTGCTGATATTCGTGCTTTTGTAGTAGGCGGCAGAGTTGTAGGAGCTATGAAGAGGCAGGGACTTGATGAAGACTTTCGTTCTAACCTACATTTAGGTGGTACTGGAGAGAAAATTAAACTCTCAGATGATGAACGTAAGATAGCTGTTAAGGCAGCTAAAAAACTAGGACTTGATATTGCCGGAGTGGATATCCTGCAATCCTCTAGAGGCCCATTAGTAATTGAGGTTAATTCATCTCCAGGACTAGAGGGGATAGAAAATACTACCAATAAAGATATTGCCAGTATAATAGTTAAATATATCGAGGTTAATGCCACTAGAAAGCCCAAAAAGGATAAAGTGGGAGCCTAAGAAGGTAAGCAAATCTTCTACATTAAAAGCCCTAAGTATAAAATAATTGGCGGATAAATAATGGTAGAGAAGAAGTACTACATCTTAATAGCAGCCATCATATTAGCTGCTATTATTGGCTGGTTAACTTGGGTATTACCACTTAACCAGTCCAATAACGTCTCAGATGTATCTTTGGTTGAGTTTGATAGTGTTACTGTTGAAGTTGAGATAGCAGATACTGCTGAGTCTAGGTCTCAAGGCTTATCTGGTAGAGAGTCATTGTCAGATAAGGAAGGCATGTTGTTTGTTTTTGATCAGCCAGGTATACACGGCTTTCATATGTTAGATATGAATTTTGCCATAGATATTATCTGGATAGATAGCAATCTAGAGGTTGTTGATATCACCCATAATCTATTACCAGCATCATATCCTGAAGTTATCACGTCACCAGAACCTGTTAAATATGTCTTAGAAGTTAACGCTGGGTTTACTAATCAGCATGATATATCAGTAGGAGATAGTCTAAAACTAACTCTATAGACAGTTTTTTTAACTCAGAATCTTAGAATTTATTAAACATAAGTTGTATAATAGCTTTAGCTTAAATAGTAAGTAAGAAAGTTTTTTCAAAATGAATGTCGATTTTATCATAGCTGCAACAGTCATAGGCGCTAGCGCTCTAGTACTTCACTACAAAAGCCACGTTAAGTTTGTAGCTCTAGGTGTCTTTATCGGCCTAGCTCTTTTGCAAATCACCCCCTTAGAAGAATATTTCACAACCGCCATACCAGAGAGCTTAGCCAAGGTGATTATACTAGCTGTACCAGCTCTTATCTTGGGTATTAATCACAGCGTAGATAAGCAGAAAAAAGGTAATATAATCTGGAAGACTATATTCGTACTAGTTTTCACCCTGTTCTTCCTATCCAGTATTGCCCATGTGCTGCCAATTGATTGGCAAAACGCTATTGTGGATAGGTCGATAATAGGCTGGCAGGTACTTGATAATTACGTTTGGTTTACTTTTGCAGCCGCCATACTAATACTGATAGATAGTATCCATCATCGTAATCAAGTAGAAAAGTCTAAAAAACGCAAAAAAGCAGCTAATTCAAGGTAAATAGTTGCCACAGGGGCAGCAACTTAGGTAGAATAAAGGCTGCTGTAATTTTAAACAAATTACTCAAAAAAATGTGGGCCTGTAGCTCAGTTGGTTAGAGCAGCGGCCTTTTAAGCCGCGTGTCGTGGGTTCGACTCCCACCAGGCCCTCCATTAAAATGTTATTAATACTCCCGATCGTAGATAAACATCCCTGGGTTTTTTTATTGCTTTATATTCATTAGGAACGAGTGTTCTGTGATGAGCGTGTCGATGTCGCTTGGGGGCGGGTGCCTTTCCCTGCTGCCCACAAGGTGAGTGCGGCTTTCAGTTGGTGGGCAGGGACAGCAATCTGTCCGTCGTTGATGATGGCGGTAGAGAGGGGCATTATTAGGCTCCTAAAGCGATGTAGTAACGCACATTTGTTTCAGGGTCGGTCGCCCAATCTTCGGTCCATCCGTCTGCGTTGAACGACGTGAGTGATGCTTCCGCCTTGATTGACCCATATTCGGGCATGATAATGTGCCGGTTGTTTTTCCACAGCGACTCCGCGTCGGTTGTTGCCTGCCCATTGCGGTCGCTTTGCGCAGTAGCGCGTTGGGCATCTCCGGTGGCTGCTCCTATTCCGAACAACGCATCCGTAGCAACAAGTCCGCTATTCCCCGCTTGCCTAGTATTGGCTGTCAGAAGCGCGGATGGCTCAAAGGTGAGAGTGTCGATGGTTTGGGTGTCTGAGCCGCTTTCGGAGACTGACAGCACTTTGGCGTTGACACCCTTGATACACAAAGAGATGTAGTTCCACTCGCCCGCGCTCGCAGTCGTAAAATCGACCGTGAAACCGCCCGAATTCATCGACACAAACTCGGCCTCCTCATTTACCGGAAGGCTAGTGCCATTAGCCTGTAAAATTGAGATGCACTTATCGGTGCGCTGATATCGGCCCGTGTTGCTCGTGGACTGACTAGCCTGTGCCGCAACAGCGTTCGTCCACTGTCCACCAGCACCATCCATCGCACCAAACCCTGTAGCCATATACCCAGAAGAGTCCGGGATTGACGACGCCGCGTAGACCGTGGCGTGTAGCACCAAATCAGGTTGAAAACCAACTGTGTCAATCACCTTATTCCCTGTGGAAGTAGGTGATTGCCAGTTCATAACTTTCGCCTCAACACCCTCCCCACCGACAACCCAAAACATAATTTCGTCAGATGTGACCGGCGCGTCCGTCCAATCCACCGTGATGTTCGTGTCATCCCACGAATCCAAATCCGCCTCACCGATCACCACCTCGCCATCACTAATAATCGTGATGCACTTCGCCGCAATACGCTGCTCTGTATTCGACGTCGTTACCGCGTCCTCCGACGCACCAGAAACTGCATAAGAAGTCGTGCCATCACTAAACCCGACTACCTGATGAACGTGCGCATCCCACGTCCCCGACACCGCAGCAGACCCCGAACCGAAAAAGAAGATCGCCTTCGGAGTCGTCCCAAGACCGTGAGCGAACTGCTGCGTCCCGGTAGATGTGTCTGCCGTAAAGCTGCCGACAGCGAACTGTGCACCCCCACCCCCGCCAGCAGCCAACACTCCACGACGGCGAAGAAGCGCAACACTCATGCTGTTCCTTGTACGTTCCAGGTGTCAGTAGCTACTACTAACGCTGATGCCTCACCTGCCTCATCTACCGTACCCGGATCATTCGGATCTACTGTCGAAGAAGCATTTGACTCAATAGATAATCCTCCAGCACCTGCCGACAGTAAATGCACAATTGTGCCGACCGCCAGTCCATCTGGTAGCGTCACTGTTACTTGTGAAGCGTCTGTAAACCGCTTCACTTTTCCCGAATCGGCAGCCACCACTGTGTAGCTGGTACCCGATTCGTTCTCAACTGTCAAAGAGGCGGTATTATCGCCAACATAGTCTTGAGTAGCTAATTTAGATCCTCCGGCTGTTGTACCATCATGTACTCTAAGAGTCTTATTAGTAGTATCGACAGTAACTTCTCTTTGGGCGCCAGTGAAGGAGTCATTCTCTGCTTCTGATCCACCTCGTAGTTGTATTTCATCCGCCATAATTTATTGTATATCCATATTGCTTATCGTTGATATTAATGATGACATGGATGGTATAGTTCAGTCAATAGACTACTATTGATGGTGCTCGTCAGCTTCTGCTTCTTCAAAAGTCTCATGCATAGTACTGTGAGCATGCTCAGGTGGAGCATATATAGAGTAGAGTTTTAAGTCGTCATCACCAGAGTTGATAATATTGTGCCAAGTACCGGCTGGTACGAATATAGCAAAGTCGTCTTGAACATCCCATTCTTGATCTAGATTGTCTTCACTGGGTCCCATAACGACTTTAGCTTCTCCTGATTCTATACGTAAGAATTGATCATGGTCATTATGTACTTCTAATCCAACTTCTCCATCAGCAGGTATAGACATAACAGTCATCTGCATATTAGATCCAGTCCATTTAGCTACCCTGAATTTATTATTAGAAGTAGTTAGCTCTTCTATATCTACTACGTATGGTTTTGGTCCGTAATCTTTAGTATCCATTATATAGTTCCTCCTTATTATATTCCTTAAGTGATTATTCTATAGCTAAGAAAACATAAGTCAAATAGGTAAATAGTTTCCTTTTCTTTTATTTAATTTTTTTCGTAAGTACCTACTAGTTCAGTATGGACTAAAACATGTCCTGCTAAGGCAGACTCTACTTCTTCTTTATCGGCTCCTTCTTCTAAATCTAATTTGCTATCAAGAGCATAGAGTCTGAAGAAGTAGCGATGCTCGCCAGTAGGTGGACAAGGTCCTACCCAGCCTAATTCATGTTTACTATTAATACCTTGAGTAGCTGATGGGGGGGTAGAGTTTTCGGCGATACTATTAATTTTTGGGGATATATTAAATAGCACCCAGTGATCAAATATATCTCCAGGGCCGTTTGGGTCGGTAGCAGCATCTGGGTCATCGCATATCAACACTAGGCTTTGAGCTTTTTCAGGAACATCTACTATCTCTAGAGGTGGACTGATATTATCACCTTGGCAGGTAAACCGACTATCCATTCTTTCTCCGTGGTTAAATACTGGAGAGTGAAGTTGCATAAATATCTCCTTCTAATTAATCTTAACTACGAGGTAATTGTAACATTTTATCCAAATTATATCTGTTATAATATGGATGGCCTCAGTATGCGGGTGTCGTATAATGGCTATTATGTCAGCCTTCCAAGCTGAAGACGAGGGTTCGACTCCCTCCACCCGCACCAAATAGCATCAAAAACTAAAACAATAAATTATATATGCCCCGGTAGCTCAGTTGGATAGAGCAGCGGTCTTCTAATCCGCAGGTCGCAGGTTCGAATCCTGCCCGGGGTGCCAATGTTAACTATGATAGAAAGTGAAGCCTAAATATGCCCAAAACCGGATATTTGTTTTGTAATAAAATGTTTTATGCTAAGCCAAGCCATATAAAAAAAGGTTGGGGTAAGTACTGCTCAAAGAATTGTCAATATAGAGCTCAGAGGACCGGTAAAGACGTTACTTGTTATATGTGCAATAAAACTGTGTATAGAAGTATCAAGGACCAGAATAGGTCTAAAAGCGGTAACTTTTTTTGCAGCAAATCTTGCCAAACTCTATGGAGGAACAAGGCTATATATTCCGGAAAGAATCACTTTAATTGGAGTGGCGGCAAAGCCTCGTATAGAAATATTCTAACTAGAACCAATACTCCCAGGGAGTGTTTAAGGTGCGAGTGTGTGGATAGTAGGGTGTTAGCGGTGCACCACAAAGATAGAAACAGGGACAATAACAAGATATCAAACCTGATATGGCTATGTCACAATTGCCATTTTCTAGTACATAACTATAATAATGAGTCAGAGGGATTTATGGTGCCTGTAGCTTAATGGTAAAGCTCCGCCTTGTGGCGGCGGTGACGAGGGTTCAATTCCCTTCAGGCACCCCATATAATAAGATACAACCCAAACAACCCCTGGATTATTCCAGGGGTTGTTTGATTATGGCTTGATGTAGGTGTTAAAATTAGAGTATAAGTAAAACTAGGAGGTTAGTTTATGAATTTAAACACTAGATTAGTAGAAAGCCTTACAAACTTTTTCGTAGGCATAGTAGAGGTTTTCCTAGGGCTACGCTTTATATTAAGACTGTTTAACGCCAACACAGCTAGTGAATTTGTCACTTGGCTATATGGGGTAACCGATCAGCTACTAGAACCATTTCGCAGTATCTTTCCAGTACGAGCAGTTCAACCTGGTTTTGAAATAGAGTTTTCTACACTTTTCGCTATGTTGGTCTATGCTGTTATTGGAATGGTAGTTATATGGCTATCAGACCTCCTAACTTCAAACAATAACGAGCCAAGAGACATCACCTAGACGAGATTTTAATCGGTAGTCTATCTTGCAAAAGCATAAGTATTATGCTATAGTATGATATATGTCAGAACGATCACAATCATCCCACGAACAAGAACGAGAAGCAGCTAAACTAGCCCGTCGAGCTGAACAAACTGGCGTAACAGAAGCATCTCTAGGTGGTTTTGCAGTGGATTCAGTAGAGGATGGGCCATACTCACGACCCTTAACTCCAGAAGAAGTACAGGCTGAAAACAAGGCAGCTTGGCGCAGAATGCTAGATAAAGATCAAAAGGATAAACCATTAGGAAATTCGGTTATAGGCCCAGACGGTAATCCACTACCAGAGGGTAGATCTGTTCCAGATCCTAGAGAGCAAAAAACAACAGATGCTGGTGATGATAAGCCATCAGAGCCTAGTCAACTAACTTTCGAAGACTAGCTTATAAATTCAAAATAATAGTCTATTTAGACTAATCAACTTTGAAATTAGCACCGATAGATTCTAATTTATCCAAGAACTGATCATAACCTCTAAGTAAATGCTCTACACCTGTTAGGGTAGATGTGCCATCTGCTACTAATGCAGCTACAACATGAGCCATACCAGCCCTAATATCGGGTATATCTATTTTAGCTGGTTTTAATTTAGTAGGTCCTTGAATAATAGCGCTATGTTTATGTGATTCGCCCTTGAAGCGACAGTCTATTTCACCTAAGCACTTGGTGAATATGGCGATATTAGCGCCCATATCGTTTAAACTTTGGCTGTATCCAAAACGATCTTCATAAACTGTCTCATGTATAACCGATAGCCCTTTAGCTTGAGTTAATACTACCACTAATGGTTGCTGCCAGTCGGTAGAAAATCCAGGCCAAGTATCGGTTTCTAGTTCTGTACCGTATAAGCCTTCGCTACTGCGTTTGAAAGTAATACCATCATCATCTATGCGGTAGTCACCACCAATACGTCTAACGGTATTTAAAAACGTACTCAAATGGTCCTGAACAGCATTTTTAATGGTAATCTTACCGCCTGTAGCTATAGCTGCGGCTGCATAAGAGGCAGCTTCTAGCCTATCTGGCATGACGTGATACGAAGCTCCGTGCAATCTTTCTACGCCATCAACAATAATTACTCTATTAGCCCTGAACTCTATAATTGCGCCCATTTGTTGCAAGAGCTTAATTAGATCTAATATCTCTGGCTCAGTTGCTGCATTGTAGATACTGGTTCTACCCTCCGCCAGTACCGCAGCTAGTAGGATATTCTCAGTAGCTCCAACGCTAGGATAATCTAGTTTAACAGTAGCCCCTACGAGTTTATCGGCTTTGGCGTGGTAACCACTATCATTATAGGTTATCTCTGCGCCCATCTGCTGCAGAGCTTTAATATGGTAGTCGACCGGTCTAGGTCCTATCTTATCGCCATCTACTATAGGTACTTCAGCGCTACCGCAGCGATGGAGCAAAGGACTAAGAGTTAGTATCGATATACGGTTTTTACGGGACAAGTGTTTAACACTAGTGTTATTAACCTCTTCAGCATGGATACGTAGAGTATGATTGTCTTGCTCGACTTTGGCTCCAACAGCTTCGATAATATCTTTAGTTATATCTACATCACCGATTTTAGGAATGTTATACAGCACCACTGGCTCATTAGTTAGTAGTGTCGCTACCATCATTTTAGTGGCAGCATTTTTAGCACCGCTAACACTTACTTCACCGTTTAATGGTTGCCCGCCAGTAATTTTCAATGTTTGCATATCAATCATTGTAGCAAATAACTAGTCCCAGAGAGTAGTGATATAACTAAAGATAGTACTTCCTATCTGTTATAATGCTTGGCGTATATCTAAATACGCCCCGGTAGCTCAGTGGATTAGAGCACTGGTCTTCGGAACCAGGTGTCGTAGGTTCGAATCCTACCCGGGGCGCCAGAGTAAATCTGGTACAATATCTTAGTTCATGACCTTAAGAGTTCATGGGCCTGTAGCTCAGTTGGTTAGAGCAGCGGCCTCTTAAGCCGCGTGTCGTGGGTTCGAATCCCACCAGGCCCTCCAAGCAAATTACTTCAAAGAGCCCATAGTCTCTGCAGATGGTATGATATTAACCATGTTATTAAAGGGATCAGAGTTAGCCGGATATATTAAGGCGCAGCAAGCGCAGATGGTGCGTAGTTTCAGCTATAGTGGTAAAACCCCCCAGCTAGACATCATCAGCGTCAATACAGAAGTAGTAAGTAATAAGTACGTAGAGCTAAAACAGCAATACGGAGAAGATATAGGGGTGGTGATTAATCATCACCAGGTAGATACAGATGATTTAGTTGATATAATTTCAGATCTTAATAGCAATACAGATAGTCATGGCATTATAGTTCAGCTACCACTACCAGAAGATATTAAAACAAACGATATAAACAATATTTTAGATAATATCGACCCTAGAAAAGACGTAGATGGTTTAGGCTCTAGTTCTATTTTTGATCCGGCTACACCCACGGCCATACTTTGGTTACTAGCTGGATATGATATTAATTTAGAAGGCAAGAGAATAGGTATTGTTGGTCAGGGTAGGCTAGTTGGTAAGCCACTAACTAAGATACTGACTCAATCAGGCTATCAGCCAATGGTTTGTGACGAGGATAGTAATAATCTGGAAGAGTTAATGGAGCAATCAGATATCGTTATAACGGCAACTGGTCAACCAGGACTAATCACCAACGAATTAGTAAAAGTAAATCAAGTACTTATAGATGCTGGCACAGCTGATGATAACGGTTCTTTAATAGGAGACGTAGAAAAGAAAGCCCATAACAGGGAAGACATTAAGATTTCCCCAGTTCCTGGTGGAGTAGGGCCATTAACAGTAACGGCTTTATTTGCTAATGTAATTGAAGCTTTTAGGATTCAAGTGCTTGAGTAACTCTCTCGGCTACTTGCTTAGGGGTTAAATCGGCCTTAACTATAAAGGAGTCTACACCTAAATCTTTGAGATTGGCAGGAGCTTCTGATTCACCCATATTAGTTAGGATGATAACCTTAATATTCTTGCCCCAATCTTCTTTTCTCATAATCTCTAGCATCTCAGCTCCACCCATAATCGGCATCATTAAATCAAGCAGTACTAAATCTGGTTTAAATTCTTTAACAACTTCTAATCCCTGTTGTCCGTCACTGGCATAAGCAACATCAAACCCCTCGGCTTCGAATTTCATCCGATACATCTGGACTATTGCTAGGTCGTCTTCTATGAGAGCTATTTTTGCTTTAGCCATAATACTACTTGTTTAAGGTTACTATTTGTTATAATGTAACAGTATTAATAATAAAGTAAAAACAAACATAAAGCCAATATGAAAATTCTCGTAGCATCAGCAACAGCTAAGGCTAGCACTGGACTAGCCGCCTTTGATAAAGCTCTGAATAAGGTCGGTTTAGATAACTACAATCTAATACGTCTTAGTTCAGTGATCCCGCCAGGCGCTAAAGTAGTTGTTAATAAGGGAAAGATTAAAACTAAAGATTTGTCAGGGGGATGGGGGGATAGGCTCTATGTTGTTATGGCTGAACTGCGCACAATTACTCCAAATACTGAAGCTTGGGCTGGCATGGGTTGGGTTCAAGACAAGAATACGGGCAAAGGTTTATTTGTAGAACATGAAGGATTTAGCAAGAATTCAGTAAAAGATAGTATTAATGATAGCCTAGAGTCTATGATGAAGTATCGAAAAGATTGTGATTTTGGCTCCATTAAAACAGAGATTTGCGGCATAGCTTGTGAAGATCATCCAGTTTCCGCTTTGGTTATAGCTGCATATCAGACTAGCGGCTGGGACGACACTGCAGCAAAGAGTTAGTACTTGACTGTCGGTTGTTTAATATTGTATAACTATAATTAGTGACACACTGTCAAGCACAAAGAGAGGTAGACTATGCGTAAACTCATAGCAGTGATCAGTATAGTTATTGTCTACATTTGGGATGACGTATTGTTGGCGGCTCCGATAGTAGCTTCGGCTGCAATAATTGGACCATTAACTACTTTTGGATTGTTCTTCTTACTATACGGAACAGGTAGCTATATTGTTGCTATCAAGTTGGTGCGTATTTATGAGAGGGACAAGAGCCAAAAGTCAAGATTAGCTCTATGGTTAGATGAACAGCAAAACAGGCCACATGGCTGGGTGCTTAAAAAGACCTTAAGCCTAGGGGGTGTAATAGGTTTTGTACTTTCCTCTTGGCTTGCGGGCGGAATACTAACCACCTTTGCAATACGGTATTCTGGCAGAGGAGATAGCCTGCATAAGCTAGCAGCTGCTAGCTCAACCATCTTTGCGATTGGCTTCGTTGGTCAGTATGCAGGGATTGCAGGACTAATCCTCTAAGCGGGTGCATGCTTCTAACATACCTATAGCATGCACCCGCGCAACTTTATTAACGTATAAGGAGAGATAATTATGGAAGAAAAACCAATACTACCAGCAATAGAACGACTAGAGGAAGAAGTAAAGCCTGGAGAAACCGTTGGTCTAGAACCCATTCTTATCCCTTATGAGATAGATGAGTGGTGGAGTGCATATGATGAGAGATTTAGGGAGCTAAATTTGAATAATCCTTGCAGGCAAAGCTTCAATTACGAAGAGTTTACAGAAGCTATGCAAGATGACACAGTACTTAAGTTTGTTTACAGAAAAGAGGGGGAAATTGTGTCTATGTGTCTTTTTGGCACTGACTTGAGAGTCTTTCCATGGATCAGCCAGGAATATTATGAGGCTAAATATCCAGAGGCTTTCGCTAATGATAATTTTCTTTATTTCATGGCAATATTAACAAAGAAGGGTAATTATGAACGTAGTTATGCTTCTGAGTTAATTAAATACATGGTTAAGTATTGGAAAGATAGAGATAGCCAAGATACAGTTGTTTCTTTTGATTGTAGTGAAGGCAATAATCAGTTTCTGCCAAAATTAGTAGCCGGAGCTATAAATAATAGTGGGGTTGGCAGTGTTGAGCTTGAGCACCAAGGCTCTCAACATTACTATGCAGGCAAGATGGAGTTCTAGGCTGTATATACAGTAAAATGTTGTTGTCTATAATGATAAAACTGTGCTTATGATAGACTTACTACATATAGTAGTTTAATGAGCTTATATTAAATAATTGATAAACTTCCTAATATACATACCAGTAATATTAACACTTGCGGGGCTGGCTTTTTTTGTCTACCTACAAAACCCCAAAGTAGCTCACAACAGACTGTTTGCTATAACAGTCGTATTGATACTTGGGTGGTCTACTAGTCTACTGTTTGCAGATACTGCTAGTAATATAGCCAATAGTTTATTGGCTATTAGGGTAGCAATATTATTCGCTTCCTTAATACCTCTTTTCTATTTGTATTTTAGCCTAATATTTCCTTTCAGCTCTCAGATAAGCAAGTTAAAATATGCATTACTTGCCATACCAGCAATAGCGCTGTCTTTATCATCCTTTAGCCCCCAAATGATTAGAAGTGTTCATTATGAGGGGTTAGGGGCTCAGATTGATGAATTTGGTGCTTTGTACGTATTGCTCGGTCTGTACTTTGCCATATATTTCATATCTTCTTTTATTATTCTGTTTCGCAAACGCAAACATTCCTTAAGAGCATCCGCCCAAATTAAACTTATTATATGGGGAAGTGTAGTGACCGTACTGCTTAACCTATTTTCAAATTTTGTGTTTGTAGCTTTAGACATGACTCAATACACTATATTATTTGGTGCGCCTACCGTAATACTGTTTGTAGCTACTATGGCTTATGTAATAGTGCGCCATCGACTCTTTGATATTAGACTAGTCGTTGCTCGCTCCTTAGCTTATGCTCTAGTCATACTAACTCTTGGCTTGGTGTATGGCTACTTTGTCTTTGGTTTTGTCGACCAGTTCTTCCCAGATACCGGCACCTCGACTTTGCAACAAGCCTTCTATACTATTTCTGCAGTATTCTTAGTCTTTACCTTCCAGCCACTGAAACGGTTTTTCGATAAACTAACTAATAGACTTTTTTATCAGGACAGCTATGATTCAGAGGATGTATTAAACCGTCTAGGTAAAGTGTTTGTAGCTAAAAGCAATAGCTTTGATTTACTAGATGATAGCTTAGATATTATTGTCGATACGCTCAAAGTAGAGTTTGGTCGTCTAATTGTACTTGGCAATGATGGGATATATAAGGCGACCCATATCGGTAGTAGCGAAGAGATAAAGGTTGATATTACTGATCTAGAGAAGTTAGAAGATAAAATAACTATACTAGACGAAGTTAGTGGCAAGGAAGTTGAGAGCACCCTAAATGATATGAATACTTATGTAGCCGTTAAACTGGCTACTAATGAAGGGTTAGTGGGGTATCTCTTACTTGGTACTAAGCGTTCTGGCACTATCTATACTAAACAAGACATTAACTTACTAGAAATACTCTCCCAAGAGCTAGCAGTAGCTATAGAGAACGCTAAGAGCTATCAGGAGATACAAGCCTTCTCGGAAACTTTGAAGAAAGAAGTAGAGGACGCTACAGCTAAATTACGGGAAACCAATCAGCGCTTAGTTAAGCTTGATGAGGCTAAGGATGAGTTTATCTCGATGGCCTCTCATCAATTGCGCACACCATTAACTACTGTCAAAGGCTATCTGTCCATGCTCCTAGAAGGTGATGCCGGTAAGTTGTCTAAAAAGCAGTCCGAGTTCATAGACTTAGCTTTTGTTAGCTCCAAAAGGATGGTTCATCTAATAGCGGATATGCTCAATGTTTCTCGTATTAGTACTGGTAAGTTAACTATCGATAAAGAAGAAATTGATATGGTTGAGCTAGTCGAGGAAGAGGTTAATCAGCTACATCGCCAAGCTGAGGCCAGGAATGTTAAGTTAACTCTACATAAACCAAAAGAGAAGATTCCTAAATTAGTATTAGATGAAACTAAAATTCGCCAGGTAGTCATGAACTTTACTGATAACGCTATCTACTATGCTCCAGAAGGTAAGGTAGATGTATATATTGAAAGTCAAGATAATGCAGTTGAGTTTAGGGTAGAGGATAACGGTATTGGTGTATCACAAGCAGCTCAAAAAGAGCTGTTTAAGAAATTCTTTAGGGCCGAGAACGCTAAGACAGTTAGACCAGATGGCACTGGCCTAGGGCTATATATGGCCAAGCAGGTTATAGAGATACAGGGTGGGGAGATAATCTTCTCCTCAGAAGAAGGCAAGGGTTCGGTGTTTGGGTTTGGGTTTAATATAGGTAGCGAATCAGAATCAAAAGATCAACATCAGGATAAGGAAGACAATAGCGCCTAAGGCAGCAGTAACGATTAATCTAATCTTTAACTTCTTCTTGAAAGCCTTCTTTTCTTCCTCTTCAGCATCATAGCGATAAATATTGGCTTTTTGAGCAGCTTGAGACTTTGATTTCTTGCGACGTTTCTTTGACATTAAATATATTTTAACAAAAAACCATGATTATTGCTTATCTAGTTCCAGTCTAATATGGCCTCAAAAGATGAAAGTTAGTACAATATATGATAGTGTTTTTTAGTTAGTAAGATAATAAACACTAAATTAATAAAATGTGTAGATATTTAAAATCAACTGACGGCCCCGTCGTCTAGCCCGGTCCAGGACACCAGGTTTTCATCCTGGCAACGCGGGTTCAAATCCCGCCGGGGTCACCAATTGGTTTTAATGTTTAATTATCTACCCTTAAAACAGTTTCCCTGTTAAACTAAGAGACAACTATGAAAGAAGTAAAATTCAAACGTACTAAAATAATTGCCAGTTTCGGACCATCTACAGAAGACCCCAAGGTTGTTAAACAGCTAATAGAGGCTGGAGTAAATGGCGTAAGATTGAACCTATCTCATGGCACCCATGAGAGCCATCAGCAACATATTAATAATGCTCGGTCAGCATCAGAAGAGATAGGTAAACCTATTGCTATCATCGTTGATCTGCAAGGACCCAAAATACGTATAGGTGAACTACCTAAAGAGGGTGTAGAGATCCCAGTTGGTGATCAAGTGAGATTTGCTCATGGAGCTAGCTACTTAAGCGATGGCGTGATTCCTCTGCAGCATGATTTTGCAGATAAAATCAAGCCGGGTGAGTCAATATACCTCTTCGATGGCAAACTAGAGGTAGAGGTTATAGGGGTAGATAAGGGCGTAATTAATACCAAAGTCATAACTGGTGGCAAGCTAACTTCTAGAAAAGGTATTAATCTACCAGATACCGATCTAGGCGGTGATATTTTAACAACCAAAGATTACGAAGATATTAACTTCGCTATTAGTAGTGAAGCCGACTATATAGCTATGTCTTTTGTGCAAAAGGCTGCCGATATTAATCAGTTACGCAGCTATCTAGATGAGCATGGTGGTGAAGACATTAAAATAATTGCCAAGATTGAGACTAAGGCTGGAGCTGATAACATTGATGAGATTACAGTTGTTAGTGACGGAGTCATGATAGCTAGAGGTGATTTAGCCATAGAAGTAGGTCCGGAGGTTGTACCTATCTTGCAGCGGAAGATCATAGGTCTAGCCCAAAAATATGGCAAGATTGCTATAGTGGCTACTCAAATGCTAGCTTCGATGACTGACTCCCCGCAGCCAACCAGAGCTGAAGTATCAGATATTGCTACAGCTGTAATCTGCGGAGCTGATTGTTTGATGTTATCTGATGAAACTAATTCTGGTAAGTACCCAGTAGAATCAGTCCAGCTAATGAAGAGAGTTAGTCTCTACACTGAATCTAACTCTCCCGTAGAGCCGCTGTATATAAATATGGAAGATGACTCTCAGGGCAGTGCTATTGCCTCAGCAGCTATAACTCTAGCTCACCAGCTCAAAGCCAAGATGATAGTGGCAGAGACCGCATCTGGTCGTACAGCTCGTAATATCGCCTCTCATAGACCTCAGATGCCCATTATCATGGCTACAACTAACAGAAAAGTAGCTCAACAGCTAGCTATAGTCTATGGCGGTAAGTCTTTCTACTACAAAAGCCCTAAGGGCGCTGGAGAAAAAGCCATCAAGGATCTGAAGAAGCATGGCAACTTAAGACCTAAGGATATGGTGGTACTAACTTATGGAGAAAATCCAGGAGTAGCCGGTGGGACTGATACTATTAAGGTCCGAGAGATATCATGAAGACTATCAAAGACATAGATGTTAAAGGCAAGAAGGTAATACTTCGAGCTGACTATAACGTGCCAACTGATAACGGCGAGATAACTGATGATTACAGGATTATTCAAGGACTACCTACTTTAGAATACCTAATCAAACAAGATTGCCAAGTTGTTATTATCAGTCATCTTGGTAGGCCTGAGGGTAAACCAGATCCTCAGTACTCACTGCAAAATGTAGCCAAGCATTTAAGCAGCCTCGTGAAACAGCCAGTAGCTTTTGTTGCTGATCTTGAGGATGTAGATAGTACGTCTCAAATAACTCTACTAGAGAATTTGCGCTTTTGGCCGGGTGAGGAAAGTAATGATGATAATTTCGCTAAGCAGATAGCTGGTTTAGGAGATGTTTTTGTCCAAGATGGTTTCGGTGTAGTGCATAGAGCCCATGCATCTACTGTAGCTATAACCAAGTTCTTACCGGCCGTGGCAGGGTTGTTATTGGAGAAAGAAGTTAATACTATAACCGACTCCATAGAAAATCCTAAGCGACCATTAGTAGCTATTGTCGGTGGGGCTAAGATTAGCGATAAGTTGAAAGTATTACACTCTCTAATACCTAAAGTAGATCGTTTAATTATTGGTGGCGGTATGGCCAATACCTTTCTAATTAATTCTCCCGAGCATGACGTCTCCACTATTGGTAAAAGCTTACACGAGGATAATATGGCAAGAGAAATTGCTGATATATATGCAACTATAGCTGAGAAGTTCGGTGTTAAGGCCGAGGATAATCCAGATGACTATAGTGATAGTAGGGTGAGAGATTTTATCTATCTCCCACGCGATGATATAGCGGTTGGTAAAGATATTTCTCCGGATGAAAAAGCTAAAGTTATACCCATCTCAGTCATTAGTGAAGATGATATTGTGCTTGATTTTGGACCGGAATCTCTTGAAGGGGCTATTAAGATAGTCCAATCAGCTGAAACTATTATTTGGAACGGGCCACTAGGCATGATAGAACTACCAGAATTTGCTAAGAGCTCTCACAAGTTGGCCGAAGCTATTGTGGAATCAGAAGCTTCTTCCATAGTTGGCGGTGGTGATACGGCCGGATTTATTCAACAACTTGGTATGATAGATGACTTTTCTTGGGTGTCTACTGGCGGTGGTGCAGCTCTTGATTTAATGACAGGTGAGGAATTACCGGGTATTACGTCTCTAGAGACTTGAAGAGCTACCTACATAAGGGGCAAGAAGAGGCTTATGGAACCTATTATTCTTAGCGCAACGATATAACTATCTTTGAAAGCATAGTTATTAATGCTGATAAATCCATACTTTCTGCGGCTAATCGTGAAGCTTCATCATTCTCACTACCAACAACTTTATCCCACAAGACTTCATAACCAGCGTCGCGGGCAACTAGTGCCCAAAATATGCGCTGAGCACGACCATTGCCCTCTCTAAATGGATGGATATAATTTAATTGGTCATAGAAGTATGCCAGTCGTTTAATAAATTTATCAATAGGTAAGTTCTGTAGATAATCTTCTTGAGCAAGCTCGCTAAAGACATAGTTTGCTGCATCTATAATTTTACTAACAATCAGGAAGTACTCAGAGTCTTCTTCATTCTTCTTAATATCAACAGTGCGAATCTGACCAGCCCAGTCATAGACATTTCCAAAGAGTTGCTTATGTATAGCTAATAATTCTGCCAAGTCGTTTGTGCGAGGCAAGTCAATCTCATTTAACTCTAGTTCATTGGCGAAGACAATCTGTGCTTCAAGCTCATCTAGCTCATCAGGAGATTTTGCGCCAAGAAGATTGTGCAATGTGTTAATACTATCGTCGAAGTATGGATCGACGAAATCTGACACTACAAAGCTCCGTAACGTGCTCGTATTTTTTTAGCAACTTGTTTCGCCGATGCCTTACCGGCTATATAGTCACCTGCAATTTTGCGAGATTCTTTTGATACCTCTAAACCTTCAAGACGCTCGTTTGCAATCGCTTGACTAACAGCTTCGACACGATCCTGTTTTGTTTTATTCATAACTATACTAGATTTTTTTTCTTTATTACCCATACTCATATTATACCATGTTCGGGCTAGCATCTAAGGTGAGATGTTCCACAAGCTTGTGTCTTCATGTTATGATTTAAACATAAAGATTAAGGTGCAAAAAACAATATGGCAAACGACTTAAGAAAACCAATAGTAATAGGCAACTGGAAGATGCATTTAAGCGTTAACCAGTCTCGTGACTTAGCGGAAAAACTAGAAGACTCATTAGCTGATTTAGTTGAGAGAGCTGAAGTAGTGCTCTGCCCATCAGCTATCGCTCTGCACGATGTATCCTCAGCCTCCCCAAGTCTATCTATAGGTGTGCAGAATATATATTTCGCTGATGAAGGAGCCTACACAGGAGAGATATCAGCCTCTCAGGTTAAAGATTTAGTTCAGTATGCTATCATCGGTCATTCTGAAAGGCGACATAACTTTGGTGAGACTAATGAAATGGTAGCTAGAAAAACAGCTGCAGCTTTGCGCAGCGGTATTACGCCAATAGTTTGTGTTGGAGAAACCGCGCAGGAACGACATCACGGTGAGACTACTCAAGTGATCAACGATCAGCTATCTACTGGGCTAACTATGATTACAGCCTCAGAAGCTAAGGATATTATCATCGCCTATGAGCCGGTTTGGGCTATTGGCACTGGCGAAAATGCCAAAGAAGACGATGTTATATCAGCTGCAGCAACCATTAGATCTACAACCGCTCAGATGTTTGGAGCTGATGCTACTAGTGGCATACGCGTTATATATGGTGGCAGCGTTAACGGTGATAGTGCCGGTAGCTATCTAAATATTGACTCTATCAACGGTCTATTGGTCGGTGGAGCTTCTCTTAATGATCATGAATTTACCAAGATAGTCCAAACAACCAACCTATTAACGGATGATGGTGATGAGCAGTGAAGATTCTCAGAAAATAGATATCAAAATAGACAGCAAGAAATCACCAGCTAAGCAAAGCAGTCAAGATAGCAGGCTATCCGCCAAATCAGATACTAATAAGTCCCAACCGCAACAAGCTCGCTCGCAGGAGAAGGTTATTCGTACAACTGGCTATGGCGGTGGTGGCTATGGAACAGGATCTGGTGCAGGCTCAGGTGTAGCCACAGCTGATATATCAGGCAAAGACAACATAGATAGCGACCATGGTAATAGGGGTGTAGTTAAAGATGATGAAACACAGTCCAAATTGCAGCAAGTAGAGGAAGAAGATTTCTCAGTAGAGGATATATATAGCAGTCGGATGGACTTAGATGAAGATATAGATCAGTCTGGCGATTTCTCTGATATAGCTAGATCAAGCAGACGAAAGAAGCAAAAGCAGCAGCTAAAGACAAAAAAACCTTCTAGCTACAAGGTCAGTGTATTTAGTTCTAGGCGTTTCTGGGTGGTTGTCTTTGTTTTCTTATCATCACTAATAGCTGGGCTAATAATGCTTTATCAATTAGAGCAGGCTAGGGAAGGTGCCGGCATTATATTTGATTGGTTTTAACCTCTTTTTTAGCATATTTCAATTGCATTAATCTTAAGTTAAGAATAAGTAGTGAAGAGTCGGGTTGATGATAGGGTAAACCCTATACGTGCCGAGGCAGCAGCCAGAATACTAATTTTAAAAAAGTATTTTTGGCTGCTGCCTTCACGAGACGTCCGAGAGAATTGTGCCGCCTTTTAGGCATGCTCTCTCCTGACCCCGTTGCCGCCTAGCTTCTCTAGGATCTTATCCATCGCTGCGTACAAGAACCCCAGCATTAAAACCGACAAGTAGATACCCAGACTCAAAACAACCCACTGGATTAGAGGGTGCATCTCATCCATAATAACTCCTCCTCACTACTTGTTAAATACCTGCTTAAGAACAGGTGTTTCATCCATCCACACAGATAGAATAGAGATATTGTACTTAATTCTCGTTTAAATTACTATTATCACCTGCTAAACTTAGTTAAGACGTGGATTTATTCAAAAACTTAAACGATAAACAAAAAGAAGCTGTTAAGCACACTAAAGGCCCCCTATTAATATTAGCTGGGGCCGGTAGTGGCAAGACTAAGACACTGACCCACCGCATAGCCTATATATTAGACCAAGGCTTAGCTACAGAGGGCGATATATTAGCAGTTACCTTCACCAATAAAGCAGCTGGTGAGATGCGCCAGCGAGTAGCCGCTCTTTGTGGTGAAAATCAGAACAACCGTTCCTTCATGCCTTTCTTAGGAACCTTTCACGGTATCTGTGTACGCATATTACGACAAGAAGCAGAGAATATAGGGCTATCAAGGCAGTTCGTTATCTTTGACTCCAGTGATAGCTTACAAGCCATTAAGCAGGTCATGAGAGGTATGGGTATAGACGAGAAACGTTTTAACCCTAACGCTATTAAGTCTTTAATATCATCAGCTAAAAATGAGTTGATAGATAGTGATTCTTATCCCTCTTTAACTTCAGGCCCTCTGCAGGAGGTGGCAGCTGAAGTTTATCCGGCCTACCAAAGACTACTCGCCCAAGCTCAAGCTTTGGATTTTGATGATCTGTTATTGAAAACAGTCAGGATGTTTGAAACAAATCCTGAGACATTGCAGAGATGGCGGGATAGATTCAAATACATACTAGTAGATGAGTACCAAGATACTAACCATGCCCAATATCAGTTCGTTAAGCTATTAGCAAAGACTCATAAGAATATATGCGTAGTCGGAGATGACTGGCAGTGTTTGCATCCAGATAGTTTAGTAGAAACTGATTCCGGGTCTATAAAAATAAAAGATGTTGGCAGGGGAGATATAGTTAGGTCCTCCTCTGGTTATGGTAAATCAGAATATTTTAAAGTTGAGAGGAAAAGGAAATTCAATTATAAAGGAGAATTGGTCCATATTAAGACTGCTTCCGGTAAGCAAATTTACTGCACGCCAAATCATATTCTATTCTCCAGGTGGGATAAGACAGATAACTTCTTTGTTTACTTGATGTTTTCTAGAGAAAAAGGCTATCGCATAGGAATAGCTAAGGGGACTAGGTATGATGGTAAAAAGAACGACATTGGTTTAAGAGTTAGAGCCAATCAAGAGAGAGCGGAGAGGATGTGGGTACTAAAGATATGTAGTAGTAAAGAAGAAGCTGCCTATAATGAGTTGCGTTTTTCCTATAAATATAATATTCCTATGCTAGTTTTTCGTGCAGGTAGCTATAGCTCAACCAGTATAAGCCAAGAATATATTGATGCAATATATCAAGAAATAGATACCCATAGTGGAGCAGATAATTTAATGCGGGATTTAGATATAAAATTCGACTATCCCCACTTTATTCCTCAAGCCACTACTAGGAATCAAACAAAAAGAATTAACTTAAATGTAGTTTTGTTTGGCGATAAACGTCAGACAAGCCAAAGCCCGTGGTCAGCTAGTAGAATTTCTATAAATACCGCAGATAAGTCTGACTTAAATATTATTGAAGAATCTGGTTATACCGTAAGATCGGGTAGAGCTGATACATACAGAACAGAGATCCATCATCTAGA
This sequence comes from Saccharimonadales bacterium (SeqCode), assembly GCA_040876925.1. GTDB lineage: Bacteria > Patescibacteriota > Saccharimonadia > QS-5-54-17 > QS-5-54-17 > JBBDOS01. The sequence continues at coordinate 41,240 of JBBDOS010000005.1, read as the reverse complement.
TTATGGCAAAATCGAAAGCATAGTAGATAGGTTGCAGAGCGTAGATTCAGATAAAATGATAATAAATAAGTATGCTTTCATAACTAATAATAAGTTTATCTTCACTCCTGCAAGTCACATTCATCCAGATATGTATGTTCCTATTATTGATAGAGGTGTGGTTAAGGAAGACAAAGTAATAGAAGTCAATCGACAATACTATATGGGGCCTGTCTATGATCTTGATGTTGAGAATGTTCATAACTACTCAGCATCAGGCATAGTTGTTCATAATTCGGTATATTCATGGAGAGGTGCTAACTTCCGTAACATCCTCGATTTTGAGCGGGACTATCCAAACGCTAAAGTTGTCAAGCTAGAGCAAAACTACCGTTCAACCAAATCCATATTAACGGCCGCTCAATCAGTTATATCTAAGAATCAGAATAGGTCAGATAAGAATCTATGGACAGATGGTGAAGATGGTAGGCAGGTAGAGGTTACCCAAGTATCTAATGAGCTAGAAGAAGCCGAAGCTATTATGAGGTATGTTAAATCTAGCTCCCATTCTTTGAGCGATATAGCTGTACTTTATCGCACTAACGCTCAGAGTCGAGCTCTAGAAGAAGTCTGTATCCGCTACGGAGTACCTTATCAGATAGTCGGCGGAGTTCGTTTCTATGAGCGTAAGGAGATTAAAGATATGCTGGCCTATTTGCGTTTTATCTATCAGCCAAATGATAGAGTTAGCTTTGAGCGGATTATTAACCTACCACCAAGAGGTATAGGTGATCGCAGTTTGCAGCAATTCTTCTCTTGGCAGCAAGAACGAGGCATCACTCTAGATCAAGCTTTAATAGATGTTAATGAGTGCCAGGATTTAAGTAGCCGAGCTATTAATGCTTTTGCCTCTTTTGCTAGATTAATTAATGGTGCTAAAGAGCAGAGTATGACACCCTCTGAACTGGTAGAGTACTTATTGAAAAAAACCGGCTACCAGGAATATATAGATGATGGTAGTATTCAGGCTGCAGAACGACTAGAGAACATTAAAGAGTTAGTTACAGTTACTAGAGAATTCTCTGAAGTTGGTGAGTTTTTAGAAGAGGTAGCCTTGATATCTGATCTTGATGGTATGAAAGAAACCTCAGACACCCTAACATTAATGACTTTGCATGCCGCTAAAGGCCTAGAGTTTCCAGTAGTATTTATAGTCGGTCTAGAAGAAGGGGTGTTTCCGCACTCACGTAGCTTATTTGAACCAGAACAGATGGAAGAAGAGCGCAGGCTGATGTATGTCGGTATGACCAGGGCTATGGAAGAGCTCTACTTACTTCATGCTAGAAGTAGGATGCTATATGGCCAATCTAACTCTAATCCGCCAGCTAGATTCATAGCTGAAATAGGGGGTGTTAGTACTACAGATTCTGCTGTCTCAACTGCTGGTATTGGTGCAGGTAGTATTGATATTGATGATATGGTTAAGCATCCAGTATTTGGAGAGGGTCTAGTCATAGCTGTAGAAGGAGATGAAGCTATCATATCTTTTAAGAAGGTAGGCAATAAGAAGCTAACCCTTACCTATGCACCTCTGGAGAGGATAGAATAGCAGTGTCTATAACAGATTTTACCTCTGTAGATATATTTTCTCACCCCTGTTATGGCAAAGAAAAGCTAAACTATTACTCTAACAGTAGTGAATGTGATGTCTTAACTCTGCAAAACAGCTATTGACTCAAGGCTATTTGCTGTTAAAATACCTAGGTTAATTTACACTAGTAGATTTAAGACAATACAAGAGGTATATGAAGATAACATTAGGGCAATATTTTAACCAAGCAATAGACATCTATCGCTCGGCTAGCCTGGAAGAAAAAATAGCTACAACTACCCTTGGAGTTTTGTTACTGGTAACTGCAGGATTAATGCCTGCTACCAGAATAGACGCTGGGGATAGTGCGTTAGTTAATATCTATGTTGATGGCGATAAACGTTCGTTAACTACTAATGCCGATACAGTTGCAGAAGTGCTAGACAGGGCAGGTATATCTATAGAAGAACATGATTTAGTAGAGCCATCTATTGAGGCTGAGATTACTAATGAAGTATTCAACATCAATATCTATAGAGCTTATCCAGCCATTATTATTGATGGGGATGATAGCTATGAAGTAATGAGTGCTTATGATAGCGCTAGATTAATAGTTAGACACTCAGGTGTAGTGGATATCCATGATGAGGATAAGGCGTATATGGATCTAGTGGTAGATTTCTTGCAGGATAGGTATATAGGCCGCAAGGTTATTATCGAGCGAGCCACACCGGTATCACTGTCTCTCGGTGGAGAAGACTTAACAGTGCGCACTCATGCTACTACTGTAGGTGAAATGTTTGAAGAGATGGATATTGAAGTGGGCAACAACGATATACTAAAACCGTCTTTAGATACTGAGATCACACCAGGTGTATCCGTAACTTTAACCCAGATAGGGTTTGAAACTATAATCGTGACTGAAGAGGTAGAGCCAGAGACTGAAACTATTTATGATAATGACAGGCCGCTTGGATATAATCAGGTAGAGAGCGAAGGCGTACCTGGAGCAGCCAGGATTACTTATGAAATAGAGTATCAGAATGGCGAAGAAGTTAGTCGCAGAGTTTTACATCGCTCAGTAGAAGTAGAGCCTGAAGCTAGGGTTATAGTTACTGGTAATCGTGCTGATGTATATAGTAATAATACTGATAAATTGCTATATGATTTACGTATGTGTGAAGCTGGTGGTATATATAGCCGCAATAGTGGCAATGGGTTTTACGGCGCTTACCAATTTATGATAGATACTTGGAATAGAGTAGCTCCTAAGGTCGGTAGACCAGACCTAGTAGGTGTGCGTCCAGATAGAGCCGATCCAGCTGACCAGGATTTCATGGTAGTTGAAAACGCTAAACTAAGTGCAGGTGGCTTCTGGAGTCAACATCCTGGATGCTCGAGATTATTAGGTTTGCCCCGGTTCCCCTAAACACTTAACATGCTAAAATAAGCATTAATGAAGTATCAGCAAAACAACGACAATTACACACTGATATTTAAAAAAGGTGAATCCTTTATCTCAACCCTAGAGAAGTTCTGCAGTGAACATGATATATCAGCCGGATTCTTTCACGGCTTAGGCGGGGTTCTATCGGCTGAGATTGGTTACTACCACTTAGATACCCGAGAGTACGAGTTCCATAAGTTGGATGAAGTTTTAGAAATAGTTAGTCTTCATGGCAATATAGCTATTAAAGATGATAAGGCCTTCGTGCATACTCACGGAGTATTGGCTGGTCCAGACTTAAAAACCTACGGCGGTCATATCAAGGAAATGATAATTGGCGGTACCTGTGAACTGCAGCTACAGGTTATAAGTAGTAAGTGGCATCGTAATCTTGATGAAGATACTGGTTTAAGCTTGATAGATTTTGATGAGTAACAGCTACCGACCACAAAAGAGTCTAGGTCAACACTGGTTATTCGACGAAGAAGCTCTAGCTGCTATGCTATCAGCAGGGGAGGTAAGCGGGGAAGACGTAGTATTAGAGATAGGCCCAGGACTAGGGTCTCTAACCTCTTATTTAACAGCCGTAGCCAGTAAAGTTATAGCTGTAGAAGCTGATGAAGAATTAGCTACGGGCTTAAAGACACGTGTTCCGCTTGAGAACTTAGAAGTAATCACAGGTGATATTTTAGAATTTGACACTTCTAAGCTACCCAAGGGATATAAGGTGGTAGCCAATATCCCCTACTACATCACCTCAAAAATATTACAGAACTTTCTAGAGGCAGATAATCAACCCCTACTAATGGCTCTATTGGTCCAGAAAGAGTTAGCCGAAAGAGTAGTGGCTACTCCAGGAGATATGTCAGTACTAGCTTTCAGCGTGCAATACTATGCTAAGGCTAAGATGCTAGGAGTAGTTCCTAAAGAACTATTTGACCCTATGCCAAAAGTAGATTCAAGTGTATTACAAGTTAGAATTAGAAATAAGCCTTACTTCCCTGCTGATACCAAAGAGTTATTTAGGCTAGTTAAAGCTGGTTTTGGCGAAAGGCGCAAACAGTTAGCTAATTCATTAGCTGGGGGTTTGAGAATAGATAAAGACGAGGCAATTACCATGCTAGAGAAAGCTAATATAGCTAGTAGTGCTAGAGCTCAGGAGTTGAGTATGGAGCAATGGCAGCAATTATATAAGCAATATTGTCAAAAATAAGTAATAAGTAGTAAGCTGTATATATGGTAGATTTCAGAGAAGCTACTACAGATGATATTACAGGCATAGTTTATGTCCAGGCTACTACTTGGTTGAAACACTATCCAAATAAGGAACTAGGGATTAGAGAAGAAGATATTAAGGATATTGACTGGTACTCCAAGCAACCAATGTGGCAACACGCTATCTTGAGTACTGATTATCAGGTCTGGGTGGCATTTAGTGGTAGAGAAATACTAGGGTTTTGCTCAGTAGCTACTAATCAAGAAAAAACTGTTTTAGAAAATCTATTTGTCTTACCAGAACATCAGGGTCAGGGTATAGGGTCTAAGTTGTTAGAACTAGCAATTAATAAGTATGGCAATATCTCCCTGCATGTAGCCACCTACCTAGAAGACTCCATTAATTTCTATTATCAACATGGTTTTAAAAGTACTGGTTTCAAAGGAGAATACAAGCTATCTGGCGGTAAGGTTATACCAACTATAGAGATGAGCTACGGCTCAAATTCTAATTTAGACTCTCAAACAACTCATCAAGCCACATCATCTTTAACAAAGCCAGAAGAGAGGCCAGAAGAGAGAGAAGAAAAAGAAAAGAATAAAGACCAAGGGGAAACTAGTGAAGGTAAAGAGCTAATCAATCGTAAACAGCTAGCTGAAATTAGTGGAGTTAGAGATAGCACCATTAAATGGTATAGCGAGATTGGGTTATTGGATTTTGAGCAAACAGAATCGGGACGTAGAAGATATTTTGATAAAGATAAATCTATAGACAGGCTAAAGGAGATAGGGGATCTAAGATCTAAGGGGCATAGCTTGGACCAGATTAAATCACAGCAATACTAGCAGTGTTTGTTGCACATAAGCACGCAGTAGATGTATTATCATAAGTAATATGTTTGCAAATATCACCTATAAGGTTAGGATTAATATGCCTAAGTACATAATCGCTGTTGGTGCTGCAATTGCTCTAGTTTTAATTATGCTACCTGTAACTGCAACTGCGAGCAGCAGCCATGACTTTGCTATTGACCATCGCTTCAGCGTTGGTGGCGATGGCGTAGATGCTCGCCATATTGTTACCGTTACTAATCGTAGTTCAACTGCGCTAAGTGAACTAGAAATGTATTTACCGCTGGTAGATGTAGAAGGTCTAGCGGTAGAGTATAGTAACGGTGATGAAATAGCCTTTGAGGTTAATGAGAGCCGCTCTTTATTGGCTGGCGCATTTTTGCCCCATAGCGTTATTAACCTAGACTTCCCCAAGGAGGTTAGGGGTAATAATAAGTCTTTTAAGTTTGAGATTAGCTATTCATCAGCTAGTTATCCTAGGGGGCTGGTAGATAATCATACATTGGTACTGCCTTTTCTAGACGGTAACGTTGAATCTAGCTGGAGCGCGAGAGTAAATGTTCCAGGAGACTGGCCAGCTATTAATTACCGCCCAGACGTACATGGTTTTGATATCGGTGGAAGTGTGGCTAAATATAGGTTTGATAGTAGGGACTACGACCAACCTATTGTGGCTCTATCTTTTGCCGAAGGGGCTAGGTATGACATTGAACACACCCAAGAGATCAGGAACCGCTCCTTACTGCCAAGGTTTGTTTCTATCACTCTCCCGCTTGATACTCATTCGCAAAACAGCTTATTAAAGTCTCTAGAGCCTACAAGCTCTAAAGTAGAGGTGGATAAAGATGGCAATATCATAGCCTCTTACTGGCTATGGCCTTTCCAGTCCAAAACTATCACCTATAGCTCCCAAGTTATAGCAGGGCAACTAAGATATAATTCAGAAAAGCCGCAACCTATAGCTGATACTCCGGAAGAGTTGTCGGATATGGTACGTGGCAGTCGCTACTGGACTACTCAAGGTGAAGCTGGTCAACAGGCTACTGGATTGATAGATCCTGATAGTAGTGCTTGGGATAACATGCAGGCAATCCTAAGCTTTGTCATAGAAGAAATTGATTATGTTGACGAGGTAGATGAGCGTATGAGTGCTGATGACATCTTAGCTAGTGGAGAAGGCGATATTGAGGGTAATATAGATTTATTAGTAACTATGCTGCGCAGCGTTAGCATTCCAACACGCATGGTTTATGGCGTGGCTCATCCTTCCCATGGTTTAAGCGATCAGCCATATATGCATGTTTGGGCAGAGAGCTACATTGCCGGTATTGGTTGGGTTAATATCGATCCTGTTAGTCATCAGTTATTTAACAATAGAGGCTACAGTAGCTCCAATCTCATAGGACTCTTAGCTGTTAGTAGTGATGATCAAATGAAGCTAATTGATAATCTACGCCCGCCACAGACACTAACAGCAGCAGCGGAAGAGCTAGAAAATGATGACCCGCTAGACTCTCTAAGTATTGATATACGCCAATACATCTTCTTTCCAGGCCTAATATTAGATGTTGATAAGATTACCAACTTAGGTAGTAGCACAGTTGATGAAGTAGCTATAGATGATAAGGATATCGGTTCTATCGGACCTTCTTCGTCTATTGCGATTAGATCATGGCGGTTTGGTTCTTGGCAGGAGCGAGAAGCTCTAGTGTCGATAGGTGAGGATGAGTTAACAGCTAGTTCTTCTAACTACTGGTGGCCACTGATTACCTTAAGCGTTATTGTCGCTTTAATTGGCGTGTTACAATTTATCCGTTACCGTCGCAATATTTATTTAAAAGAAAGACTTGATGGCAAAGTTTTACATTAGTACACCAATTTACTATATCAATGCTAAAGCACATATAGGCCATGCCTATACCACTATAGCTGCTGATGTCTTAGCTCGTTATCACCGGGCTTTAGGTGATGAGGTGCTATTTAGTACTGGCACTGATGAGAATAGTCAAAAAACCATTCAATCAGCTAAAGCAGCTGATATGAGTGTCGATGACTATGTTGATGAGATGGCTAGTCAGTGGCAGCAACTATTTGATAATCTCAATATTAGTTACGATAATTTTATCCGTACGACTGAAGATAGGCATCAACAAACAGTCAATGCTCTATTTGAGGAGCTTAACAGCACAGGCGATATCTACAAGGGTTCGTATAAGGGCCTCTACTGTGAGGGTTGTGAAGGCTTTATATCCAAGGGCGAGTTAGTAGATGGTAAGTGTCCAGATCACAAGGTAGAACCTAAGCTCATAGAAGAAGAAAACTACTTCTTCGCACTTTCTAAGTACCAGCAGAAACTACTTGAATATATCAAGGATAATCCAGACTTTATACAACCTGAAACTAGGCGCAATGAGGTTGTATCTTTCATAAATAGTGGTTTAGAAGACTTCTCAATCTCACGAGAAGGTCTAGAGTGGGGATTACCCTACCCTACAGATCCAAAACATACTATCTATGTTTGGGTGGAGGCGTTGATGAACTACCTAACAGTTACCGGATATCCTAAGGAAGGCTATGAAAAGTGGTGGCCAGCGGACGTGCATTTAGTTGGTAAGGATATTATTAAATTCCACTGCATCTATTGGCCAGCACTACTTATGAGCATAGGGCTGCCACTACCTAAGAGCGTAGTAGCTAATGGCTTCTTGAATATTGGCGGAGAGAAGATGTCTAAATCTTTAGGCAATGTCGTTGACCCATTGCAACTAGCTGAAAAGTATAATGTTGATGCCCTACGCTACATCCTAATGAAAATAGCTCCCTTTGGTTCGGATGGTGATTTCACCATGGAAAGATTTGAAGCTATCTATAACAGTGATTTAGCTGATGATTTAGGCAATTTAGTTAGTAGAGTTGCAGCTATGATTAGTAAATATCAGGGTGGGTTAATAGGTTTAGGTGCAGATCCAGCCCATGATACCAAGGCGTATCATGAGGCTATTGCTGAATTTAGGTTTGATAAAGCCTTAGAGGAAATATCCATCTTTACTAAAGATTTGAATCTATATATAGAGGAAGAAAAGCCTTGGCAAGTTGCCAAAGAAGACCCCCAGCATTTGCAGGAGATACTTTCCTATCTAGCTACCAACTTAGTAGGCCTAGCTGAGCTGTTAGAGCCGTTTATTCCAGATACGGCTGCTAAGATTAAAGACGCTTTCAGTGGCGATAAGCTATCACCTATAGACGGTACACTTTTCCCCAAGAAAGAATAAGGTTTTTATGTATATAGACACGCACGCTCATCCTCATATGGATGGTTATCAAATACCGGCAGAAGAGTTCTTCAATCTAGCCAAAGCATCTAGGGTGGAGAAGGTTATAGCAGTTGGTACTAGCGCCAAAGACTCTGAGAATGCCATAGCTTTTGCTAACGAGAATGATAACTGCTTTGCGAGCGTAGGCTTGCACCCGCATGATAGTAAGGACTTTGCAAAAGAAAAAGAGCGCTTGGGTGAACTAGCCAAACAACCAGGTGTAGTAGCTATCGGTGAGTGCGGCCTAGACTATTACTACTTGCATTCTGATAAAAACGATCAAATAACAGCACTAACCTATCAGATAGAGCTAGCTTTAGAAAATAACTTGCCAATGATATTCCATGTTAGAAATGCTGATGGTAATACTCAGGCTTTTGATGATTTCTTTGAGATTATTGATAAATACAACCATATATCAGGTGTCGTGCATTCATTTACGGCCGGTGAATCTACTATGGAGGAGTGTGTAAAGCGAGGTCTATACATTGGCCTAAACGGTATTATGACCTTTAGCAAAGACGAGTCTCAGCTAGAAGCAGCTAGGTCAGTCCCGCTCGATAGATTATTACTCGAGACAGATTCTCCCTTCTTGACCCCTGCACCATTTCGTGGTAAAGTAAATCATTCTGGCCATATCAAAATAGTGGCTGAATTTCTAGCAAAATTAAGAGGTGAGGAGTTATCCGATTTAGCTAAAGTAACATCAGATAACGCTAAAGAGGTGTTTAACCTATGAATCAAACTACAGATGATAATACTATGTCCCTACCAAACCGTGCTCCTGCAGAGTTTGGCGGCCTCAATCCAACTCAAAAAGATCAAGAGGTTACTAATGATGGAGTTGGTAGAGAAACAAACCCTAATACAGAATCTAGCCAAGAACTTACGGCTAAAGTGCAAGATATTGCCCTAGTGGGAGACTATGTGGTAGCAACTAGGGAGAGAGCCTTAGGTAAACCATCTGCCGATCCAATCAGTAAGTCCATAGGGGTTTTTAGCCTATTTAGAAAATTTAGCCTAGTAGAGGTTAACCAGCGTGGCTTGATGTCTAAAGAGGCAGAAGCCAGTAAGTCTCTTTTCGTTGATGAAAAGAGTATGTTTTTCTACTTTGATCATATAGGAGAAGGACGAGGAGAATGGGTAGTTCATAAATCTTCTGCAACTAATCCAGAAGAAACTATTACCATTCGTTATGAAGTCTCAGGTGTTGATGGATACATACTCGTTAAAGAACCGAATAAGTCTCAACATCGTTTGGCTAATTCAGCAGAGATCCACAAACTTCATCAAGCAACAGCTGCTTATTATAACTTAATTAACAACAAGCTATATAATTAAGCCATTATGATCTATCTCGATTACGCTGCAGCTACTCCTACTGATAAGGCTGTTATCAAGGCTATTAAACCCTACCTTAGCAACAAATTCTATAACCCCTCCAGTCTATACACTATCTCTAGAAATATTGCTCAAGAGTTATATGACTGTAGGGCAAAAGTAGCTAGTCTAATAGGTGCTAAGCCGACAGAAATATATTTTACAGCTGGAGCTACCGAAAGCATCAACCTAGCTATAGCTGGAGTCCTGCGGTCTCACCTAAATAGCAAGGTAGTAGTAGGCGCCACAGAGCATCCAGCAGTTCTTGCTAGCGCTGAAGGTTTTGCTGGGCAAGATAACGTTATCAAGACCAGAGTTAATCCAGATGGGCGAATAGACATATCTAAACTAAAAAAATCAATTACAGATGAGGTAGTCTTAGTCTCTATCGCCTATGTCAACGGTGAGATAGGCACTATTCAGCCAACGAAGCAGATAGTAGAGGCTGTAGATAATATCAAAAAAGAACGTCAGCAAAGAGGAGTGGATAGACCCTTGTATCTACACAGTGATTGTTCTCAAGCCCCAGAGTATTTAGATATCCATGTCAACCGTTTAGGCGTAGATATGATGAGCCTAAATGGGGCTAAAATTTATGGCTTAAAACAGTCTGGCATTCTCTACGCTAATCGTGATTTAGTGCTTGAACCGCTAATTTATGGTGGTGGTCAGGAGGGTGGATTGCGCGGCGGCAGTGAGTCTATGGTAGCTGCTGTTGGTTTTAAAAAAGCTCTGGAGATAACAATAGATAACTACAAACAAGAATCAAAAAGATTAAAAGTATTGCAGCAGCAACTAATTAAGGGCTTAAAAGAAGTAGATAGTCAGGCTACTATTAACGGCAGCCTAAAACACCGTATTCCCGCTAATGTTAATGTTAGTTTTGCTGCAGTGAATGGTGAAACCTTAGTGCATCATCTAGACGCTGCTGATATCTGTGTAGCTACTGGGTCTGCCTGTGTTTCAGGTAACGGCAAACCTTCACATGTACTAGAAGCTATAGGTTTAGATGAACAATTAATATCAGGTTCACTGCGTATTAGTATGGGTAGAAACACAAAGTCTAAAGACGTTAGTACACTCGTCGATACCTTAGCAGTACTAGTGCCAAAACTCCGTAATAAATAGTACAATGAATACGTTATGTTAATTCGTTGGTTATTGAGACTATTACTACCAATACTGCTTATAGTAGTTGGCCTTTTGTTTTTGGGCTTTTACATCTCTCCCAGAGATGATTTGCGCGAGAGTGATGTGATTGTGGCTGTATCAGGTGGCGATACGACTGCTAGAACCCAAGAAGCTATCAGGCTATATCAAGAGGGTTGGGCGCCTAGACTGCTTTTTTCAGGAGCTGCCCTAGATCCTGTCTCTAAATCTAATGCTGAGGTGATGCGAGATATGGCTATCTCGGCCGGAGTACCTCCAGATGTCATTATCATTGAAGAGTTTTCGGACAACACTAGAGAGAATGCAGAGCGATCAGCTAGTTTAATATCGGCTCTTAGAAACGAGAGTATCATTCTAGTAACCTCTCCATACCACCAACGCAGGACGTTCATAGAGTTTAGTGCGCAGTTAGGTGAGGATGTTGAGATTATTAATCATCCAGCTCCGGATGAACGTTGGAGTCGTAGTCGGTGGTGGCGCAGTCCATTTGGCTGGTATATAACAGCCACTGAGTCTCCTAAAGTGCTATATGCACTGTTGCAAAGTTAAGAGAATTCAGGAGGTTTTAAGAGGTTATGAAGAAAATATTTGTTGGTATGAGCGGTGGAGTAGATAGCTCAACTACTGCTGCTTTGCTGAAAAAACAGGGCGAAGACGTGACTGGTGTCTACATGAAAAACTGGACCAAAGATATCGCTGGGAATAAATGTCCTTGGCGCCAAGATTTAGCCGATGCCCAGAGCGTGGCAGCCAGACTTGATATACCGCTAGAGATATTTGATTTCCAAGATCAATACAGACAAAAAGTAGTTGATTACATGATCGCTGAGTATGAGGCGGGTAGAACTCCTAACCCAGACATTATGTGTAATCAGGAGATCAAGTTTAGGTTGTTTCTAGATACTGCTCTAGAAGCAGGTGCTGAGATGATAGCTACTGGCCACTACGCCAAGATTATTGATATATCGGAAGCAGAAAAGGCCCTATATGCTGGTGTTGATGAGAGTAAGGATCAGTCATATTTCTTGTATAGGATGCCGCTTAAGGCTCTATCTAAAACCCTGTTTCCGCTAGGAGATATGAATAAGCAACAAGTTAGAAAAATCGCTAAGAAACTGAAACTACCAAATGCTTCCAAGGCTGATTCTCAGGGCATATGTTTCGTTGGTGAAGTTGATATTAAGGATTTCTTACGAGAATATATCGATACTAAAGAAGGCCCCATTAAGAATATGGAGGGTGAGATATTGGGTGAGCATGAAGGTGCTCAGCTATATACTATCGGCCAAAGGCAAGGTTTAGGTGTGGGCGGCGGCCTGCCTTTATATGTGGTTAATAAGGATATTGCTACTAACACCGTATATGTGACAAACGATCTAAATGCTCTAATGACAGATGAAATTAAATTAGATAATTTACATTGGCTTAATCAAGCGCCAGAGGTTGGCGATCAGTATATGGTTAGAACTAGGCATTTAGGTAGATTAACTGAGGCTGAGGTGATAGATATGACTAAAAACAAACTAACTCTAAAACTAGCTGACCCAGAGCGAGCAGTTACAGCTGGTCAATCAGCCGTGCTATATAAAGAAGATAATAATGGCAAGAGGGTGGTGGGTGGTGGCATCATCACAATCTGATTAATTTGCTACAATACTAACTATCATGAACGCACAAGAGATCAGACGAAAATATTTAGAGTTTTATCAAGACAAAGCCCACACGGTTATTCCTAGGGCCAATTTAGTTCCCCAGGATGATGCTACTACCTTATTTACAGGTTCTGGTATGCAGCCACTACTACCATACTTACTCGGAGCTAAACATCCAGAAGGGAATAGATTAGTTAATTCTCAAACCTGTCTTAGGGCCGAAGATATAGAGGAAGTGGGCGACAATCGCCATACTACTTTCTTTGAGATGCTGGGTAACTGGAGCCTAGGAGACTATTTCAAGCAAGAGCAGCTTCCATGGTTCTTCCAGTTTCTAGTTGATGAAGTCGGTCTAGACCCAAATCGGCTATATGTCACCTGCTTTATGGGCTCTAGTGAATTTGATATTCCTAAAGACATCGAGTCGGCCAAGATCTGGCAACAGCTATTTGAAAGTAAAGATATAGAGGCAAATTCAGTAGATATCGGTTCTTCTGAAGCTGGAGCCAAGCGCGGCATGAAGCAGGATGAGCGCATTTTCTACTATGATGCCGATAAGAACTGGTGGAGTCGAGCTGGTGATATAGCTAGTATGCCTGAGGGTGAGCCGGGTGGTCCGGATTCGGAAGTATTCTATGAGTTTGTTGATATAGAGCATGATGAGGTTTTCGGCAAGAACTGTCATCCTAACTGTGATTGCGGTAGGTTTATGGAGATAGGTAACTCGGTATTTATGCAGTATGTTAAAACAGCTGATGGTTTTGATGAGTTGCCGAGTAAGAATGTTGATTTTGGCGGAGGATTAGAACGGATTGCAGCAGCTAAACTCAACAATCCAGATGTATTTACTATCAGTCTAATGCAGCCAATAATTAAGGGTCTAGAAGACATTAGCGGTAAGAAGTATGTTGATCATCAGGAAGCTATGCGGGTTATAGCTGATCATCTGCGGGCTTCAGTATTTTTAGCCCTTGATGGTGTTACACCCAGCAATAAAGAACAGGGTTACGTGATGCGTCGACTGATGCGTCGAGCCATACGCTTTGCTTTTGACTTAGGTATTGAAAACGATTTAATAAAGAGCATAGTGCCACTAATCACCGATGCCTATAAGGATGATTTTGCAAATCTATCTGAAGCAGAAAATAATATTATTGATGCTATGAGCAAAGAAGAGAAGACATTCAGGCAAACACTAAGAAAAGGCTACAATGAGCTTATTAAAATGCTCAATGCATCCAACGACAAAATGCCTAACGGCAGAGTTGCTCTGAGTGGCGGTAATGTTTTTAAGCTTTATGACACCCACGGCTATCCTAAAGAACTTACTAAAGAAATAGTAGAGGATATACTTGATAATTTTGCTCTTTCTGAGAACTGGCAAGATGAATTTAATAATGCCCTAGAAGAACAACGCCAACGATCTCGCACTGCTACTAAAGGCCAATTCAAAGGCGGTTTAGGTGGTAGTGATGATATGCACAAGCAATACCACACTGCAACTCATCTAATGTATAGAGCTTTGCGTGAAGTATTGGGCGATCATGTTATTCAGCGAGGATCTAATATAACTGATGAACGGTTGCGTTTTGACTTCTCTCATCCGGATAAGATGACAGCTGAAGAAAAACAACAAGTAGAGGATATAGTTAATCAGCGTATTAATATGGGATTAAAAGTTTCTTTTGAGGAGATAGCTACCAAAGAAGCTCTTAAGCAAGGTGCCTATGGAGCCTTCGGTGATACTTATGGTGATAGTGTCAAAGTCTATTCTATGAGTGATGGGGATGGTAATAAATACAGTTTCGAAATATGCGGTGGTCCACACGTAGATAATACTAGTGAATTAGCTGAGGGTGGTAAGAGGTTCAAGATTACTAAAGAAGAGTCGTCTTCTGCAGGAGTGCGTCGTGTTAAAGCCGAACTAATATAGCTAGTTTGTTTTTTGTTTGGCAATTAAGTTATTACCCTAAGCGTTTATGCTAAAATAAGGCGTATATATGCTAGATAAATTAGTCAAAAAAATTAACAAAAATCCTACCGAAAGACACATAGCAGCTGTAGATATAGGTACAGAGTTTGTTAAGGTTTTAGTGGCTAGAATTGACGAGGATGATGCGGGCCAGGTCACTGCTGAGATAGTTGGGGTTGGGCGCAAGCATCAATCACTCAGTGATATGCACTCAGGCGCTATAGCCGATATTGCTGGAGTAGTTAATAACTGCGACGCGGCTTTAGCTGAGGCTGAAGATATGGCTGGAGTTAGTGTTGAAGATGTAGTTATGGGTATTGCTGGAGAGCTGGTCAAAGGTAACACCACCACCATTCGCTATCAGCGTCCGGATTCCAAAAAAGAGATTAGTGAACCAGAGATGCAAGAGATTATTGAGCGCGTCCAAACCAGAGCCCTAGAACGAGCTAGAGCCGAGCTAGCTTGGGAGTCGGGTATAGACAATATTGAAATCACTATGGTTAATGCGGCGGTAGTTAATGTAGCCATTGATGGGTATAAGGTGACTAACCCCATAGGTTTTCAAGGTAAGGATGTATCAGTACAGCTATTTTGTGCTTTTGCGCCAATGGTGCATATAGGGGCTTTAGAGCGAGTAGCGCTAGATATGAACCTGAATCTAATAGCAGTTACAGCTGAGCCTTTTGCAGTGGCTAAATCAGTAGGAGCTGATTACAGTGAAAACTTTAGTGCCATATTTATAGATGTAGGTGGTGGCACTACTGATATAGCGGTAGTTAATGACGGAGGAGTAGAGGGCACCAAGATGTTTGGTATTGGTGGACGTAGCTTTACCTCAGCTGTAGCCAAACAGTTAAATGTTAGTTTCGAAGAAGCTGAGAAGCTAAAATGTGCGCTTAAAGAAGATGGGCAAAATGAAGAGGTTAGAAAAAGCCTAATACCGACTGTCAAGGTTTGGATGAGTGGTGTAGAGTTAGCTCTCAGTGAGTTTGAGACTATCGATCAACTACCTAATCGGATACTTCTATGTGGTGGTGGTTCGGGTCTGCCTTTTATCCCCAGCTCACTTAAAAGTGATGTTTGGCGCAAGCAACTGCCAATAGCTGATAATGTAGCAGTGGAACATATTAAGCCAGAACAGGTTGATAGGGTAGTAGATACTACCGGTAAAGTTGATGATTATTCATACATAACGCCAATGGGGCTACTTAATGTCGGTCTTGATACACTCTACTCAGAGTCTGCTAGTAAGCGTTTTGTTAGTAAAATTAATAGGGTAATGCAGAGTTAATATATGCAAGAAGAAGACTTACAACAAATATATCTAGATACAGACGATGATATCGTTGGCATTATAGGCAAGATAGAATCAGCTGAAGCTGGTGGTGCAGCTTTAATACCACCAAAGCGCTCTACAGCCTTACAAAGTGTAGTTAATCTAAAACTACTTAAAAAAGCAGCCGCAGGCGTAGATAAAAAAATAGTTATTATCACTAAAGATCCTAATATATTGAATGTAGCTTCTCAGCTGAAGCTATTAGTAGCCCCCAATCTAGATACTCAAGCTCAGGTGCCAGAGCCAAAAGCTAGTAGCCAAAACTTACCAAGTAGCATAATTGATGGATCACAAATTAGCGAGAAAGACTTTGATAGTGCCGACTCGGCTGCATCTAAGTTGGATAATGAAGACGGAAAAGGCAAGAAGAATAAATCTAAAAAACCTAGAAAGAGCAGAGGTAAAGGTGTTCCTGATTTTGATAGATTTAAAAAGATAATCCTATTCTCGATACTTGGGGTCATCTTACTAGGTTTAGGTGTCTGGGGGTTATTCGGACTATTACCAGCTGCTGATGTATATATTGATGGTAGAACGCAAAATGTCAGTACTGACTTTACTTTTGGAGTAGATACCGAAGTTGAAGCATCAGATATCGAAGAAGGTGTTTTAGCGGCTGAGTTACGTGAGATTAATAGGACCCTAACTACTGACTTTGAGGCTACCGGCGAGAAGACGGTAGGTGAGAAGGCTACAGGGGAGGTAGAGTTAGTGAATTGTTTTGATCCTAATGGTGTGACCATACCTAGCGGCACAGCTATTGTCGATCCAAATGATCTAATCTATTACACAAATGAGAGCGTTACTATTTCTGGCTATAGTGGCACTCAAACATGTAGTAGCGAGAAGGAAGTAGTAAGTATTACTGCTGATCAGATTGGTCCAAATTACAATAAAGAGGCAAAAGAGATTTATTATGATGTAGGAGATTACTCGTCAGAAAATATCTACGCCGAGGGAGGTGTTAGCCCTATCAGCGGTGGTAGTGAAGAAAAAGTGTCTGTGGTATCGTCTAGTGATATTGCAGATACTAGAGATGAGTTATTAGAAGAAGAACGTATTAGTATCAGGGACGAACTAGCAGCCCAGTTTGATGAAGATATGTATGTTATAGCTAACTCCTTCAAGGAGGATGTAACTGATACAGAGTCCGATCCAGAAGAGAATGAGGAGGCTAAAAAAGGTCGTCTAATCATCCAGGTCACCTACTCTCTATTAGCAGTATCTCAAGATGATTTCTTAGATCTAATAGAACATAGATATATTGCTGAAGCAGCTGATGATACTGGATTGGTAGCTATAGATTATGGCTTGGATTCAGTAAATATATCTAGTACTAGTGAAGATAGAGAGTTTAGAGCCAGAGCTCAGGGGATTTTGGGTCCTGATATAGATTTAGATAGTCTTAGAGAAACCTTGGCTGGTATGGCCTACACCGAAGCTATAGATAACATTGAATCCAGAGCTAATATTACTAGAGCTCAGATAGATATATCTCCATTCTGGGCCGGTTCCTTGCCTAAGAATCCAGATAAGATAAATATTGAATTTGAGGTAGCCGGGCTTGATGATAGCGAAGATGAAGAAGGGAATGAGAGCGAGACAGAAGAGGCAGCGGATGAGTAGTAACTCACCCGCTAAATTTATAGCCATTGATTGGGGCGGTAAGAATATAGGTATAGCTATAGGCAATGATATAGCCAAAATGGCTTCTCCACTTGAGAAGATAAATAATAGCGAGGATGTGATTAACCAAATAGCAGATCTAGCTAAGGGTGAAGGTGTAGAAGCTATAATAGTGGGATTGCCACGGAACCTAGCTGGTGAAGAGACTGCTCAATCAGCAACTATTAGAATGTTTGCGGCTGACCTATCAGATGATGTAGAATGTCAGGTGTTGCTTCAGGATGAAACTTTAAGCACTCAAGCTGCTCAGGGGTTGAGAGCTAAATTTCCTGATGCAGACGAAGATTCGTTAGCGGCTACTGTCATACTACAAGACTATCTAGATACTCTGTAGATTTTTCATATATTTATTTAAGAAAGGGCAAGTACTTAATAAGATGGATATTAGGCCGCCGAAACAACATAAACCCACTCAACCTACTGGCACGCCTCCAAATTCTAAGCCATTTCAGCCATCTAAGTCGACTGAACCTACTAGGCCAGTTGAAAACGGTAGTTCAAATAATACAAATGAATCACTACCTGAAATATCACCAATACAGCCATCAGAATTTGATAAGAATCAAAGTGGCAAAAAGAATAAATTAAAGAAGAGTAACAAACCAAAAGGTCGCAAGAAGAAAGGCCTGATAGTTCTAGTAGTCATATTAGTTTTACTGTTAGGAAGTCTGGCTTGGTCATACTACTGGTACAACAGTTCTCAAGCGCCGGTTTCTGGTAGCCAGGAAGATATATATATCAGTATAGAATCAGGTATGTCGTCTGTTCAGATAGCTAATTTACTAGAGAATGAGGGAGTTATACGTAGTTCCCTGGCCTTTAGGTTGCAGGCTAGATTAATGGGTGTATCTCACCAAATACAGGCAGGGTTTTACTCCCTATCACCTGATCAAACACTAGAAGAAGTTATAGAAATATTAACTAGTGGTGCAATAGCTCAAATGATAGTGCGTATACCTAGTGGTAGTATCATAGATACAGTAGTGGATACATTATCTAATGCAGGTTTTAGTGGTGGCGAAGTAAGAGCTGCTCTAACTGCTAGTTATGATTACCAGATATTACGAGATAAACCAGCCGGCGCCTCTTTAGAGGGATATTTGTTTCCTGATACTTACCATGCAGCCGGTAATGCTACAGCTGAGGAAGTTATTGAGATGATTTTAGCCAATACAGAAGAGAAGATTACCCAAGATATTATAGATAGATGGGCAGAAATGGGTCTAAACATTCATCAAGGGCTAACACTAGCTTCAATTGTTCATAAAGAATCTCCAACAGAAGATATGCCGGCAATAGCCGGGGTCTTTTGGAACCGGTTAAATAGTGGTATGAAACTTCAATCTGATGCTACTGTGAATTATGCACTCGGTACTAGTAACCTGCAGCCATCTATTGCTGATACCGAAATTAACCATCCATATAACACCTATAGAATAGATGGTTTACCGCCAGGACCTGTTGGTAATCCTGAGCTAGTAGCTATTACAGCTAGTGCCAACCCAATAGATCATGACTGGTATTTTTTCCTACATAGGCCATCAGGAGAAACTGTATTCTCTACTACTTTTGAAGAACACGACATCAACAGACAGCGTTATCTGGACGGGCAGCAGTAAAATTACATAAATAGCTTGCTAAAGACAAAAAGTAAGCTAATATACATACAAAAGTATATAATTTACTATATGTCAAATTAGTTACCTCTATAATATATCAATATTTTACCTACTTTAAGCCAAAATACCCATATTGACACCGCCCCCTCAGCTTGGTAGGATAATAGCATTGCTTATAAGGCTAATATCTTACGTAAAGATATAAGTTTTTATCAGTAATTCACCGTTTTAGAAGTTCAAACCTATATCTAAATGGTCGTAGGTTGATCACAGAATTAAGTAAAGAACTTACGGTGATTTTAATCTGGTAACAGATTAACAAGGAGATAGTTATTAGTACCAAGCAGGCGACGGAGTATTTGCTAGTGCAATCTGGCATTGCTCAAGACCGGTTATATAACCTAAGACGCACTGCAGAATTCACCGTAGGCCGCTTATACAAGCGCCTATTTCATGTAACGGTGGTATTGTCCATATTAGCTCTGGTCACTTTAAGTGGCCCTATGTCTGCTGTTGATGTGCGTGAGAACTCAGCCAAGGTTCTAGCTAGTGCTAGCGGTGCTGTTAACGACAACGTAGATGAAACTACTAGTACCTTTGTAGCTGCTAACATTGCTAGCGGTCTAGGTATTTCAGTGGCTGATGATATCACTGCTAGGAGTGAGTCTATTAGTAGTGGATCTGAATTAATTTCTAGTGATAATACCCACTTACGTAAAGCTTCTGCTGTAGCTACGGATAACGTCAGTCGTGAAGATATAACGACTTACACAGTTAAGTCTGGCGATACTATTTCTGATATAGCTCGTAAATTTGCTATTACTTCTGATACTGTGCGCTGGGCTAATGATATACCGGTCGGTGGCAGTATTAGTGTTGGCGATAAATTAACCATCCTACCTATTAATGGAGTATTACATAAGGTAGCTAGTGGTGATACACCGGAAAAATTAGCTGATAAGTATGAAGCTAGTGCCGCTTTAATAACTAGCTTTAACGATGCTGAGGTGACTGGCTTAATTAAGGGACAGAAGGTTATCATACCTGATGGTGTTAAGGATGAGCCTAGTCCAGTAGCAACTTATCTAGCTGGTATATTCCCAACTAGTCCTACAGGCTCATCTTCATATAAGTATGAGCTATGGCCTACTAGGCCTAGATTTACCGCAAATAGCTACTATGCAGGTCAGTGTACTTGGTGGGCTCACTATAGAGCTAACCAACTTGGCAATCCAGTGTCTAGAAACTTAGGTAATGCCAATCAATGGGTTGGTACTGTTACAGAGCCGATAGTTGGAGCTGTCGGTCAAAACTATCATGGCGGCTTCGGCTTCGGTCACGTAGCAGTAGTTGAAGCTGTATCTGAGGATGGGAGTATGATTAAGTACTCCGACATGAACGGCTTAGCTGGTAGTAGTATATATGGTAACGGTAGCCCAGCTGTTACTACAGACTGGGTTCCTGCATCTCACTTTACTAACTATTTAGTGTTTTAGTTTCTAACTAAGCTTTACCCCAACCCCTAAACCATATATGCTAGTAAGTAGATATGTTCGTCGATGAAGCCACCATTCAAGTTAGTGCCGGTAAAGGCGGAAATGGTTTGGTGAGTTTTAGGCGAGAAAAGTTTGTGGCCAAAGGCGGGCCTGATGGTGGTGATGGTGGCAAGGGTGGTGACGTTATAGCTAGAGCTGATAACAATGCTAATACGTTAGCTAAGTTTCGTCATGTTAAACAGATTCGAGCTAAAGATGGTAGTGCCGGTAAGAAGCGTAAATCCCATGGCAAGAATGGTGCCGATGAAATAGTAATCGTACCAGTCGGTACAGCTATTTATGAGGGCGATCAGATGCTAGCTGATCTTACTAATCCAGGAGCAACAGCGGTACTAGCTAGTGGTGGTAAGGGTGGTTTTGGTAATGCTCACTTTAAATCATCTGTACGCCAAACCCCGCAACTAGCTGAAATAGGAGAACCGGGCGAAGAAAAAGAGCTGAGACTAGAACTTAAATCAGTAGCCGATATTGGCTTAGTGGGACTACCTAATGCCGGTAAATCAACCTTGCTATCAGTAATTAGTAACGCCAAACCAGAGATAGCTGATTATCCCTTCACTACCCTAACACCAAACCTAGGAGTAGCTGAAGTATTTGAGGAGAGCCTGATAGTAGCTGATATACCGGGCTTAATAGAAGGCGCTTCTAAGGGTAAAGGTTTGGGGATAGAGTTCTTACGTCACGTAGAACGCACTAAAGTGCTACTACATCTAGTTGATGCTGCAGCTGATGATGTGGTCAAAGACTACCAGACGATTAGGGAAGAGCTAAAATCCTATCAAATTGACCTAAGTAATAAGCCAAAAGTAGTAGTACTAACTAAATCTGATATAGTGCCGGATGAAATACTGCAAGAACATAAAAAGCAATTAGAAAAAGAAGTTGGCGACAAGATATATGTCATATCCTCGGTAGCTCACAAGGGCTTTAAGGAGGTGATGGGGGAGCTGCTCAACATAGTAAAATCCACCAATGAAAAGCAAGTCGAGACAGAGGATGAAGCAGATATGCCAGTACTAAAACTAGAAGATGATCCTAAGGCTTGGGATATTAAAAGGGCTAAAGGAAAATATGTAGTTTCCGGTCAAGATATAGAGGGGTTTGCTAAGCGCACAGATGTTAATAATCCAGAAGGTATGCAGAGACTAAGAGACATATTACGTCGCCGTGGTATATCTCATGAGCTGGTTAGACTAGGGATTAAAAATGGTGATAAGGTGCAGATAGCTAATCTTACTTTTGAGTGGTAGATAAGTATATAACAGGAGTAGTTAAATATCTTGAATTTTACAATTAGTACCTTTTGTTATTTAATAGAACTTAAATGAATCCTAATCTCAAAATTAATACAAATAGGGAGACTCTACATAATACTGGCTTGGCGGTATTTAGGCCTGTTGATGCTGATCAGGCTAGAGAACTGTCCTTAGC
Organism: Saccharimonadales bacterium (SeqCode); assembly: GCA_040876925.1. Classification (GTDB taxonomy): domain Bacteria; phylum Patescibacteriota; class Saccharimonadia; order QS-5-54-17; family QS-5-54-17; genus JBBDOS01. Next base: position 19,040 of record JBBDOS010000005.1, on the reverse strand, counting down.
TTTTCATGAAAAAACTAGGACTGAGGATACTTCAATACTATCAGTCAGAGGTTTGGGTGAAGAAAAAGACCTAGCGGTTAATTTGTTATCTCTTAGGGAGACTAAAGCTAATCGAGCTATCGGTAGCTTAGCAGTTGATGCAGCCAGTGAAAGTATCTATAGCCAACTGTATAGTTTACGCGAGACTTATGAGGTTAATGTAGTTGATACTGAAATAATAAAAACAGGCAGATTTATACACGCTGCGTTAATATTGGATAGAGAAAAAATAGCTACAGAAATACAAGCAATAGCTGATGTATTACGGTCTATGGCTTCTGTAGCTATAGAAGAATCGCTTGGTTTATATAGCAAGACACCTCACGTATCTCTCGGTAAAGCGACTGCTAGTTTAAACTCCCGAGGTCGTAAGCGAGCCGAATCTGTCTTAGAGAGCATTGCTCCTTCAACAATTAGTCTAGAAAGAGCCAGAATCTATAGTCCTAGAAATAGAAAAAACGGACGCAGCAGATATAGACACCAAAATACATAGGTAAGTAAGTGCTTTAAGTAGCTAGAATGTTTTAGATTACGTTATGTAGATTAAAATCTAATTTCACGGTATAATAGCTGGTTGATGAAAAGTAGCAATGATACTATTCGTATCCGTGGAGCTAGGGAGCATAATCTCAAAAATGTTAGTTTAGAGCTCCCACGCGATAAGCTAATAGTTATTACTGGTCTTAGTGGTTCGGGTAAATCTTCTTTAGCGTTTGATACTATCTATGCCGAAGGGCAGAGACGCTACGTAGAATCATTAAGTTCATATGCTCGTCAGTTCTTGGGTATGATGGAAAAACCCGATGTTGACCAAATAGATGGGCTTTCTCCGGCCATATCGATAGACCAAAAATCTACTTCACGTAATCCCCGCTCAACTGTAGCAACAGTCACAGAAATCTATGACTATTTACGCCTGCTCTTTGCCCGCATAGGCACACCTCATTGCCCTGTCTGTGGCGCTGAAGTTTCTAAGCAATCTCCAGCTCAGATAGTTGATGCCATATTAAAAACCTCTTCAGGTGCTCGTGTATTGCTATTAGCCCCACTAGTAGTAGATCGCAAAGGAGAGTTCAAACATATACCTGATGAGTTAAAAATTTCTGGTTTTGCTAGAGTTAGGGTTGATAATGTCATCTATGATGTTGATGAATTTCCAGAGCTAGATAAGCAGTACAAACACAGCATTGATGTAGTGGTAGATAGGCTAGTTATCAATGAGGATGTTAAGGCTAGGCTATCAGAGTCTTTAGAACAAGCACTTGATTTAGCTGATGGCACTATCAAGGTAGTCAATGTAGATAGCGATGTGACTAATACATATAGTGATCGCTTTGCTTGCGTAGATCATCCCGAAGCGCCCATAGTCGACATGGCTCCTAGGAGTTTTTCTTTCAACTCCCCTCATGGTGCCTGTCCGCACTGTATGGGGCTTGGTATCAAGATGGAAATAGATCCGGAGTTAGTAATACCAAATGAGAGATTGACTGTAGCTGAAGGGGCTATTCGTCCCTGGGCTTGGGGTAGGCAAGACGCCTGGTATCAAAAGCGTCTAGCAGCAGTAGCTGCAGCCAAGGGTTTTTCTCTAGATGTGTCCTGGAAAGATTTATCAGATGAAGCTAAGTCTATAATTTTATTTGGTGCTGAAGATGAAGAGAAATTTGAAGTAGACATTACTTCCACAGGCCGTAAATATGCCGCTAGGTTTGAAGGGGTAATTCCGTCTCTAGAAAGGCGCTACCACGAAAGCGAATCAGAGTTTTTGAAAAAAGATATTGAGAAATATATGCGCGAAATCATCTGCCATGTCTGTAAAGGCTCTAGACTCAAACCCGAAGTCTTGGCCGTAACAGTAGCTAATCGGTCAATTATAGAGGTTACCAAAGCTAGTATTGGTGATATTCTGCAGTGGTTTGAAGACATATCACTTAATGCACGTCAGGAAAAGATAGGTAATCAGATATTAAAAGAGATACGAGAGAGATTGCGTTTTTTGCATGATGTAGGCTTGGACTATCTAACGCTTGATAGGAGTGCTAATACTTTAAGTGGCGGTGAAGCTCAACGTATTAGATTAGCTACCCAGATAGGATCTGGTTTGATGGGCGTGCTGTATGTACTAGATGAGCCTTCAATTGGATTACATCAGCGGGATAATAATAGACTAATTAGCACCCTAACTCGTCTACGTGATTTAGGCAATACCGTCATAGTTGTAGAGCATGACGAGGAAACTATTCGAATGGCCGATGAGATAGTTGATGTTGGCCCTAGTGCTGGTGAGCATGGCGGTGAGATTATAGCTCAGGGCGATATCACCAAGATATTAGCTAATAAAAAGAGCTTAACGGGTCAATACTTGAGTGGAGATAAGCAAATACCTACACCGACTAAACGCAGAGCCGGTAATGGTAAGAACTTAAAGATTATTAAAGCTGCAGCCAACAATCTTAAAGATATAGATGTAGAGTTACCTCTAGGAACTTTTATAGCAGTTACTGGCGTATCTGGTTCTGGTAAATCTAGTTTAATTAATGATATATTGGCCAAACATTTACAGATGAGGTTGCATAGAGCTAATACAGTCCCAGCTAAACATGATGACATCAAAGGCGTAGAGTATTTAGACAAGGCTATTACTATCACTCAAAGTCCAATCGGCCGTACGCCTAGATCAAATCCGGCTACCTACACCAATGTCTTTACCGATATTCGCCAACTATTCGCCAAAACTCCAGAGGCTAGACTAAGAGGGTATAAGCCGGGGCGCTTTAGCTTTAATGTTAAAGGTGGTCGCTGTGAGATTTGTCGTGGTGATGGGGTGTTAAAGATTGAAATGCATTTCTTGCCAGACGTATACATTACTTGTGAGGAATGTAAGGGCCAGAGATATAACCGCGAAGCTCTAGAGATACACTATAAGGGCAAAAATATATCAGAAGTTCTCAATATGACGGTGGAAGAAGCAGCTAAATTCTTTGCTAATGTACCTAGGATTAAATCTAGATTAGATACTCTAGAGAGAGTGGGTTTAGGTTATATTCGTCTAGGCCAACCCGCCACAACTTTAAGTGGCGGTGAAGCTCAGCGTATTAAATTAGCCTCCGAGCTATCTAGGCGTAGCACCGGTAAGACCTTCTATATATTAGATGAGCCAACTACGGGACTTCATTTTGCTGATGTAGAGAAATTACTCGATGTATTACAAGAACTAGTATCAAGTGGCAATACAGTTTTAATTATCGAACATAATTTAGATGTAATTAAGAATGCCGATTGGTTAATAGATCTAGGCCCAGAAGGGGGCGATGGCGGTGGTGAGATAGTGGCTGTTGGCACTCCTGAGGAAGTAGCTAAGAACAAGCTCTCATTTACTGGACAATATCTGAATAAAGTACTATAATATATAATTATGAATAATCCCAATAGATTAAATAATCCAGCTGAGCAGCTAGAATCTATACTGGAATCTTGGACACTTAAAGAAGCGGCCGGCTATATAACTGTAGCTATAGTTGGTTATCAACCATATGCTACAGGTAATACAGGTCATGAGTCTGCTAGAGATACAGGAGATTGGGCGACTAACCTTTCACGAGGTATTAACAAGGCTCTTATGATGCGTATGAGAGAAGAAGATATTAAAGAGGCAGTTGGGTTAGCTGCTGAAAAAGCCCGAGAAGCTCTACTAGAATCCGGAGTTATTAATGATAACGACCTACTTCATCTACCTGATTTATTGATGAATAACCCCCATTTAGTGCCAGAGCATACTGCTGGTTATTTCTACCCTCAAGAATAACTAAGTTATTCCTAGATGCTAAAATACTCTTATGCAGAAGATAATTTTGTACTACAAGTTTACACCATTACCAGATCCAGAAACTGCCAAGTTCTGGCAACGTAATTTATGCGAGAGGCTCAATCTAAAAGGTCGCATCATTATAGCTGATCATGGCATTAATGGTACTTTGGGTGGTGATATCGATGATGTTAAGTCTTATGTCAAGGAGATGAATCAGCACCCACTCTTCAAGGGCATTAAGTACAAGTGGAGTGATGGAGTTGGTGATGATTTTCCACGTCTAAGTGTTAAGGTGCGTCCAGAGTTAGTCACTCTAGCTCCTGATGAGGATTTTGATGTTTTTAACTCTACCAAAGGCTTAAAACCCAAAGATTGGCATAAATATTTAGAAGATAATCCAGACGCACTAGTCCTAGATGCTAGGAATAAATACGAGAGCGAGATCGGAGCTTTTAAGGGTAAGAATGTTATCAAGCCAGATATAGATACTTTTAAAGAAATTAAAGATGAATTAGATGATCTACCTAAAGATCAGCCGATTCTTACCTATTGCACAGGAGATATCCGCTGCGAGTACTTAAGTGCTTACATGAAACACAAAGGCTTTGATGAGGTCTATCATCTTGATGGTGGCATAGTTAAGTATGGCCAGGAGTTCAAAGATAGAGGCTACTGGGAGGGTAAGTGCTTTGTTTTTGATAAGCGGCTTAACTTAGGGTTCTCAGCAGCAGCAGCAGATATAGGTAAGTGTATCTACTGTGAAGGTAATACTAGTAGACATATCAACTGCGCTAATATGGCTTGCAATAAATTAGCATTGGTTTGTGAGGAGTGTGACAGACAGACAGCTTGTTCTGAAGAGTGCGCTGAGTTAATAACGGCCTAACCTATAGTTTATTTGACGTTACTATAAAATATGGTTAAATATATATAATGGAAACAGAAAAAAGAGATTTAGATAAATATAGAGTGGGTCTTAAAACTAAGACAGCTTCTATAATAGGTGCTATAGCGTTAGCTCTGACTGGTTGTTCTTTTGAGAACCGACTATCTTCTGAAACTAAAGAGGTGCTCAATAACCCAGAAGCACTTAGTATGGTGGTTTGTGCTGAAGATTTACAGCTCAAAATAGACGAGTTAATAGAGCGATCTAGTCAAGCTAATAGCTCTAGCAAGCAATCTGAAATAAGAAGAACAATTAAAAACTATCAAGCTGGATACAGAGGTATGGTAGAATCTGGCTATGATGATCCAGATTGCGAACCCGATGATTTACCTGGAAAGATTAATGTTCCCGGCCGGGGAGCAGTTACAGCTGCAACACTTCTAGATAAGTAACAAGTTAAGGTCTATGCATGGCAAGTAAGCCTTAAACTATTTAGGATATATAGACACCTTGAATATATAATTAGTTTTATGAACAAGAAAGCGCTAGCGACTAAACTAAAAGAATTTCCCCAAAACCCGGGAGTATATTTTCATAAAGACAGCAGTGGAGAAATTATCTATGTTGGTAAAGCGGCCAATTTGCGTAACCGAGTACGTAGCTACTTTAATTCAAAAAACCGACAAGATATTAAGACTAGAGCCTTAGTAGAAGAAATAGCCGACATTGACTATTTAGAAGTGGGCAGTGAGGTAGAGGCTCTATTTCTAGAATCAGCCATGATCAAAAGATACCAACCCAAATACAACATCTTACTACGTGATGATAAAAGCTTCCTATACATCAAAATATCTAACGACGAGTATCCAGTTATTAGCTATACCAGACGTCCTATGGACGACAAATCAGAGTATTTTGGTCCTTTTACGGCCTCTTTTGCTGTTAAAAAAGCTATGAAGCAACTGCGCAAGAGTTTTCCCTACGTAACTCATAAACAGATGCCTCAAAGAGCCTGTTTGCATTATCATATCGGTTTATGCCCAGGGCCAGAGGTTGGAGGCATCACACCTCAAGAATATCGTAAGAATATTTCTCAACTTAAACGTTATTTATCTGGTAAAGGGCAGGCAGTTATTAAAGATCTAGAGAAAGACATGAAGATAGCTGCAAAGAATAAAAACTATGAGTTAGCAGCTAAGCTGCGCGACCAGCTAAATAACCTATTATCCTTGCAGAGACAACATCTATTCTCTCAAGAAGAACTATTTGATCTTAGTCGCGACCAGGCTTTGATAGATTTACAAAACTTACTTAACTTGAAGCAAATACCCAGAAGGATAGAGTGTTATGACATTAGCCATACCCAAGGCACTAACAACGTAGCCTCAATGGTAGTATTTTCTAGTGGGGTACCTGATAGATCTGAGTATAGGAAGTTTAAGATGCGCCTCCTAGGTAATGACGATTATGCTCATATGCAAGAAGTAATTACGAGAAGATTAAAATACTGGGACAAATGGCCCAACCCAGATGTCTTAGTAATTGATGGTGGTAAAGGTCAAGTTAGGGCTGCGGCTAAAGCTATTAAAACAACAACTATCGACGTTCCCGTTATAGGTTTAGCTAAACGTTATGAGGAGATAGTTATTCCTGAATCTAGCCAAGATGATCAAGGTGATAGCTTTAAGATATTGCGTCTTGATAGAACCTCTCATCTGCTCAAACTCTTGCAGCATATCCGTGATGAAGCCCATCGCTTTGCCGTTACTTACCATTCACAGCTAAGGCTAAAGTCTCAGACTCAATCTACTTTAGAGCAAATACCAGGAGTTGGTCCAGCTACTCGCAAGAAACTAATCAGGGCTTTCGGTTCGTATAAAGGAGTTGAGTCAGCTAGTGTAGATGAGTTATCGGCTGTAGTTGGTAAGTCTCTAGCTCGTAATATTAAAGAAAATATCTAAGTAGCTAATAGTGTAATGTTAGGCTCTTTGCGTTATCTACCCTAAAAGTAATATAATACTGTTTGTCTATGATTAAACAATTTCTAATTAGATGGGCTATTAATGGTTTAGGTCTATGGCTAGCTAGTGAACTCATAAGCGGTGTTAATATAGCTGATGGCTGGGTAGCAGTGGCTATTGCGGCACTAGTGTTCTCTATCATTAATGCCTTTATACGTCCTATATTAGTTATCTTATCCTTGCCGGCTATTATTCTTACATTAGGCTTATTTACCCTAGTTATTAATGCTTTCATACTCTATCTAGTTATGATATTGTATGCAGGTTTCAGTGTATCTACATTTACAGCCGCCCTATTAACGGTTGTGATTATGTGGATGGTTAACTTTGCTGGCAACACGATACTTAAGAGATAAACTATATTAGAGGAGATGGGATAGATAACATATTATGCAGACCATATTACAAATAACATCAATTATTTCAGCTATCATGATGATAGTTCTAATATTAGCTCAATCTAGAGGCACCGGTTTGGGTCAGGCTTTCGGTGGTGATAGTTCATTCTACTTCTCTAGAAGAGGCGTAGAGTTAGTGATGTATCAACTAACTATTATCTTTGCGGTAGTGTTTGTACTCTCGATCATTTTAGGGCTAGTAGTTAATTAGTTCTTTAAGCTAAATGAGCTTATGAATATTTTTGGTGTAGATATATCGTCCAAATTAAACTCAATATATGAGCTTGCAAAAAAGCAAGCAGCCAAAACATATAAACGTTTTATTGATGCTCACCTCAAGAACAAAACGCTTAGAACCGTTGAGCGTTTTGTTTTCAGTTGGGGCTTAATATTCGCCCTAGCTATTGGAGTAACTTGGTGGCAGCTGCAGTCGCTTGATCATCACTATTTAACGTCTGCACCAGCGCCCGGAGGCCAATATATTGAAGGTGTGGTTGGAGATATATCAGGAATAAATCCCATATTCTCTGATGGTCAAATATCAGAAGCAGCAACCCACCTAATATTTAGCGGTCTACTTAAGGAAGATTCCAATAGTGATATGCAGCTAGATCTAGCTAGTGGTTATGAAGTTAACGAAGATGGTACTATCTATACTTTTAATTTACGTGAAGATATTTATTGGCATGATGGGGTGAGGCTAACTGCAGAGGACGTAGCCTTTACTATTGATTTGATACAAAATCCAGATGTCGGATCTCCATACTATCTTGATTGGCGCGATATAGAAGTTGAGGTGACCGGTGAGTTGAGTATTCGTTTTCAGCTACCTAACACATTTGCACCATTTCTCACACAATTATCGGTAGGCATACTACCAAAACACCTACTAGCCGATACCGACCCAGAACGTATACGTATATCATCGTTTAATCAACAGCCTATTGGCTCAGGGCCATTTGAGCTAACGGATGTAGGAGAAGATAAACTAAGATTTAGAGCTAATAAAACATACCATTTAGGTGCGCCAATGCTTGATAGATTTACTATCGCGGCTTTTGATACTGCTGAAGAGATGAGATCAGCCTATTTGGGGCAGGAGCTGGCTGCTATGTTGCTAGGTGATATTGATAATTACAAACAGATTAATAACCTGCCCAATACGTCTGTTTTCCAGATGGAGACAGGCGCTCAAGTATTTGCTTTCTTTAATACCAATAATTTATCTAATAGAAATATTAGAAGGGGATTAGTTCAAAGTATAGATAACCCTGCTCTCAGGCGGCAACTAGGTGTTGATTATAGGAAGGCTAATAGCCCGTTATTGCCGATGCAGTTAGGCTACGTGCCTTCAGTACTAGATTATGATTTAGAAACAGCTAGAAGCAGATTTGAGGCCGCAGGTCTAAACTATCAAGACGGCAAACTATATGATGATAGCGAACCTTTTGTTATTAGACTAGTTACTCAAGATAGTCACAAATACCCCATAGCAGCTGATTCTCTGAAAAAACAATGGGAATTAGCTGGAGTTGGAGTCGAGTTAGTAGAACTAGCTGCCGATGAATTCAGAGAAGAGCGATTGAGGCCGAGAGATTATGACGTCTTACTCTTTGGAGTAGGTATGGACAAAGACCCAGATGCCTATTCTTACTGGCATTCTTCTGAGATTAATGATCCTGGTCGCAACCTATCCCTATATCAGTCTGAGCTAGCTGATTTAAATCTAGAAGATGGGCGTACTAGGCTAGATACTGATTTAAGGGCTGCTAAGTATGGAGCCTTTCAATCACAATGGCGCTTAGATGCACCTGCCTTGCCTCTATACAGACTACATGCCTATTATATTGTTCGCCGTGAAGTAGCTGATGTTAATGTAGGTAATATTATTAATCCACTTGATCGTTTTCATAATGTTGAAGAATGGTCCATCAATGCTGAACCAGCTTTGCAAAGGCTCGTTAGAGAATAAGTCAAAAAATATTAGTCTAGCTATTTTATTTATCAAAGATATATTTTATCCGTGCATTAACTCGCCGCTTTGATATAATATAGGTCAATATGAGTTCTAGTAATTTAGCAGACCATTTGCGCAAGCACCTACGAGGTGAAGTAGTAGCTTCTGATAGGGTGCTTAACCATCTCTCAAGTGATGGCAGTCTGTTTTCTATTAGGCCCAAAGCAGCTATTTACCCACGTGATGTTGATGATGTACGCAAGGCCGCTAGATTCTCTTGGCAGCTATCTGAGCGCGGCAAGAAACTAGCTATCACCCCTAGAGGTAGGGGCACTAATCAAAACGGTGGAGCTATAGGTAATGGCTTAATAGTTTCTCTTGCCAGGCACATGAATAAGTTAATTGATATAGATACCAATACCATAACTGTGCAACCAGGTATGGGTTATATGGAGTTACAAAAAACTCTACTTAGTCACGGCAGACATCTACCTATCTATCCTGAAACTTCAGGTCAGGCCACGATTGGTGGAGTATTAGCCGATAACTCATATTCCCGTAAGGCCATTAAGTACGGCCTAATTGCTGATCATGTTCAGGAGCTAGAGGTAGTTTTAGCTAACGGTCAGGTAATTAGGACTAGACCATTATCAAAGAGAGAATTGAACAAGAAGAAGGGACAGACTGACTTAGAGGGTGAGATATATCGAGCTGTCGACAGCTTATTACTAGATAATGAAAGCATGATTGAGCAATTGAAAGAGAGTTCTGGTCTAGACACAGCCGGCTATAACTTGTGGGGTGTGCGAAGACCCAAAGGAGAGTTTGACTTGAGTAGATTAATTATCGGTTCTCAAGGTAGTTTAGGTATTATTACCGAGGTTGTGCTGAAGACAAACACCCTCAATCCTGACGTCCATTTAGCGCTACTGGGGTTTGATGATATCAGCAAGGCTATAGACGTCTTACAAGCAAATCCAAAACTTAAACCTAGTTCTGTTGAGATGGTTGGTAGCAGTCTATTAGAGCAAATTCAGCAACATCATCCAGACGAGCTAAACGGTGTTATAGAGGATAATATACCAGCAGTAACTTTGCTGGTTGAGTTTGATGATGAAAAGACCGGTACTCGCAAACACAAGGTTAAGAAGTTAAAAAAGGCTGTTAAAGAGATTACAGAAGAAGTTAGGGTTAGTACTGATCCGGATGAACAAGACGATATTAGAAAAGCCATTCACAGCTTCACATCTCTAACTTGGGTTGATCAGGGTAAAAAGAAATTCTTGCCGATAATCGATGGTTTCTCTGTGCCGGTTGATAAGGTTGCAGAATTTATACCTAAGGCTTATGAAATATGTAACACCCATCATTTAGACAACCCAGCTATCTGGGGGTCTATAGGAGATGGACATCTGCAACTATACTCCTGGCTAGATCTAGATAGTGCTGGCGATAGACAGGCAGTATTTAAGGTGATGGATGAACTATGCTCATACATTGCTTCTATTGGCGGTTCTGTTGTGGCAGGCGGTGATAGCGGTAGATACAAAGGAGCATATTTGCGCAATCAATATGGCGAGGCAGGTTACGGGCTATTTACCCAAGTCAAACAGGCCTTTGACCCCCAAAGTATATTAAACCCAGAAGTTAAGCTAGGGTCCGATAAAGATAGTTTACGTAAGATTATGCGCTCAAATTATGAGGGCTGGCATCTGTACGAAACCAGCCTATAACTCATGTTTAGTAGTTGTGTAGTTTCATATAGCTTCTTTGGTATATATAATAGCTCTTAGGTTACTTGCCGCGGTGGCGGAACTGGTAGACGCGCAGGCTTGAGGGGCCTGTGGCCAATATTAGGCTGTGAGAGTTCGAGTCTCTCCCGCGGCACCAATTGAATCTATTATGACTATTAGTTGTCAAAGAGTATCGTCTTGAGATAAACTCTAATATGTCGTAGTTCCTAAGGGTCCTTAGCTCAGTTGGCTAGAGCGCCTCGTTTACACCGAGGAGGTCGCAGGTTCGAGCCCTGCAGGACCCACCATGAATAAATTACAAACGAATTCTACCTGTACTTATCGATGCTATTTAAGTAACCAGCTTTATCTATCAGCTAGTCTTTCTTTAACCTTTTTAACGATATCCTCTAGCTCCCAATCAGCCTTGGTTAAGTAGTCACTTACTTCTAAGCTAAGCAAATCTAGTACTTGCTGAGAATTGCCGGAGTTAGTTAGAACTATTACAATAGTATTCTCGCTACCATCAACAGTCCGGAATTCAGTAAGCATCTCTTTACCGTCCATATTAGGCATTAGAATGTCTAATAAGATTACATCCGGCATCCAGCTTTTGGCTATATCCAAGGCTTCTTTGCCATCAACAGCTTTCTTAACATCAAAGCCTTCATCAGTAAATGTATCTGCTAATACGTTTAGTAGGGAGGTATTATCTTCTGCTATTAATATTTTTTGTGCCATTGTTCTTAAATCCTATCTATATTTATATTAACCCCATTATATCAAAAGACTAATTTTATATTAGGCCATTAATACATTTACCTATCTTATCCCTATTCTTCCTCATCTGTTTTTACGTCTTTAAAGTCTTTCATATCAGGTATAGTAACTGCAAAACTAGTCCCGCCAGGTTTAGAGTCAAACCAGACTATACCGCCTAATCTATCTATAGCAGCTTTCATAGTGTAGAGTCCTAATCCAGTACCCTCAACGTTACTGGTTAAAGCGTTTTTGGCTCTAAATAGTTTGGTGAATAGTTTCGACTGCTCTGCCTCAGGTATACCCATACCGGTATCCTCAACATTCATAACCAGACCTCCTTGTAGGTGAGAGTCTTTGCCGGAATATTTAGATAAAGATATAGTTACTTGACCATTTTCAGGCGTATATTTAACGGCATTAGATATTAAGTTTTGGGCTATCATATCAAGTAGCTTACTATCAGTATGTATATTAATAGTACCGCTCATCTTGGTCTCTACTTTTAGCGATTTATCTTTAATTAATGGATTTAGATCTTTAAGGATATTTTTAATTACATCTTCAGGGTTGATCTTGGCTATATTCAAGTTTTCGGTTTTGAGCTCTAGCCTGGATACGTTTAAGTAATCAGATAGTAGTCCACTCATACGGGCACTGTCCTCGTAAATAGTTTGCATATACTCTTTGTCTTTGGAGTTTAGCTTCAGGGTTTTAAGCAGTCTTTCAGCATACCATTTAATAGCGCTTAAAGGCGTGCGTAGTTGATGAGAGGCTAGAGAAATAAATTCGTCCTTAGCCTTAGCTATGGCTTTCTCTTCGCTAATATCCCTAAATACCTCAACTACTCCAATATGCTGACCGTCTAGCAATATCGGACTGGCAGTAATTACTGCTGGGAAGGGCTGTCCGTTGTAGTTGCGGTAGAAATATCTATCACTTTTTTGCGGTTCCTGTTTATCGATAGTTTGCCTTAAGGGAGATTGGGATGGCGGTATGGGGTTACCAGATTCATTGTATAGCGTAAATGTCTCGCTATAGCTTTTACCTAATACATCTTTCTCATATAGATTAAACATTTTCTCAACTACGGAGTTGATCATAATAATTTCTCCGCTGGCATCAGTAGCTATCACGCCTTCGCCGATGCTTTGGAGTAAGGCTAAGTCCCTAGCCTCTTTATGTCCTAGGGCTTCTAGATTCTGTTCTAGGGTTTCACCAATCTTCTCACGTCTCTTTATCTCTTCTTGCAGCCGAGTGTAGATACTAGCTAATTTTTCTTCCTTTTCTTTCAACATGATAGCTTTTTGATCCAAGCTATCTTGGTAGAAGTAGATAAATATAGCTACTAGAAAAATACTAAGTATTAGCTGCTGGAAGGTACTAGCATCATACGATATCTCCAGGACTTGTATGTAGCCTAAATCAACCCCAACAAACATAGTTGCTAAAATTAGTACTAGAATTAGCAACCAGATACTGCCGCCATGTTTACCTTTTAGGAAGGTAGCTATAATAGGGAAGATAAAGAACCAGAAGATAGTGTTATTACCTAGTCCGGTAGTTAGAACTGAAAACATGACTAATGATAGGGTGAGTAATATGACTAGAGAAGAAGTTAGTTCGTAGGAGTGTTTTTTAAGTACTAGCAAACTAACCCAAAGACCGACTAGAACCAAGCAGTTAAAAGCTGCCTGCATTAAGGTGTCATTAAATATAAAGTAGGTGGTTTGGATTAGAACGATTGATATAATTAGAAAGATAAAACGCTTCAGAAAGCGCTCTTGATATGATGTATCTACTAGCTGAGATATGGCTAGAAAAGAGGATTTCTTATCAGTATTGTTACTCTTACTTGGTTTCATATCTATAAATAAGTGTAGCATAAGAAGTTTAACTTCTCTTAAGGGATGCAAAGCTGGTATAAATCAGTTAAAATATGGTTTACCCCAACATATGGCGAGATAGCTCAGTTGGTAGAGCAGCGCCCTGAAGAGGCGCGTGTCCTCGGTTCGAGTCCGAGTCTCGCCACCACAAATATGCGGGTGTAGCTCAGTTGATAGAGCGCATCCTTGCCAAGGATGAGGCCGTGGGTTTGAATCCCATCACCCGCACCAATACAACCCAGACGTTTTTGGTCAGAGAACTTTCAAGCATTCAGACCCAATTCGAGTATTTTTTTGTTAAGATTGATCTATGAAGAAGATTCTAATAATTGATAATAAAACTGATGACATAAAATCTATCTACACTGCCTGCAAGCATTTCGGCTACGAATACAAGACCGTATCTGCGCAACAGGTTAGAAGCATAAACTTGGAGATTTTCGATATTATTCTGCTGACAGGAGGTATCTGGTACGACGACCCAGCACAACAGGCACAACATTACGCTGATGAACTGAATCTTATCACTAAGACAAAACAACCGGTACTAGGTATCTGCTTAGGTATGCAGTTAATTGCTACTGCTTTTGGGGGTCAAGCCACCAGAATTAGAAGAGAACATCACGGAAGGAGAGAAGTAAGATTAACAGACTATGGGAAAAAGCTACTCGGGCTTGGTGATGAAAAAATGTTAGTTTTTGAGAATCATAGTATTGGTATCATTGACTTGCCGGATAATTTTGATACGTTAGCAAAATCTAATGAGTGCATAGAAATGATAAAGCACAAATCATTACCTATAGTTGGGGTACAATTTCATCCTGAAAAATTTAATAAGCAACAGCATGCTGATGATATGTGGAAATCAATTCTGTGGTTAATAGAAAAGTAGGTCTCCAGAAAGTCCAAATATCGTAACGAGCTGCTTTAGTTCATAATCATCTTGTGCATCAATAGCCGATGTTTGCAATGCGTCCACTATCCTGCACCAAACTTTACGTAGAACCTTTAGTATTTGCTATAATTACTATCATGAAAATTGTTAAAAGCATTTCGGTTAAAGAGCTTAAAGAGATGGCCGATAAAATGTTCGGCAGCCTTGTTAAAGCAGATGTAGATGTTAAGAAACGAATAGTTATTATAGATATGCCTATGCACTATGACGGTGAGCAAGAATTGTTGAAGCAAGGCTCTAGGCAAAGTGACTTATGGGGAATTAACTTACACCCAGACGACTATGGAACGGATGATTTCATAGAGTTTGATTCGATGATTAATATCCGTCCAGCCCAAGGAAATGCATCAAAAGATATATTGGATAAAGACGTGAAGGATAAGATAAAAAATATTATTGCCGAGATAGTTCATGAGTGAGCACATGTTTGATAAAGTTGCTTGGGCTTCCCAGTCCACCTTTTGGCAGATGGGTAATATCGGGTCCGAGGTTGGTAGAGCGTTAAATGGTCGGCGCAGTGGGAATGAGAAACGCATGATGGCTGCTTTTTATCGAGGTATGGATTTAATTAATGCTACGATTGAAGCCTGGGTTTCTCAGGGTAAAGACCCATACGAGCTATTAATAGCTCGTGAGCAGTTTGCTAAATCAATTTTAACTGAAGAAGTAGATGATACTTTGGAACAGTATTTCATGGACTTTGCGATTGCAGAGCGATCTATGAAATAGATAGTATTGTTAACTTCTTTAGTAACGAGATATTACAAGCTCTAGCCCCCAGACTTCTAAACTGCTATCATTAATCACAAGATATAAAACTAATTAAAGTACCAAATATTAAAGAGATGACTATATGAGCGAGCAAACAGCTGAAGATGTTAGAACAGAAAAACTCAAGAAGATAAAAGACCTGAAAAATAAGGGCTTAAATCCTTACAGCTCCTATTCTTTTGATATTAGCCATAGAATATCTGATCTAATTGATGAGTTTGAATCTAAACTAGAAGCCGAAGAGCAAGATAATAAGGCAGCAGTATCTATAGCCGGTAGAGTAATATCTAAGCGCTGGATGGGCGGCATTGCTTTTATGCAGTTAGCTGATGAGTCGGGTGTGTTGCAGTTATATATCCGCCAAGACGATCTAGACAAAGAAGATTTTGAGTATATCCGCCAATATATAGATACAGGTGATATCGTCGGCATTAAAGGTTATATGTGTAAAACTAAAACCGGTGAACTATCAGTATTGGTAGATTCAGCGGAGCTACTTAGTAAGTCTCTAACTGGTCTAGCTAGTAAGCACCATTCACTTAAGGACGTAGAGCTTAAATACCGTAATCGTAGTCTAGATATGGCTGCTAATCAGCAGTCTAAGGAGACGTTGAAAAAAAGGTTCGTACTCACCCAAGCTATTAGAAGTTTCATGGTCGAAGAAGGTTTCTTAGAAGTAGAGACTCCTATTACTCAAGTAACCTATGGTGGGGCTGAAGCCAAGCCTTTTATTACCCACCATAACAAACTAGAAATGGATATGTATCTACGAGTAGCTCCTGAACAGTACCTCAAACGCTTACTCGCTGGTGGTATGGAGGCTGTTTTTGAGATAGGTAAGAGTTTTCGTAATGAAGGCATAGATAGAACACATAATCCAGAATTTACCATGTTAGAGGCCTACAGAGCTTATGAGGATTATGAATATGCCATGGATTTAATGGAGAGGTTGGTTGAGGCGGTAGCCAAGCAAGTATTTGGCATGACTAAGTTTACTTACGGTGAATATGAGATAGATTTCAAGCGACCATGGCAAAAAATTAGATTAAAAGATGCACTCAAAGAACTAGCCGATATAGATGTTGATCAGATGAGTGATAAAGAACTATTTAACCAGGTAGCTAAGTTGGAAAAGGAAGTAGAGGTTGGTAGTCGCGGAGAGGCAATATTAGTCTTATTTGAAGAGCGCTGTGAGAATAAATTAATCCAGCCAACGCATGTGATTGGTTATCCCAAAGAATCGACACCGTTTTGTAAGGTTGATCGTAATGACCCTGAGCTAATTGAGAGATTTGAATCTTTCGTAGCTGGAGAAGAGATAGCCAATGCCTACTCTGAGTTAAACGATCCTATATTGCAGAGATCTTTACTAGAAGAGCAAGTTCAGCGTAAAGCTGCAGGTGCAGAAGAGACTTGGGGGGAAGTAGACGAGGACTTCTTAGAAGCTATGGAGTTAGGTATGCCACCAGCAGCGGGTATCGGTATAGGTATAGACCGTCTAAGTATGATTATGTTGGGCCAGGAGAGTATTCGTGACATTATTTACTTTCCGACCATGAAGCCTAAAAATGCTACATCTAAAAAGAGCATTAATAATACTAATTAATGATATGTTTGAGTTGAATTAATCTAATTGATAACCTATAATCTTAAGCATATAAACAATGACAAAAATAAGGAAACAATAAATAGATGCCAGCAAGATTACCAATACCAGGAGAAGATGCGGGAACTTGGGGAGATATACTTAATGAATTCTTAGAGGTATCCCACAATCCTGACGGTAGTCTTAGAAATATCAATCTAGATCTCATATCTAATGTGGATGTATCAGGTGTAGATAATGGCTTTACGTTAGTGTATGATGCGGCTACTAGTACTTGGTTAGCCGATAAGGCAGCTGCTGGGGCTTTGGGGGGTGGAGATGACGAGGTGTTTTATGAGAATGATACTGTAATTACTACCAATTACACCATAACAACGAATAAGAACGCTATGACAGCCGGACCGGTGACTTTAAATACTGGAGTTGAAGTTACAGTCCCTAGTGGATCAGTTTGGACAGTGGTATAACTTCTAGCTTTTTGATAGTGACTTTTTATAACTTTTTGTCTCTTTAACTGTACATAACAAACTAATTATGCTAAAAATTAGTATATAAGTAAAAACATATAAATATAAAAATGAAATTAACTAAATCTAGTTACAAAGATACATTAAACATCAGCTTGATTGTCAGTACCTTTTTTGTATTGTCAGTTATCGCAGCCGGTAATTATCAGATAGTTTTAGCTCAGACTCATCCAGAAGGTAGTTATGGTGCGGGCGGATATGGTTCTGATATTTATAGCGGCTCTATGGAAGAAGAAGGGGGAGAAGAGGAAGTTACTGAGACTCTAAGCTTCTGTGTATATACAGGTTCAGATTGTGCAGGGGGTGGTAGTGTGATAGATTTCGGCACCTTAGGCATTGATAATACTAGTACTGGATTAAGTAGATTTGATGTTGCTACCAACGCCACTAATGGGGTAACAGTCTCTATATTTGGTACTACTCTAGATAACGGCAGTTCAACTATCGATCCTTTTGGTTTAACCCCAGCTGCTTCTACTCCTGGCATTGAACAATTTGGCTTAAGAGTTAGTTCTATATCTGGTGGTAGCATGTCAGCAGCGTCTACTTTTAATGATATGAGCCCTAATCAATATATGTTTGATGCAGGTACCTATATAGATGTGGGTAGCTCCTCTGGCTCTACTAATTCATCTACCTTTGAAATAGAGTATGCTGCTAATATTTCAGCTATTACTTCTCCGGGTATATATGTTTCAGATATTAACTACATAGCTACGGCAACTTTTTAGGTTAAAAAGTCCTTGCATCTTAAATAATCATCTTATATACTTATGGTTATAAATATCATTAATAAATAAAAATCAAAAAAACAAATATGAGTAATAATAAATCAAAAACAGTTTTAGGTGATTTACTTACCAAGGAAATGGATCGCAAGCAGTTCTTGAAGCATCTAGGTATAGGTGTCTTATCTATATCTGGTATTAGTGCAGCTTTGCGCAATATGACCTTTGAGAGTAGTAGCAATAAAGAACAACAGCCATCTGGTTATGGTAGCAGTCCTTACGGCAAATAATAGATTACTCACTTTGTGGAGTATCTTTTTAACAATAAGGACTTATCAAGACCAGCAGCACATAAATATCGTGTTAAAATATAGATAATACTTATGAAAATTTCTATCCTAAAAAAAATACAATCAACCCTAGCTCTAGTAGCCATAGTATTATCTTCTTTTCTTTGGTATGCGCCTTCTGTTTGGGCTGAGCCGCCTAATGGTATATTGCCGTTTTATGAAGTTTGGTCTTTTGCAGGTCACGAACATAATGTAGCTGGTGTTGCTGCTGATAGTTTAGGCAATGCTTATTCAGCTTCCTGGGATAGTACGGTGCGTAAGATTAACTCTAGCGGGACTCAAGTTTGGTCCTTTACTGGACATAGTAATGACGTTAGAGCAGTAGCTGCAGAGTCTGATGGTAGCTTTGTTTATTCGGCCTCTTTTGATGGCACAGTGCGCAAAATAGATTCTAACGGTAATGAGGTGTGGAGATTTAGCGGTCATGAAGGCCCAGTAAATGCCGTGGCTGTAGATGGTAGCAGTAATGTCTATTCTGCTGGTAACGATAATACGGTACGTAAAATAGACTCTAGCGGTAATCAGTTATGGTCCTTTACTGGACATAGCGATAACGTCTTAGCCGTAGCCGTAGATTCAACCGGCAATGTCTACTCTGGTAGTAGCGATGATACAGTGC
>JBBDOS010000004.1:0-126405 GCA_040876925.1 Saccharimonadales bacterium (SeqCode) | reverse complement strand
AGATGCAAGCTAGCACTTTAGGATCAACTAAAAAATTCACCGGCTGGCAGGGTGAAGGGTTCCTAACAAGCCAGGACGAGGTTGCGTTGTTGACCGGGCTAGATGTGTCACGTAACGCAGACCTGGGAGCGGGGTTCCTGGGATTCCTAGGGGTCAGCCTCAGCGACTGGACGTCACGGACTACTCCGACCACTACTACCATGCGCGGCGTGGGCCATGGTGGCACCCTGTTCGTCGCGGTCGGCGACGTCAGCGACGGTGGCACGGTAATCACTTCCCCGGACGGCATCACGTGGACCGACCGGCCCAACCCTGCTACCAACCACTTGTCAGGCGTGGCTCACAACGGGAGCCTGTTCGTCGTCTCTGGGAACGGTGGAAGAATCATCACTTCCCCGGACGGCATCACGTGGACGTCACAGACTACGCCGGTCACTGTCACCCTGTACGACGTGGCTCACGCCGACGGCCTGTTCGTCGCGGTTGGAGGTGACGGCGTGATCATCACCTCCCCGGACGGCATCACGTGGACGTTACAGACCACGCCGACCACCGAAGCTCTATGGAGAGCAACCTTCGGTGACGGTCTGTTCGTCGTATCCGGGAACAGCGGCACGATCATTACTTCGCCTGACGGCGTGACCTGGACGTTACAGACCACGCCGGTCACTGTCACCCTGACCGGCATGGGCCACGGCGACGGCCTGTTCGTCGCGGTTGGAGGTGGTGGCACGGTAATCACTTCCCCGGACGGCATCACGTGGACGTCACAGACTACTCCGATCACCAACCACTTGTGGGACGTGGCTCACGGCGACGGCCTGTTCGTCGCTGGAGGTGGTGACATAACCATCACCTCCCCGGACGGCATCACGTGGACGTCACAGGCTACGTCGGTCAGCTCAGTGACCGGCGTGGGCCACGGCGACGGCCTGTTCGTCGCGGTTGGAGGTGGTGGCATAGTAATCACCGCAGAAGCAGAACCAGGCGGTGCCGACTCAGGCACGCTCACCCTGACCGCCGTCACCCTGCCCGCCACCGCCGACACCGTCTACCTGCTGGACGATGCCACTCTCGACGCCGGAGTCACCCTCACCTACGAAGCCACCCTTGACGGTGGCACGACGTGGGAGACAGTCACGCCCGGCGAGATCGTGACGCTTGCACACTCCGGCAGCACGTTCGCGATCCGCGCCTCGATGGCACGGGCAGCCGGAGCCGCCGACGAGGGTCGTGTGTTCTGGTTCATCGGCTACGCCAACTAAGGAGTCTTTATGCAGGGCATCCTGGAAGCCTACCGGGCTAACTTTCCTATACAAACTACGCGCCAGAGGATAGGTGGAAGACCGCATCTACTGACTTATTACTCACGCAGTTAAGACATAACCTATGTCAAATCATAGAACGTTACTAGTAGATTATTTAATAAACATAGTTGGTTAGTTAATTTTATATTAGATAAGAGATTAGTACATTACACTTCTATAGGAATAGTGTAACTTATATTTTACTATCATCTATTTTAAATTAATGTTTATTCTAAAAATAGTTCAATAAACTAGGGCTTAGTATAGTTGCATATGTACTTTTGCTTGACTTTATAGCTATAAATGGTGTAATTATCATATTATGTATGAGTACGATCCTAGCAACCGTGAAGGCAACCATCCTGAAGATATTATTGCCACTATCGAGGACGAGCTCGAGCTATGTCACAGCGATAATACTAACTATATCGATTGGCTAGAAGATAAATACAAAAATACCTATATATATAAGGCTATTGAATCATGCAGTAACTTAGCTAGAAAAACAGATGAGCATAGTCTCAAATTCACTGATAGTGGCGAGGTAAGACAGGCCTTCGTAGGTGGTAATTTACTAGCACTACGCATAGCTGAACAGGCACTAGGTAAGAATAATTTTGACAAAATTCTAGTAGAAAAAGTTGGTATATACATACCAACTGATGAAGTAGATGATATATCAGATGGCCGTCAGCTTTTCGAGCAGCTCTATTTCATATCTGATAGTTTAGTAGGGATCGCTAATAAAGGTTGTATTTTATCCCACCAATACCAAGACTTAATAGATCAACTAGAGACAGAAATTATGTCTGATGCAAGATGGCAGCTATACGTACGACTAGGATTTGGATTTTTGATGTATCATCTATACCAAGAGTTAGAAGATAGGCTCCAACATGAAGTAGATAGAATTCTACCCCAAAATTGGAATGCGGCACTAAAATTACTGATTGAACAAGAGTCTGGCGAGAAGGACGACGGCTAAAACAATGGTGCTTAAGTCTTGAAGATTAGCTTCTGGAAGATATATTGTCTAGATTCTTTACTTTTTTGCTACAATTAAGCTAAAGCATTAAAATTGGAAATAAGGCTTTGCCCTGTTTAACCCTAAGTTACTAAACTAAAAGAAAAGAACTAAAAAGACATCATGCCAATAAAACCAGATAACCGAGAATCAGAAGATACTCATATAAATAGCAATGAACTATGGCATAATAAAGCAGCTGAAAAGGTAGTAGTTGATCTAGGTTCTAATAGTGATAGTGGGCTATCTAATGATGAGGTTAAATTAAGGTTAGACCACTATGGACCCAATAAGTTACCAGAAGCCAAACCAGATACTTTAATTAAGATATTCTTCAGACAATTTAAGAGTCCGCTAATATATCTACTCCTAGCTGCTGGAGTAGTAGTGCTACTGCTAGATGAGTTTATAGATGCTGGCATTATATTTTTCGTCCTACTATTTAACGCTGTAGCTGGAACTATCCAGGCCGGTAGAGCCCAGAACACTCTGCAGGCTCTGCGTAAGTTCGCCAAAACTCAAGCCAGTGTAATTCGCGGTGGCAAGGAAATGATTATATCCGATGAGGAGGTGGCTCCCGGCGATATCATCTTATTGCAGGAAGGCGAGAAGATTCCAGCCGATGCTCGTATCTTACTCTCACATAATCTAAGGGTTAGTGAAGCAGCTCTAACTGGTGAATCAGACCCAATCGGTAAATTCTCAGACAGCATTGATAATCCCAAGGCAGGAACTGCCGATCAACGCAACATGCTCTTTAAAGGCTCTCATGTAGTAGCTGGTACCGGCAAGGCAGTAGTGGTAGCTACTGGCCTAGATACTGTTATCGGCAAGATATCAGAAGAGATGAGTGAGATTGAGAGTGAAGTACCACTGCAGAGTGATATTAAGTATCTATCGCGCATCATCATAGTTGTCGTACTATCAATCAGCGCTATCATATTCTCTCTAGGATTTTTTGTCGGCCAATTTGATACCACTGAGATATTTATGCTAGCTGTGGCCGTAGTAGTCTCGGCTATACCAGAAGGCTTGCCGATCGTAATGACCTTGCTCCTAGCTACTGGTGTTTGGCGGATGAGTAAACGCAATGTCTTGGTTAAACGCTTACAGGCCGTAGAGGCTTTGGGTGAAGCTCAGGTTATAGCTGTTGATAAAACCGGTACTATTACTAGAAATGAACTAATAGTCGAGTATGTCTACACCAACTCCACTATGTTTTCTGTAACTGGTAGTGGCTATGAGATAGATGGTGACATACTACTTGATGATGAGGCTATTGATATAGATGAGCATCCTGAGATTAAAACCTTGGCTCAAATTGGTGGTTTCTGTTCTAACGCTAGACTATCTTTCGATGAAGAATCTGAAATCTGGAAAGTAGCTGGAGACCCGACAGAAGCAGCTATGGAAGTACTAGCTGAAAAGATAGGTTTTTCTAAATACGACCTACATGAAAAATATCCTCAGACTGATGAAATACCGTTTGATGCCAAACTGAAATACCATGCTGTTGTCCATGAGGTGAACAATACTCAATTCTTAGCTGTAGCTGGAGCACCAGAAGTTATCCTAGCTAAATGCTCTCGGATATCAGAAGGTGGCAACCTAAGAGATATTACGGACCAAGACCGTCAGGAGATAACTGAGCAGTTCTCATCTATGAGTAAACGGGCCTTAAGGGTTATCGCCTTAGCGAAAAAACAGACTGTCATAGATGAGCTAAACACAGACTCTATTGATCAGCTAACTTTCGTAGGCTTACTAGGCATGAAGGATGACATCCGCCAGGAAGTAGCCACAGCTATGGTAGATGCTAAAGATGCCGGTATTAGGGTGGTTATGATTACCGGAGATCATAGGATTACTGCTGAAGCTATCGCTAAAGAAGTCGGTATCTTCCGTGATGGTGATACCGTACTAACTGATGAAGATATTGAAGACTTAAGCGATGAAGGACTAGCTGAGAGACTAGATAAAGTGACTGTCTTTGCCCGAATTACTCCAGAGCATAAGTTTCGAATAGTCTCAGCCTATAAGTTGCGGGGGGAGATAGTGGCCATGACTGGTGATGGGGTTAATGATGCCCTATCGCTAGTTAGTGCTGATTTAGGTGTGGCTATGGGTAAAAGCGGTACGGAAGTAGCTAAGGAAGCCTCTGACCTAATTTTACTTGATGATAATTTCGGCAGCATCATCTCAGCCGTTGAAGAGGGGAGGAGTATCTATAAGAATATTAAGAAGGTATTGCTCTATCTATTCTCAACTTCATTAGGTGAGTTAATGATCATAATCGCAGCCATATTACTAGGCTACCCACTACCAGTACTAGCTGCTCAACTATTATGGCTAAACTTAGTCACTGATGGCTTTTTAGATGCGGCACTAGCTATGGAAAAGAAGGAACCAGGACTACTTAAAGAAAAATTCGTTAAACCTAAGAAGTGGATTATTGATGGCTATATGACCCAGCGAATGCTGCTGATGTCTACTGCCATGGCTATAACCACTCTAGTACTATTTAGTTCATATATAGATGGTGATTATGTCAAAGCTACCACTATAGCTCTAACAACTATGGTGGTATTCCAATGGTATAAAGTTATAACTTGCCGATCAGAACATAAGTCAATATTCCAGATGGATCCATTTTCTAATAAATACTTAGTAGTTGCCCTAGCTATAGTTATAACTCTACATATTGGAGCGCTGTATACACCTGTAGGCCAGTTCTTACTCAGAGTAGAGCCCCTATCACTCAGGGATTGGGCTATTATCCTAGTAGCTTCACTATCAACTATCGTAGTAGATGAGTTGCGTAAGTGGGCCTATAGAAGATCTAAGGCTAAAGCAGCTGTAGCCTAGAATAAATTATGATTTTCTATGCTTATGAACCACCGCACCTGTAACAGCAGCAGCGCCACCCATAATAATCGTGGCTACTATAATAGATTTACGCATTAATTCTTTGCGGTTTTTAACTATAGGATGCCAGTTAGGATCATACCCTGGTGGCATATCAATACCGGCAGATAGAGGCCTGGTTATCTGATCTGCTACCTCCAGAGCAATCTCAAAAGCCTCATCACCAATATTCTGGCGTATCCTTGCTTCAAATGCATCCAGCTCTTCAGGGCTAAGATCAATTAGGCTAGAGGGTGTTTCCTCAATGCTACTGCTGTCGTCTCCATCTAATATTTCATTCATGCTTCTAATTTAGCACATTATTAGGGCTGCAGCTTGTTTCTAATTAAGTAGTAGGCTAAGCAAGAAAGACAACTGTAGGCTATTGTCCCTACAGGGGCAGGTGAGTGCTGGCATCTTTATCTATTTAAACTGCTTAAGTGCTATCATGGTTTGATGAAGCAAGCCCAGGCACTACAAATTATGAAGCTCGGACACAACGTCTTTTTAACTGGAGAGCCCGGAGCCGGTAAGACTCATGTAATCAACCGGTTCATAAAACACTGCAAGAAACATAATATAGGTGTGGGTATTACCGCCAGTACCGGTATCGCTGCCACCCACATTAATGGCATGACTATTCATAGCTGGAGTGGCATTGGCATCAATTCTGAACTAGACAGCAAGCAACTAGCTAATTTAGCTGGTAAGAGCCAGCTGAAAGCCCGCTTCCGCAAGAGCCGGGTATTAATAATTGATGAAATATCAATGCTAGATGGAGCTAGATTGGAGCTGATTAATCAAATCTGTAAGATGCTCAAAGATGAAGATAAACCCTTCGGTGGCCTGCAAGTAATACTTTGTGGCGACTTGTTCCAACTACCGCCAATCAACCGTGGAGGTGGCGATATAGACTTTGCTCATTTTGCTAAAGCCTGGGATGAGTTGAACTTGAAAGTCTGTTATCTCAAAGAACAACATCGACAAGAAGAAGACCCACGCCTCTTGAGGCTCTTGCGAGAAATTCGTAGCAATGAACTTAGCGAAGAGTCTATGCAAATACTAGAGGTTAGGTTGGAAGAAGAGACTCCAGATGAAGATATCACCAGGCTATACACACATAACTCTAATGTTGATAACCTAAATGCCCAGAAACTAGCCCAAATAGATGCTGAATCTCAAATATTTGCTGCCCATAGCCATGGACCAGAGCAATTAGTAGAGCAGCTGAAGAAAAGTTGCCTAGCTCCAGAGAATTTAGAACTCAAAGTTGGCGCTCAAGTACTATGTGTAGCTAATAATCCTGCCGCTGGCTATATCAATGGCACTCGAGCCGAAGTAATTGATTTCAGCAAGGATAACAACGCCCCCATCATCCAGTTAAGTAGTGGGCGTAAGATTACTATGGAACTAAATAGCTGGCGCATAGAAGATGGGGAGAAGACACTAGCTGAGATTAATCAGTACCCACTGCGCCTAGCCTGGGCTATCACTGTTCACAAAAGCCAAGGAATGAGCCTAGACTCTGCTGAAATCGATCTATCACGAGCTTTCACGCCAGGTATGGGTTATGTGGCTCTATCGCGCCTGCGTAGCATTGAAGGACTGTATCTACGTGGCATTAACCAAACAGCCCTAAGAGTCCATGAAGAGATATCTAATCTAGACACACAACTACAACAACTATCCAAGCTAGCTATCAAAAGTCTAGACGGCATATCAAAATCCAAGCTCAAAGATATGCATTCTCACATCCAGCAAAACCTAGCTGGTGAGTATGCCGACTATGACAAAGAGCTTTTTGAGCTACTGCGAGAATGGCGTAGCCAAACTGCTAGTGAGCATCAACTACCAGCCTATATGGTATTTGATGATAAGACGCTAGTGGCTCTATCTGCTGAGCAGCCGAAGAATAACCAGGAACTCTTAGCTGTTCCTGGTGTAGGAGAGAAGAAGCTCGAGCAGTATGGCCAGGATATTATTACTATCATCAAAGACCATCTGGCTCAGCAAAAGAAACTTATTTAACTGCTTAGTTAATCTTTAAACAGCAGCAACTCTTAGGCTTGTATTTTCAACAAGCAAGTGTTGATTTAAACAATAAATTATTTGTTGTCTTTGCTTTTGTTCTTGGTCTGGTTCTGACTTCCTTTATCTTACTTTTTGTCTTCTGG
Source organism: Saccharimonadales bacterium (SeqCode) (assembly GCA_040876925.1). Classification (GTDB taxonomy): domain Bacteria; phylum Patescibacteriota; class Saccharimonadia; order QS-5-54-17; family QS-5-54-17; genus JBBDOS01. The sequence continues at coordinate 118,996 of JBBDOS010000004.1, read as the reverse complement.
TTGAGATTCACGGTTCTTGAACCTATGAGCAGCCACACCTAAAGTAGCAGCGCCAATTGCACTAGCTAGTGTGCTAATTACTATCTTCCTAGAGACTTCGCGGCGCCGCTTGGCTATAGGGTCATTAGCTTCAATATAGCCAGGGGGCAAGTCTCCAGTACCAGCGATATTTTTAGCCATATTATCAGCATCTTCTAAACACTGCTGGTATCTATCTCCAAGCTCTTTAGATATTATCTCTTCTAAATCGGTTAATTCTTTATCGCTTAGGCTAGCTACATCAATATTGAATACGGCAGGATCAGTATTGGTGTCGATACCTTCAAGGGTCTCATCTATGCTACGGCTTTGATCAGGTGAGTCTTCCATAGTTTAAATTTACCACAAAAGATCTTATATAAGAGCTTTTTCTTACTTTATGTACCTTTGCTTTATAATACCAATATGGACAAATTAGCTATTGAGCAAAGCAAATTCCCAGAAATATTAGCTCAACATATCCAGCAACTGGATAATCTAGAGGTTGAGAACCCTAAATTAATGGTCTGTTTTGCTGGACCTCCTGGTAGTGGCAAAACTACACTAGCTAGAGCTATTGAAGATAAATACAAAGGAGTACGTATATCTACGGATGATATCCGTAAACTAATTGCTGATTTTAAATCGGGTCTCAGTATAGATCAGAGTAATGACATTGCCAGGACCTATCATGACTTTTTGCTTAATAGGCTAGGAGATATACCAAATGGATTGCTGGTTATAGATTCTGGTATTGAGCGTAAATACGAGCAAGTATCTACAGCTGCAAGAGAAAATGGCTATGAGTTAGTCGTTATAGATATATTCTTGCCGAAAGACGTACTAGAAACTAGAATCAAACAAAGCAAGTCTAACCCCCAGGACTACCTACCATTTCTAGATAATTGGATTAAAGATCATGAAGCTTTCAGGGAAGCTGAAGAAGCTGATTTCGTGGTGGATGAGGATACTAAGATAGAAGAAGTGGTTAAGGTGGCGGAAGAAATATTAGAAAGTGTTAGTCGTTAAGAATGATGCATATAAGTTATTAATTAAGAATGTTACAATACTAATATATGAGAGAGATTAAACTAAAAAGCGGTCATTCCATCCCCGTACTAGGTTTTGGAACTACAGAACTAGTCGGTGATGTTGGCGTAGAAGCTATCAAGACAGCTATTAGTATGGGCTATAGACATATTGATACTGCCACAATGTACGGCAACCATGAAGCTATAGCGCAAGCCATAGCCGAAAGTGGCGTAGATAGAAGTGAGCTATACATTACTTCCAAGATCCCGCCTCAAGACTTGAGTAAATCTGGAGTAACTAGCCAAACTGAGGAGATATTGACTGAGCTTGATACTGACTATTTAGATATGCTATTAATTCACTGGCCTAATAGTGATTTTGATCTAGGTGAAACTCTAGAAACACTTACTGAGATGAAGCAGCAAGGTAAGGCAAAGAGTATTGGCGTGTCTAACTTTAGTATCAGACTACTCAAGCAAGCCCTAGACATGGGTATAGAAATATCTACCAACCAAGTTGAGTATCACCCTAGTTTGAACCAGCAAGAGCTACTTAACTTCTGCCAAGAAAATGGCATAACCATCACAGCCTATGCGCCCTTAGCACGTGGTCAAGATCTGAAAATAAAAGAAGTAGTAGAGCTAGCTGATAAATACCAGAAACCAGCTAATCAAGTAGTCTTAAACTGGTTGATGGCTAAAGACATTATAGCTATACCAAGATCTGATAAAGAAGAACACATGAAGAGTAACCTTGAGTCAACAACTTGGGAACTAGACCCAGAAGATGTCAAATTACTTGATGGTCTAAATACTGATAACCGCTTGATTAGACCCGACTTTGTCGAGTTTAATCAATAAAGATTAATCTACAGTAGACTTTAAGGATAATAAATATTTAAATAAAGATTATTTAAATCGCTACTTAAACTTATGCAAAATATTAAGAATATCAAAAGCCCTATCAAGCTAATTACTTCCTTTTATATGGTACACTATAGTTACAAATGCCAAAGTCATCGGAAAAATCAACACCACCAGACCACGCCCAAGCAATGCTAGAGCATACAGTAGCCGGTGAATCCATTCTAGCTGAGGGTAATTCTAGAATAGAAGACATTTATCATGCCCGAAATGCTCACCCAACAAGAGTAGTTGGCTCTCTGCATCCAGAGGTATTGAGGGCACAAAAAGAAATACTTATCTATATACCGACAATTGTAATTGGCGGACTGTACCATATCGTTCAGGCTATGCGCTATCGTCACCAATATGCTAGTAGTTATGATATAAGCCCGAGACACGTCTATAGCCACCTACTTATCGAGGCTAGCAAAGAAAGAGAGAAGGAAAAGGGAGGGGATGAGCAGGTAGACCTACTCTAAATCTCCCTCAGCATCTTCTAGTAACTGTTCTAGTTCTTCCTCGCTGATTGCTTCACCATCTAGGCCTTCGCTTGAATCACTTTCCAAATCCTCTTCACTCAACATATCCGCTCCAAACATACTCTGAAAGTCTACAAATTCGACATCATCTGGGAGCTCAAATAAGCTAGCTGAAGCTCCGCGGCTACAAGAAAAATCACCTCTATCAAGATCTTCCTTGAAGGCTTCTTCATCATCATAGTTTTCAAACATGAGATTTCCGCTATTGTCTCCGTCTTCTGCCTCAAGAGAGTTTACAATACCTTGATCCTCACCCTCAGCCCAAACATACATTTGATCGTCTTTGAGCATCATGTAGGTTGGCACTTCTGGCGGCGCGGCATCTTCCTCTAGATTCTCTTCCATAATGCCGTAAGAAACCCCATCTACACGTACATCACCGCTGCTGATATACATGGTAGCTTCTTCACCGGTTTGCTCATCGACAAAATCACAGGTCATTGACCCTATACCCTCCAAGGCCCTACGAGCCAAAGTAGCATCATCAGCCCCTGGTAAGTAATAGTAGATAGCCCCACCAGCTATAACAGCTAGAGCCACCGATAAAGATATAATTAGTTGTTTGCTCATAAATTAATTTCTCCTTAAATATTCTTCTTATTAAATTCTTCAAACGCCATTGTAACATAAGCACTACATCTATAATTACTGGCCATATGTGCTTTTTTAGTTTATAGTATGTGATTAATTAGAAGTTTTAAATACTGAAAAGGGTATTTTAATATATGAATCCTGAAGAAGCACTTAATAACCCACGCGATTTAGATAGTCATTTTCGCGCAGAAGAGCAACATATAGCGGTTGAGCTAGAGCATTTACGAGCAGTTGGCGATAAAAATCTTGATAGCTTTCTATTAGAAAGGCTAAGTGAAGTACTAGATAATATGGCCGATGAAGATAGAGAGGTGAGGATATATATTAATCAAGACCAAGCTAGTGGGGTAGATAGCAAATTTTTCGAAGACTCTCATTTAGCAATTGAAGGTTTCAGGTGGGGAACATACACAACCACCAACACCGGAGAGGTTAGAGAGGGTATCATCTTACTTCTTGGTATAGATGGTAAAGTGCTACCTATGCCACTACAGCGAATAGATAAAGTTATACCTTTGCACAATTTCTTGGGGTAAGTAAATTAAATAAGATTAATCAACCAGCTATATAGCTAGTTACTGTTATGATTAGTATATGGATGATCAAGAATTCAAGCAGCTAGTTCAGGCAGGTCTAGATGCTATTGCTAAACCCTTTATCGATAAGTTAGATAATGTAGCCATCGTCATAGAGGACGAGCCATCACCCGCACTAAGGCAAGATCTAAATCTCGGCAGTAGAGACTTGCTATTTGGCTTGTATCAGGGCGTACCGCAAACATCCAGAGGAGCTGGGTACAACCTGGTCCTGCCTGATAAAATTACCATTTTCAAAAAACCCATACTCAAAAACACTAACTCAGAAGAGGAGATTAAAGAATTAGTTGCCGAGACTGTCTGGCACGAGATAGCTCATCACTTCGGCTTAGATGAGGCAGAAGTTAGATATCGAGAAGCTAATAGGCATAAAAACAAGTAAGCCTTAGAGTGAGAGTAACAACAAGTAAACTCTAAAAAGAAAAACCCCACTACATACTAAACTAGACACATATAAATCATCAATTAAGATGATGTGTTTAGAAAGTTGTAGTGGGGCGTGAAAAGGCCGTAGTTACAGGTCAAAAGACGTTTGATGTCCGTTGCTAGGACCCTTCTTGAGGTCCTGAGCTGGAATCTTAGCATCCTCTTCGATAGTGAGTAGTTCCCACTTAATCCAAGAAGGAGCTTCGCCATACTTATTGACAAGCGCTCTTTTGACCTGGATGCAAACACCACGCCTAGCACTCTCAATAGCTCTGCTATTGCCGTGAGAACGCTTAGCAGTTGCAAGCTGGTCTTTATTGATGCGGACCCGCACCTCGAGATTGCCCATCCTATCAGGATAGAGTACGTTACAGGCCACTGACTCCTGACGAGCCAAGAGACATCACCTAACCCTTCTTGTAGTGAGATCGGATTATTTAAGGTACTACGACTAATATATAGTATTAGTATATTTTGATGCTTATGTCAAATATTGTTATGGTATGATTAGGTTGTATAAGATAAATATACAGGAGGATATAAGTTGGCACGTGTATATGTACTCATACTAGTTCTCGGACTCATATCAGGAATTGCCTTGCAGTCTATTGATGAGGATATTAATCCCTTTAGCTATCTTAATCGCAAGAGAAGGCGCAAGAGAGAAAAGAATATGCTAGAAGTTCTGGATATACTAAAAAAGAAAGCATCTATCAACGGAGCTGATGATATATCTCAATATCTAAAGGTTTCTAATAAACAAGCTAGGCGCTATCTAGATAAGTTAGAGATACGTGGACTAATAGACAGACACGATGATAGAGGTAACATCTATTACACGCTCAATAGAAACTAGAAAGGATGGTGCGTAAATGTCCAAGCGCTCAGCAGAGTTTTTCACCCTAGAAGAACAAGCCCAAACACATGCTGTATTTAAAGTGTTAGATGTTAAAGGTCCTGACCTGATAGTACCTAAATTGCTGATGAAGATAGAGGCCGACACCACTCTAGATAATCAATTATTACGACAAGCAAAATTAGCTATTGGCATGATAGCGGCTGATGAGCTCGTGGAGTTAGAACGAGCCAGCCAGCATTACGACATTAGACCAGCTAGCTGGAGAGAAGTTTTACTGCGAGCTGATGGATTTATGTCCAAACATGAATCGGGCCTCAAGAGATCTATTAAAGTAGTCGACCCAGAATTTCTGATAGAGTTCATTGATAGCATGGCTGATATAGATGATGAAAGAGGAGATTACGAAGCAGCTGAATCCTTAAGAGCTATTGGGGAGTACGCTATTAATAATATGAATGTTAGTAGATCTAATAGAGATGAGAGTATAGATGATGAATATCCTGATGAAAGAGGTTCACCGTATCTATAGGAAAAACTATCTCCCTAAACTCCTATTAATATATTGAGAAAAAAACATTAACAATGTAGCATAATAGTTATGAAGATAAATGAACGCTGGGAAGAAGTAGATGGTAGCTTGCAAGCCACTATAGAGACTATGGATTTCATGGCTGCAGTAGCTTTGGTGTGCGAAGTAGCAGCTCTAGCCGAAGAGCAAAATCACCACCCCGATATAGCTATACATGATTATTCCAAGGTTACTATCACTCTAACCACTCATGATGTCGGTGAAGTAACTGACAATGATTACGAATTAGCTCAAGGTATTGATAAGTTACTAGAAGACCTATAAATAAAGAGTTTTAATTCCCGCCCGATGAAATATTTACTGAGGCACAAATAGACGTATACGCTTACCGTCTGTAATAGCTGACTGCCACTGACGCAGTACAGAAGGAGGTAGGTAGAAAGTTACTTCCACGCGTCCATCACGTAACTGTCTAGTGCCAGTAGGGTAGTAGCGGCCCTTTCTACGTTTGAACAAACCAAGCTTAGGGGAGGTCGGATTCAACATGACATCGTGATATTTGTTTTGAGCTGATAGAACTTGAGTAGACATAGGAAATCCTCCTTGGTTAATTAATAATTCTTTAATTAATAGTATATACGAACAATATACGAACATGCAAGTAAGTTTTGTTTGAAAAATTAGGCTTTTTTAGACAATTTTAATTTGTGTTTTAGCTTATACCCATATAGGCTATCTTAATAACATATGTTTTCTAAATATCTATCCAAGTCAAACTTCATGCGCTGGCTAATTCATCCAGGTTACTTGTGGCTAGAGAAGTACGATAAAAAGAAATTGCCGCCGGTAACAACTGCTGATCAATTCCTGTTTGATAAAGGTAATGCCTTTGAAGAAGAGGCTAGAAAGCTCTTCCCTAAAGGCAAACTAGTTGACGCTAAACCCTGGGAGTTTGATAGATTAGTAGCACTGACCAAACAGTACATGGAAGCAGGAGCTGAGACTATTTTCCAGGCCACTGCCTTTACGGATAGAAAACTGTTAGTTAAAAGCGACGTTTTAAAAAGCAATGGTGATAAGTGGGATTTATATGAAATCAAAAGCTCTACTAGCGTCAAAGATGATCATTTAAGCGACTTAGCCTTTCAAGTGATTGCCTGGGAAGAAGTGGGTGTAGATATCGACGAGATATATTTAAGTTACGTCAATAAAGAGTACAAACGAGGCAAGCAAATCGAGCCAGAGCTACTAGTTTCTAAAGAAAGAATTACCAACAAGGTCCGCAAACGTGCAAGAGAAGTTAGAGAGCAAATTCCTGAAGCCTTAGCAGTACTTGATCGAAAAGAATGTCCCGATCTAGATCCTAAATACGCTAGAGATCTGGGCAAGTGGCTGCCTGTATATATGCATTTACATCCAGACCTACCACCTGAACATATCTACAATCTAGCTCAGCTAAAACCAGCTGATATCAAGTTGCTCCAGGCAGATGGCGCTGCAGACTTAATCGGTCTTAATAACTTAGAGGGATTTAACCCTAGGCAGCAGAGTCAGATTAAAGCCTGGCAAGAAAAACCACCTATTAAGCTCGATAAAATTGCCGAGTTCCTGGATAAATTAGAGTTCCCGCTATGGTTCCTAGATTACGAAACTGTGTCTCATGCCGTACCGATATATCCGGGCACTAGAGCCTACCAAGAAATACCTTTCCAATACTCTCTGCATTTACTGGAAAGTCCTGATGCCGAGTTAAAACACTTTGAGTATTTACACAAAGGTGATGACTTACCTGTACCTAGATTGCTGGAGAAATTAAAACAGGACTTAGGTGATGAGGGTAGTATATTGGTCTGGTACCAGGCCTTTGAAAAGGGTAGAAATGATGATATGGCTAGATTAGCTCCAGAATATAGGGATTGGTTGAAGTCTATCAATAAGCGCATTGTTGATTTAATGATCCCATTCTCAAGTGGTTGGTATATTGATAAGAACTTTGCCGGTAGCGCCTCTATCAAGAAAGTCTTACCGGCCATCGTACCTGAGCTTAGCTATAGGGAGCTAGATGTGGCCGATGGCATGAGTGCCCAAGCTTCCTGGTACAGAGCAGCTATTGAAAAAATGCAGATAAAAGAAAAGATATTTGCTGATTTAATCAAATACTGCTCCTTAGATACTTTGGCAATGGTAGAGATATATAGATTTTTAGTTAAGTTAGTTGAGAATGAAATAAGTGATGATAGTCAAAACCATCAAGACCAGCCTAATCAACCTAGCTTGTTTTAATCCTGATTTAATCTTTAAATTTCACGCCTAGTCTTTACATTAAGTTAGCATTCATGTACACATAAACAATGTTTACATTTAAAAATTATTCATATATAAGTAATGGATATGTTATATAAACATAAATAGTAAGGAAGAGTTTTGAGTAAGAATTTAGTAATAGTTGAATCCCCAGCCAAAGCCAAAACGATTGAGAAGTTTCTAGGCGATGGATACAAGGTAGCCTCTAGTTATGGTCATGTACGTGATTTACCTAGCAAAAATATGGGGATCGATATCGATAATAATTTTGAGCCCCAGTATGAAATTAATGATGATAAGAAGAAACAGGTAGCTAAATTAAAGAAGCTAGTAGCTGAAGCTGAAACTGTCTGGCTAGCTACCGATGAAGACCGTGAGGGAGAAGCTATAGCCTGGCACCTATATCATGCCCTTGATCTAGATAAAAAGCAGGTTAAACGTATAGCCTTCCATGAAATCACTAAAGAAGCTGTCACTAACGCTATAGCTAACCCTAGAGACATGGATAAGAACTTAGTCGATGCCCAGCAGGCCCGTAGAGTGCTGGATAGATTAGTCGGCTATGAAATATCACCAGTACTATGGAAAAAGGTTCGCCCAGGCTTGAGTGCCGGTAGGGTCCAGTCTGTAGCGGTGCGACTAATAGTAGAGCGTGAGCAAGAAATTAAAGAGTATGAACCAGAGCATAGCTTTAAGATATCAGCTAACTTTAAGACTGCTAGTAATGATGGGTTAGATGCTGAGCTGCCTAAAAGTATTGATGATCAAAAATCAGCTAGGAGCTTTATTGACCAGGCTAAAGAAGCTAGTTTTAGCGTAGATGAAATAGATACCAAGCCATCAACTCGCAACCCTAGTGCACCATTTACTACCTCAACTCTGCAGCAAGCAGCGGCTCGCAAACTCAGTTTCGGCGTCCGCCAAACCATGAGCATAGCCCAAAGACTATATGAGGCAGGACATATCACCTACATGCGTACTGACTCAGTCAATCTAGCTCAGAGCGCATTGAGCCAAATAGCTAGCATTATTAAAGACAGCTATGGTGATGAGTATTACCTGGCAAGAAGCTTTAAGTCAAAAGCTGGTGCCCAGGAAGCTCATGAAGCTATTAGGCCAACCAATTTTAGTTTAGAAAAGGCTGGTGAAGATGAACAGCAACAAAAACTATACAACCTCATCCGCAACAAGGCCCTAGCCTCTCAAATGGCGCCGGCCCAGTTAGAGAAAACTCAAATACATATTACTAGTAGCAATCACGAAGAAAGACTGGTCGCTAAAGGTGAAGTTATTAAGTTCCCAGGATTCTTGAAAGTCTATCAAGATGGCAAGATAGAAGATGTCCTATTGCCAGAGGTTAAATCAGGAGATAGTTTAGAGCTAATTAAGCTAGAGGCTAGAGAACATATCAAGCGCGGACCAGCTAGATACAATGAAGCAGCCTTGGTACGCAAGCTAGAAGAAATGGGTATTGGACGACCATCTACTTACGCTCCCACCATACACACTATTCAAGATAGGGGATACGTAGAAAGAGGTGACGTTGAGGGTGTAGAAAAAGAGATTAATGTTATAACCCTGGAAAATAATTCTGTTGAAGAAGTCAAAGAAACTCTTATCTATGGTAGGGATCAGAATAAATTACTACCCACTCAAATAGCCCTACTAGTGAATGATTTCTTATCCAAACACTTCACTCATATAGTAGACTATGATTTCACCAAGGAAGCTGAGGAGGAGTTCGACTTAATAGCTGAGGGCGAAGAGGTATGGAATAGAATGATAGCCGATTGGTACAAACCGTTCCATAAATTAGTAGAAGAGGCTGAAGACGTCAGCCGAGAAGAAGCCAGTGGTGCTAGGGAAGTAGGAATTGATCCTAAAAGCAGCAAGCCTATCATTGCGCGTATGGGTAGATATGGGCCGATGCTACAACTTGGGCATGCCGAGAAAGAAGGTGAGAAACCTAAGTTCGCTCCTATACCTAAGGGTAAAAAGATAGATGATATTACTTTAGAAGAAGCCCTAGAGCTATTTGAGCTACCTAGAGTCGTGGGGAGCACTGAGGACGGAGAAGAGATTACTGCCAATTTCGGACGCTTTGGACCATATGTTAAAGTTGGCTCTACTTACGCTCCTATACCTGAAGGGTTTGACCCGTTAACAGTCACCGAAGAAGTAGCTAGATCTGCTATAGCTGAGAAAAAGGAGGCTGTTAAGAACAGGGAGATTGCGGTATTTGGTGATATTAAAGTACTTAATGGTCGTTTTGGACCATATGTTAGTAACGGCAAGAAAAATGTTTCCATACCAAAAGATGCTGACCCTAAAGATATTGATGAAGTAAGGGCTAAAGAAATGATAGCTAATGCTCCTGCCAAGAAGAAACGAAAGCTTAAGAAAAAATAGATAAACAAAACATTTAAGAGCTAATTTCAATTGACACCGATATCATGTTGTTTTATAATCAATAAAACCCTAAAAGCAGAGTAAGGACGCTCAAAATGGAAACAACCGCCAAGCCAGTTATAGATATTGCTCAGGTAGTCAACGACTTGCTTGATACTATTGATAAAGACCGAGAACGAGAGATTATTACTAGACGATTTGGTTTAGAAGATAGGAAAGAGACCCTAGAAGAAATCGGTAAATTGCTTGGTATTACTCGTGAAAGAGTCCGTCAAATCGAAAAACAAACACTAACTAAGCTGCAGCAAATGGAACATGATCATAAAGAATCTATTAAAGAGCATTTCTTAAATGCCTTGGAGTCGCTTGGACGCATAGTCCCCCTACATGAAGTCAGCGATCATTCAAACGCTAAAGAGCACTCCCATGTTAACTTCCTAGCTCACTTAATACCAGAGATATTGGTGATTAATGAAAGCGATGATTTTTATCATAGCTTAGCCCTTAAAGAGCACCACTCAGATTACAAAGTTGTTCAAAGCTTACATCAAGACGTTCTACAGGTGTTAAATACACTAGGCAAGCCGGTGTCTTTAAGCGATATTCACAAGCACCTAGAGGATAAACTAGAAGAGCATCATTTACACGGTATCTTACGCTCTAGCAAGCACATCACTACACTAGATGATAGTTGGGGACTAGCTTCTTGGCCTCAGGTTAATCCTAAAAGTATACGAGATAAAGTCTATATAGTACTTAGTAGAGCTAATGAGCCAATGCACTTTAATGAGATTGCTGATAAGATTAAGAGCTCTGATTTTAAACGTAAAGACGTCACTACTCAAGCTATACATAATGAATTAATCAAAGATCCTAGATTTGTGTTAGTGGGTAGAGGAATTTACGCTTTAGATGAATGGGGATTCTCTCAAGGTACAGTAGCTGATGTGATTGAGTCCGTACTTAAGAAAGAATCACCTCTACATAGAGACGAGATAGTCAAAAGAGTCTTGCAGCAAAGACAAGTTAAGCCAACTACTGTTGTACTTAACTTGCAGGGCAAAGATAAATTTAAGCGGGTATCTAAAGCTACCTATACACTAGTTAAGGAGTAATCGATGGGAGAATTTATACCAGAAACCCCTATATACGAAGTAGACGGGGATAATGTAGAAAGCTTAAATACGGATACTATATATGAACTGGCATCCGTAGAGCATTTTTACATACATCAGTGCGAAGAGGTTGAGCTAAAAGCAGAGTATTTAGCTAAAGATTTAAACGGTATGACTAGGCACCATCAAGGTGAAAAGATATCCTTCGACAGGGAAGTGGCACTTGATGATGATAGTTATGCCCACTTACGAAAAACAACTAAAGAAGTAGGGGAGAGCACTTCTGCTGATATATTCATATTAAAGCAATTTATAGTTGATTATACCGATGGCCGTAAAACTATATGCGCTGAAGTTCTAGCAAGGGATAAAGAGGTCGTCTTAGTGCCACTCTGGAATCAAGAAAGACAAACCCTCATTTGGCCTGAATTTGAGACAGAAACGGACCCAGTTCCCCTAAGAAACTCAGATTTATTAGCCTAGGTTAGTAATTGCTTTGATTAGAAAAATCCAATATAAAAGTGGTATTGATTTTAGGTTTTAGCCCTTAACAGGTATAATTATTAGCAATGAATATAGTTTTTGAAGTAATATTTTGGATCATCCAGTTATTAGGTAGATTAATATTCGACTGGGGCGGCTGGATTGTCATAGTTGTCATTCTGGCTTATCTAATTTGGCAAAATATCCGTAAGCAGAAATGGGTTAGTGATACTCAGTATTCGCTGCTACTCCTAGAGGTGCCTAAAGAAAATGACAAGGCAGAATTATCGGCTGAACAATTATTCGCTAGTTTACATGGCATATTAAGACCTAAACAAGAGTTATTACGTGAAGGGGCATTGCAAGAACACATTAGTTTTGAAATAGTTTCGGTAGATAAGCATATTAGATTCTATATCTGGACACCAAAGCACTTGCGTAACTTCGTAGAGGGGCAAGTGTATGCTCAATATCCTAGTGTTAATATCGTAGAAGTATCAGAGGATTACTCCAGAAAAGATTTTAGTGATGAAACCTATATACATTCTGTGGAGTTAGGTCTACAAAACAATGACGTTTTACCAATTAGAACTTTCAATAGCTTTGAAGTTGATCCGTTAGGTGGCATCACCGCTGTACTATCCAAGCTAGAAGAAGAGGATGAGCAAGCCTGGATACAGATTATGGCTAGGCCGGTAGAAGATAGCTGGCACAAAAGAGGAGAGGCCTTTATTAATAAGATAAGAGGTGGTGGTAGTGGCAAGAGTTTTGAAGGATTTATCGGTGGATTACAAAAATTAGCTCATGACTTATTTATTGCTGTTTGGAAACCACCTGAACCAGGAGAGAAGAGTGGTGGTGAATTAAGCGACCACCAAAAAGCTATGGTCCAAGCTACTAATGATAAGGTTTCCAAGCTAGGTTATGAAGTTAGTATTCGTATGGCCCATGTCAGTAATGATAAGAATTTATCACGTTTAAGAATCCAGGCTTTGGTGGGGGCGTTTAAACAATTCAATAATAATACCAACAGCTTCCGTATTAAAAAGCACTATCATCAAGACGAGGCACTGCGACGATATAAGTCTAGAGTGTTCTTGGATAAAGGGTTTGTTCTAAATATAGAAGAATTAGCTAGTCTCTATCACCTCCCACATGCCAATGTAGAGACACCGAGTATGATTTGGGCTCAAAATAAAACCGCTGAGCCACCAGCTAACATCCCAACACCTCAAACAGTTGATGCTGATCAATTAAGTAATATCGGAGCTACCAACTTCAGAGGTCAACACCGTCAATTTGGACTCAAACGCAGCGATAGAGGTAGGCATGTCTATGTAGTAGGGCAGACCGGTACCGGTAAAACTCATCTAATGCTGTTAATGAGCTTATCTGATATATATTATGATCAAGGATTTGCTGTTATTGATCCTCATGGTGATTTCGCTAATGACATCCTAGAGTATATCCCAGAGGATAGAGTAAAAGATGTAGTCTATTTCAACCCAGCTGATACTGAGTTTCCCATAGCTTTTAACCCCCTAGAAGTAACTGATCCTAGCTTGAAAGGGCATATATCATCAGAGGTAGTAGGCTCATTGAAGCGTATGTTCGGCTATTCCTGGGGTCCGAGGCTAGAATATATCTTGCGTTACACTATTTTAGCTTTGCTTGATCACCCTAATGCTACATTACTAGGTATTACTAGGATGTTAACCGAGAAAGACTTCCGCCAGAAAGTTATCGCTAATATCCAAGATCCGGTGGTAGAGAACTTCTGGGTAAATGAATTTGCCTCCTGGAACGATAAGTTCGCCTCTGAAGCAGTAGCACCAATATTAAACAAAGTCGGTGCCTTTACTGCTAATCCTTTGATGAGAAATATCATCGGTCAACCGAAGAGTGCTTTTAATATCCGCCAGATGATGGATGAAGGCAAGATCTTAATAGTTAATCTCTCTCGTGGACAAGTAGGTGAGGATAATGCTGCCACCCTCGGTGCCTTAATGGTAACTAAGATCCAACTAGCTGCTATGAGTAGGGCCAATATAGCCAAAATAGAGGATAGAAGACCATTTAACCTCTATGTTGATGAGTTCCAGAACTTTGCTACCGATTCCTTTGCCGTTATCCTCTCTGAGGCCCGTAAATATGGTCTAAACCTAACTATTGCCAACCAGTACATATCTCAGATGTCACAAGAGGTTAGAGACGCAGTATTTGGTAATGTCGGTACCCTGACATCATTTAGAGTCAGCGCTGATGATGCTCCGTACTTAGCTAAATACTTCGCGCCAACTTTTGAGGGTGAGGATCTAGTCAAACTTAACAACCGCAACTTTGTTATCAGCATGAGCATAGACGGGGAGAAAGTATCATCATTTGCCGCTACATCGCTAAAAGCCCCGGATGTAGCAGGTAACTTTATACCGCAGATTATAGAGCACTCTAGAGCTAACTACAGCTCCGCTAGAGAAGGTATCGATGCTGAGATACGCTCCTGGGCTAAAGTAGTTAATAACAATAACTATCAAAACCAGAGTCATCAAAGAGGCAACCAGCAACAATCAAATTATCATCATAGTCAAAGAAGTAATCAGCAGCAAAACAATCAGCAACATCAACCGCAGCAACAGAAACACAATAATCAAAATCATGAGCGAAAACTGTTTAAGAAAAAGGACGACAATACTATAGAGCATGGTAAGACGGTTCAATTAAGAAGAAAAGATAAAGATTAGGAATAAAGCTGTTTGCCCTACAGAAGTAGATTAGGGTATCATAAGAGTTATATAAAGAGTCTTAAAAACACAAGAGGATAAGCAAACTATGCCAGATGAAGTACAACTACGCGGTGGATCAGAATCAGAGAATGATGCTTTCACTGGCTTAGATCGTGAAGTTACTGTTGATACTACCAATAAGACACTGAGGATTCATGATGGTACAACAGCCGGAGGCACTAAACTAGCTGCCTATGATGCTTGGGGTAGACTACAAGTAGCTGATCCTGTTGATGATAGTGATGTAGCTAATAAAGGGTATGTGGATGGTAATACTGAAGGATTAGCGTCATTCGACACAGGTACTGAGGTAGAGCGTGATGCTGCAGATCCCAAACCTGAGTATTGGTGGAACACAGACACGTCCAAGTTGCAGCGTTGGAACGGCACGACGTGGGATGTGATTGGCCCCGCCGATGCTGGCGGGGTGGACGTGCAGACGTTCACCGCGTCAGACACCTGGACCAAGCCCGCAGGCGCGGTTTCCGTTTCAGTGGTCTGTATTGGCGCAGGCGAGGGCGGTGGCTCTAGTCGCGCAGGAGGTCAAGGCGGCGGGATCGCCACAAAGTCCTTCTTGGCGTCGGCGTTGGGAGCGAGCGAGTCAGTAACGATCGGCGCGGGAGGAGTAGGGGTTGCATATGCAACCTCACCGAACAACGTAGGAGGAGATTCGTCATTCGGTCAGCACGTTCGGGCACCTGGCGGTGGCAGCACATACACGGCAGGAGTCGGAGTTGGGTCAATCGGTGGAGATGGAGGAACCTCCGGATACTCAGGGTCTTCGGGAGAGGACGGGGATAGTGGATGGGGTGTGGCTGGCGGTGGAGGCTCTGGATCGCCAGATAGCACATCGGCACCAAGTGGTGAAGGGGGAACAACTTTCACCAAAGGAGGGGGCGGCGCGTCTGCGACGAGCGGAGGAACAGGAGGAAACGGCGGATACCTAGAAGGTGGTGGTGGTGGTGGATTCCCTGATGGCTTAGGCGGTGACGGTGGTGTTGGTGGTGGCGGTGGCGGTTCTGCTTATGATAATGGAACCGGCGGTGACGGAGGACACGGTGAAGTGATTGTCACGACTTATTTCTAGGAGGCTGAAATGGCACGCACGTAGTACTACTAATTAGTAAGTAGCTCATGTTAGTATGTATCCTACTTATTTTTTATTTTCTACCAATGTACATCAGATGAAACTCTGATACTTTAAAACTAATAGGAACTTGATAGATTTTAGATTATTTTAGTGTGATACAGTGAATTTAATGCTAGATATTACTCTATCAGCAGCTGTTAGCCTCTGATTTGAATGAAACTACATAAAAACTCTCATTTATCAATATATAACAATATTTTTGTTCGCTTTTTGTATGCTAAATTACAAAAATAGGCCAAAATCAGCAAAATGCTTAGAAATAGCAATTTGGCTAGATCATTAAAATAAACAAGTAATGCATTGAATAGCTGTAGGTACATACAAGAAAGAGTGGGGTGAGAAATAAATAATAATGATACATATAAATAAAGAATGTGGTGCGTAAAAATATTTTAATGAGACATTTGAATAGAAAGTAGTGGTTGGATCAATATAGACCTAGGGTCGCACAATGTACCTTTTGCGACATTAAGCTTTTTATAACTCTTGTGACTAGTAGGACCTGTTGATAGGGGGCTATATTGAGCGTGTTAGGTAAAAGTACTATTTAAAATTATTTTTACTCACCCTTAAGCACTCTCACGCACTATAACTATCTATAAGTTTAACTATGCCCGATAAACACCTCTTAGGCTCTTATAAACTAGTCATTATTGATCTATGTGATAAAAATCACATCGTTTTATCCACAGCTACATGCAAATAGCTATAGTGTCTCATCAATGTTTGACAACACTACTCTTCTATCCTCTACTCTCTATTCCCTCTTATATTTGACAATCAAGTTATTTAGATATTTTAATATGTTTTTTATTAATGTTTTAAAGTAAATATATTTTGCGAACGCAAACCGAACAAAGAAGAGAAGTGCAGGAGAGGGGTTTATCACCCTCTATTCCGTCTATATCAAAAGCTATTTTAATTGTTACCTATAATAGGCTTTGTAAGGTATTCTAACATCAATATAGCTACTTATATTATCTCCTCTATCCTTAGCTATATCCTGTACTCTTTTAACATTATCTATCTGTTGATCGAAATCCTCATCTATAGCAAAGCGTACGCTATAACCATCAGCTAAATCAGCATGTATTTCACTAGTAGTCTCTAGTATGCGCATACTCCTGACATCTATCTCCTCACTATCCTCAATGGCTAAAGCAAATTCTACAAATCCTCTAGTGGTGGCTTGGTCGCCAATCTCTATAGGCAAATTAGCGTCATCATTAACTACTGGCAACTCAGCATGACTATCTTCGCTATTATCAGGCAAAACACCAGTGATAACACCAAATTCATCCATTAAATAGCTTTCATCCTCGCTAATCCAAATCATAACTGGCTGACGCTGGGTTATATCGATATTTAGCTCCTGTTGCCACCAAATATTGGCATAATCAATACTAGCAATTTTACCCCTGTAATTATGCTCTAATACTGATATTGAACTATCATTTACTTGCCATTGCCAAGTAAATAAATCGACCACGTCTTGGTGGATTTGATTAGTTAGATCTTCATTATCGCTACCATACACCCCTACCCTATCGATATATGAGAACCAGCCAGCAGCAGCCAGCAAAGATATCACCAATATAAACTTAGCAACAGTAATAAATTTACTTTTTTGTCGCGGTTTTGGTGGCTTCTTGCCACCATAATAGGTCCCTTGATTCTTGCCGCTCTTAATAGGGCTGCGTTTATTGACTGCTTTTCTGACGCGTTTTTTAGCCATTACTATCTCCACTAAAGACTATTTGAGGGTCTAATATAGCTCCAGCTATAGCATCAGCTGCCGATAAATTGGCAAATTCTTTAATATTTTTCTCTAATTCTTCTCTGTATTTAGGACTTTGAGTAACTTTTGTGATCATTACCTGCAAATTATCTATATTTAATTCGTCTTGAGGTAATAATATAGCAGCCTGCTTATCAGCCATAATCTTAGCATTTTCATACTGGTGATTACCGCTTAATCTAGGATGAGGTACGATAATGGCTGCTTTACCTAAAGCAGCTAGCTCTAGCAGGGTATTTGCCCCAGCTCTAGCTACAACTACATCTGCTAGCTGCAATGCTCCGGCTAATTCTGGACCTAAGAAGCTGTAGCTATGGTAGTGGTTAAGGTGATTTTTTTCCTCTTTACCCTCTCCAGCTACATGAATAATCTCAAAACCATCTGTTTCCTCAGCTAAATGACTTACAACGCTATTAATACTACTAGAGCCAAGGCTGCCACCAACTACTATAACTACCGGTTTATCAGTAGTTATGCCAAAGTCACTCTTACCTAAAGAGCTAGGATGAGTAATATCTTCTCTGATCGGATTGCCTAGATTTAAAAAACCACTAACATCAAAGCCGCTAATCCGATATGGGGTAAGTCTAGCTAATATACGGTTACTCAAACCTATATGAGCATCCGATTCATGTATAATAAGTGGTTTCCTGAGCAACCAAGCAGCTATACCGACTGGCAATGAAGCATAACCACCCTTACAAAAGACTCTATCAGGTCTCAGCTTAAGTAATAGCCAAATGCTTAATATAATACCGACTATTAGCTTGAAAAAGTCCCAAATATTAAGCAGTTTTACCTTCAGATCAAGTAAGTTCTCCCAGAAAGGTCTACCACTGTAACGACGCATCTTACCAGATACTATTTTATGCATCTTGATATCTAGTGGCCCTATTAAATCTTTTTCCATCTGATGACCTAAACCTACAAAGTGCAGGTTAATATCAGGATTGGACTTAACGAGTGCTTTAGCTACGGCTACTACGGGTGTTAGATGGCCGCCGCTGCCGCCGCCGGCTAGTACTATTCGCATTAACCATACTCCTTTCAGTATAACGAGATATATTTACTACTATACCTAATGCTATCATCATAAACACTAAGCTACTACCTCCATAGCTAACAAACGGCAAAGGAATGCCAGTTAAAGGAATGATGCCTATCATAGCCATCATATTAACGCTAGCTTGAATACCTATCCAGGCTGCTACTCCTACCACAAAAAGCTGTGAGAAGCTATCTGGTGCGTCTCTGGCCACAATTAAGACTCTATATACTAGCAATCCAAACAATATAACGACAAACAAAGCCCCGACGAAGCCAAACATTTCAGCAATGATGGCAAATATAGAGTCGTTGACTGCCTCTGGTAGATAGCCATAAACTTGGATACTTTTACCCAGACCAAGGCCAAGCATACCGCCTGATCCTACCGCTATTAAGGACTGGTGCAAATGATAACCGCTTTCAGCTAAGTTTGATGATGGATCAAAAAAAGTTCTAACCCTTTCCATACGGTGAGGGAATAAGACAATATTAGCCACGAAGAAGGCTATACCCGCAGCCATTAAAACACCGAATTGATACAAGCTAACTCCGCTAGCATAGAATATAGACATAATAATACCGACAATTACTACCATGGTACCCATATCTCGCTGGTGAATTAGTATAAAGCCAGCTACCAAAACACTGATGATGATTACCGGCAATAAGGTCATCTTGTAGTTTTTAAAATCAGCTGCCTGGAGTTTAGCGAACCAAGCCGCTAAACCGACTAGAACTGTCAGCTTGACTAACTCTGCCGGCTGAAAGCTAAGCCCGCCTATACCAACCCATCTAGTAGCTCCACCCTGGGTGATAGCTAGTCCCGGTACGAAAGTCATAGCCAGTGATATAGAAGAAGCTATAATTAACAGAGATAGAAACTTATACTGCCAATTCCGCCAATGTATCTTACTAGCAAATATAAAAGCTACTAGGGCAACTCCGATATTCCTAAGTTGACCATAAACAAAATAGTTACGATCTACATCCCCCGATATTCTATGGCTTAATATTGGACTAATTGCATATATAACAATTAACCCAAAAGCTACTAGGGCCATAGTGATTAGGATAATACTAACGTCACTGCGATGACGACGAACTTTATTAGATTCTGTAAATCTCCTGGTGCTTTTGTTTTTATTTGTACTCATATATTTGTTTTTGTTTATGGACTTGTATAAAAATGGCTTCTATCTAAAACTGAAGTTGACCACCTAGTACCGCTATGATTAGGCCCGATATAGCCATCATGGCGCCTAATATCCAAAATCTCATGGTTACTTTAGTCTCAGGCCAACCCTTAGCTTCAAAATGGTGATGTAAAGGGGCTGATATGAATATTTTACGGCCTAAATATTTCTTGGATAGTATTTGAATACTTGATGAACTGACCTCTATAACAAACATTCCAGCAATAATAGGTAGCAATAATACTGTATCTGTTAGAAGTGCCACTACACCTAAAGATGCACCCAAAGCAAAAGAGCCAGTATCGCCCATAAAGAACCTAGCTGGAAAGATATTAAACCAGGTATAAGCTAGCATGGAACCAACCACCGTACCACAGTAAATAGCTATACCGAAGTTACCTTGCATTAAAGCTATAACAGTATAAACACCAAAGACTATTGATAGTAATCCACCAGCCAAACCATCTAAACCATCAGTGATATTAACAGCATTAGCAATAGCCACTATTACAAAGGTAAATAGGGGTATGATAAACAAGCCTAGAGGTAGAGATTCAAAGAAAGGTACCGATAGGGATGTATACCCTAGCTTAGAATAAGCCCACCAACTAATAGATAAAGCAATGATTAATATCAAAGTAAACTTAATCTGTGACCTCATACCGGCTATCCCTTGAGAAGGTGCCCGGATATTAATAAAGTCATCAATTAAGCCCACTCCGCCAGCAGCAATCAGCGCTGCTAAAGGTAGTAGGGTTTGTGCGGTAGAAAAGTTGAATAATACGGTCACAAAAGTAATAGCCGCTATCATAATAACACCAGCCATAGTAGGAATATTACGTTTATGCTTCTCGGCGTGTAGTTTATGGAATATCTTAGCCTTTTCTCCGGTAATAGCCGTATCTTTAACTCGCTTCCAAGCTTGATACTTATAGGCTAGATGAGTATATATAGGTGTAATTAAGATAGATACCGCAAAAGCCATAGCTGCTGCTAGAGTAATATCTAGCATTATCGGTTCCAGTTGAGTAAGTTCTAAATTATTCATATTTTTTATTTTATAAGATATATCGTTACAGGTGAAATTATACCATAAAAGTAACTATTTTAAACAGCTAAAATAATCTAAAATCTATCAAGTTCCTATTAGTTTTAAAGTATTATAGTTTCATCTGAGTACACTGGTAGAAAATAAGTAGGATATAACTAATACGAGCTACTTACTAATCAGTAGTGCTGCGCGTGCTATAGTCAGCCTCCTAGAGGTAGGTGATGACGCGGACCTCGCCGCGTGCGCCGTCGCCGCCGTTACCGCCGCCAGCTGCGTCAGAGCCACCGCCGCCGCCACCAGGGATCGATCCGTCGTCTGCACCGCTTCCGGCGTTGTTGCCTGCGCCGCCGTTACCTGCGCTGTAGGATGTGCCGCCCGCGCCGCCGCCATTTCGGCCGCCGCCGCCGCCGCCAATAGAACTTCCAGCGCCGCCGTCGCTGACTTTCGGCCAGTTATTTCCGCCCTTGCTTCCGTCTCCAGCACCGCCAGCGCCGCCGCCGTTGCTAGCGTTTCCTAGTCCGCCGAAGGCGCGTAGCAGGTTGGAAAACGTTGTGTCCCCACCGGCCGCACCTATTCCGGTCACCGCGCCGTTTCCGCCGCTTCCAATGGTAACGCTTTCGGTAGCCGATAGTTCACCTGCGCGAAAAGTTCCGTGAATAGCGGAACCACCGTCACCGCCTGAATAGCTGCCTCCTCCGTCGGTGCTGCCGCCTGCACCGCCCGCAACTAGCTCGACCACTACCAGGCTTGCGTCGGTCGCACCTTCGGGCTTGGTCCAGGTGCCGGACGCGGCGAACGTCTGCACGTCTACGCCGCCAGCGGGTCCAATCACGTCCCACGTCGAACCGTTCCATCGCTCTAGCTTTGAAGTATCTGTATTCCACCAGTATTCAGGTTTAGGGTCGGCGGCGTCACGCTCTGCTTCAGTACCTGTATTGAAAGAAGCAGTATTATCATCTATATACCCTTTACTTGCAGCATCAGTATCATTTACCGGATCAGCTACTTGTAACCTACCCCATTCATCATAGGCAGGTAGTTTAGACCCTCCAGCTGTTGTACCATCATGTATTCTAAGTGTCTTATTAGTAGTATCGACTGTAACTTCACGATCTAAGCCAGTGAAAGCATCATTCTCTGATTCTGATCCACCGCGTAGTTGTACTTCATCAGCCATAGTTTTGTTACTCTTTTTAAATAAATACTTACTCTATAATCACTATCTTACTATATCTAGTTACTCTTATGCTACCCTCTATTAATGTGTGTCGAATTTTGAAAGTAAGAATAGCAAATACTCTTACTTCTACCTATCACGCTCTACCCCGCCATAACGCACTAACCACTCCATAATTTCAGCAAAGATTGGTGCTGCTGCTGCCGAACCAGCATAGCCTGGAGTCCTAGGATCATCTACTCGCACCATCATTAGATATTTGGGCTCCTCTACCGGTGCAAACCCTATAAATGAGCCGATATATTGTCCTGATAAATACCCGCCATCAGCACTAGGTATTTCTGCCGTACCGGTCTTGCCAGCTACAGTGTGATTGGGCAGTGCCCAGTTGATAGTATAACCTCCCCCATCGGTAACTACAGTGGCCATCATTTCCTTGATGGTCTCAGACGTCTCTTGAGAGACTATATTCTCTGCCATCATTTCCGGCTCAGTAGCTGCAACCTCCCCATTATTGCCTAAGCGGTAATCAACTAGATAAGGCTTGTAGATATCGCCGCCATTAATAATGCCGGCCATAGAAGCCACCATGCGTACCATAGTAGTAGCTATACCTTGACCAAAGGCAATATTGGCATAATTAACCGGTCCTACACTGTCTGGATCTACCATAGACATATTGGGCTCTGCCGGCTGCTCTATACCAGTAGCTTCTGTCAACCTAAATCTATTCGCAAAGTAGTTATACAGCCCTCTTCTAGCTTCTACATTAATCTCTCCCCCACCAAACTTCTCTAGTACATAAACAGCTCCAGTGTTAACTGAGTTGGTAATAATATCGGTCATAGACCTACTGCTACTATGTGGTATGCCGACATTGCGTATTACAGCATCAGCTACCCTAACTAATCCGCTACTATCATCAAATGTCTCATCTTTATCAACGACACCAGCCTCTAGTCCGGCTGCCATAGTGAATACCTTAAAACCAGAACCTGGCTCAAATAGATCCGAGGAAGTTACGTTAATAAAGCGGTGGTAATCATCCACTTCGGTGTAGTTGTTGGGGTCATAAGTTGGATAGTTGGCCATAGCTAGTATCCGACCACTGTTTGGATCCATAATTACTGCATGACCTGAGCGAGCATCCATATCATCTACACTACTCTCTAAGACAGACTCTACTTTAGCTTGGATATTGCGATCAATCGTTAAGACAATATCATCACCATGTGTAGGTTCTAGCTGAATATTATCACTAGTTGCTATCGGTACGCCGTTAGCATCTGTCTCAATATCATACATACCAGGAGAGCCTTTAAGTAGCTCATCAAACTCTCCTTCTATACCATACTGACCCTGGCCATCATGGTTAACAAAGCCTAATACCTGAGCCGCTAATGATCCTTCTGGATAAACTCTTCTATATTGGTCGCTTAGACCTATACCCGAAACTTCTAGAGATAATATTTCCTGGGCAGTATTGTAATCAATCTCGTCTTCTAAAACTACGTAACCATCTGCAGTAGCTAATTTGTCGCTATAGTCCTCTCCTAGCACTTGTTTGAGGCCGTCTACTGCGGCTTCTGTATCATAAATATAGCGAGTATCAGCATAAAGCAGATTGAGATTACGATTCATAGCAATAGGTACTAATTCACCACGATCATGTATATATATCTGACCTCTTTGTGGTTCTATCTCAAACTTACGGCTATGAGTCTGCGCCGCTAAAACACTGAAATAATCATGTTGAATGATCTGTAAATAGACTAATCTACCCAAAACTAGAGCAGCCATAGCAACAAAAGCTATGGCTAATATACTAATTCTAGTAAATCTAGCGGCTATCATAAGAGACACTCGTCTCTGGCTCTAGCCCAGCAGTAACCTCTGAACCTTCAATACGTGCAACTGACTGCAACCGGGCGGCTTCTACACGTAGTTCTTGCTGTTCTTCAATCAGAGCAGCTTGTTCTGTATTGAGCTCGTTGATTTGATAACCATAAACACTAGTTTTGGTTATCTGTGTTAGGTATAAAAGAGCTAAAACAGAAGCTATGACCACTAGAAATAGCGTAGAAGTTACTGGACCCATATTGGCAGTAGCTTTCCAGCTTCTAAGTTCGCGGTTACGATGAACGCTCCCTGATCGCTTTCTGCTGGTGCGGCTTTGAGCCATGGTTTGTTGGTAATACATCTTTGTTTTTATTTCCTTAAAATTTTTGTTTTTGCTTATACTTATTGTTAAACCCCCACCCTGATCTAGAATAGTAAATCTAGGCTGCCACTAATTGACGAACCTTAACTTCTATCTTCTGGGCACGTACATTACTGCCGTATGCTTTTACTTTAATAGCCATTTTAGACCTCCTTTTTGTTTTTATTTTTAACAGCTACTCGCAGTTTGGCGCTACGAGCTCTGGGGTTTGATACATCTTCTACCCTACCTTGTACCACTTTCTTATTAATTGGTTCAAGATAGTCACTATCTCGGAAGTAGTTCTTAACTATTCTATCTTCCAGACTATGGAAGGATATGATAGCTACTCTACCGCCGGGATTAAGCACTTGCTCAATCTGTGGTAAGGCTGATTTAAGCTGATTTAACTCATCGTTAACAGCTATACGCAGAGCTTGAAAAGTTAGCGTAGCTGGATGAATACGGCTTTTGCCTCTGGAGGATCTAGCTACTATATCTGCTAGATGCTTAGTAGTAGTAATCGGTCTAGATTCGATAATAGCTGTAGCTATTTGCCTAGAACGATGTTCTTCCCCGTAAGCGTAGATCAAATCAGCTAAATCTTCTTTAGAGTAGCTATTAACTATCTCTGCAGCGGTTAAAGACTGACCTGGATCCATCCGCATATCCAGTGGTGCTTCTTCCTTAAAGCTAAAACCACGATTGGCGTTGTCAAATTGCGGTGACGATACACCCAAATCCACTAAAACCAAATCCACTGACTCTATAGAGTCTAGAGCTGATAGAAAATCACTATGAATGACTTTCGCTAAGCCGAACTTACTTTGTAAGAACTCTATAGCGTAAGGATCACGGTCAACTAATGTCGCCTGAGCCTCACCACCTATTGCCTCTATAACCTTTTCAGCGTGACCACCGTACCCAGCTGTTAAATCTAGGTAGGTATCGCCCTGTTGAGGTCTAGTAAGCTCCAGTACTGAGTGTAGCAGTACTGGTTGATGGTATATAGATTGGTTTGTTGTGTTTTTGTTTTGCATATCAAGATCACCTAAGTAGCAGCCAGCTTTTTGTTTTTCTCGTTGTTTTTGTTTTAGATGTTTTTTAGCAAGAAATGCTAAAGAACTAAGCCCCGTCTCCTAAAAAATTAGGGGAGGGTCGTAATAGTAAGGAATTAGAATAATTCCTTCAAAAAGAGAGACGTGTGAGGTGGAGTTGTTGTTTTTGGAGATTTGAAGTGCGAGGGTTTATTGATAAGGGTGATAATAACCCTAAAATCACCCGCTGACTGCCACATAGATGATCTCGTGCTTGTTTTTGTTTTTGTTTTTAAAGGTACCAATCAAAGTTTGATTACTAATACGATTTGGTGAAATTAAGGTATTTATTTAGGGTCTCGTTAATCTCCAGTATTTACCGACTCTTACCGCAACTATGGTCTTATCCATACCTGCATAATCTAGAAGCTCCTGGTCGATAGTTATGCGACCTTGCTTAGAATCTAGCTTGGTGTTTTGTTTCCCGGTGCGGAATTTTACATTTAAATCAGCTATACGCTCATCTAATATGTCACCTGCTAAGGCTGATTCCATGGAGTCCTCCCATACACTTTTACTATAAAGGTGCAGGTACTTACCAAAGCCTCGGGTTATGACCACTTCCCCATCTTCAAACTCACTACGAGCTTCAGCCGGTATGGTTAACCGGTTCTTCTCATCGAGCTTGCGTTGGAAGTAATCGAGTCGTGTCATAGATTTTAATTTCCCTTGAGTTGCTATTATGGGGTTTACCCACTGCTACCCACTAAACTCAATATACATCTATATATTACCCACGTCTACACAGATGTAGGCGAATTTTTACCGAACACGAGCAAGTATTGATTATATGGAGTAGGCTTATATATCACTCACGCTATATGTGGATTCTTGCGTATTAAAAACTACGCGCACTAAAGCAACTAATTAACACAAAGATGCTAAATATTTTCTTAAGAACTACTAAAAACTATTTGAGAAGAGAACTTTTAAGTCTCTAAAATACGCCGAAGTCTGTTTGAGCAGTTCCTATGGCGAAATCTATCTTGTTGGCAGGAAAGTATTCACTAGAAAAATCTACGTTTTGACTTAGGGTGCCAAAATCAATTGCTGGTTTGTTATCATCATAATATTTTGACCAGTCAGTAAAGGTAGCATGAACACCACCTACACTATCTAAACCCTCAATATTAACACTGCCATCAGCACCCATAGTAATCTGTGGTTCACTAGCATTTGGGTGTTGTAGACCGACTACTTTTATAACTGACATTGTTTATCCTTAAATTTTTAACTTACGTTTATATTAGCAACAAGGGCTATTAAATTGCAAATCATATATTATGTAGAGCCTGATTGCATGGGTTAATAATACTCAATATTTAGACTCGAAACCCCTGTACTGCCAGAAATATTAATCTTTTTTACTGCATTAGTATATCCACGGCTCTCATATACCCCATCGCTTACCTCTACTAAACTATCTGGTAATTTAAACTCGCTTAAACTACTAGAAATAGATACCCTTAGACCCGCCTCCTCTGGTACATAAATATCCATAGAGCTAGCGCCGACATTTAGACTGACATTAAGTAGGTCTACAATATCACTAAACCGTAAATCCAAAGAACTAGCCCCGGCGTTAATCCTTAGATCCTCCAATACTAGTTCACTAAAATCTGCTGATATATTAGTAGCCCCGACATCTAGGGTTAAGTTAATCGGCATACCTTCTAGTAGGCGCATATCAAACTCACTACTAAAGTCCCCTAGCCACCAACGCTCAGATCCTCTAGCTTTAAGATCTACTAATTGAATTGTGTTGTCTCGAGAAGCAGCATATTCTAGCTCAGCAAAATTACTATCTAAGCTAGCTTCTACCAAATTGCCTTGGGGCTGGCTAGTAATATTTATCGGGCCAGCCCCACCGCTAAAAGACACTGTAGCGTTTGTAACGTCCTCAAATACTTCAACTGATGCATAAGTCAACTTATCTTCTCTAGTCTGGGCATCACTAATACTCATAATCAGTACGCCAGCTAACGCGGCTAGTACGAATAGGATTGTAATTAGCCGACTAACTAATCCTTTCAGAGATAGTACCGATAATCCTACTGCCACTATAATTAGCGGCCATAAACGCCATAAGTTACCGAAACGAGCCTCTACTATACCGAAATTATTGAGCAAGGCTAATAATCCAATGATTAGCAGCAATCCACCCCAAAACAACTTACCTACTCTTATATTTAGTATGAAACCAGCTACTTTAGCCATAAAGCTTGCTTGTGGTTTCTGATTTTGATTTTGTTCATCCATATATTTACCTACTCTACTTTCCTTCTGTTTACTTACTCTTATTCCTAAGTTACTTACGCTTCGATAGTATCATTAGTCCTAGCAATACTAAAAACACTGGCCAGACATAATTCCAGTCGACAATAAATAGATCTGGCATGAACTGTTCTAATAGTAACCATATACCAAATAGCACTAACCCAATACCTAGGTAGTTGCGTAGTTTAATTTTGCTACCAGATAGATTTTCCTTAATATCGGCTGCTGTTTTTTGCAGGTTCTCACCTGTCTCACGTAAGGAATCCTTGCCATCTTGAAAATCCTCACTACTTGCGAATTCGGCTGCACCCTTTGACCCTTTAGTTGGTGTTAGTATGGCTAGTAATATATAGAGTAAGACTCCGAAACCGGCACCAGCGAAAGTCAGCACCACAAAGATTACTCTGATGAGAGTAACATCTATATCAAAATAATCAGCTAGACCCGCACAAACACCAGCTATAACGCCCTCTTCAGGAATCCTATATAGTTTTTGAGTGTCTGTCATAATATTTTTTCTCCTTAGGCTTTTTTAGTATATCAATTGCTAGAAGATTTTTGAGATTTTTTGTAGTTTCTTCTCCTACTTGGATACTCTACTGATTTGCGTATATCACTCATATAGGTAGCGTGTTTATTATCAAACTCTTCTAATCTATCAAACAGTGAAGAGTATTTGTCTTTATTGGGGATAATAATCTGACTAAGCTTATTAATGCTCATTAAATGCCTAATCAGCCCAGCGAAATCACCGTCTCCAGTAACGATTACCGCCTGATCATATCTGTCTATATCTATCATGGTTTGCAATACTAACTCGGCATCGACATTGCCCTTGATCTCACTATCGCCTCCGTGGCGAATTAATGGTTTAAATACCAGGATAAAGCCTGCTTCTTGCAAAGCATTGTATAGAGCTTGCTGCTCCTCTAAGAACCCTATAAACATATAGGCTCTTGAGACGCCAAGCTTGTTTTGCAAGTAGTCTCGAAACTTCTTGTAGTCTAGTTTCCAGCCTAGAGATTGCACTCCCATATTAAGATTTTGACCATCTATGAAGGCATAGTTATTAGCTGGTGTTTTTTGATTATTTTGTTGGTTTTGTTGGTTTAGTTTGGGCATATTTATCCTCTCTTTTAAAATCTAGATATCAATTTTTTCTATTAATTTATCGACATTTACTCGCACCTGCTCTGTACTATCTCTATCCCTTAGAGTAACTGTGCCATCCTCTAGGGTGTCGAAATCAATAGTTACACAATAAGGTGTGCCTATCTCATCCTGGCGACGATACCGCTTACCGATATTACCGTTATCATCTATAACTACTGAGCCAAAGTGATTATGGAGCAGCTCATGTACTTGTTTGGCTTTGTCAACTAGTTCCGACTTGTTCTTGAGTAATGGGAATACAGCTACTTTAATAGGAGCTAGATTGCTAGGTAATTTAAGAAAAGAGCGCTTGTCTCCACCCTGCTCATCCTCACAGTAACTAGCAGCTAGTACAGCTAGCAAGTTACGATCAAGTCCCCAGGTAGGCTCAATCACGTGCGGTGTAACCTTTTCATTAGTTCCCTTAATCGGGTAGTGCAGGTTAGCTCCTGATTGACTCATATGATTACTTAAATCAAAGTCAGTTCTATAAGCTACAGCTGCTATCTCTTTAACTCCAAAATCAAACTCATATTCAAAATCTATAGTCCGCTTTGAGTAGTGAGCTCTATCAGCTTCTGGCACTTCAACTTCATGAATACGCTGCTTATCTAGGCCTATAGCCTCACACCAGTTATAGAAATCCAGGCGCCAGTTTTCGAAATATTTCTCCCAGTCCTTCTCCAATATAAAGTATTCCAGCTCCATAATTTCAAATTCGCGGGTTCTAAATATAAACTCCCGGGGGCTAATTTCATTACGAAAAGCCTTGCCAATTTGAGCTAGACCAAATGGCAAGTCCGGATAAATACTATCAACAACATTCTTGAAATTCACAAACATACCCTGGGCAGTCTCGGGACGCAAGTAGATCTTATTCACGTCATCAGAAGTAGCACCTATTGATGTCTCAAACATCAGATTAAACTGTCTAGCTTCACTTAAGTCATTACCATCGGGGCTCTTAATCCCCTGATCTTTTATCGCCTTATTGACCTCTTCTAGGCTCATAGATTCGGCGTCTTCTATGCCGTTATCCTCTAGTAAATGATCAGCTCTGTAGCGCTGTTTAGTAACTACGTCTTCAACTAATAAATCAGCAAACCCCGCTCCAGTATGACCACTAGCTTCCCAAACCTTCTGACTCATTAATACTGCCGAATCTAGACCGTAAACATCTTCCCTACTCTCAACAAACATCTGCCACCATAAATTAGCCATATTACGCTTGAGTTGTACACCCAATGGCCCATAATCCCAGGTACCGGCTAAACCACCATATATATCACTACCTTGATATATAAAGCCGCGTCTTTTAGCTAAAGACGTTAAGGTTTCTAAACTAGCATCAGTTTTCTTCTTGGTCATTAATAGTTAGTATAACAGATTCATGCGTTCTAATTCTTGGCCCTAAAATTCACTCCGAATTGTTGTTTGATGAACTGATCACAAACTGCCATGCTTTTTTCAGCTGCTGTGATAGCTCCACCGACCCTAGCAACTTGCCTAGTTGGCTTATCTAGTAATAAACGCCACAACTTTATATGATCAGAGTCTAGCCTATTAGCCAGAGGTGAATTAACATCAACTAACTTACCATGCTCGATATCTAACCCTAAATTACCTCCTAAAATACCCTCGGGAGTCATCATATCTGGTTTATGCCCAAGCTCAGCTAGTAGCTTGAGC
The DNA here is from genome assembly GCA_040876925.1 of Saccharimonadales bacterium (SeqCode). GTDB lineage: Bacteria > Patescibacteriota > Saccharimonadia > QS-5-54-17 > QS-5-54-17 > JBBDOS01. Next base: position 88,573 of record JBBDOS010000004.1, on the reverse strand, counting down.
TTAAAGCCTAGTTCACATACCGATAAAGGCAGTTCTTCTAACAATTGAATATGGGAGGCTAATAAGTCATAGACTCCGCCAATATCTTCAGTATCAGTTAGCTTATTGACCATCTCTAAAAACAAAAATCCCACCTGTAACTTATCGTAATCATCAGATATATCTACATGAGTAATGGTTCTAGCAGAAGTTATAATATCTAGGCTTTTACCCCTGACAAACATCAACTCTATTTCAGCAAATAGATCTAAATGAGAAGCTAATTTGGCGTTACTTTTTCTAATGCCTTTAGCAATTGCAGACACTTTCTGCCCAGGAGTGATAATGGTATAGATTCGATCAGCTTCTAAGTAATCGCGTCTACTTAGGATAATACCATTAGTTTTATAGCTTGAGCTCATTGCTTGATATATCTTCTTTCTTCTCTTTAAGCCACTATTTAAGCAAAGGCAGCTACTGCGGCGGCTAGATTCTGCGGCGTAGTATCCATCTTAACTAAATACTCTCTAATACCTAAATCTTTCAAGTGCTGCTCACTCACCTCTAAGTCTTCGGGGTTAACGTTACTTAAGACTATAACCGGTATCTGCCTCCAGTCGCGGTAACTCCTAAGCTCTTGTAAGACCGCTATACCGTTACTGCCAGGAAGCAGTATATCTAAGACTATTAGATCAAACTCATACTCATCTAGAATATCCAGGGCTTCCTGAGCACTGCGAGCATGCACGACATCGTTCTCTTCCATAACTAACTGAGTAGCATACATAGTACCTATCTCTACATCATCTTCTACAAATAATATTCTCATGTTGCTTTTGATTCTCCTTATTTCTTAACTAAATATAGCATCTATTCTTCAAATAGGTCTAATTGGTTGCTAATAGGTAATTTAACGGTTATTGAAGAGCCACCGGATAAGCTAGATACACTTAAAAGCCCTCCATAAAATTCTACAATTGATTGAATAATGTATAGACTAAGGCCCGACGAGTCAGATCTGGACCTAATCGGCTGTCTATGTTTGCCGAACCTTGATCTGATACTACTGGCCTCTTTGGGTAGGATTGCTCCTCCGCTATCTTTCACCCGCATAGCTACAAATTCACCGGTAAGTTTTGTTGATATATCTATACTACTACCTACTGGAGCATATTTAATTGATGAACTAACAATGTGCATTAAAAGCTGGTAGACACTGCTGGGATCAGCTAGCACTGGAGGCAGCTTCTTGGGGGTGTATTTAATAGTTAAATCTTTCTCACCTATCTTATCCTCGTGAGTCTCTATAACTGATTGCAATTCACTTTGCAGCTGCACTGGCTGCAGTCGCTGTGAGCTAGGTAGCTTTTCTATATGAATTAAGCTTTCTATCAAAAAACCTAGCCTCTTAGAGGCTTTGGATATATGACGTACTTGCTCTTTTTGTTTAATATTGAGCTCACCATAGCTTTCAGTTTCCAACATCGAACTCATACCATGTATCAGAGTTAAAGGGCTTTTTAATTCATGGACAGTAGCTGCAATGAGTTCTAAGTCATTATCGTCTTTATGCTGCTTTATTACTTGCTTAATCTTTTGTTTCACCATCCTATATATATTCTATAGCCTAAGCAGACAAAGCCAAAGCTTAAGCTATTAAGGATGGTGACATTACACCCTCTTTCTCTTTGAGACTCTCTAGTATATTTTGGAGGGTTAATACAGTTGCTATCTACCTAGCTCGGCTAGCTCTAAAATCTTGTCAAACTGATCCATATACTTAGACCCTTCAGTCCACATCCAGATAGTTTTGTCTCTAAATGGTAAAGCCACTAAATGACCGGTCTGGTCTCTAGTGATCTGGCCCTCAAACCTTAAGCCTTCAACTCCTGAAACTTCTACAGTATTAGAACGTAAATCTCCTCTATCTACATCTCTTTGGAAGCCTCTAATTGAGGTGTTGTATAGTTCATCTCTAAGCTCCATCCTAAATGCATAAGGGTCATTAGTGTCACGACTATTATTTCTAACCATATCAGGGTGTATGTAGAGGTCTATTTGGACACTACCAGATGTATCATCTTCAGAATATATATTCCAGTTCTTAGGAACTTCTAAGTTGATATCGCCAAACACACTAGGAGCCGAATAGGTTCTATATGGATTCTGCAACTCTTCTTCAAACTGAGCTCTTTCTATCTCTGTCTGATCAGCCCTAGCCTCAGCTACCGCTTCATCTATCTGCTCATTAATGGTAGTTCGCTCTTGATGATAGTTATATATTGCCCATATAGATAGGCCTAGGAAAGCAACTGTCGTAAAAGTAAGCACTCCTATAACAATAGCGGAAGTGTTGTGTGATTCTTCTAATGCCATAAGCATTATATTAAATTAGCTGCAACGAATTAGCAAGATTGACCTCAGTAGTTAATCTTTTGATGTAGTGCTCTTATTCTTAACTTCTGTCACCTTATTCTCTACCTCGCTTAAGTGCTTTTTTAGGTCATTTATGAGTTTGGTGCCTTGTTCAAACTTAGTTACTGCCTCATCTATATCGACATCTTCAGAGTCAAACCACTCTATGATAGCTTCTAACTCCTCTAGTTGTTGCTGAAATGTTTTAGTGCTTTTTGACATTTAATACCTCTGTTTCTACGCTACCTGCACTCAATTGTAGCATGAGCTTATCCCCTACTGATATCTCACCAATTGAGCGAATAATCATATCCTCCTTACGCAATATAGCGTACCCACGACGCAGAATAACTTCAGGATTCATGCTCATAAGTCTCTTAGCCATAGATTCTAATTTATCCAATAAATCACCAAGCAATCTTTGTTGTTTAGACTCTAATATTTCTAGGTAGTTATCAAGTTGGTCTTTTAGGCTAGCGATAAGATTAAGACTAGACTTAGCTAGAGTTTTATCGATTTCCTCTAGCTTAGCTACTAAATGATCTTTATCAGGAGTAATTAATCTAGCTGCATCAGTTGGAGTAGCGGCCCTGATATCAGCTACCAACTCCGCTAAAGATATGTCCACTTCATGCCCTATACCTACAACTGTCGCCGAGCGACTACCAGCCACTGCCCTAGCCACTAGTTCGCTATTAAAAACTAAGAGGTCTTCTTGGCTACCACCACCCCTAATTAATACTAATATATCAACCGGGCTGGCCATTTGGTTGAAGTAATCTATAGCTTTAATAATCTGATCCTCAGCCACATCACCCTGAACCTGGACGTGATAACTAAGTACTTCCATACCAACCCAACGAGCATTAATGATTTTCAAAAAATCTTGATAAGCTGCTGATTCCAATGAAGTAATCACTCCTACTCTACCTGGGTACTCTGGAGTAGGTCTTTTGCGCTCATCAGCTAGTAAGCCTTCTTTTTCTAGCTTGCTCTTTAATAACTCAAAAGCTTTCTTGATAGCTCCTTTACCGACCGGTTCTAAACGCACCACGTTAAGACTAAAGCGACCTTTTTTAGTTAACTTAAGATCGGCATAGACTTTAATTCTCATACCATCTTCTATAGGTGAAGATATACGCCCTAGCGGGATCATACAGTTAATGACTGAGTCTTCGTCTTTAAGATCAAAAAATGCCAAACGAGAATTCCACTCCTTATACCCAGCCACCTCCCCTTCTACAACCACCTGAGGCAACGTCGCCTCTAGGGTGTTATTAATAACTTCAACTAGTTCGGATACGCTAAGTACTGGCTGCATAAAATTTCTGTTATCAATCTCCTTATTTAAGTAATCTCTCTTAAGTATCTGTTGTAGAAATAGAATCCAAACGGTAATACTAATCCTTTATGTAATACCCTATACACTAGGGTAGCAGATATACCGACTGCTAGAGGAACTCCGGAAATACTCAATATAGTCACCATGGCTATCTCATAAATTCCTACATCCCCTGGTATAACAGTAACTATGCCGGCGCCATTAGCTACAGCAAAGGCGATGATAACTACTCCGAAGCTGACCGGACTGCCTAGAGCTACAAAAACTAAATACAAGAGACTGACTTCTATAAGGTTGACACCAAAAGCTAGCCAGAATGGTTGTTTAAGGTAGATTTTTTGATTGATAGCCTCACTGGCACTGTCATGAAAACTGTTTAAAAGTCTTTCCATTCTATCGATACCAATTAAATCTTTGCCCTTTCTAAGACGTCTAGCTATAGAGTCAATTAATTTACTTAGCTTCCTAAAGAACCAGTTGAAGGCTCGCTTGTTATATAAAATATATATACCTAAGATAGTAACTATAATAATATTGATAGCTATAGCTATAGCTATAATAGTAGCTAATCTACCAATATCACCCATATATAAGCTAATAATAGCTACTACTAAAAGCAGTGTGTAAGACGTATAAATAGCCATATATCTAGCAATTTGCATAAAGCTAGTTTGACCACTACTAACTCCATCTCTCTTGAGTGCCGCTGCTAGAAAAGAAACTCCAGATGCTCCAGCTGAAGGCAGTATCGCATTAACAAATGCCGAAGCTAGCGATAACCCATAAAGTCGCCAAATAGAAACCAACGAGGCATCTAATGTCTTTAGGATGGATAGATAAAAGGCTGAATACAGCAGGTAGACTAAGAATATAATCGGTACTGCCACTAGGATATACTGCCACTGCACGCCTCTTATTATGCGGGTTGCCTCTACTAAATCCGTCCAAAATAGATAGACAAAAAGGCTAATGCCCACCACTCCTACTAATACTAAAACCCTTCTCGTGTTCATAGCTTGCTCTTCATTATACAACAAAGATGCAGACGTTTTGGGTTATAGGTTAAGTTAATCTAGGTTAGATTTAAAGACAGATAATTCAAACCTAACCTAGATAAACTCATGTGCTAGTATTAAGCTTGATGAAATATCTAGCTACATTAGGAGTTAATCCTAAATTATCACTAGCCGAGCTTGGCGCTATCTATCCTGATACCAGCAGACATTCTACTCAAAGTGCTGTATTTACTGGCTCTATATACCCCCATCTAGGAGGAACTAGTAAGATTGGTGAAATAATCACCACTTTAAACACTGCAGATATCAATGCAATTGCAGATTATCTATATCAAAAAGCAGCAGAGGATCTTAACCTAAAGGCAACTAAGTTCAATATTGGACTTAGTTTCTATGGCAAAAGCATAGATAACTATCAGCAAATATCATTAACTTTCAAAAAACATCTTAGAAATAACGGCTTGAAACCTCGGATTATACTAGCTAAAAATCAGGAACTATCCTCAGCTCAAGTCATACATAATAATTTAATTGGCAGTGGTTATGAGCTCTTAATAAGTATCGGCGACTCAAGCACTGTAGTTGCTAAAACTACTTGGGTGCAAGATATTGATAAATACACACATAGAGACATCGGCAGGCCTTGTAGAGATATGCAAACCGGCATGTTGCCGCCTAAATTAGCTCAAATCATGATCAATATCACCGGTAATGATAATAATTTTATATTTGATCCATTCTGCGGCAGCGGAGTTATCTTGCAAGAAGCACTGCTAATGAATAAAGACGTGGGGGGCTCGGATATATCAGATAAGATGGTTAATTGCTCTAGAGAAAACCTTGGTTGGTTAAGTAAGGAATTTAATACATCGCAACCTAAATATTTAGAAGTAGCTGATGCTAGAAATTTGCAGCTACCAGAAGGAGTAGACACTATTGTCAGTGAAGGCTACTTGGGCCCTATAATCAATAAGGAAACTGATAAAAATAAGTTATTAGAACTAGCTAGTCAATCATCAGAACTCATGAAATCCACTCTTAAAAACTTACAACCTCAACTACCTAAAGGCTCTCGAGCTTGTCTAGCCTTACCGGCCTGGAAAAACAACGACAATACTATATTGCCAGACATAATTGACAATATAGAGGAGCTTGGCTATAATCGGCTACTGTTAAACAATTCCGACACTGGCTTGCTTTATCGTAGAGACAATCAGTTCGTCGGTAGATATATAATACTTTTGGAGACAAGGTAAAATGAGTAAGACTAAATCAGGCGGTTCAGCCTCTAATCTAAAGGATTCTCCCGGTCAACGGCTGGGGGTTAAGTTATTTGCTGGTCAAGAAGTAAAATCTGGCGCTGTTTTAGTGCGCCAAAGAGGCAGCAGTAAAATAGCCGGACCAGGCACAGCTTATGGACGAGATCACACTATCTACGCTACTCAGGACGGTAAAGTAGATTTCGTCAAAACTAGAAAAATACGTTTCAGCGGACAAAAAGTACCACGTACTATGGTTAAGATAGTTTAGTAAGCTCTTTTTAGGCTAGCTTGTTGGCCTGTATTTATTCAGCTTTTTATTTAGATACGTCATCAGCTGTAACCAGTTGATCGCTCTCTGACTGATCTGAAATGATTTCGGTCGGCTTAGCGCTTCGTTCTCGGCTTAGCGCTTTGTTCAGCTTCTGCAGCTGCTTGAATCATACTGCCGCCTTCTTCAGTGACTGCTCTAACTCTAGCTGCTAGTTTACCTAGTTCCTCATCCGTTTTATCTATTAACTCTGAACGGGCATCTAGCTCTGCTATTTTTCTATCTTGCTCAGTAGAGACTGGTCTTTGTTTAGACTCAGCTAGTTCCCATAAATTAGCAGTGTGGTCTTCCCCTTGAGCATCCTGTATGGCTTCATTGATAACAGATTCATCACCTTCGAAACTAGAGCCTGCACCCTCAGCTAAACTCTTGAGTTGATCCATGGCTGCTTGCTCTGTATCGCTTAACTCTGTGCCTTTTGGTTTGAATTCTGTCATTTTTTATTATCCTTATTTATTTTTTGTTTTTGTAGCTTATTTATAGATATAACATTAGCATAAGCTTTACATAATGTCAAGTAAATATTGCTTTGGACTAACTATAGAAAGTTTTTGCTTAACTCATCCCTAAATGGTGTTTAATACGCGATATGACATCAGCTATAACTACCTGAGACTTAACTAGGTAATCATCAGCCCCTAGTTCCTCAGCGCGCTCTTTATCACTATCCTGAGAAAGAGCCGTTAACATAACTATCTTGATGCCACTAGTCTCTGGGGTATTGTGCAGTATATCTAACACATCAAAGCCGCTGATTTTAGGCATCATAACATCTAGCAATATTAAATCTGGCTGGTATTTAATAGCGTCACTCAAAGCTGATTCACCATTATCACAATGATAAACTTCAAAGCCTTCAGCCTCTAATCTAGCCTGATATACAGAAGCCAGGCCAGTATCGTCTTCTACTAGTAGAATCTTCTTTTTGGTTTTTTGGGGTCCTGCTATATCCATCTTCATTTAATCCTAGCGCTTAAAACTCTTTAGCGCAAGAGGCTTCAGTTATTGGCCTGTTTACTGGCTGCCTGAATAAAGCCCTTAAATAGCGGATTGGGATTACCGGGTCTTGATGAGAATTCTGGGTGGAATTGACTAGCTATAAAGAATGGGTGGTTTTTGAGCTCCATAACTTCGACTAATTTGCCATCTGGTGATAAGCCGGAAAAGACTACCCCAGCCTCTGCTAGCTGGTCTCTATAGGTGTTATTAAATTCATAACGATGCCTATGACGCTCAAAGATGGTATCTTGACCATACAGAGATCTAGCTAGAGACCCTTTCTGCAAACTACACTCCCAATTACCTAGTCTCATGGTACCACCGAAATCTACTACTTCTTCCTGATCAGCCATTAGACTAATAACCGGACAGGATGTATTGTTATCAAATTCTGTAGAGTTAGCTGATTGATCTATAGCCTCACGAGCTATCACGATAGCAGCTACCTGCATACCCAAACAAAGACCCAAGTATGGCTTGTTATTCTCTTTGGCCCAAGCAGCAACTTTAATTTTTCCCTCTACCCCACGACTACCAAAACCACCGGGTACTATAAGACCATCTAACTCTTCTAGTTCTTCAACTGGTAGTTTCTCGGCGGCTTTTTCGGCATCAATCCAGATAATTTCTGGTTGCAGGTCATAATGCCAAGCTGCTGCCTTAATAGCCTCAAAGACGCTCATATAGGTGTCTTCATGATCCATATACTTAGCCACTACGCCGACTTTTACTTTAGGTAAATCTTGATTCTTAGCAGTGGCAACTAGCTTTTCCCAGGATTTGAGATCTTCTTTTCCTACCTTCAGGGATAGTTTGTCTATAGCATAATTAGCTATATCGCTCATTATGAGAGGAACTTCATAAACACTATCTACAGTTGGAGCTATGCATATACCTTCTTTAGGCACATCAGCAAACATGCTGAGCTTATCTAAGATATTGCTGTTAACTTCCCTTTCTGTTCTGGCTACTAATATATCGGGGCTAATACCATACCCACGTAGAGTCCTAACAGCACTTTGAGCTGGCTTAGTCTTAACTTCCTTGCTAGCTTCTAGGTAAGGCATATAGACCACATGTACATAAGCTACATTATCTACCCCTGCACGTTGTTTGAATTCACGAATAGCTTCTAGGAAACTTAAACTCTCATAATCTCCTACCGTACCGCCAATCTCTACTATGTGAACATCATATCCACTAGCTGATCTAGCTATCTCATCTTGTATAGCATCAGTAATATGGGGGATAATCTGAACCGTCTTGCCTAAATACTCACCAGCTCTCTCGGCTTTAATGACTCTGCTTAAAATTCTACCGCTCATTAGTGAGCTATATTTATTTAACTCTTGATCGAGAAATCTCTCGTAGTGACCTAGGTCTAGATCTGTCTCCGCACCATCACCTGTTACAAATACCTCACCGTGCTCAGCGGGGTTTAGAGTACCAGCATCGGTATTTAAATATGGATCACATTTTTGGATATTAACACTCAAGCCCCGACTCTTTAGTATCTTACCTAAAGACGCAGCCGTAATACCTTTGCCTACTCCAGACAACACTCCACCTGTTACGAATATGTATTTCGTATCTTTGTTAGCCAAAACTTAACACCACTCCTTGTATTTCTATGCCCCTATATTAACAATAAGTTTGTCATAAAACTAGTTAAATATTAATTACTCAAGTATTTCTATAGCTCTATCAAGCTGGGGGTCTAATCCAGATTCAAAATCTTCTTGGCTCATCTCTACTACCTCATCTGGTGTAACACCAGAATCGCTAATATTAAGACCTGAGGGAGTATACCAGTTAGCTATAGTAACTCTTAGACTACTACCATCCCCAACCTCTATAAGTTGCTGGACACTACCCTTACCAAAAGTTTGCTCACCAACAATAGTTGCTACTTCATGATCGCCCAGAGCTCCAGAGACAATCTCACTAGAGCTAGCTGAACCACCATTGACTAGCACTATTACCGGTAATCCTATGAGGCTACCGCTATTTCTGGCTCTTTCAGTAGCTATGACTTCATCGCCGCGACGCTCCTCTACTACTGCCTCACCGGTCTCAAGGAACTCACTAGCTACACCGATAGCTGCATCAAAGTATCCCCCTGGGTTATTGCGCATATCTAGAACTATACTGCTAGCTCCTTGATCTACTAGCTCTTGAGCCGCCTTACGGAAGTCACTGGCAGTATCGCTACCAAACCTACTTAGCTTAATATAGCCGATATTACTGGCTAACACCTCTGAATCTACACTAGGAACCTCTATCAAACCCCTGGTTATTGTTATATCTTGCAGCTCTTCACCTTCTCGACTGATAGTTAAAGTCACCTCAGTACCATCTTCACCCCTAATTTTACTTACGGCTGTTTGTAAGCCCATATCAGTAGCATCTTCCTCACCAATAGCTACTATAGCGTCTCCTGCTCTTAGACCCGCCTTATCAGCCGGTGTGTCTGCTATAGGAGCAATTACTACTAAACGGTCATCTCTAATGCCTATCTCTATGCCTACACCACTAAATTCACCGTTCAAGCTATTATGAAACTCCTTAGCTTCTTCGGCCGTTAAATATTCCGTAAAAGGATCGCCAGTAGCATTAATTAAGCCCTGCTTCAGTCCTAGCATTAGATCTTCTAGACTTAAGTCACCAGCATAGTTTTCACGCAACAAGTCATATAGTCTATCTATAGAGCTATAGTCTAGGCTCTCTGGTAAATCCTCATTCTGAGTTTCGTATTGCCTGCTTATACCAAGCTGATCAACATTCGTACCCAGTACAAAGCCTAAAGACCCTACAAGTACTGCTATAGCGATAACTGAGGCTAAACCAAAGCCTGGCTTCTTGCCTCTATTTGAATCTCTATCGTCTAGTTGGTTTAATCTCTCTTCCACTAGCAACTATTGTAGCATGAGCGTTATGGATGTGTTGCTTAAATATAATTAGGCCAACAACCTAAAAATGAATATATCTTAGATTAGGTGCCTGCGAACTAGGAACTCTCATTTCATTATATTGACCAGCTATAACATTATACTGACTCACCCAGATGGAGCCGTCACCATTAACTTGTTCTACATAAGCTAGGTGACCCATACTACTCATACCAAACTGATTTGGTCCCCAAACTGCTATTGCTCCAATCTTTGGAGTATTATTTACTGGTATATCGTCGCTAATGGCATGTGTTGGCCAGTAACGAGCATTACCTCTCGGAAATGGGTGTATATTACCCCACCTAGGCATAAATTTGCCATCGTTAGCTACTCTCCAAGCAGCATAGCTTGTACATTGTCTGTTAAACATACCCCAATCATCCGCCATAGAATTTATAGGTGCATTGTGCCATTTGTCTGGATAGCTACCCCTACTGGGATCTCCAGGGCGAGTCTCTGGATTGAAATTATTTAAGAACCGATCATATGCTCGCCTTTGCTCCTCTTCAAGTCTTTGCAGCTCTCCGCGTTGATTCTCTACAATCTCTTGATAGCGAGATTCTTCTCCTTGTGTTTCTTCTATTAGTCGTTTTTGTTCTTCTTGTCGACTAGTTAATTGTACTCGTTGTCCACTGAGCTCACGAGACTTAAAGTTAAGTTCTGTCTCTTTTTCTTCCAACTCTCCTTTAAGCAATACTGCCTCCTTAGCTGCCTCATTCAAGCTAGTTTTAACCCTATCCAGATATTCTCGCTTATTAATAAAGTCGGTAAAGTTTTCGCTAGAGAATAATATCTCTATTGTCGATGGGTCGCCCTGCTTGTATAGAGTCTTGGCACTCTCTTGAATCATTTCTTTGGTGCGAGCTAGTTCCTTTTCTTTTTCTGTAATCTCTGCTCGAGTTTTAGTTATTTCTGTTTTGGTACGACTTATCTCTTGCTCTAATTGTCTGGCTTCGGCATCTAATACAGCTAACCGATTTTGTAGCGTATTCTCTCTCCGCCTTAATTCTTCTATGCGACTCTCTGATTGGCTAATTTCTCTATTAACAGATTCTATTTGCCTATGTATATTACTCAGATTCTGCGCAAACACATCAGAATAAAACCCTATAAGTAGGGCGAAAATTGCCACAATAGAAATAATACTTTTGAGTTTGATAGTTTTTGTTTTCATATATTTACTAATTAACATTAGTACATTACTCCAAGATATTACCAAATTATTGCTAACAAATCAATAGTTGTTACGCTAAATAAACCAGCTTAGGTTATGTTTAAAAAACTTATTCAAATTAGTAAAGGCTAGGCCATAGATTATAGCATAAGCACTAATACAAACAACTGCCTAACTTTGTATGCTTTTTATAAGCCCCTTAAAGCTATAGCTTTAGATACCTAACCATGGCCATCATCGAGGAGATAACACCTATCAATGCTCCAGCTGCTAAGGTAGCTAGCACTACTAGCAGCCACTGATCGCTAAAGAACGCAATGGTAGCATCAAAACTAATAAAGTCATTAACTATTCTGGTAGCTCCCCTAAATAATAGTAAGTAAACCAGCCCCAAACTAATACTAGCAGCGATTAATCCATCTAGTATGGCTTCGAATAAGAACGGCCCTCTAATAAATCCATTAGTGGCACCGACTAAACGCATAATACTAATCTCATCCCCTCTAGCGAATATAGCCATACGAATAGTGTTGAAGATAATTAATACTGATACGCTAGCAAATATCAGACTGGCAGCTATGCCGGCAGTAATTAAGAACTGCCTAGTATCAGCTATCCTCTCTATAGTTCTGCGTCTATCTTCTCCTAATGAAGTATCTTCAATAATAGTTAAGTATTGATCCTCCTGAGTGAGCATGATAATTTCATCGATCAGCTGTAAGTCTTGAACCTGCACCTCTAAACTGGTAGGCAGTGGATTGTCCCCTTCAGTGACAGCATCTAATACATCTTGGTTGTCAATATTGTCTAGTCGATACTGTCTTAGAGCGTCATCTTTAGATATATACTCTGTTCCGGTAACATTATCTAACTCTTCTAAGTCGTTTTGTAGTTGATTAACCATACTCATCGGCGCATCGTCATTAAAAAATATGGCTATATCGATCGACTCAGTAATCTTATCCAGAGTATCTCCTAAAGCCATGTTCAAAACTACGGCCCCTAATATAATAGTGAGAGTGATCACCATGACAGTAGTAGCCGCTACGCTTAACCAGGCGTTACGAAAGAAGTTACGTGTACCTGAGGTAATCACCCTCCAGAGCATTAGTAATTTTCTAAGCAGGGTCTTTAGCATAGCTTAATCTCTCCCCTATACTTCATAACTACCTCTTTCTTCATCGTTAGCTACTTTACCGTCACGCAAAGTTACCACCCTTCTCTGCAGAGCGTTAACAATATCACGATTGTGAGTGGTTAGAATTACAGTCGTACCATAACGATTAATCTTTAGTAGCAGCTCTATAATATCCCAGGAATGCTTGGGGTCTAAGTTGCCGGTTGGTTCATCGGCTATTAATATATTGGGTTGGCGTACAATCGCCCTAGCTATAGCTACCCTCTGTTTCTCTCCGCCAGATATCTCATGAGGAAAGTTCCTCTCTTTACCTTCTAGCCCGACCAGTTTAATTACTTTTGGTACAGTATGTTTAATGACACTAGGTCTAGTACCGGTAATCTCTAATGCAAAAGCTACATTTTCATAGATATTGCGATTGTTAAGTAGCTTAAAGTCCTGAAATACTACCCCTATTTTACGCCTCAATTTTGGTATATCACGACGCTTCAAATTATCGTAATCTACCCCGCCAACTATAATCTTGCCGGAGCTGTGTTTTTCTTCTTGTATAAGTAACTTTATAAGGGTCGATTTGCCAGCTCCACTACGGCCTACTACCGTAACAAACTCTTTGGGATGGATATGTAAATCTACCCGTTCTAGAGCCACGGATTTTCCATATGATTTTGATAATCTATCAAGTAATATCACGCCTATCATATTAGCATAGGCGGGGCGGTATAAGTAAGTGTCCTTAAGACGATATATTATAAGTTAAGTAGGCGTCTATAAAATCGTCCAAGTCACCATCAAGCACCCTATCGACATTGTTAGTCTCAAAATTTGTCCGAGTGTCTTTCACTAATGTATAGGGGTGTAAGACATAGTTCCTTATCTGCTGACCCCACTGCTGAGTATGGCTAGGACCTTTGAGTTTACTGATTGCCTCTTCGTGCTGTTCATGCTGCAGCTGAGCTAATCTAGCTCGTAAAACTTTCATGGCAGCTTCTTTGTTTTGAAGCTGAGATCTTTCGTTCTGAATAGCTACTGTAATATTGGTAGGTATATGGGTAATACGTACTGCAGAATCAGTGGTATTGACTGACTGGCCACCTTTACCACCGGCACGGTAGACATCAACTCGTAAGTCCTTTTCGTCAATCTCTATGTCTTTAGGCTCTGATATATCAGGAGTAACTTCCACCAAAGCAAAGCTAGTCTGACGCAAGTTATCAGCATTGAATGGAGATAAGCGGACTAGTCTATGGACTCCGTGCTCGGACTGCAGACGCCCATAGGCATATAGACCGCTTAGACGCAGGATAGCACTTTTGATTCCGGCCTCGTCTCCAACTGATTCACTAATAACTTCAGATTCAAGATTGGTTTTTTCGCCGTACTTTAAATACATTCTCTCTAACATCTGCGCCCAGTCCTGAGCATCGGTACCGCCAGTACCACTATGAATATGAATGATAGCGTCATTCTTATCATATTTACCAGATAACTTAACTTCAAACTCCTTCTTCTCGAAGCGCTCTTTAAGCTGTTCATGTTGCGCCTCTAAATCTTTGAGTAATGAATGATCTTCCAGTTCAGCCATCTCTATAGCACCAGCTATATCATCTCTTAGATCTTGCCATTGATTGACTTGGTCTTTGAGATCGGCATGTTCTTTGGACTTTGTAGCAGCTAGATCAGAATCATTCCAGAAATCAGGACTAGCCATTTCTGTTTCCAAATCAACAACTGTTTGTTTTTTAGCAGCAATATCCAACTGATCCATAGCTTGATCAGTCCGATCTAATAATATCTCTAGTTCTTTACTTAATTCATGCATAAGACTACTTAAGATATCAGTATATATTAGATACCTACAATTTAGGTAGCCCCTAGCTATATTGGGCTAAGTTAAACTAGCCCAATATAGTGTCTAGAAACTTTTTGCGGGTCATCCTAAAGCCTTGGACAGTAGCACCTAGAATACCGCTACCCATTAGACCTAGTAAACCACTACCAACACCTGTTTGCGCTAGCTCTTCAGGAGCTTCTTCTAGCTTCTCTGGTGCTTTTGGCTCAGATGTAGACTCTTCTGGTGTTTCTGGTATTTCCTCAGCTAATACCTGCACGGTTACTTCACAAATACTGGTTGGCTGAGTACTGCCGGCATCAGTATTAACTATGACATAAGCTGTGTAAGTACCTGGCTCGCTGTAACTATATGAAATCATATTACGTCTAGTAGTTAGAACCTCACCGTCACCGAAATGGTAGCTGTAGTCCTCTAGGCTAGTGTTATTCCTGCTAGAACTAGCTGTAAAGACAACTCTATCACCAGGATTAACCTGTTGCTTATTAATACTTAAGCTATCGCACACGAAGCTAGCTTGTGGTTGTGGCTTAGGTTCAGGCTTAGGTTCTGGTTCTGGTTCTGGTTCAGGGTCTGGCTCAGGTTCTGGGTCTGGCTCAGGAACTGGAACTGGTTTAGCAATAACTGGGTTACCACAATTAGCTATAACAGCAAACTTATACTTACCATTACTATCGAGCTTTATTAGTGCACGTAGCTTATTAGTGCCTGAACTGAAGCGAATATCGGTATCATGGTAGAAAGCACCGGTATCACCCAATGGTTTAGAGTTGCGGAAGTTTAATCTACCTGAGCTTTTAGCATTAGTGGCTACCGTCTTACCATCAACTACCACCCTACCGTCACGGTAAACATAGCCCCAGCTCATACCGCTCATTTCAGTAGATTTCTTTACGCCAATAGCTTCACGATAGATGGCTTGGATATTAGCAGCTGAGTTGTGTCCATCGCCATTATTAAACTTGTTGCGTAGATCAGTTTGATTAGAAACACCACCATAAACAATATCATTATCACTAGCTGCAAAAGAGCTACCTATACTAACAACTCCTAATATACCAGCTAGAAACAAAGCTATAACTAAAATGTAGTTCTTAATTCTTAGATTCTTTAACATCTCTTAAAACCTCCTTGTGGTGTAAACTCCTTCACACCTTGGTTAATGTTCTATATTATACTATCTACTTATGCTTTTGTCAAATATATGCATTCCATGTATATCATCTCTAACCCTGTTATTGGGCTATTCTTGCTAAATATTTAACTAGATGTAGTTAAATTAAAAGCACCCCTGCAAAACAGGGGTGCTTACCTAGAGCCGATCTAGGTCTTTTAGAAGTCTTTATCTATTAACTCATTAAAGAGTCGATAAACTTCCTTCTGGAACCTATCCAGCTTCTTAAGCCGATACCTAGAGCTCCACTACCTATCAATCCACCGAAGATGCCACCTATACCAGTTTGTGGCAATTCTTCTGGAACGCCTTCTGGAACATCTTCAGGAACATCTTCAGGAGGTGCACCTGTCGGAGTCACTTCACACTTAATAGTGACATTGGTATCTGCAGTGTTGAAGAACTCATTCATATCCTCAGGACGTACTACGCCAACATTGCGGATAGTATAGTCTCCACACTTATCGAATACTCCTACAGGATCGACTTTGGCCTGGAACCATACATACGCTACAGATCCAGGTTCATAGTGACCTATATTGATACCTCCCTTGGTAATATTATCGTTGTCGATACTAATACCGTTAGGGTTGTTCATGTTTTTCAACATAGTGGTGCCTTCTACATATGAAGTGTACTTAGGTAGATTATCGCCTACCATGACATCTTTAAGAGTAGTGCTACCTGAGTTTTTCATGCGTATCAAATACTCAAGCGTGTCTCCAGGCTTAGCATTATTTTCAGTTTTCCACTCAGTTTCACCTAGCTTACGAACAAACTTATCGACTTCTACGTCCGCTTTGTTAACTTTAACCTTTAAGGTTACTATACCTGTAAATTCAAAGCATCCAGGCACTTCACCATTAAGTTTATCGTATCCTATCTTAGCTCCGTTAGAAGTGATGATGTCATCACTTAGATTCATACCGCTTGGCACAGCATTAGTATGAATCACAGCTGAATCAGCAACGTAATCTAGGTTGAATGGTCTATTAGCACTAGTAAAGTCTAATGTGTCATATACCGTACCTGGGTTAGCATTATCAGCTGAAATGCTAGCAGTAGCACGTAGTGATCTATCGGTATTGTTAGGTAGATCTACTCTAACATGAGTGTTCTTGGCAATACCTTCACCGCTATCGTTTAGACTTTCTTTGGCGTTGTTGTGTACGTATACACGTAGCAATAGCTCATCACCATCGTCTAAATCACCTATTTCTATAGGGTCAGAGAAGCCGCCTGTACTAGTGTCACTAGCAGGCTTACCATCAAAGAAGTATCTCTCATCACCATAATTTGGATTATCGGTAATAGAGTTGAAAGTTACGTAATCTGCTGGATCGTTAATGCTAAAAGTTGGTCTATCCGGACCAAAACCAGCCATAGTTGCTATAGGCATTACAGTAACCACAAGTGCTGCGGCTATAGCTGTAAATGACTTAGGAACATAGCTGATATAGTTTAATATATTTCTTATATTCATATCATTCTCCTTTCATAGGGAATTTACTTAAAATACTAAAAGTTTCTAATTGTTTAATGTATCTCTTCTCTAGGTTTGGCTTATTAATGTGCTCTTTCCCTCTAGGATTTACACTTCAACAAACTACATATTTGAAAACTATTTAGGGTAATGCGGCTACTGGGGGTCTTTTGTTTTTTATCAAAGAGGTGTTAGCCCTTTAAAACAAAAGATTGCCCCAGTAGCACGCAGTGACCCGATATGATCCATGTATCTCCATTACTCATAGGAAACCGCTGGTGAGCCGCTAGGGCATTCCAGGATCTCCTGACTGATTGGTTTCGTCTGACTCAGGCGTCTTTGCGTCGTCTGAATCAGCATCGTTGGAAGTGTCAGATGACGTACCTGGAGATGGCTCCTTAGAGTCATCCTGCTCGGGGTTGTCATCTGCATCATCATCTGGCTCAGAAACGACTGAATCGTCTCCACCGCCAGGAGAACCTCCACCATCAGAAGAGTCTGGCTGCTCATAGCCGCCAGGTTCTGGAGGTGGTGGTTCAGGAGAGTCGGTTGACGGCGGCGTCCTGTCAGGATCAGCTTCAGGAGCATCAACCTCACAGGGCTTATCACCGCACCCACTTCCTCCAGATGGACCTCGAACCCTATCTGGGACGTCTGGATTCAACAAAACATCCTCGCTTGGGTCCTTGACCTCCTTCGGAGGCGGTTCATCTGTTGGAACCTCGGGTAGATCTGGCGGAGGCTCAGTAACGACGATGTTACCGCACCTACCCATAATCCAAATCACCGTACCATCAGGCTTCACAATCTTGATAGCCTGACGGTTACCAGTAATTCCGGGGTGAGTTGATACACCAGCCGTTCCATGCTCATCTACACCAGAGTTGTACCCATCAGACGGTGCTTCATCAACTGAGATATCACTCGCGGCCAGAACTATCTCTAGTTCAGCTACGAGAACTTCAGCCTCATTTGTAGCACAGTCGTCTCGATCGAACAACTCAACTGCCTCAACCTCACGGTCAAGGAAATAACGAGTCGTTGCCACGAGTAGGTTGGGATGGTGCTTAACCAGCCCCAAGAATTCATCGGCTGCATTACGAGCATCCTCACGCGTTTGTGCTTCTAGAATGCTTGCAATGCCATCACCAAACCACCTGTTGTTGTCGTGGTTACCCTCAACCGATTCCCACGTCAGACACCCTGATTCGGATGCTGGTTCGGGTTCTGGTTCGGGTTCTGATTCGGGATCAGGCTCTGACTCCACTTCGGATTCAGCCTGATCAATGACGGGTTCATCGTCACCACCAAAGATGGTGACGAGCGGGATGGCTGCAACTAGCAGCAGCACCCCGACTAGCGCCAATATGCGCTTCATGCTGTCACCTCCTTGGTGATCTTCAGGAGGAATCGTTGTTAGATTCCTCGAGTTGGTCTTCCTTGAAGTAGTTCAGCACCCATCGAAACGTGTAGATACCGATGAGTATCGCCAAAATCGTGATGACGATCTGCTGAAGAGCCAGCCAGCCAAGGCTGGTACCAGCAATTTCAGCAACTCGGTCGGAAAGACTCAGACCGATCCGGACAGCGATCCAACCAGCTAGCAAACCAAGGACTGCGCTAACAGCCAATGGAAGCAGCTTGCCGTTCAGCTGAACGGAATCTCTGTTTGCCAGTCTCTCACGGAGACTGGTTTTGTTGAGCCTGGCTCGACCCTCATTACGAGTACTGAACCAGCTACGCAAACGATACCACCGACTCCTGCGCTCAAGAATCTGCTCGAAGTGATCGAACCGCTCACGCATCTCGGCGTTGGTGATTGGCCTGGTGTTGTTCTCGACAGTCATGTCTCTCCCCCTTCTGGGAGTCTGCTGTGATGCATGTTAATGCATCAAGGGTAGTTAGGCTTTCTAACTACCTTTCCTCGGACCCCCACAGGGTAAGGAACAGCAACATACCGCAAACTAATTAATAGTTTGCAATACAGTGCTGCTCCTTGCCTCTATAGAAGAAGAAACATTTAAAGTTATGGAAAAATACAAAAATACATATCGGTCACTTAAATATTGCTCTTAGCATATAAGCCAAAAGCAGAACACTAAAGACAACCTTAAATAGCCTACAGTGTTCTGCTTTTGAACTACATATACTAAATAGCGAACAATATCTTAATATAACAGATATAATTTACAAATATGTAGCTTGTCAAAGACCTCTAGGGTCGTAAATGCTTTGGTCTCCACCTCACACTTTACGAATAGATATTAAAACATTAACATTTTTATACCATACTGTCAAGTAAACTAAGTATGGATAATATATAATTTGAGTAAAGTATTTTATCCCTAAATAATAATTTGAATACTTTTATAAATCACTGGGGTTTATTACGCTAATTAAATTGTGTTCTATCTCCAGATACTAGCTAGTTTCTTGTAGTGTTTGGCAGCCTGCTTATCATCTATATTACCTAAGAAGCTAACCCCCCAGGTTTTTTGAGCAAACAGTTTGTTAAACTCCTGGATCGCCTCCTCTAAACTAACTTCTTCTATAAGCTTATTAAATTCATTAAATGGCTGATACCCTATAGTAAAGTAAGAATCGTAATAACTAACTAAATTACTTAGTTTCTGATACTGCAAAGCTCGCTGGCCTAGTAATAGCTTCTTAGTAGATTCAAAGTGGTCGGCATCTACCTCGCCTCTTAGAACCTTGCTTATCTCATCAACAACTAAATCAATATATTCATCGATATTACTAGGCGATACGGAGCCACCCATCATAAATCCAGAGTTATAGTTACTTGACTCTATATCGGTGTACATACCATACACCAAACCCTTCTCTCTAGCTAAACCTAGTAAAGTAGAACTGAAACCATCGGATAACAATCCTGATAGTATCCTAGCAGCTACTAACTGCCTGTAACTCAAAGGTTTGTTGTGAGCGCTAAAGAGCTGGTAATAAATTTGCGGTATATCCCTAATTTCAACTACTGGTTTATCTACATGCTTGGTAGGAATCTCTGGCAGATCTAATCTCTTGCCTGATTTTAGGCCGGATTCAGCAAGCTGATTTGATATAGATTCTAACCCTTGATCACCTGCAATAATAAAGCGCATATTATCGGCTGAGTGAGTTTTATCATAATAGCTATATAGATCCTCAGCTTTAACGCTAGATAGTTGCTCTATTCTAGTTTCTAAAGTGGGCTCCCCTTCAGCAGCAACCCTTAAGTTATAGCCGCTAGCGTAAGCTGGGTTGGATATATAAGAACTTAATTCTTCGGCTACGTTACCTAGTTCAGTTTTTAGTTCTTTCTCGTCAAAAAGTGGTTGAGCTATTTGAATAGATAGCAAATCTGCTATCCTTTCTGCTTCAAAGTTAGCACATTCATAAAAATACTTTAGGCTAGTAGAACTTGTGGAAGCGTTATTAATAGCGCCGTTCTTTTCAATCTCTCTAGAAAAAGCTCTAGGCTTTGGATAAGCCTTATTAGTAAACATCATATGCTCTGTAACGTGAGGTAACTCATACTTATCTTGACTGCCTAGATCAAATCCCGCCCGAAACTCGACTAACATTCTCACTACCGAAGCTCCTGGCACATTAATAAGTAGTCCCTTAGCTCCATTCTTGAGCGTTATTTCTTTAATATTGTGTTTCATGAAAAGAATACCTCTCCTGCCCCTAATTAAATACTAGGGGGTATTTTTAAGCTGTTTTATACATTCTAAAGCATCGTCTAAATACTGGCTACAGCGTTTTTAAATTCTTCGCCTCTTGCCTGATAGTCCTTGAATAAATCAAAGCTAGCACAGGCTGGCGCTAATAGCACTACCCCCTTACCTGCTAAGGATGAATTGGCTAGATATACAGCCTTCAGCATCACCTCATTAGCGTTGCCGGCAACCTCGTGAAGCTCACCACTATAACTGGCTGCTAATAAAGACTTTTTAATCTTAGTAGTCGTACTGCCAATTAGTGATATTGATTTAATCTGTTTATCAGCTGCGATAACTTTAGCTAGTTCATCAAAGTCTGTTCCTTTATCTGACCCACCCATAATCAAAGCTTTATCTTCATTAAAAGCTCTAATTGCTGCTATGGTAGCTTCGGGAGTAGTGCCGATAGAATCATCATAGAATCTAATCTCGCCTTTTTGGGTTATTAACTCTAGTCTATGAGGTAATCCTTGATAGCTTTTGAGAGCTTCTTTTAGCACTGCTATCGTCTTAGTCTCATCTCCCAGTTCATCCATTAATATATCCCAACTAGCAGCTATAGCTGCACAGACATTCTCTAAATTGTGATCACCGATTAAGTTAATTTCATCTCTGCTACAAATCGCTTTAGTCTGATACATAATCATGCCCTTATCAACCCAGGCAGACTGAACATCCAGAAACTTCCTGGCTCTAGCTTTACTACTTCTAGCTATATTTAAAACATATTCATTGCTGGGGTGATGGATAAGTAAGCCATTACTATCTTGAAATTTAGTAATATTACCTTTAATAGCCACGTACTCATCCATATTGCCTCTGTGCCAATCCATATGATCAGCAGTTATCATTAATAGCACTGCAATATCTGGACTGTGTTTAATATCCCAAAGCTGTAAATTACTCATCTCTAAGACAACATAATCATCTACTGTAACTTGATTGATAAAATCTAGTGGTGGAGTGCCGATATTGCCACCAAGAAAAGTGCTTAAATCAGCAGTTTTTAGTATCTCATCAATAAGAGCTGTCGTAGTGCCTTTACCCTTACTGCCAGTCACACCTATTATCTTTTTGGCTCTAGCTCTAGCTAAAAACTCATTCATAACAGTAGTGACTTCGGTTTTAGTCTCAAAACTATATGGCAACACTCCTGGAGATCTGATGATTAAATCAAATTTGTCTAAGTTATCTAAATAGTTAGCTCCTAATTGAGAGTTGACCCCTGCAGGCAACTCTAAATCCTCATTGTTATCACAGATAGTAATCTCATGATCTAAAGACTTAAAATAGAGATAAGCAGACTTACCTTCTATGCCAAATCCTAGGATTGCTACCTTGCTCATAGTATTTAAAAATTACCCTTTATGTTCCGGCGCATTAATTAGAGCGCATTTCTTATATTTCAACCCCGAACCGCACGGACAAGGATCGTTACGCCCTACCTTATCGCCCTTACGAACTGTAGCGACAGTGCCGCTGCCTCGTGAAGAGCCTTGACCACCATTATTACTCCTAAATATCTGAGCATTTTCAGCGGCTCTAGTTAGCTCCGTTTCCTGAGCCTCTTCTGCTGTTTGTTGCCTGGGCACCATGCGGTATATGGTAGTAGCTACTTCTCGCTCAATATTAGCTTCTAGATTGTTAAACATGATATGAGATTCTTTCTTGTATTCTACTAGTGGGTCGCGCTGACCGACACTGCGTAAATGGATACCTTGGCGCAAGTGATCCATAGCTTCTAGATGATCCATCCATAATCTATCAAGAGCTTGTAAGTAGGTATGCCTTTCAATAGTGCGCATTATTTCTTCGTCAAACTCTTTCTCTCTGGCTTCATATAGTTTCCTGGCCTTTTCTGTTAGCTTATCGACTAGATCATTATCATCAACGTCCTTAAATTCTGATTCCTTAACTTGGATAAAACCACCTAGATATTTAAATAAATCTGGTCGCTTAATCTCCTCATCCTCTACGTCACTATGGACTTCTATGGCGTGACGAATCTCACCATCAACCATAGCTAATATATCTTCTTTAAGTGGCTTTTCCTCTAGTATGTTGCGGCGCCTGGCATAAATAGCTTCACGGTGACGATTCATAACATCGTCATACTGCAGCACGTTTTTTCTGATGTCGTAGTTGTGTGATTCTACTCTTTTTTGAGCATTTTCTATAGCTTTAGAAACCATATTGTTTTCTATAGGGGTATCCTCATCTACACCTAAGGAACCCATCAAATTAGATATTCTCTCACCGCCAAAAATCCGCATAATTTCATCTTCCAAACTGACATAGAACTGGGTACTGCCAGGATTGCCTTGACGTCCGGTACGACCTCTCAACTGGTTGTCAATTCTTCTCGATTCATGTCTTTCAGAACCTAGAACATGCAGACCTCCCTGTTCTACAACCCCTTCGCCTAAGACTATATCTGTACCACGACCAGCTATGTTGGTAGCTAACGTGACAACTCCTGGCTGGCCAGCCTGCTCAATAATATCGGCTTCTTGTTCGTTATTCTTAGCATTTAATACTTCATGGTTTATACCAGCTTTGCTAAGCTTTTCGGAAATAATCTCGTTTCTCTCGATTGAAACTGTACCGATTAAGACTGGCTGACCTCTTGCCTGCCTCTCAGTCACGTCTTTGACGATAGCATTGAATTTAGCATCTTCAGTTTTGTAAATTCTATCTGATAAATCAGTTCTGATGGCTGGTTGGTTGGTGGGCACCTCTGCTACATCTAGATTGTAGATGTTTTGAAACTCTTCTTCCTCAGTTTTAGCCGTACCGGTCATACCAGCTAATTTGTCATACAAACGAAAGTAGTTCTGGAAACTGACAGTAGCTAGGGTGACAGATTCCTGTAATACCCTAACTCCTTCTTTAGCTTCAATAGCTTGATGCAACCCTTCGCTATAGCGTCTACCGGCCATTAGTCTGCCGGTAAACTCATCGACTATAATCACTTCGCCGTCTCTAACTACATAGTTTTTATCCTTCTTAAATAAAACCTTTGCTTTGAGAGCTTGTTCTAAGTGGAATATAGATTGGACAAATTCTGGATCATAAAGATTATCAACCCCTAATATCTGTTCAACTTTACTGACTCCATCATCAGTTAAACTAACTGCCCGCTGTTTCTCATCCACACTGTAGTGATCACCCTCTTTTAGCTGTTTGGCAATAGTAGCAAACTGCTGGTAGGTATCGGTGCTCTTATCAGCCGGGGCAGATATAATTAAAGGCGTCCTAGCCTCATCGATTAAGATAGAGTCAACTTCATCAACTATGGCAAAACTTAATTCCCGTTGCACCATAGCGTCTTTATTTGGCGCCATGTTGTCTCTCAGATAATCGAAACCAAATTCGTTATTGGTACCATAAACAATATCGCAAGCATAGGTTTCTTTTTTGGGGACTTCGCGAAATGGTTGCAATCTAGGATCGCTATGAGATTCATCTACTGTCTCTGGATCATATATAAAACCCTTATTACCACCAGTAAGGACACCGACGCTAAGTCCTAGGAAAGCATAAATATCTGCCATCCAACCAGCATCACGACGAGCTAGATAATCATTAACGGTGACTAGATGCACTCCTTTACCACTAAGAGCGTTTAGATAAATTGGTAATGTAGCCACTAAAGTTTTACCCTCACCGGTACGCATCTCGGCAATATCACCTTTATGCAAAACTATGCCGCCGAGTAACTGTACGTCAAAATGTCTTTGTTCTAGTTTACGTCTAGCTACTTCTCTAACTACCGCAAAAGCTTCAGGCAAAATATCATCTAGAGTCTCATCTTTTTCTAAGCGATTTTTAAATTCAGTTGTCTTGGCCGCTAAGTCTTTATCGTTTAAGCTTTTGATTCCAGCTTCTAGGTCATTAGTCTGATCTACTAGTGGTTGAATTTGCCTCAGCTGTTTACTGCCAGGGTCAAAAATCTTCGTCAATATCTTCTTCATTACATCGTATACTATATAGGAATTAAGGGTTAGTTTATAGGGTTAAACACCCTAGAAATTACCTACTTGGTCTAAAGTTCTTCAATCGACGCAAGGTCTTATGGGCTCTAGACTTATCTTGAACTTTATCTTTGTGTTTTAATATCTGAGCCTTTAGCTTCTCTTCGACTATATCGATAGCCGCATAGATACTGACAGTAGATTCTTTAGAAGTTGCCTCGCCGCCTGGGTAGGTAATAATTACTTCAGCGCTATACTTATCACTGGCCTTACCCTGCTCAGAACTTAGAATAACTTTACCATTAGTTGGGATGCGAGAATTTTTGGGCATGTACTTATCTAATTTACCAATCTTTTTGCCCACGTATTTCTCCATTTGATCGGTTACTTCAATATGTACGCCGGCTATATCTAAATTAATCATTTTATACTTATCTCCTTCTTATTTATATATGGCTGCAGCACCTCTGGCACCCTAACGCTGCCATCTTTGGTTTGATAATTCTCTAGAATAGCTATTATAGTTCTGGTTGAAGCCATAGCAGTCCCATTTAGGGTATGTGCATGCTCTAGCTTGCCGTCTTGATTGCGATATTTAATGCCGCCTCGACGTGACTGATAGTCTGTAGTGTTAGAGCAGCTAGTTAGCTCTCTGTATTTGCCCTGGGATGGAATCCATACCTCGCAGTCATACTTCTTAGCGGCTGGAGAGCCAAGATCGCCACTGCAGATATTAACTACTTGATATGGCAATTTAAGCTCTTGAAGAATCTCTTCTTCTAGGCTAAGCAAGAAATCGTGTTCTTCTTTAGAATTGTCTGGATGAGTGAAAGAGTACATCTCCATTTTATCAAACTGGTGTACTCTAAGTATCCCTTGGGTGTCTTTGCCGTAACTACCGGCTTCTCTACGAAAACAGGTGGAAAAACCGACGTATCTCTTGGGTAAATCCGCTGCCATGATAGGCTCTTTCATATGGAGACCAGCCAGAGGAACTTCTGAAGTGCCTACCAGATACAGGTCGTCGTCTTCTGGATTGACATGGTAAATCTCGTTCTCCTCAGCTGGGAAAAACCCAGTAGCTACCATCATATGCTCTTTAACTAGCTGTGGCGTTGTAACTGGTATAAACCCTTTATCTACATACTTACCTAGTAACCACTGAACTAGAGCAAACTCCAATAACACTGCCTCATTCTTAAGATAATAAAATCTTGAGCCGCTAGTGAAACTAGCTGTTTTCGTATCAATTAAATCAAGTGATTCGCCTAACTCTAAATGATTTTTGGGTTCAAAATCAAACTCCGTTACCTCACCCCAACTACTAATAACTTCATTGCCATCCTCAGTATCAGCAATAGGCACGCTCTTATCATTAATATTGGGTACTTGAAGTAGAAGTTCTAGGTAACTATCTTCTACGTTTTTGAGTTCAGGTTCTAATTTGGCTAGCTTAGTTTTAATATCTGAGGCTAATTTAATATCTTCTTTGGTTGGTTTAGACGAATTATGCGATGAAAGTTGATTGCGCTGAGATCTTAAATCTTCAACTTGCCTATGTAAATCCCTACGCTGCTCATCAAGATCTAAAAGCTCATTGATATCTACTGATACATTTCTACTTTTAGCGCTTTCCTCGACTGCTTCTTTATTTTCTCTAATGAAGTTAATATCTAACATACTTAAATATCTATTATACAGGACTTAAGTGGTATATATTAACTGATTTTGGTAACTTTACAAGTTCTTTTGCCGCTAGGTATTACAATCTCTACTGCATCGCCAACCTTAGATCCTAATAGCGCCTTACCTATCGGAGATTCATGCGATATCTTACCGGCAGTTGGATCAGACTCTAGAGAACCAACCACTGTGTATATTACCTTCTTGCCATCACAAGTTAGTTCTACTTTATTACCTAGCTCTACCGCGCTATTATTCTTAGGATCAGATATGATGATTGCGTTTTGTAAGATGGACTCTATTTCAGCAATTCTACTAAGAACATAGTCCTGTTCTCCTCTAGCACTAGTATAGTCAGCGTTTTCGCTTAAATCACCTTCTGCTTTAGCTTCTTTAATCTTAGCAGCTACTTGAGAACGTCTAGCTTTAAGCTTTGATAGCTCTTCTTCTAGTTTTTCTAAACCGATACTAGTTAAATGGTGTGCTCTTCCCATGGCAAACTCCTGCCTTATCTAAACTCTTACATAATATTACTGGTTGATAAATTCTAGCACATAGAAACCATTTAGCAAGCCCTACATTATTTATAGTGTTAACCCTACCTGAGCAACCACTATTACTAGGCTGGAGTCTACTTAAGAACTGCCAAAATGTTTGGCAAATACTTCAGATATTACTGGTGCAGCATATAGAGTACCGTTTTCTCCTTCTTCTAACATAACTACTGAGACAATCTCTGGATTCTCATATGGTGCGTAAGCGCCAAACCAAGCATGCGGCCTACTATCCTCTTCTTCGGGATTAGTCTCAGCTGTACCGCTTTTACCAGCTACTGTAGCGTTAACATTAGCAAATATAGCTGGTGAGGCAGTGCCTTGAGAAGAAAGAACCTGCAACATTCCCTCTTGAACTATTTTAAAATGTTTAGGATCTACATTTAATCTATCGCTTATTACTGTATCTGTACCCGTATTCAATCTTGGTTGAATTAACTTGCCGCCATTTACAATAGCTGCGTAGGCTCTAGCTAACTGTAATGGTGATACTGATAAAAAGCCTTGTCCTATAGCTAGGTTATAGGTGTCACCTGTGAACCAAGCTTCTCCAATTTGGTCTTCCTTCCATGCTGGCGAAGGCACCATTCCGGTAGACTCTCCTGGTATATCTATATTAGTTCTGGCACCCAGTCCAAACATCCGATATGTTTTCTCTAGTGCGCTTATACCCATACCGTTAAAGGACTGGTATCCACCGGCTACAGTATAGAAATATATATTAGAACTCATAGCTATGGCGCTCCTGGCATCCATCGGGCCTAAGCCATTGGGGTTCCAGCTAGCAAACTCAAAAGTCGCAGACGGATCATATTGGCTAGTTAAAACTATTCTACCTACGTCGTTAATAATTGTATTCTCATCAACCACATTATTTTCTAATGCCCCCGTTAATGTAATAGGTTTGATAGTAGAGCCAGTAGGATAGCCAGCTGATATGACTCGATTAAACATTGGCATACCAGAATTAGATACTAAGTCCTGATATTCATTAGGCTCAATGCCTTTAGCGAATAAGTTATTATCATAAGCCGGCAAAGATACGCTAGCTAAAATATCTCCGCTATTAACATCCATAACCACACCAGAAGCCTGGTTGCTATCTGCTTCCTTCATGTATTTTTCTAACGATTCTTTTAACTGTTTTTGTAGTTCATAATCAATACTTAAGACCACGTCCCTTCCAGTAACACCCGATACTTCTTGAATAGTTCTAAGTGGCCTACCAGAAGAATCTACTTCTGTTTCTATGACTCCATTTGAGCCTCTTAAAATATCATCATACTGAGCTTCAATCCCAGATTTACCAATAAAATCTAGTGGGTATAAATCTGCTTTAGCATCTAAATCAGCTTGGGAAACTCGTCCAACATAACCTAATATGTGCGACAAAGCTGCATCTGATTTATATTCTCTAATAGGCATAGCACTTAAACTAAAAGCACCATGTTCAGGCAATACGCTCTCTAGTATCAAAGCAGTTTCTCTATCAATACGCTCAGCTATTAATATCATGCCTGTGTAATCCGCGCTCTTCTCTACTAAGATACCTTCTATCTCATCTACGGTAATATCTAGATACTTGGTTACGTCCTGATACAGCTGCTGTCTTTCATCGGAATTATCAGGTAGTAGATGAGGGAGTATAGACAATTGGAAGCTAGCAGTATTGCTGGCTAGAACAACCCCATTACGATCAACGATTCTACCCCTAGGACTCAAGTCTACATGTTGACGTACTCGATTACCCTCAGCTATACCTAACATTCTCTCCCCTTCCACTATTTGCAAATTAAATAGTTGCCAGAATAGAGCCATGAGCAAAATAGCTGCTACTAATAATATGGAGATGATAGCTGGTTTATTGATTATGGGTGCTGAAGTAGCTTGCTGAGAATTATAACCACCTACAACTAAACTATCTGCCCAGATACTAGAACGTTTAATATCACTATCTAGATGGGCTTTACTAGATATGCCGTCTATTCTTAGGTTTTGTTTTAGTCTAAGCTTTCTCATATTTAATATTATATACCCCCACTCTACACTGCCTAAAAACTTAGCTCATTTAAGATAAATTATTTGCGTAAAACAAATTTTAGCGATAGCCAGGTCAGTAGAGTAGTTAAAGTTGTACGAATCAAGACAGTATAGATAGTTTGGCTTATATCGAAGAATAAAGTGCCTGCCAGATACAAAATAGCAGCCTTAATCAGGACCTCAACCAATACAATAGTTAATATAACAACTAACAAGCGAGCTAGCTGAGGAGCTAAAAAGCCTACTCTATCCCAGAGATGAACCATACCCACTATCACTAAAGCTACTATCATATTAATCCCAACTGGCTCCAGATATGATAAGTCCAGAATAAGACCTAAGAATAAAACTAGAACTAAAATATTTGGCCATAAACTAATCTTTAACCCATAAACAGTTAGGATAATAATTACAATTAGTAAAGATGGCGGCGTTAATATTAGTGCCGGCAGCAAGTATCCCTCTATCATGACTGCCAAGAAGGCAACTATTACCCAAGCTATTTGTTTATAGCGATCAAGATGTGAGCTGAGCAAAATGGAAATTATAGATTGGTCGCTATCCTTGTATTTACTCATGTATTACTAGTACCGATGTTAATCTTTGGCTAGGCAAGGCATATTCTATAGTGGCGCTACTAAAGATATCCCCTGATTCAGAGTTAATACTATTGATAGCTCCCACCAACAACCCCCTAGGATGAATCCCATCTCTACCGTTAGTATAAACTAAGTCTCCAGGAGCTATATCGTTATTGGCAAGTAGCCTATCTACCACCAACCCTCCACCAGGATAGCCTCTTAATACCCCATCTAATTCACCGACATCTACCAAGGCTCTGAAATCAATATCATTAACTAATACTACCCTGGAGTAACTACTGCTAACATCATCAATAACTCCGACTAAGACCCCTCGAGAAACAACACTCATATCAGTCTCTACACCGTCATCGCTACCTAGATTAATACGTATCATCCTTCTTGATTGATCCGGGTGATTATTAATAACATCTGCTGGTATGAAACTAAAATCAGATTGCTTGATAAATCCCAGTTCTTCTCTAAGTTGTTTGTTTTCTAGCTCTAATAATTGCTGGTCTACTAACTGTTGTTGCAGTTTAATTATCTGATCCTGTTGCTGGTTAATTTCACTATTTAACGTACCTATTTGAAAAAGCTCGCTAGAAGCAGAGTTAATTCGAACACCAATATTGTGCAGCCTCTGCCCTAATGGATTAATAATGTTTGCTAATGGCTTAAATTCTGCACCTATCATAAACAGCAGTAACGACATTATTGCTATTGCTGATAGTACGATCACTTTTGTCTTGTTCATATAGCTTAAAATTATACTATTTAGCCACCCTTGAAGCCAGGCTCTCTACATGTTAAGAGGTCATAATTTTAGCTTTTATTCCTCACGAATAAGTATCTGCAGGTACTCGTCAATATCTTCTAAAACTAGGCCGGTGCCATGGACTACGCTAGATAATGGCTCGTCAGCTACTATAGTTTTAACTTTAGTTTCTTGAGCGATTAATTGATCTAGATGCTGCAGCAAAGCGCCACCGCCAGTTAGCACTATGCCTGAATCCATAATATCTCCCACTAGCTCAGGGGGTGTTTCTTCTAGAGTTATACTTACAGCCTCTACTATCTGACGTAAGGTTTTCATTAGTGATAACCTTATCTGATCAGAGGAAATCGTCATTTCTTTAGGCATGCCAGTGACTAAATCTCTGCCCCGTACTGGCATAGTCTGAACAGTCTTTAGTGGATGAGCACTACCAATGTTGATCTTTATATTCTCCGCTGTGCGCTCACCAACACTCATACCAAATTCATCGCGCATATACTGCATGACCGCTTCATTAAGTTCATCTCCGGCTGTACGTAGTGATCTAGATAAGACTATGCCACCTAACGATATAACTGCTACTTCAGTAGTGCCACCGCCAATATCTACTATCATAGATCCTGTAGAAGACGTAACTGGCAAGCGACACCCTATAGCAGCTGCCATCGGCTCCTCAATAAGGTAAGTCTCCCTGGCACCAGCTCCCGTACCAGCACCAGCTACAGCTCGTTTCTCTACCTCAGTCACACCAGAAGGAATACCAATCACCAGTCTAGGTCTCTGCCATAAAACTGGATAATCCTTATGAACTTTTTTGATGAAATATTGTAACATTTGTTCTGTAATTTCAAAGTCACTAACCACCCCATCTATCAAAGGTCTCATAGAAATTATCTGCTCGGGAGTTTTGCCTACCATATCTTTAGCTTTATGACCTATAGCGATAAGTTCTTTGGTTTTTTTATTTATTGATACTACGCTGGGCTCATCTATAACAACACCTTGGCTACGAACATAAACCAAGGTGTTGGCGGTACCCAAATCTATCCCTATATCATGAGCTAGTAGTCGATTAGCTTTTACCATACTACTAATAGTAGCTTAAGTTGTGACCTAAAACGAAGCATGAGAGCTTTAAATAAGCTAAAATACCAAGACTTTTTTAGCTTATTTAAGAATTCTTTAAGGTATTTAACAATTCATCAGCCTTTAGCATCTGAGTGTCGCCGTCACTGCGGCTAGTAACTTCTATAACATCTTTCTTTGATGTCTTCTCAGAACAGATTGCCCGCAGCGGCACACCTATTAAATCAGCATCTGCTAATTTAGCTCCAGCAGATAAGTCACGATCATCATAAATCACTTCAACCCCGCTACTAACCAATGACTCGTATAGTTTTTCTGCCTGATCTTCTCCGCCGCGCATTGCTACTATATGTAAACTAGCTGGTGATATAGAAGCTGGCCATATGATGCCTTTTTCATCCTGATGTGTTTCAACTATTGCCGCCATAGTTCGCCCTAAACCTATACCGTAACAACCCATGTAATACTTCTCTCTTTTGCCCTCTTTTGAAGTATATTCAGCAGAATCCATAAGATTTGAATAATGATAACCTAGCTGGAATATATTACCTACCTCTATACCCCTCTTCTCAATCATTGCTTCATTTGGTTCAGCCATAGCTATATCACCCTCAATATCTGGCTGATAGTCTCTATCTATGTTGATATTAAGTAAATCTTTATCCTTCTTATTAGCCCCGCCATAAGCATTCCTAATACTGCGTAAGCTCTTATCTGCTACCATTACTGCTTCTTTACCGCTTTTAACACCTTTTTTCACAAAACCAACTGGAGATATAAAGCCGGGAGCAGAGTTGAGGTCATCAATAATCTCCTCATCACTAGCTGCCCTTAGATCCCAGGCCTTAGCTACATGAGTCAATTTAGCCTCATTAACATCTAAATCACCCCTGATTATGGCTAGTACATATCTATCTGTTGCTTCGTCAAAATACAAAACATCTTTAATCTGCTGCCACATTGGTAAATTGTGGTGTTTAGCTCCGTCTTCCATGGTTTTACCTCTAGGAGCATCAACTTCTTCTAGTTTGGCTTCCTTTTCGTTTGTGTTCTTATCCCCGTGCTCTTGCACAGCTACATCTTCATGCCAAGCCTCACCAGTCTTACTATTAACTAAATACCTACTCTCTCCAACCTCTGATTCTACTATAAACTCGTGGCAGTACTCACCGCCTATATAGCCGTTATCAGCAGCAGCTACATCAACTTTCAAATCCATGTCGGCAAATATATTAATGTACGCATCCCACATCTGCTCATAAATATCTTGGAACTGCTCCTCGGTACTAAAACTGTAAGCATCTTTCATAACAAATTCTCTCACCCTAAGTAGTCCGCCTCTAGCTCGCAGTTCGTCTCTAAACTTCATAGAAAACTGGTAGATATTAAACGGCAAATCTCGATAACTAATATTAAACTTACGCACCAGATCAACTGCCATCTCCTCAGCAGTACCGCCTAAAGCAAACTCTGCACCACGACGATCTTCAACTTTCATTAACTCAAACCCGGTAGTAGTAGTTCGATTAGTTTCTTCCCATAAATCAATAGGGTGCAAAACAGGCATAATGAGCTCTTGTGCTCCAGCCTTATTCATGTGATCTCTAATAATCTTTTCTATGTTTTGATGAACTTTAATACCTAAAGGCAACATATAGTAGCGCCCAGCTGTAGATTCACGAATAAAGCCAGCCTGAGTTAATAAGCGATGTGAATCAATTTTATAGTCCAAACCTTCGTTTTTGGATGGTTTGGCGAAAAGTTGCGATAATCTCATTTAAATTACTCCGAATATAAGCATAAAAGCTACTAAGTTTTTCCCACTATGCAAAATTATAGCAGGCCAGATGCTGTTTAAGCGAATATAAGCTAGAGCCAAAAACACTGCAAATAGACTAATAACTATCATTGCACCTATTGGAGGATGCAATAGGCCAAATAGAGCTGATGTCATAATAACAGCCCAAATAACCCCTATAGATTTAGTAAAAGCTGGTAGTAGGAAACCTCTAAAAATAGTCTCTTCAGAAATAGGAGCAATTACTACCAGTGCCAAAAAAGCTAGAATCATTTCTAGAGAATCTCTAGCTGCTAAAAAGCTAATTTCTTGTTCTTGATCAAAATCAACACCGGGAAGTAATACCTCCCCTATACCAACAGCCACGGAAGCTAGAACTAGAAAACCTATTGTGAAAACTCCTATCCAGCCTACAGCCTTAAGCCAGTTAAAAGACCTAAAGCCTAAATCTAGCCAAGATCCTCCTTTGTTTCTAACATACAAATAGACTGCTGTTACTGCTAATACTTCAGCTATTAAATAGCTACTGAAGTAGTAAATTAACTGCTCTTCGGCATTGATGATGGCAGTTGAGAAACTAACACCATCTACCAGAAGAATATATGCCGCTACACCAAATAAGCCGACGATTTGTGAGCCTATTATTGCTAGAGCTGCTATAAATAGAGCTGGTAATGCCTTCCACTTAACGGCTGGTTTTTCTATGAGTTCTTTCTCCTGTCCTTCCTCTTTCATGTCATAATCCTGCATCTTGATAGCTGCTCCTTATTCTTTTGTAAAACTCTGCGGTTACTAAAAGAACCTTTGAACGTCCACATAGGTAATTAATATAAATAACCCCATCAGTAGTATGAACCCCAAACCATGCACAGCATTTTCAACTTTCTCAGTTAGATTCTTGCGTAAAGATTTAGCAGCTAGAATTAAGAAAAGTCTACCGCCATCAAGGGCTGGTATAGGTAATGCGTTAAAAACTGCTAGAGATACTGATATAGAAGCTATTAAAATCATCAAATAACTCAAACCTAACTCTCCTAGATTCTGTAGTAGGAAAACTATACCCACTGGCCCCACTAATTGATCAACAGCTTCACCACCTGTAGCTGTAAATAGACCTGATAGAATGTCCCACAAAGCTATTAACACCATGCCTATCATTTGAAAAGTTAATCCAACAGCTACAATTGGCGCTGCCCAAGTATATCTAGATGACTCTAGATCAACCGGCAATACTCCTAGATAACCTTCATCTGGATCATTCCCCAGAACAACATTTACTACTGTTTCTTGCTCGTCGCGTAATAATCTAATATTAACTGTCTCTCCTGAAAGTGAGGCTGTCGTGTCACTTAATTCTTCAGCAGAAGTAATATCGGTATCATCAATAGCCAAAATTCTGTCGCCATTTACAATACCGGCCTCATCAGCTGCAGAGTCTTCTACAACTTGAGCAGCTACTACATAAGAGCTGCTTATAGTCTCATTAGATTCTATAGAGAATTGGTTTGGCAATATCTTAGGCAACCCAATTAAAGCCAGAACAGCCACAATAACAATAGCTGATATGACATTCATACCGACCCCAGCTAGCAATATTTTTGCCTTAACCCATAAGGAACTAGCTCCAAATCCTCCCGGTTCTTCAGAACTATTAGACTCGCCTTTAAGTTTGACGAATCCGCCCAAAGGAATCAGGTTGAAAGAATACAGCGTATCACCAACTTGTTTTGAAAATAGTCTAGGCGGGAAGCCTATGCCGAATTCCTCCACCTCTACACCGTTACGCTTGGCAACTTTGTAATGCCCATATTCATGAACAATTATCAGTAGCGCAAAAAACAAAACCCCTAAAAATATCATCATTTCTTAATTAGCTCCTTCACTTGAGTCTTCTTCATTGTGTCCACCACCAAAACGACGCTGCCTCTTAGTATACACCTCTAGCGCTTGATCAAACTTATCAGCTGTAAAGTCAGGCCAAAAAGCTGGTTCAAAAAACAACTCTGAGTAGACGCTTTGCCAAGGCATAAAACCACTAGTGCGCACCTCCCCACTAGTGCGGATAATGAAATCAGGATAAGGATATGGCTGATCTTTACTGTCAAGATACTGTGAATATATGGTTTGAGGTATGGGCGAGTCGCCCCCAGAGTCTATGGGTTTGGACAAATCGTCTACACTTATCTTGCCGCTAGATACATCTTTAACAATAGCTTTAGTGGCTCTAATAATTTCGTCTTGCCCACCATAATCTAGAGCCAGGTTTAAGTTATGTTTTTGATAATCCTTAGTAAGATCTACTACTTCATATATCTTATCTATTAATTTCTTAGGCAAATTGTTCTTATTGCCTAGATGACGCACTCTAACTTGATGCTCTTTGGCTTCTTCTGCATATCTATCAATCATTTCGATAAATAGACTAACTAGAAAGTCTAGCTCTCCTTCTGGACGATTACGCCAGTTCTCGGTAGAGAGACCCCAAAAAGTCAGAGTATTAATGCCTACTTCTCTAGATCTTTGCATAATCTCTAATCCCCGCTCCACTCCCTCTCTATAGCCTGCAAATACCGCTAGATTATTGGCTTTAGCCCAACGAGTATTACCATCAGGTATAACAACTACGTGGTTAGGTAAATTTGAAATAACTACCTCCTTAGATCTCTTCTATTTCTTTACGTTTGTGCTCAGCAATACCATCAATTTTATCACTAAAATCAGCTATTAACTTATCCAGGTTTTTCTTGCCTGATTCGAAATCGTCTTCACTAATCTCTTTATCTTTTAGTTGGTTTTGCAAATTCTTCAAAGCCTCATGCCTAATATTTCTAATAGCTATATTGGCCTCTTCGGCTATCTCATTAACCTGCTTAGCCAGCTGCTGCCTGCGTTCAGCAGTTGGTGGTGGTAGTTGGATATGTATTACTTTACCATCACTTATAGGGTTAAGGTCTAGGTTCTTATCATCTCTAATGGCTCTTTCTACAGCCGGGGTATTATTTATGTCCCATGGAGCTATAACGATAGTTTTACCATCGGGAGTTGTAATAGATGCCACCGCCTTCAAAGCCATATTTTGGCCATAACACTCTACTTCTAAATTCTCTACTAGGGCTGCATTGGCTCTACCGCTTCTAACTGACTTTAACTCTTCGCTGAAGTACTCTAAAGCACTTTCCATTTTTTTAGCTATATCCTTATCCATAATTATAGTTTAAGCTCTAATTAGCTTCCTCTCAAATTAAAAACTACTTTTACCAATATACTATATATTGTGCTAAAAACTACGTCTATTCACCTAGCTCCATACGAGCAAAGCGTTTAATCTTGATATTTTCCCCCATCTTGGCAATTAATTCTGTCTGATATGCAGCTATAGTTTTATCAGAATCTTTAATGAATGGCTGATTATATAGACATACTTGCTCATAAAATTTCTCTAACTTACCAGATATAATCTTATCCTGTACATCTTTAGGTTTATCTTTTAGTTCTGAGCTGTATATATCTTTTTCTTTGTCAATAACCTCTTTAGGTACATCATCACTACTTAGGTACTCAGGGTTAGTAGCTGCTATTTGCATGGTGACGTCTTTAATAAATGTTTTAAACTCATCAGTCTTAGCTACAAAATCAGTCTCACAATTAATCTCCACCATTGATCCTACTCTACCCATATGTATATAGGAATCTATCAACCCAGCATCAGCTGAGCGATCTGCCCTTTTGGCTGCCTTGGATTGACCTTTTTTACGAAGTACATCTATAGCTTTAGTTTCATCACCCTTAGCTTCTTCTAGTGCAGCTTTGGCATCCATCATGCCAGCTCCTGTATGATCTCTGAGTTTCTTGATATCTGCTGGTGTAATCGCCATCTACTTATCCTCCTTTTTACTAGACTTAGTGTCTGTAGTCTTTGGCTTAGTGCTGCTAGCCTTAGTTGTGGCTGGTTTCTTAGTAGCAGGTTTAACTGTTTTATTATCAGTTTTGGTATCAGCCTTCTTGAGACTTGATGTTTTATCAGCTTCTTTGGGTCGTGGTTTAGAGCTGTACTCTGCCACCCCTTCAGCAATAGCATCTGCTAATACGGATGTGATTAACTCTATAGTCTTGAGGGCGTCATCATTAGCTGGTATAGGATAATCAACTACTGTTGGATCACCGTTACTATCTACAATAGCTACTATAGGAATCTTGAGTCGCCTAGCTTCACGAATTGCAGTCTTCTCTATAATAACATCGCTGATGAAAATAGCTGCTGGAGCTTCATCCATCTCCATAATACCGCCAAAATCCTGAGCTAACTTATCTCTTTCTTCGCTAAACTCTAATATCTCACGCTTATTATAGGTCTCTGATAGCTCGCCGGACTCAAGCTCTTCGTTGAGCTGCTTTAGCCTCTTAATTCTCTCTGACATAGTAGCAAAGTTAGTTAACATACCGCCCATCCAGCGTTCAACTACATAAGGCATGTTTACTTTTTCGGCTATTTCTTTAATTGTTGGTGCTATATGCTTCTTTGTGCCGACAAAGAGCACTTGTTTGCCACTAGCCGCTACGCTATTTAGGAACTTGGCAGACTTCTCTAGTTGATCCTTAGTCTGCTCTAAATTGATAATGTGTATACCACCTCTCTTACTGTGTATATACTTTTCCATCTTAGGGTTCCAGCGACTGGTCTTATGGCCGAAGTGAGCCCCTGCTTCTAGTAACGTCTTAATATCTACTTTATCACTCATCTTATATTTATCCTTTCCCTCAAGTTGCTTCTTTTAACGCTTAGCTTGAAGCGACACGCGAACTAATTAACCTATTATAGCCATCGCCAAATAGGTCAGGATATCAATCCACGCTGATTAATTTGTAATGTAGTTAGATTAACAGATAGATTACTTGTAGCGCAAGTATGAAAAAGTATTCTTCCTTAGTCACTGCTATTCATATATTCAACATTAACTAAATAAGACCTAGCTTCAGATGGTACTGACTTTAGACCGTTATCCCGCAATACGTCTTGGACGTGACGTTGAGGTACCCCTTCACCTATTAGGGTTTTCGGTTGAGAATCTGGATCAGCTCGCCATGTACTAATACTCTGATATTGATTACCCTCTTCATCAGCATAGTATACTTCGCCATCATCACCCTCCACTCTTTCTACACTTACCGGCTCGGGAGGATCACCATATAGTTCATTTCTAATCTCTAATCCGGTCCAGGCAGCCACCGCTAAGACCCCTGCTGCTAGAGCATTTCTAGTTTTATTTATTCTTTTTTCAGAATTATTATAATTATTTTGTTCAACCGACATGTTTTTGCCTTATTTTTATATTTTGTTAATTATTAGCATAAAAATTACAATATGTCAAAGATATTTTATTTACGTATTGACTATGTCATGCTGTGTAATATAATGGTGGTTTGTCATGAAGAAAGATATACATCCAGAATATGTTGATGCCACCATCACCTGCAATGGTTGTGGTAACAGCTTTAATACTCGTGCTACAACCAGCAAAATAGAGGTAGAGATATGCTCTAACTGCCACCCATTTTATACAGGTAAGCAAAAATTAGTTGATGTAGCTGGGCGTGTTGATAGGTTTCGCGCTAAACAAGCTGCTGCTGGTAAAAAAGCCAAATCCAAAAGTAAGCAAGCTACGAAAAAGCAAGGCGACAATACTAATAAGAAAACCGGCAAGAAGTCCAACTCTAAAAAAAGCTTAGCAGACCTAAAAAACTAGAGATAAACCCTTAAGATAAACTTAGATTGTTTATAGCTACTAATCATTAAGATAGTTCCTTGATTATCTGAGTGGCTGCTCTTAGAAGGTTTTATGCGTTATACTTATAAACTAATGGAAGACAAGAGAGACAAACTACAAGCTGAATACGATCTTCTTAGCAAAAGGCTAGAAGATCCTAGTATCTATACCACTGATGAAGGACAACAAGTGGCTAAAAAACATAGTGATATAGGAGAAGTACTAGATATTTTTAAACAGATAGATGAGTTAAATAGCAGTATTGATAGTACTAGGGCTATGGTTGATGGGGATGACGAGGAGTTAGCCGAACTAGCAGAAGCTGAGCTGGCTGAGCTTGAAGCTGAATTAGATAAGTATGAAATAAAGTTGGAAGCAGCTCTAATACCCAAAGACCCTAATGATGATAAAGCAGCTGTAGTAGAGATCCGAGCAGGAGCTGGTGGCGATGAAGCCTCCCTATTTGCTGGTGAGCTTTATCGTATGTATATCAAATACTGCGAAATGAAAAACTGGAAAATAGAACTAATCAATGAAAGCCATTCTGATGCTGGTGGGTTTAAGGAAATTAGCTTCTCTATAGATCACAAAGGTGCTTATGGTGAGCTTAAATTTGAATCAGGTGTTCATAGAGTACAAAGAGTTCCCGCTACAGAGTCTAGCGGCCGTCTGCATACTTCTACAGCCTCTGTAGCGGTATTGCCTGAGGCTGAGGAGCATGATATTGAGATCCAAGAGTCTGATATACGAGTTGATGTTTTCCGATCCTCTGGACCAGGCGGGCAATCAGTTAACACTACCGATTCTGCAGTACGTATTACCCATATACCAACTGGGATGGTAGTTAGCTGCCAGGACCAAAAAAGCCAGCACAAGAACCGAGAAAAAGCCCTAGGTGTCTTGCGTTCTCGCTTACTGGCTATGAAAATTGAAGAGGAAGAAAAATCCAGAGCTGACCAACGCAAAAATCAGATAGGTTCTGGCGATAGATCAGAGAAAATACGGACCTATAACTTCCCTCAAGATAGATTAACCGACCACCGAATTAACTTTACTACTCATGATTTAGCCAAGATTATGGAAGGTAATATCGATGAAATAATTCAGGCCTTAAAGTCTGCTGATTTAGAACTTAAGAAACAGCAATCGTGACAGTTAAAGACATCTTAAAACAAGCTACTGAAGATCTACCTAAATCTTCAACCCCCCGATTAGACGCACTAATACTACTAGAGAAGGTTTCTCGTAAAAATCGCGCTCAACTACTCGCAGATCAAGACAAAGACATTGAAGATATTTTAGATAAAAATCAGATAAGTGAATTTAACCAGCTTATATCTAGAAGAAGTAGTTTTGAGCCGGTAGCTTATATCTTAAATCACAAGCAGTTTTATGATCTTGGCTTCTTCGTTGATGAAAATGTAATGACACCACGTCCTGAAACAGAAAAGTTGGTTGAATATGTTTTAGATAATGCCCCTAAAAAAGCTAGGGTATTAGATGTGGGTACTGGCAGTGGAGCTATAGCGATAGCTATCAAAAAGAATCGACCAGATATAGAAGTATATGCTAGTGATATATCAGATAAAGCTCTGGAAATTGCGGAGAAGAATGCTGCTGATAATCAAGTAGATATATCATTTATATATAGTGACTTATTAGATAATATTACTAGTGAGCTGGACTACA
Source organism: Saccharimonadales bacterium (SeqCode) (assembly GCA_040876925.1). GTDB lineage: Bacteria > Patescibacteriota > Saccharimonadia > QS-5-54-17 > QS-5-54-17 > JBBDOS01. The sequence continues at coordinate 47,787 of JBBDOS010000004.1, read as the reverse complement.
TTATCGCTAATTTACCCTATATACCCAAAGACTACCCCTGTTCAGAAGAAGTAGCCTTTGAGCCTGGAGAAGCTATTTTCTCTGATCAAGACGGATTAGATCATATATTCAGATTATTAAGCCAAGTTAGAAATAATCTTAAGGTTGAAGGTTTACTGCTTTTAGAGGCTTTACCAGAGCAACGCCAAAGTATTACCAAGGTGGCTATCAAACAAAGGTTAGAGGCAGTATACTCTGATAACTTTATCTTGGTATTTAAGGTACTGGAGTAACCTCTAGTCTTTAGGGGGTTACTTAAATTCTGCTAAAACAACCTCAATATTTAACTCTTGATCATTTCTGATAACTACTAGTTCTAAACTATCTCCAGCCTTATATCTACCCAATATAACTGATAGAGGTTGCTGCCTATTGACGTCAACATCATCAACTTTAACTATTACATCACCAGCCTCCAAACCAGCTGCTTCTGCGGGAGAATCTTCAACAATAGCGCCGGCCTCATCATCGCCTACTAAAAGAGCTCCCTTGTCGATATCTATACCTTGGCTGCGAGCTGTTTGAGCGTTAAGGGTTATATATCTAACACCTAAGAAAGGTTTTATTAACCTGCCATTTTCTAAAATACTGGCAATACCACCTTTAGCTTGGTTGATTGGTATAGCAAACCCTATGTTGTCTACTCCACCAGCTACGGCAGTATTAATACCGATAACCTGCCCCTGAACATTAACTAACGGACCTCCAGAGTTGCCGGGGTTAATAGCTGCATCTGTCTGAAATAGTCCTTCCAGACTCTCTGCTTCTATGCCGTCACCAGCAGCTACAACTGGACGACCAATGGCCGATATAATACCAGTAGTAACAGTGTTGCTAAACCTACCTAATACATTACCTATAGCCACCGCTTTCTGGCCCACTATAACCTTATCAGAGTCGGCTAATTCAGCTGGTATTAAGTCTTTGTCGCTATCGATGCGCAAATAGGCTATATCATTAAATGGATCACGTGCTACTACTTCAACATCTTCATAGAAAGTATCATCATGTAAAGTTACCGCTATGCTACTATTCTCTGGTGCAACGTGTTTATTGGTAATAATTAAGCCGTCTTCAGATATAATAATCCCTGTTCCTGCACCACCCCTACCTTCAAATTCATGCCCAAAAATATCATACCTAGGAACTCCTTCGGATGTAATATTAACTACACTAGGTTCTAATTGATTAACTACATCAATAATAGCTGAACTCTCTTGTAATATGACATCCCTGGAGCGGTCTGTGTCAAACAGTATCTCGTCTAAAACCCCCACACCCAAGAAACCACCGATAATGCCGCCGATGAACGACACTACAATAACCAAAGATACTCCTAGCCAGACCATCTTACTTTTAATCATAATATAAGCGTAGCAGTTTTGGGGGTTATATCGCAACAAGCCCATCTTAAATATTTTCTATTTACTAGCTATATCTCTATCACCCATTCGCTACCACTAATAACTACTAGTAGTATAAAAGCCATGATACCCAAGTATCCAAATAGGCGCTTCTTTTTCAGCCTTTTGTTTAAATGATCGTAATATATATTGCCGAAGATATAGGCTAGCGGCACTAAAACCACTATAGCTTGAGGTATCAGCAAGCGTCCATTAAGCAATGGATAAAATATTAGCCAATGGGACATTATCCAGGCAAACTGAGCAACAATTAACGCCCATATTAGAGGTAGTAATCTGCGCACATTATCATCACTGCTAGATAAGAAGTGACTAGCCGATATATATCCTACTACCCAAGATAAAATTATAACTCCACCTATACCCAGCGTGGACTTAAGTAAGAATATGGTACCTATACTAATACCTAGAGCGAATAAGGCTTGTAAGCCCTTACCGCCTATCCCACTCAAAGGCTTAATAACTACTTGCCATAACAGATAAATAGCCATGATCATCCACTGCAAAGTAGGGTCAATGTTATAAATTACTAGCAAGACTATATAACTGATTAGAACTATAATATCAGCCGCGTTGTCCCAGATATTAAGTAGCCACAACTTTGGACCGCCTAATATTAACTGCCATTTGCTAGCGACCGCTAATAGTGCGGCCAATAATACTAGATCAGCTCTAACTAAGAGCAGTAACGATAGAGCCAAACCAATACTAATAGCCCCCCTTATAGCTTGTCTCTTTGATGACATTTGTGATCGTAAATCAGTTAATAGTAGAGGCATAATCGCTTCCTATTACAATCTCTATATCATATGTCTGCTCATCACCGATAGGAGGGTCGCGTCGTAATGCCTTCACTCCAAAACGCTTCTCTAAGTACCTTAGTGTATAAGGTTTATCACCACTATAATCAAAGATAACAGTTTGTTCATAGTCACGAGCAGAGGCATTGTTAATATTATCTACACCATAACCGAAACTTCTAAGTAAGGCTGCTGTCTCCGTAGCTAGACCTTCCTGAAGGGTGCCATTAAGAATGCTTAGAGAGGCTGCCTCATCTTTGATATAACTATCAATTAATAGCCCTCTGACATATTCTTGTATATTTGAGAAATCTCCTGCAGATGGAACTAAGGCTGATTGTCCGTATATATTACTAAATGTTAAGAAATTATCTTCTGAGGCGTCTAATCGGGCTTGGGTCATATCTTCTGTATCTATTTCTCTGGCAATCTCAACCAACCTCATGATCTCTTCTAGCTTTAGGTCGGTATCAGTATTGCGACTAAAAGATCGAAGCAAATTAGCTACTTTAATAGGATTCGATAGAGTTCCTAGAGATAAAACCTTATCCTTAAGAGCTGCTAAGATATACTGCTGTCTCTTACTTCTGTCAAAATCACTAGTAGAGTATCTGGAGCGAGCATATTTTAGAGCTGTTTCTCCATCCATTTGATGAACTCCCTTACGTATTATGAAAGGATCAAACCCGCCATTATTTTCAGCTGGATAAGAATAATCCACTATATCCTCTTCAACCTCCACTTCTATACCACCTATAAAGTCTATGGCCTCATTAAAGCCTTCAAAATTAGCTGTGCCATAATAATGAATCGGTATATCTAGAATATCTTCTAGCACTTCCTTGGTCAGAGCTGGACCGCCGCCCTCATAACCATAACGTTCTCCAAAAGCATGGGCTGCATTGATCTTGGCAGACCCGAACCCAGGTATATCCACCCATAGATCCCTGGGAATAGACAATAAAGCTACATCTTTAGCTATAGGGTCCAAGGAGGCTACCATAATACTGTCGCTTAGATCTGCAGCATTATCTATACCAAGCAACATAATATTAATTCGCCCATCCCCCTCACCACGCAATGTGCTAGGATCAGCTTCTCCTTGAAATATATCATCCCCTAGATTAGTGAAAATTACATTTGAATAAAGAAACCAAGCAGTTATAGCCCCTACTATTACAAATACAGCCGAGAAACTGCTAATACCTATTACTACGCGTTTTTTAGTGAAGAACCTCTTACTCCTCGGTCTTCGCCGGCGTTTAGATGGTTCATCTATGTCTGGATCTGGCAGTCCATATGTAAGCATATCCTCTTGGCTGTCGCTACTTATTTTTGGTTGTTTCTTACTCATGACAATAGGTTATATTATACGAATTTAAACCTTCGAAGTCTATCTCTTTCTAGGGTTATTTAGGTTATGTTTACTTAGATCAAGGAAATTATTCCGCCTAAGACTAAAAGACCCTGTTATACTGTATGTGAAGTATGGATAATAACGAACTAAACTACCAAACCGAAACAGACGCGGCAAAGACTAGCGAAACTAAACACAACCTGGCTTTCATTAAGATTGTTATCTCTTGGATAGTAGCTATTACTATAGCTATCGGCTTGCAACAGTTTGTGTTTCAGTCATATCAGGTGTTTGGTGCTAGCATGGAGCCTACATTAAGTCAGGGTGACTACCTAATAATTTCTAAACTAGGTCCTTCGCTATCAGAACTAAGGGGGAATGAGTATCTACCAGAAAGAGGCTCTATAGTGGTAGTTAATGGCAATAATAATCGCTTAATTAAAAGAGTTATAGGCTTGCCTAATGATAATATTAATATCTCTGAGGGTAAGGTAACTATCTATAATAACTCCAACCCAACGGGGTTTGATCCTTACGAAGAGTTAGATTTGCCTACTGTAGATATATCTGGAGAACTTAATGTTGTCGTACCAGAAGGAGAAATATTCCTAATAGGAGATAACCGCGAAAATGGCCATTCGCTAGATTCACGCAATCAACTAGGCTCCGTTAAAGCTGAGGATATAATTGGTTCTCTGACATTAAAGCTTTGGCCTGTCTCAGATATGCAGGCTTTTTAATTATAATGCCTTAATTTAGCTTTTTAAGAATTCTATCTAAATCCTTATCGTCTTTGTAATGAATTAATAACCTACCACCCTTAGCTCTTTTTTGTATCTGCACAGTAGTTTTGAGCTGTTTACTAAGAGCTTTGGTCCGAACATCTTCTGAGGTAACTTGCGACGGTGATACTTTAGATTTTTTAGAATCTCTAGCAAATTCCTCAGCCATACGTACCGTCCAGTTATTTTTTATAACTGAGTCTAATAGAGTCTGTTGTTGCTCCTCAGGAGTACTTAAAATTGACCTAGCATGACCTTCACTGATTAAGCCTTCCGCTAGAGCTCTTTTTGCTTCCAGGGGTAGTCGCAATAAACGTATAGTGTTTTTGATAGTACTAGCATCTCGGCCTATTTTCTTGGCTACTTCAGCAGCTGTTAGATTAAACTGGTCGATTAATTTCTGGTAAGCTGCTGCTGTCTCTACAGCGTTTAGCTGTTCTCGTTGGATGTTCTCTACTAAAGCTAGTTCTAAGGACTGCTGCTCATCAAAACTACGCACTATAACTGGGACAGACTTTAATTTCAGCTGTTTAGCCGCTCGCAGGCGCCTCTCACCGGCTATTAACTCATACCTATCTCCTCTGGCCTGAGCTACTAGTGGCTGCAAGATGCCGTGCTCTTTAATGGAGCTAGCTAAAGCATCTATAGTTTCTTTAGCAAAATTAGTCCTAGGTTGGTGCGGGTTAGGATCTATTAGCTTAGGATCTATCTCAGCAATTGCCGATTTATCTGCTGGTATCGGATCAAACTCCTCTTCAGTAGTAGTTGGTATCAGTGAGTCAAAACCCCTGCCTAAGCCTCTATTTGCCACCATTCTTCTTGCCTCCTTTTTTACTATCAACTCGTTTCATTAGCTCTTTAGAAAACTTCTTATACGCCTTGGCCCCCTTACTGCGCTTATCATATAGATGTATAGGCTGACCATAGCTGGGTGCTTCAGCTAAGCGTACATTTCTCGGTATAAATTCGTCAAAAACCTGGCCCGGGAAATGTTTGTGAACCTCTGCGTGTACCTGGTTTGACAATGTTGTCCTACCAGCGTGCATAGTCAGTACTACACCTAGTAAATCTAGGTTTGGATTAAGGCCTTTTTTAACCATCTCTATAGTCTGCAGTAGTTGCCCCAAGCCCTCTAGGGCAAAATACTCTGCTTGTACAGGTATTAGTACATGCTCAGCTGCACTTAGACCATTAATAGTTAGTAATCCTAGCGATGGTGGACAATCTATTAACACATAATCAAAATCTAACTGGTTAAGAACGCTTTTTAAGCGGTATTCTCTAGAATCAAGGTTAACTAGCTCCACCTCTGCAGCAGCTAATACCGGCGAGGCTGGTAAGATGGATACGTTATGGGGTGTAGTTTTTAGAATCTGATGAGTCACACTAAAATCATGTAGGGCGTGATACAAATCTTTGTCTAGATTATGCTTATCTAGCCCCATACCGCTAGTAGTATTACCTTGAGGATCCAAATCCACTACTAACACCGACTTACCAGCCATAGCTAAGTAATGAGCAGTATTAATAGTGGTAGTGGTCTTGCCTACTCCACCTTTTTGATTGGCTATAGCAATGATATTAGTTGCCATTTTTATATTTCTACTAACCTCTCTTTATAAGTTATTGCTCTTTGATATTTTAGCATAGGCTAAGCACTAGTAGTTAATGTTAAAAACCTCAGGAACAAACTACAGATCATCATAGCAAGCAGTAAAATACTGGTGTGGTCTTTACACCGCTAAGTAATACTGTTAGGATATGATACGATTGTTTATAAGAAAGAGAATCAATAAATTATGAAGCAAGCAGTTATAGAAACTGGTGGCAAACAATATTTGGTTGCCAAAAACCAAGAATTCAATATAGAGCTAGTAGATGTGAAGAAACAACTAAGCTTTGACCCTCTATTGGTTTTTGATGATAAGGACGATAAAAGCGTGCAAATTGGCACCCCTACAGTTAAAGGCGTGAAAGTCACAGCTAAAGTTGTTGAACCAAGAGTTAAGGGTGATAAAATAACTATCTTTAAGTTCAAAGCTAAGAAACGAGTATCTAAGAAAACCGGTCACAGGCAAAACTATAGCACTATCAAGATAACTGATATCAAATCTTAATTCCTAAGATACTTTTCATTAAGCATTAGATAATGAGTTTTTGGATATATTTAGCAATATACCAACAGCTAGAAGGCTGATTATTAAGTTGGTGCCACCGTATGCTAAAAAAGGTAACGGCAGACCAGTTACAGGAGCTATACCTAGATTCATACCGATAGTAATAACTATTTGGACCAAAAACATAGTGGTTATACCCGAAGCTAGTAAAGCCCCGAAGCTATCTCTAGCCCTCCAAGCTATCACAAACCCTCGCCACAGTAATAATCCGAAGAGTATTAGTACTGAAGATGCTCCTATCAACCCTAGCTTTTCAGCTATAACAGCAAATATGAAGTCAGTGTGTTGAGACGGTAAGAAGTTGAGAGTACTCTGAGTTCCTCCACCCAAGCCTCTACCAAATAACTGACCAGAGCCTATAGCTATCATTGATTGATCAACGTTATATCCCTGGCCCTGAGAATCAGCGGTGGGATCAAAAAACGTTTCTAGTCTGGCTTGCTGATAAGGTTCTAGTACTTGAATAGCAACTGGTAGAGCTATTAAACCAATTAAAGCCAACCCCACTAGAAAGCTACGTCTAATACCAGCCATAAAACTTATCATAGCCCAGATAATCAACAGTACTATAGCGGTACCTAGATCTGGTTGTAAAAATACTAAGATCACCACCGCTGCTGTAATAATCATTGATATAAATAAAGTATTTAATTTATGTAATTTATTGGAGTTTTTATTGTAGTAACTAGCCAATAATAATATCATGCCCATTTTGGCAATTTCAGCCGGCTGAAACTCTACTACACCGAAGCTTAGAGCTCTAGTTGATCCACTAACTGCTTCACCAAAAAATAACACCAAGACTAACAATAAAACACCAACTCCATACCACAAAGGAGCTATTCTAGCTAATATATGATAATCCATCCTCATAAATAATATGAGACCTATTGAACCTATCAACAGGGCTATTAGTTGCCATGATGGATTAAACCCTTGTAGCAGGCTGGGATCGCGTACATTGATAGAATGCAGCACTATAACCCCTATCAAGCAAAGAATTAAAGTACTAAATAATAGTATGTAGTCTAATCTAGCTGGCATTATAGATTTTAGTTTATAGGTTCAGGATAATAACTTCTAGACCTTGCCTAAACCTATCCCTAAACCTTTACCATCTATGTCAACATTTTTAGTGGTTTCACCTTGATTATTGATCGATTTTGCTAAAGTCTCAGATTTAATTACATTCTGATAATCACTAATTGCTTGAGATAATTGCTTATCATCAGTATTTAATACTAAATCAATGCGATCATCTACCTCTAAGCCTGACTCTTTTCTAAACTGTTGCACGTGACGTACTATCTCTCGCATATACCCTTCTCGCTGCAATTCTGGAGTAATATTTTTATCTAACGATATAGCTCCTGCAGCACCATCTTCATCCGTTTTTGTTAAATCAAACTCTACTTTTTTAATATTGAGCTCATCTTTAATAATCTCAATTAGCCCTTCACTGATTTCTTGAGATAGAGATACTTTAACTTTAGTCAAAGGCTGACGCACTTTGATACCGCTACTAGCTCTAGATTCTAGACCTTGTTTAATTAGATTACGCAAAACTACCATCTGGTTGATAAGATCTTGATCAACTTCTCCAGCCTTAGGCCAGTCTATTAGATGCACTGACTCCTCACCGGTTAAATTGCGATACAGCTCCTCTGATAGAAATGGCGTAAAAGGAGCAAATATCATAGCTGTTTGGGTTAAGACATAATGCAAGGTTTGATAGGCATCGGCCTTATCTTGATCATCTTCACTCTTCCAAAACCGTTTACGAGAACGACGTACGTACCAGTTGCTGATATCTTCAACTAGGCCCAGTAATGGTTTAGTAGCAGATGGTAAATCATACCGACTCATATTCTCATCAACTATTTTATTAGTCTGATGAACTCTACTTAGCACCCACCGATCAAGCGGGTTAGTCATAGAATCTGTTGGATCGCCTAAGTCACCGTTCCACTCCCAGCCATCTACAGAGGCGTACATTGTAAAGAAGTCGTAAACATTCCAAAGCATATTTAACTTACGCTGCACATCACCAACATCTTTTTCTATTAGCGAAAAGTCTTCACCGGCAAGTACTGGTGATGATAGCAATAAGAACCTCAGCGCATCCGCACTAAAACTATCCATTAATTCGTTAGGGTTAGTATAGTTGCTATAACTCTTACTCATCTTACGGCCATCATTACCCGCTAAAGTACCGGTGACTATGACATTTTTGAAGGCATTTTTACCAAAAAGCCCTACAGATACGGCATGCATGTAGTAAAACCAGGCTCTGACCTGTCCAACATATTCGACTATGAAGTCTCCGGGGAAACTAGCTTCGAACTTACCTTTATTCTCAAATGGATAGTGGAACTGAGCAAATGGCATTGAGCCTGATTCAAACCAGCAATCCAAGACCTTGTCTATGCGGTGATATTTAACCCCATCAACTTCAAAAGTAATATCATCTACCCAAGGACGATGATAATCATCCAGCTCTTGACCACTTAAACTTTTAAGTTCTTCATAGCTACCTACAACCTTGATATGCTCCTTGCCTTTATCATCTACCCCTTTCCATACTGGCATAGCCGTAGCCCAGAAACGATCACGAGATAGGTTCCAGTCCGGTGCTGACTCTATAGTTTTCTGCCAACGACCATGCTTAATATGCTCAGGGAACCAGTAGATATCCTGGTTTTGCTCAATCATCTCTTGCCTTTGACCGTCAATATCCATAAACCAGCTGGGATGAGCTCTATACATTAACTTAGTGCCACAACGATGACAGTGCGGATAGCTATGTTTGATATAGTCTATCTTCCAGATTACACCTTCTTGATGTAGAGTTTTGGCTATTTCTTTATTAACATCCCACACCTGTTGATCTTTCCATCTGCCACTATCGTAAAAGCCGTTTTCATCCACCATACTAACTACCGGAAAGCCTTCTTCTTTAGCTAACTCAAAGTCCTCTTCACCATAAGCAGGGGCTAGATGAACTATACCAGTGCCCTCGTCTACACCAACATAATCAGCATGCCATATCTGATGGGCTTTGGTACCTCTATCCTCAAATATAGGTACATAGCTCTTACCTATTAGATCTTTGCCCTTAAAAGTATTAACTATTCTATAATCAAGTACTTGATGCTTCTCGTCTGTTAAAACTGTATCTAGTAGCTCGCTCGCTAATATCAGGTGTTCACTATCTACGATAATTTCACTATATTCAATAGACTCATTAACAGCTACGGCGGTATTAGCGGGTAGTGTCCATGGTGTAGTTGTCCAAGCTAATAGGTATTTATCCTCACCACTTAGCTTAAACTTCACATATACACTGGGGTCAGTAACTTCTTGGTAAGAATTATCCATAGCCACTTCGGCTTTAGATATCGGCGTAGCATCGCGTGTGCAATATAGCAGCACTTTCTCACCTTCATAAATCTTGCCATCTTCATAAAGCTGCTTAAAAGCCCACCAAACCGACTCCATATAGTCTCTATCCATAGTCTTATAGGCACCTTTAAAGTCTACCCAGCGACCTATCCTATCGATGGTATCTTCCCATAAGTCACCAGTAGCCACCATATTATCTCTACAGGTAGTAATATATTCCTCTAGAGATATTTTGGTGCCAATATCTCGCTTGTCTTTTATGCCTAGCTTTTTCTCAGTAAAAACTTCTGCCGGTAAGCCGTGACAATCCCAGCCCCACTTACGCTCTACTCGCTTGCCTTTCATGGTTTGGTATCTAGGCATAGCGTCTTTAACAATGGATGATAGCAGCGTGCCGTGGTGAGGTTCACCAGTGATAAACGGTGGACCATCATAGAATACATAAGCATCATCAGCAGAGCGTTGCTGAATAGATTTTTCAAATATCTGGTTGTCTTTCCAGTATTTGACTAAGTCTTTCTCATACTCTATTGGGGTTCTTCTGCTGTTTGCTTGAAACTTCATTTTATCTAACTTGTATATCTCCTATTTAAGCTTAAAAATACTTACTTTTGATTATTAAAAACAAAAAAGCCCCTGTATTTTGCAGGGGTGTAGAAATCTACACGGTACCACCCTGCTCGGGGCTTAATTATACTCCTAGTCTAACGTGCTAGATACGCCTAGTAGGTCTACTCGTCTTAAATAACTACCTGATCTGGTAATTATTTAGGCTTTCTTCTCTGGTCCGTTTCGCTAATTATTTAACGAATCACAGTTGATAGCTGCTTCACTTTTAGTAAGTACGGATCTCTTGCTATGTCAATGGTTTTAATATACCGTAGCAGCCCAAATCTAGCAATGGCTATTAGGCTACAGGCTACTCCAGGCATAGTACTCTACATCTGATATAGTCGGCAGCGTCCCCGACCATATCTGTAAAGACTGGCCATTAGACTCCCTAACAGCTAGTACACTGGGATACTCCATAATGCCATAAGTCTTTACTTTAGATATCCCCTCTAGTGTGTCTACATCTATAAGCTCTAGCTTTATATGACGTCTTTCTAGTAAACGCTGTAACTCTAGAACTGATCTTTCATGTTCAGAATTTGGTCTATATAAGATATAAATCATATACCCTATATATTAGCATAAGCATATACTATAAGACCCTTTACTTTGAGATGGAGCTTAGCTACAGCCAGAAGTTGTACCACAAGCCATGCAGACATGGCAGTTACCAGAACGAACCGTAATGTTGCCGCAGTTATAGCACAAAGGTGCATCGTGAGTTGTGCCACCTTTAGTTACAGGGGCTAAACTGGCAAGCTCTTCGTCTTGACTGGATTGAGAAGCGCTACGGGTGTCATCCGACTCTTCTTGCTGTTGATATCCGCTGCCTGTATTAGATCCTGTCTCTGCTCCTATTGAATCTGGCTCTTGATCTAACTCGAGATTTGCGTCGTCCTGGTTTGATTCTGTTAGCGATTCATCATTAGTTTCATTAGTTAGTAAACTAGCTTGGGAGCTATCAATACTAACTTCTTCAACGTTAATACCTAACTCTAACCTATCTTCCCAGGCCAAATACTCTATAGCTAATCTTCTAAATATGTAATCAACTACTGAGCTGGCCATGCGTACATCTGGATCATCTGTCATACCGCTAGGAGCGAAACTCATATTCATGAACTTACGTACATAAAACTTAAGTGGTACTCCGTATTGCAAACCGTTACTAATAGATATAGCGAAAGCGTCCATTAAGCCACTCAAAGTTGAGCCTTGTTTAGCCATATTAATGAATAGCTCACCTGGTCTACCGTCGGTATATTCACCAACTGTGAAGAAGCCCTTGGAGCCACCGATACTAAACTCAAAAGTTTTACCAGGTCTAATTCTTGGCAAATCCTTTCGCATAGGAGACTTAACTACAAAATCAGATTTATCCTGACTGGACCCATTCTGAGCTGGAGCATCCTGCGCTACTGTTGTAGGTGTCTGCTCTACAGCTGCCTCTGACTTATTTTCATCTACCGCTGAAGATTCTTCCTCTTTATTCTCCTTCTTGGTAGTAGATAGTGGTTGAGCCACTTTACAGTTATCTCTATATATAGCCACTGCCTTAAGTCCTTCTTTCCAAGCCATCATATATAGCTCAGCTACGTCTTCCACTGAAGCCTCTTCAGGCATGTTGACTGTCTTGGATATAGCACCTGAGATGAATGGTTGAATCGCACCCATCATGCGTACATGCCCTTTGTAAGGAATGACATTATCGCCCATTGAGCAGGCAAATACAGGTAGGTGATCAGCCTTAAGATGAGGTGCACCAATAATAGATTTATTCTCATCTATATAATCAACTATCTCTTGTACTTGAGATTGATCATACCCTAAGTTAGCTAAAGCTCTAGGTACAGTTTGGTTAACGATACTCATGGTACCGCCACCAACTAGTTTTTTAGTCTTTACCAAACTTAAGTCCGGCTCTACTCCGGTAGTATCACAGTCCATCATGAAGCCTATAGTACCGGTTGGAGCTAATACTGTAGCTTGGGAGTTGCGCACTCCGTAGATATTACCCCTCTCAACCGCTTCATCCCAAACAGCTTGAGCATTACTATGCAAATCTTCTGGTACTAGTGATGGGTCAATGTTTTTAACCTCATCTCTGTGTTGTTTAAGCACTTTTATCATTGGCTCTTTGTTAACTTCATAGCCAGCAAATGGACCCATTCTTCTAGCTAAACGAGCGCTAGTTGAGTAGGCGTGACCTGTCATTATTGAAGTCAATACTGCTGCCCAAGCTCTACCTTCATCAGAATCGTAAGGTAGACCTAGAGCCATAAGCAAGGCTCCTAGATTGGCATAACCTAGACCCAGTTCGCGGAAATCATTAGCATTCTTGGTAATACTCTCTGTTGGATAGCTAGAATAGCCTACTAATATCTCCTGGGCAGTAAACATTACCTCTGCAGCTTGCTTATAGCTTGAAATGTCAAATGAGCCATCAGACCTCAAGAACTTAAGTAAGTTCAAACTAGCTAAGTTACAGGCTGAATTATCCAGGTGCATATACTCACTACATGGGTTAGACCCGTTAATCCTACCGGTGTTACTGGCTGTATGCCAGCGATTAATAGTAGTGTCAAACTGCAAACCAGGATCGGCGCAATCCCAAGCAGCTTGAGCAATACTCTGCCATAAATCACGAGCCTTAAGGGTCTCAACTACTTCACCAGTCTTAATTGCTTTAAGCTGCCAATCACCGTCCTCTTCTACAGCTTTCATAAATTCATCAGTAACCCTAACTGAGTTATTGGCATTTTGGTACTGAATTGAAGGGGTATCCCTACCGTCGAAATCAACTTCAAAACCAGCTTCTCTTAAAGCCCGTATCTTATCCTCTTCTCTAGCTTTAGTTTCTATAAATTCTTCTACATCGGGGTGATCAATATTTAGAATGACCATCTTAGCAGCCCTTCTAGTTTTACCACCAGACTTAATAGTCCCAGCTATAGAGTCGGCCCCGCGCATGAAGCTAACTGGCCCAGAAGATGTACCACCGCTACTGCTTAAGCCCTCTTTACTAGAGCGTAAAGTACTAATATTAATTCCGGCACCAGAACCACCCTTGAAGATCATCCCCTCTTCTGTATACCAATTCAAAATTGACTCCATAGTGTCTTCTACAGCTAAGATGAAACAGGCACTTGCTTGTTGTGCCCGTGTTGGTATACCGATATTGAACCATACTGGTGAGTTAAAAGAAGCTTTTTGATTAACAAGTATATGTTTTAACTCATAATTAAACACCTCTGCCTCTTCGCTATCTACAAAATATCGCTCTTTTTCACCATGGTCGGTAATAGTATCAGCTACACGATCAATTAGCTGCTTGAGTGAATATTCCCTGTCCTTTTTCCCTGGAGTACCAGCAAAGTATTTTTGAGCTACTATGTTAGTAGCATTCTGACTCCAAGATTTGGGGAATTCTACGTCCTTCTGCTCAAAAGCCACACTACCATCTAGAAAATTGGTTAGTTTGGCATCACGCTTTTCCCACTCTACCTCCGTATAAGGATGTTTACCCTTAGTTGTAAAGTGTCGCTTAATATTTAATCCTACATCGATAGAGTCCATCTATTCCCTCCTTTTTTATTTTTAATTTTGATAGGTGTAACTCCTCACCTCATGCTCTCTAGATTATATACAGAACATGAGTCAAAATGCCAACCTATTTTTTGGCCATTTTTGCCTCCTTAAGTTTACGTAACTCATCCTCAAAACCAGCTACATCGGCAAAGCTACGATAGACACTAGCAAAACGTACGTAGGCTACCTGATCAATATCCATCAACCTATTCATAACCATCTCACCGATCTCAGCAGACTCCACTTCTCTATCGCCCTGTTCATGAATAGCTCTTTCTAAATCATCTACCAACTCTTCTAACTGCTGCGGACTAACGGGTCTTTTTTGAATAGCCTTATTAAGTCCCCCAAGTAACTTTGTCCTATCAAAGAGTTCACTCGAACCGTCCTTCTTAACAACCATCAAATAAGGTACCTCCACCCTTTCATAGGTAGTAAAGCGATGATCACACCCCAAACACTGACGGCGACGCCTAATAGTGCAAGTGTCACCTATATCACGTGACTCTACTACTTTTGAATCTGGGTGAGCGCATTTGACACATTTCATATTTTGTTAGTTTTTCCCATATTTAGTGCTACTAGGCACCAGTATAGCACTACGGGTAGTGGTTATGTCAACACCCTTTCAACATAGTTTGAGTGGGAGTTTTGCTATTTTTGGTCGTCTTTATCTGTTTCTTTTTCAGAATCAGACTCTGATTCGTCTTCATCTTGGCTTTTCTTGCTAAATCTATCTTTAATACTTTTTCTTTTTCTAACAAAGGCGGGAACATCAAAATCTTCTTCGGTTTCGTTAAAATCCCAGGCATTGGAGACGGCTTCTGATACTGCCCTATCTTTATCCTCACTAGTCTCTTCAATACCTGTATCACTAGCAGTATCATCACCATCTAGATCAAGGCTGCCACTGATCATGTCCTCATCGCTAATACGACCGTCATCTGGTCTAGAGAAATACCCTAGTCCTCCTCTGGGGTCTGGGATATCAAATCCAGTAGCTATAACAGTAATCTTTAAATCTCCATCTAAACTTTCATCTAGAGTAGCTCCAAAGATAATATTAGCTTCCGGGTCTACCGCAGCAGTAATAACTTCAGCAGCTTCATTGATCTCATGCATAGACATATCTCTACCGCCTGTAACATTAAATAAGACTCCTCGAGCACCGTCTATTGATACTTCCAATAAAGGTGACTCTATGGCTTGCTTGGCAGCTACAACGGCTCTGTCCTCACCGCCAGCTTGACCTATACCCATCAAAGCTGATCCGGCGTTATGCATAATAGCGCGTACATCAGCAAAGTCTAGATTAATAAGTCCGTGTACAGTAATAAGATCTGATATACCTTTAACACCTTGTCTGAGTACGTCATCAACCACAGCAAACGAGTCTAGTACAGAAGTACTCCTATCTACTGTTTGCAATAATCTATCATTCGGTATAGTGATTAACGTATCTACGTTTTTACGCAACCTCTCTATAGCTCCATCGGCGTTAGCTCTGCGTCTCTCACCTTCAAATGCAAAAGGCCTAGTCGCAAAACCAACAGTTAGCACCCCCATCTCTCTAGCAACTTCGGCTACTATAGGACCGGCTCCACTAGCAGTACCACCCCCCATACATGTAGTGACAAACACCATATCAACATCTTTTAGCTCTGCAGCTATCTCTTCTCTAGATTCCTGGGCTGCTGTTGCACCTACAGAAGGATCTGCACCAGCGCCTAGACCCCCAGTAGTATCTCTACCTATATGTAATTTGGTAGTTGCTAATGAGTTATCTAGTGCTTGAGCATCGGCATTTACAGCCACGAACTCTACATTATCAATACCAGATTCCACCATTCTATTTAAAGCTGAGCCGGCACCGCCACCTACCCCCATGACTTTTATTCGGGCAAATGTCTCTACATTAGGAACTACTTCTGGCATGATTTACTCCTATCACTTGTCTTTTCTATTCTTTATTATATATCAGACAAAAAAGAGAGTAAACAAGAAAACTCAATAATTGAGCACATAATATAATACATTTTAAATTAGCATTAGTTTTTTGTTCAAATTAGTTGTTCAATATTTATATCTAATTGATGGTAATACTGATTACTAATATTGTTTGCCTACTTGAAAAATTTAAAGACTTTAGAGACACCCTCACGTACATTGCCTAACATAGCACCCAGATTCATACTACTACTAGTTGGGTGTTCGCCGTACATATCTTCTAACATCAAGCCTATAGCTGTAGTGAATTGAGGATTATGGATTTTATCTACAATACCCGAGAAGCCCCTAGGAGATTTCACTCTAGCAGGTAGCTTCAAAGATTCTTTAGCAAACTCAGCTATCCCTTTAAGATTAGCGCCGCCGCCGCAAAGCATAGCCCCGCCGGGCAGCTTGCCATCTTTATTAATGTTAGATAGCTCCTTATCAACCATCTCAAATAGTTCACTTAAGCGAGCTTCTGCTATAGATCTAACTTCATTTCTATTTACTTCGATAGTTTGTCCGCTAGCTTCTTTAATCTTTATATTCTCTTCTAGGGCGTTACTCCCGGGGTCAACATTGACATACTGAAGCTTGATTTGCTCAGCAGTATCTATTTCTGTTCTTAGACCTATAGCTATATCATTGGTTACATGAGCAGATCCAACTGGTATCACAGCTACATGAAGTAATTCTCCTTCTTCAAATACAGCTATAGAGGTAGTATTAGCACCGATATCTAGCACTACACTACCGCTTTCCTTGTCCTGATCAGTCAAAACAGTCCTAGCTGAAGCCAACGAATTAACAACATAACCATGAGCACTAACTCCACTCTGATTAACGCTGCGTATAATATTCTTAAGTGATGGGGTGGCTGCTGTTACAAGTGCAGCATCTACCTCTAGTCGCATACCAGTCATTCCTACCGGATCTTTAATATGCTCTTGTCCATCAACAGTAAATTCTCTAGGAAATACCTGCACTATTTCTCTATTAGGTGGCAGCTGCATCACAGTAGCTGCGTCTTCAGCTCTGGTAGCATCTTCATAGGTAATTTCTCGATTAGCACTACCTACAGCTACAATACCTCTAGACCTAACTGTAACTATATGTTGACCGTTAACGCCAACTGTTGCTCCTTGAATACTAACTCCTGAAACTCTTTCAGCCTCATCTATAGCTGCTGAGATAGAACTAGTGGTATTAGCGATATCATAAATTACCCCTTTTCTAATACCTAAAGATGGGGCAACTCCAACACCTATAATGCCTGATGCTAGAGCATCTTCATTATGTACACCCACAACGCAACGAATCTGGCTACTACCTAAATCTATTCCTACTGCTGTTGGTAAAGATGAATCTTGAGACATATATTGCTTATCATTATACACTACGAGGAAGAGGTGAGTACCTCATATCCCTTATCTAATACTAACACTGTATGTTCAAAATGTGCGCTGAGTGAATTATCTACAGTGCTCATAGCCCAGTTATCTAATTCAGTAAAAACTTCCTTACTGCCTAGAGTAGCCATTGGCTCAATCGCTATGGTCATGTTTTCTTTTAAAACAGGCCCCGTACCAGCTAATCCATAGTTTGGTATTTCTGGATCTTCATGCACCTTATGGCCTACTCCATGTCCGATTAAATCTTCTACTACCCCTAGCCCATCTTGGCGTAAGCGTTTTTCTATAGCATTAGATATATCTCCCACCTTTGCCCCTGCTTTCACCTGGTCAATACCGGCATACAAAGACTCCTCAGTTGCCTTTAGTAACTTCCTAACCCTGCCACTAGTTTGGTTTTCTGCTACTACCGTCACAGCACTATCAGTTATCATACCTTGATACTTAACGCCAAAATCTATACTGACTAGATCTCCAGACTTAACAATATACTTACTGGGTATACCATGAACTACTTGGCTATTAACTGATATGCAGACAATATCTGGAAATCCCATATAATTTAGAAAGGCCGGTTCGCCGCCCAAGGATTTCAACTCTTTACGGCCGATATCTGCTATTTCTTTGGTAGTAATACCGGCTACTACATTCTTAGCCATTAAATCTCTGGTAATAGCTAGCATACGGCCACTGGCTCTAATGGCTTTTATTTCTTTATCTGTTTTAGGCTGCATCTAGAGCCTCCTGTATCTGCTTATTAACTTCATTAATTGATTTGGACCCATCGATATCCAATAACCTATCCTTCTCTCTATAGTATTCTACTGCTGGAACTGTTTGACTCCTATATTCATCCCATCTGCGCTGCCAAATATCTCTATCGTCATCTTTTCTACCCCTATCAGATATCCTACGCCAAGACTCTTCTTCGTCTATATGTAGATAAATAAGTATCGGTAAGTCTAATCCATTAACCTTTACTAGCTGATCAAACCCTTTAGCCTGATCTAGTTTCCGAGGAAAACCATCTACTATAACCGTACTATGATGCTTAACAACTTCTTTTATGACCAAATCATCTATTTGCTCAGCTGAGAGTAAGTCGCCCCTATTAATAGCCTCTTTGATATTCTCATCCTGACTATTTCTTAATAGTTCTCCTACAGAAAATGTCAGCCAGTCATTATTACTAGCTAGTATCTGGGCTTGGGTACCCTTACCAGCCCCCGGAGGGCCAGTTAATAGAATTATTCTTTGCATCATATACAGTAGATACTGTAGTTGAGGAAGAGTACAGGCGCAAGTTGAATATCTACCTCATTGCCAATTAAAGTCTCTATATTTAAGTCCCATGGAGGACATAATTTTTGCTTGTAGCTGGTTCATTCTAAACCTATCACTCTCCTTGGCATGATCGTATTTAAGAATGTGTAAACAGCCATGAAGCAAGAGTAATATAAACTCTGTTTCCTTATCAGTCCCCGAAGCTTTGGCTTGAGAAGATATATGGTCTTTACTAATAAACACTTGGCCTAAAACTGAGGATCCTTCAGGTAGATAGCCATTTGTTTCAAGATTAGAGAAACTGAGCACATCGGTAGAGTAATCATTACCTGCATAATCTTTATTAAGCTGCTTAACCTCCTCACCACTAATAACCCTAGCCTCTATATCTCCGCTATAGTCACTTAAATCACTGAGTATCTTTGCTAAAGGTTCGATATGTTGACTGCTTCCGCCCTCGACATAGATATTAATCACGATAACTTATTGCGGACTAACTGAGATAGATGCGCTCCATCAGCCCTTGCTCCTACTTTGCCCTTAAGTTGACCCATTACCTGGCCCATACCCTTGATATCACTAACACCTAACTCTGTTATAGCTTCGTCAATTAGTTTTTCTAACTCTTTATCACTTAGTGGTTTCGGTAGATAAGATTCTATGATTTTAAGTTCAGCTTCTTCTTTATCAGCCAGATCCTGACGATCAGCTGATTTATAGCTATCGATTGAATCTTTGCGCTGTTTGGCTTCTTTTTGCAAAACTACCATAACATCATCATCGCTTAGCTCTTTACCTTTATCAATTCTAACATTACCTAAACTACTGCGGATTAAGCGCAGCACTGATACTTTGCTGCTATCACCATCTTTTAGCGCTTGGTTGAGATCTTTGTTAATCTTATCCTGCATTATATGCTTATTTCCCTCTGTTGAACGATCTACTAGACTAAGAGCCTTATCTGCCAATATAGATTTTTCGCATCTTTTCATCTCTACGAGCATTTTTAACTAAAGCCGCTTCTCGAACTTGCTTTCTGGTAGGTGGCTTCTCAAAGTATTGGTTTTTCTTGGCATTAGCCAAAGCACCTGATTGCTGCACCTTTCTATTAAAGCGGCGAATCAAGTTTTCTAAACTCTCTCTATCGTCTTTGCGTGTAACTTGTGTCATAACTAATCAATTATTGTACAGGGGTTATCTGAGATATGCAAACTAATATTTAAAAGTCTGTTTTAAGTAGTTATTTATCTTAATTAGCACCTATAGCCATGAACAATCAACCAGTCTATCCGTATCACTAAATACCTCTGAGCAGCCTTGCTTATGAATAGTTATACCTAGGCCTTGAGTAATATAGCCTACTACGGGAGTTGGCGGAGCGGGATTGCAGCAGTTACCTAAACGATAAGCTAGTCCGTCCATGCCAGATATTAATACTTTAGGAACTTTCTTTGTCGATTTAACTGTAGCGCTACCCTTTATGAACTTTGGTGTACCACTGGTATCTAGGTGATTCTTGACCGATTCTGGTGATATATGTCCACCCCCTACTGATACAAAAAGCTCTTCTAGCTTCTTCATCCCGTGGTAATCTAAGACATCATCGATATTATCTGGAATTTTACCATTAAAAACATCTTGAAGTTGCTGCTTGCCTATTAGTATGTACCTATCTCTCTCTTCTTGTTTAATCCAGGTGTTAATACGTTGCTTGGCTTTCTTGGTCTTAACAATTCTTAACCAATCACGCTTAGGCGCTATCTCCTTGCCAGTTACAACCTCCACCATATCTGCATCAGCTAGTTTAGTATCTAGTGTGGCTATTGAGTTATTAATCTTAACGCTTTTAGTTCTTAGGCCTAGCCCAGTATGTATGGCAAACGCAAAATCTAGAGCCGTCGCCCCATCACTCAAACGATAGACATCGCCACTGGGAGAGAATACATATACATACTTTTTGCTAGATCTGATATATTTAGCCACCAATCCACGGCGATAATTCTTGCTAGTTTTATGGTCATCGTAATGCCAGTGAGCAGCTGACCCATGTTCGGCATGCTGGTGCATCTTCGGAGTGCGGATCTGAACCTCTATGATGGATTTATCAATTAATGCTGCTGCATGCAGTGACTGATAGCCGTTGTCTTTGGGCCTTTTTATGTAGTCTTTGTACCTATCTAGGTTGACGTCAAATGATGAATTTATACAATTAAGAACCCTGTAGCAGTCTTTTTCGCTAGGCATTAATACTCTTACCGCCATAAGATCATAAACATCGCCAATCGTACCTGCCTTGCGTAGTTTTTTGTACAAACTATATGGCTGTTTGGTTCTGCCAGATATATCTATAAAGTCAATGCCGTTAAGTTCTAGTTTGATTTCAACATCTTTAATGAACTTCATTAAGTGTTTATTAGTATCTGCCTGGTTTGATCGCAACATCTTAACAGCCAGTTCATATTCATCTGGATGAAGCTCTTTAAATGATAGATCTTCTATCTCTTTTTTAAACACCTGTAAATTGAGTCTATTGGCTAGAGGGGAAAATAGAGATAGGCCCAAACTAGCTCGTTCGGCTGTAGGACTATTTCTGAGTAACTGCAGCTGTTTCTCTAAGAACTCTGGCAACCTATCTCTTGAGACCTTTACTAATAGATCACGCATATATTCGGATGTTTCAGAGTTAGGATTATATAAATTAATAAGTTTGTTAGGATCCATAAACTTACCTAACAGCCTTCACTTTAGCTTGTAAACTAGTAATTCCATTGAAATAGTTTTCGTCTAGTTCAAAGAACACTTTAGCAACATCACCTATATCATCTGCTATTTTACCGAAATTAAAGGCTATAGCAGAAAGATGGCTATCTCCATCACTTAACCTAAACTTTAGGTGTTTGCTATCTGCCCCTACTAAACTCTTATTAGTTATGTGAGCTTTATTGTGCAAAAACACAGGTGTAGAATTGCCCATACCAAAAGGTCTTAGCATCTCAAGTTCTTTAACCAGATCGTGAGTGAGCATGGATATGTCTTGAAGTTCAACATCAAAATCTGGCTCTTGTGTTTTATTGGTGTGATTATTGTCCTTAAAGTATTTATTTATTTTCTGGCGAAACTTATTGATATCAGCAGTTTTTAGCGTGCATCCGGCAGCCACTTTATGACCACCGTATTTAATTAATAAATCATCAGCTGCGGACATACCCTCTACAATATTAAAGCTGCCTTTAGATCTAGCCGAGCCTTTAGATTCATCTCCCATTTCTTGCAGTATAATTGTCGGTTTGTTAAATTCTTCTGTAATCTTAGCTGCAACTATGCCTACTATGCCGTGATTCCAGTCTGAATGAGATAAAACCAATACATTATCTTGGTGATGTTCCAAAGCTTGATCCTCAGCCATGATCGTTATCTGATCCTGTTGTGAGCGCCGCTCAGAATTTAACTTATCTAATTTATCAGCGATCTGCCAGGCTTGATTCTTATCAGTAGCTGTAAATAGATCTAGAGCCAATTTAGCATGAGACAGGCGGCCAGCTGCATTTAGTCTGGGTCCCAGCACAAAACCAAAATGGTAGGTATCGATATCTTCCCTATTAACCCCGGCTACAGCCATTAAGGCTTTAAGTCCTATTCTGGATGTTTTGGCGAAAACTGTTAGCCCATATTTAACTAATACCCTATTCTCCCCCGTTAAAGACACGACGTCACAAACACTACCAAGAGCTACTAGATCTAGTAGCCATTTCTCTCTACCCCGAGGTAACAAGCCTTTGGACTGCAAGCCTTGGACTAGCTTAAAAGCTACCCCGACTCCAGCCAGATCCTTAAAGGGATATTCATCATCTGTGCGTTTCGGGTTAATAACAGCTACTGCTGGTGGTAAGGTGTCCTTTGTAAGGTGGTGATCGGTTACTATAACATCTAGGTTGTTTTCTTTTGCCCAAGTAAGCGATTCGTGAGAAGTAGAACCACAATCAACTGTTATAACCAAATCAGCAGCTTGTTTTTTGAGCTTCTTAAGAGCTTTTGTATTAATCCCATACCCTTCCTCAAACCTATCTGGTATATAGGCGCTTATTTTACCACCCATAGCAGTAATGCCGTCCAATAATAAAGCGGTGGCGCTAAGACCATCTATATCATAATCACCATAAACTACTATATTATCACCTCTCTTGATGGATGATGATATAGCCTCTACTGCCTTATCCATATCCTTCAATAAGAAGGGGTCATGTAAATCCTCGTACTGCGGATTTAAAAAACTATCACGCTGGCTACCAGTCTTGATACCGCGTTTACTCAAAATCTCCTCTAGTATTGGTGATATCTCCATGTCTTCAATAGTATACAAGCTTTATTAGAACTTCTTAAGAATTAATAATAGAATCTGGCTTTGTTATTTTTGCTTATAGTGTTGGCTTTTTAGGACCATATTCTGCAACTCTTTGAATAAGGGGAACTTCTGATTGGCGCTATAAATCTTAGTATTACCTTTTTTTCTTGATTTAAGAAAACCTATTTCCTCTAGCTTGCGCAGCTCTCTTTGTATATTGCCGGCATCTTCACGGATTAGTTTAGCCATTCCCCTGATATGGGTTTGATAGTCAGGATATTTTGAGAAAAGTATGACTATCTTGCGTCTGGTTTTAGAAGTAATAAAAGCATCTAACATGTTATCCCTCCTTATGTTCTAGTTGTTATTTTAACAACATAAAGTATTTCTGTCTAGTTATTTGGATTAAAAATAATATTTGAAGAACTAGGCCGTAGGTTTTGACGGCTTCTTGGCTGCTGTTCCTTCTGCCCTATTGTACCAGCTGACTAGTAATGGTGCTGCGATAAATATAGATGAGTAAGTACCTGCAACCATACCTAGAAGTAAAGCTAAAATAAAGTTGCTAGTAGCACTACCACCTAGTAGGAATAGAGCTAATAATACTAATATTGTAGTTATAGAGGTATTAATAGACCTGCCCATGACTTCATTAATACTGCCGTTGATAATTTCCCCAAAGTCTCCTGATTTACGCAGTAAGTTTTCGCGAATACGATCGAAAACCACTATAGTATCGTGCACCGAGAAACCTATGACTGTTAATACGGCCGTGA
Organism: Saccharimonadales bacterium (SeqCode); assembly: GCA_040876925.1. Classification (GTDB taxonomy): domain Bacteria; phylum Patescibacteriota; class Saccharimonadia; order QS-5-54-17; family QS-5-54-17; genus JBBDOS01. The sequence goes on along the minus strand of JBBDOS010000004.1, from coordinate 23,803 downwards.
CAATGAATGAGTCTACCTCTATATTGAAAATTTTACCAAAAACAGCGAATAAGCCTACTACAAACAATGCATCATGTAGTAGAGCTACTATAGCTATAGCGCCAAAGCGGCCAGGATGCTCAACCTTACGGAAGGCAAAGGCAATGTATATAGTTATTGCTAAAGAAACTATTAGTAAGCTCCATAGAGCGTTAATAGTTAGATCCCTACTAACACTAGGGCCAACTTGATTAAGGCTTAGCACCTCTACCCCTTCAACACTAGATAAATCAGATTCGACTGTATCAATCTCCTCTATAAACTGAACCTGGTATCCGAGATCGCCAAGCTCCACTATTTGAGGTTCGCTAATCCCAACATCACGGATAATATTTGTAATTTCAGATTGTTCTAAATTAGTTTCAATCTCCACCACACTACCGCCGAGAAAATCTATACCTAGACGCAGGCCAAATATCGATAGGATAATTAGCCCAGGGACTAGAATACTGGCCGAGATTATATACCATAGCTTTCTTCTACTGATAATATCTATCATAGTTTATCGCTCCATCTAGTTTTTGCTAACCCTCTTAAGACTGTTCTAGTAATAATTGATACTGAAGCTACATTAGTTAATACACCTATACCTAGAACTAGTGCGAATCCCTGAATTGAAAGCTCTCCAAATTGACGTGCTAGGACATATAGGATGATAGTGATTATCATAGTCGCTACTGAAGCATCTCGGATACTGCTCCAGGCATGGTTATAGCCTTCCTCCACTGCTTTGACCGGCTTAAGTCCAGCTGCTCTTTCCTCTCTAAGTCGCTCTAATACTAGAATATTAGCATCAGCAGCTACAGCTATACTCATAATAAAGCCCGCAATACCGGCCAAGGTCAAAACTATTGTAAAATCAGCCAATAATGGCGTAGCCGATAGTTTAAAAATAGTTATCATGGTAGCCGCATAAACAGTAATCATAAAAGTAGCTGCTAGACCGCCTAGGCGATAAACTGCTAATAAAAATATGATTAGTGACAATAAACCTACGCCACCACCAACTAAGCTGGCCTGAGTAGCGTTGGCTCCTAGAGATGGTCCGATAGTCTGCCTGGAAGCTATTTCTATTGGCACAGGCAAAGCACCGCCCTCTATCAAATCAGCTACTACTTGAGCTTCTCCTATATCACCTATACCAGTTAACTGAGCCTCTCCTGTTAATATCGGCTGTTGTACTGGAGCTGGACCAAATACCGGCTCGCCGTCTAAGAGAACTAGTATTTGTCTACTATTGTTATATATCCTAGTAGTTAATTCACCGAAATTACGAGTAGACTCACCACCTCTCATCTGCAGACTAACGATTGGTCTATTGAAATTATCATAAACAGCCTCGGCACGACTAACGTCTTCTCCGGATATATTAGTTGGAATAATTTGTTCAGCCTCTGAAGTAGCGCTAGGATCTACTTCGTAAAATTCCAAGCTAGCTGTTCTACCTATCCTATCTATAACAGCTTGGGGGTCATCTTCATCGGGAAGCTGTACTATTATCCTGTCATTCTGCGCAGTCTTCACAACTGCCTCACTAGCCCCTCCTGGATTAACTCTACCTTGAATAATCAGAACTATCTGATTAAGTACGTCCTGGCTTTCACGATCCTCAGGTATATCTGCTTCATAAACTAGCTCTACTCCCCCTCTTAGGTCTAAACCGCGTCTAACACTTAGATCAGCATCTACGCCTACTAAGCGCAGTAGCTGACCTTCATTAGGGTAAGCTATAGCACCAACAATCAGGGTAAAAAGTCCTAGCAGTACTAGTTGTAGTTTTAGTTTATTGCTCATCTAACTCCATTTATGAATGATATTATCCATGACACTCTCTATATCACCAACGGTATTATCCTCGAAGTAGTGGTCAGTATCAAGGTAATTAGCCACAACATCTAGTATATGGACCTCGTCAGCTGTAACATGCAGCCTGTCTACTGCCTTAACAGATACATTAGGGGCAACAGCTATGAGTTTACGGGTATTAATTGGTTTAAGATAATTAACCGCCGCATCAAATGATAGGCCACTTCTAAAGCCGTCATTAACCACAATAACATTATGACCGTAAAACATATCAGGTGTTATGATACCTGTTTCATTCATAATTCTAGTAAGTTTATGAAGCTTTTGTAGCTTCTCTGACTCTATATAGTTATGCATATCAGCCCTTAGCTCCATCAGCTCTCCAGTAGGTATCATGTTGTTGTAGGTAAAGTGACCCTCACTATCTATTAGCCCTATAGCTCTATCCTGAATCGTACCAGGCATAAAAATAGGCTCTGTTAGCAAGATACTGATTCTAGCATGCAAAACCTTAGCTATCTCTTCACCAACTATCACTCCGCCTGGTGATAACGCCAGCACGGCCACGTCTTCATACCTATACTTATCAACCAACTCTTTAGCTAACTTAACCCCTGCTTCGCTGCGATCATGAAAATACATACTAGTAGTATACAAGAAACTAAAAGAGCTCACGTGAGGTGTCGCTATTATTAAGTTGGTCTATAATGTTAACTATGTCAGAGAGTATTTATTTGGATATTATCCCCTTAAACACTAAGGGTACACCGGTATTAACCTATAGCAGTGATCAGAAATTAGATCCCGGCAGTATAGTAAAGATACCTTACGGCAAAAAAGAGATCTTTGGTGTAGTTGAATCTATAACCTCAAAACCCAAGTTCAAAACCAAACCTGTAATAGAAGTTATTGATCTACCTACGCTCCCCGAGCACACATTAGACCTAGCTAAATGGATATCGGAATATTATGGGGCTGAATTAAGCGAATCTTTAGCATTAATGATACCTAATCGACCTGATATAAAAAGCCGCGAGAAACAAAACACTACTCAGAGAACATCGGAAACTAGGTTAGACAAGCAATTTGAACTTAATAAGACTCAAGAAAATGTTATTGCAACTATATTAGATAAACCTGATAAAGCCTGGTTATTACACGGAGTAACAGGCTCAGGAAAAACAGCTGTTTACATAGAGCTAGCAAAAAGAACCATAGCTGAGGGTAAATCTGTAAATATTCTAGTACCAGAAATAGCTTTAACCAAACATATTATTGAAGAATTTAGGGCCCATATTGATGTGCCTATTTTAAGTACTAACTCTAAAATGACATCCGCTCAAAGAAGATTGATTTGGCACAGTGCACTCAAGTCAACTAAGCCAATAGTTACTATAGGACCAAGATCTAGCCTGTTCTTACCTCATAAAAACCTAGGATTAATAATTCTTGATGAATGTCATGAGTCAAGCTATAAAAATGAATCTACCCCCAACTATCATGCTAGGGATGTGGCTGCTAAGCTATCGGGTCTTACAGGCTCTAAGTTAGTGCTAGGTAGCGCTACGCCATCAACTCAAGATATATTACTGCACCGTAAGAACCGTCTATCTATCATTGAGATGCCTGAAGCTATCAATAGTAATCCTAGAGAAATAGAGATTGTGGATTTGCGCCAAAGTAAATTAATCTTGTCAACTCAACTACAATCAGAGCTAAAAAAGACATTTCAATCCAAACACCAGTCGCTGCTGTTTATTAATCGACGTGGCAGTGCTTCTCAAGTTATATGCTCTGACTGTGGCTTAGTAGAAATATGCCCTAAATGCCAAATACCCCAAACGTGGCATGGGGATATCGGTAAGCTGCAGTGTCATTGGTGCGGCCAAAAGGCTAGTTTGCCAACCAGATGCAGTCAGTGTCAGTCTACCAATAGAAGATTCATCGGGGTAGGAACTAAAAGGGTTGAGTCAGAAGTAAGAAAACTACTACCCCAAGCTAGGATAGAAAGGCTGGATAGAGATAGTTTCTCCGCTAAAACAATTGAGGATGTAATCGATAAGCTCAATAATCACAAGGTTGATGTACTAATAGGCACCCAGATGATAGCTAAAGGTTTAGATCTGCCCAAAGTTACATTAATCGGCATTGTCTTAGCCGATACAAGCCTGCACATACCAGACCTATACTCTAATGAGAAAACATACCAACTACTACACCAAGTTATAGGTCGTAGCGGCAGAAGAGCCAACCAGCCCTCTAAAGTCATACTACAAACTTACTCACCAGACCATAGAGCTATTAAATTAGCTACTGAACACAAGTTCGATCAGTTCATAGAAGAGGAACTGCAAGAAAGACAAGCCCTAGGGTATCCGCCATATAGATACTTGCTCAAACTAACCTGTAAACGCAAAACTCAATCTGGAGCTCAAAAAGCCGCTCGAGAACTAGCTAAAAAAATTGAGACTCAATATCCGAAAATATTTTTGCGTGGACCAGCACCCTCATGGCAGGAAACAAAGGCTGGATATTGGTACTGGCATATTGTTTTAACTAGCAACAAGAGAAGTAACTTACTACAAGTAATGAAAGAGCTTCCTGCTAACTGGCGCGCAGACATAGACCCCGTAGACTTACTATAAGCTTGTGGCTTTAATGTCTTTAGCCCATAATAATTTATATATGAGCAATAATCATGAAATCATTAGCGTACCAGATAACAGATTGAGACAAATATCTAGAAAAGTTAGCATTATCAATCAAGACACTTTAGATGTTATCGAGAGAATGAAAAAATCGACCCTAGACTGGGAGAATGGTAGAAAAAACGAGGTAGGCGTAGCACTAGCAGCAGTACAGATTGGAGAACTAGAAAAAATAATTATAGTTAGAGCTAAACCTGAAGATAAAGATAATATCGAATTTGAAGTCTTTATTAACCCAGAAATAACCAAGTTAGAGGGCGATATTATTACTGAACCAGAAGGATGTTTAAGTGTTCCTGACATATACGCCAACGTACCAAGATATGACATAGCTAGGATTAAGGCTTTAGATATAAATGGTGACCCTATTAGATCAAGGGTGAAGGGTTTCTTAGCTCGTATATTTCAGCATGAGATAGATCACCTTCGAGGTAAATTGTTTGTAGACCATGTAAAAGATCAGGAGTATTATAAGATACTTGATGATGGAGCATTCCAACCACTACAACCAGAACAAGTCGATGAAGTTAGCGTTCTTTGGCGCTGCTGATTTCTCTATACCGACTTTAGAGTTATTAATTAATAATCAGTTTGATATTGGGCTAGTTATTACTAAGCCTGACAAACCTTCTGGCAGGGGTAAGAAGATGTTATCGCCCCAAGTTAAAGCTCTAGCTCAGGAGCATAAAATAAGACTGTCTCAGCCACAGTATAAATCAGAAATACTAGACAAGATTAAGAATGTTGGCCATTTTGATGCAGCTATAGTTGTAGCTTATGGCCTAATCATACCTCAAGAAGTAATCGATTACTTCCCGCTAGGTATTATTAATATACATGGGTCCCTGCTGCCTAAATGGCGAGGTCCCTCACCTATTGAGGCAGCTATACTAAACGGGGATGACAAAACCGGTGTAACAATCATGAAAATATCCGAAAAGATGGATGCTGGTGATATCTACTTATCAAAAGAACTCCAGCTGGATAATACAATCACTAAACCTCAGCTATACAAAGAGTTATCACATCTCGGAGCTAATCTTTTAGTTGATAACTTACCGCCTATATTAGAGGGAGACATTGAGGCAAAAGCTCAAGATGAATCTTTAGCAACCTATTCGCATATGATTAAAAAAGAAGATGGATTAATAGATTGGAATAAATCAGCTACAGATATATCCAGAGAAGTTAGAGCTTATCTAGGTTGGCCAGGATCAAGAACAAGTATAAATTACAACGATGTTATTATAACATCAGTAACAGTTGATAAGTCTGATGGTAAACCAGGTGATTTCTTTGTTAATAGTAGTGGTGATTTGGGAATATATTGCGGCAAGAACAGCCTGATAATCAACTCTTTAAAACCTGCTGGACGTAAAGAAATTAGTGGTAGTGAATTTGCTAGAGGCTACCTAAAAAACAGTCAATAGAATCTACTGTTTATCCGAAGCTATAGCCTGCTTAATTTGCTGAGATTGTTGTTTTAGTTCTTCTTTCAGAAGGTCCAGTTCTTCCTCTACTACTTTGGGATAATCTGGGAAATTCTTATTTAGCCACTCTAAAGCTGCATCCTTGTCATCTTGATCTACAAACTCACCAAATTCCTCTAGCTGTTGATTGCTCATGCCCTCTGCTAAACGAGTACCTACTCGCAATTCTAACTGTTCATATATCTGTGATATTAACAAGTCCTTCTCTTCTAGGGGTAGGCCGCCTAAATCTAAATCTTGTAAAAACTTATCATCTATCTTCAGCATGGTTACAGGTAATTATAACACAACACTATAGATAGTTATTCCCTGTTAATATCCTTTATTTTATTAGATATGTGTTGAGCATAATCTAACCTATTATCTAGTTTTATATCAACACTAGGAAGCCTACGAACATTAACAGATTCAGCTAAAGCCTGCATTAATCTGGGTTTATTATTAATTACTTCAGTAAAGATACGCTCTTTATCATCACTCATAACAGAAAGCCATATAGTCGCAAACTTACTATCAGCACTAACGTCTACTTCTGTAATACTCACATATATACCTGGTAAGATTTTGTTGAGCTCTATAGCAAAACTCTTCTCTACCACAGCAGCAAGTCTACGATTGCGATGTAGCATATTATTATAAACTCCTAGATTTTGTAGTGCGTTTGATTAGCTTAATAACATCACCCTCTTTAAGTTTGACCTTTTGCTTGGTAGCTATGCTCAACCCACAGATATCGCCCTCTTTAGCTTCTTTGATCGATTGTTGCTCTTTCTGGATTGCTGCTACCTTACCTATTTCTATATCTTCTCCTTCATCTTCAGGATTTTCAATTCTAACTATTAATTCAGGTACGATCTTGCCTTTTTTAACCTTACCGCCACAAATAACTTCTTTTTGGGTGGTCTTGAATACTCCCATAATTTCTAGTGTCGATACCTCCTCTTCCACAACCTCTGGAGCCAACATAGAGGATAACTTCTGGCGTAAATCTTCTAAAAGTTCATATATAAGGTCGTATAGTTTAATTTCAACACTAGCTCTTAAAGCTGTTTGTTTTACTCTACCTGAGACCTTTGAATTAAAGCCTATTATAGATGCCTTTGAAGATTCTGCTAAAGTTACATCAGACTCAGTAACCGCTCCTACACTACTACTAATGACCTCTGGCTTTATGCCTTCAACTTCTAGAAGCTTTACGCTATCTATTAAGGAGGTCAAACTGCCATCAGTATCAGCTTTAAGAATTAATGGAACTAGTTTAGTATCCCTACTCGCCTTCATGGCTGCTGTCATAACTTCCATCTGGTCAGAGTCGGCTATCTTATCAACTGCATGAGCATTAGCAATAACCTCGCTCTTAGCTTCCTTCTCACTCTCCACTTCATAAACAAGAGCTCCTGCTCTAGGGGGTGTTTTCCATCCTGCAACTGCAACTGGTTCAGACGGATGAGCTTTATCGATGCTGTCACCATTAAAATTATCTATACTTTTAACCTTACAGTATGCGCCCTCTGATACGAGAAAGTTACTCACACTTAGTTCACCATGTTGAACTAGTATAGTAGCTACTGAACCCTTACCGGTAATCATACGAGATTCTATAACTGTGCCCTCCATTAACCCACCGGAGACTGCTCTAAGATCTTCTATATCCGCAACTAGCAGTACCATATCTAAAAGCTGGTCAATATTCTGCTTCTTCTGAGCTGATATATCTACTGTTACTGTATCGCCTCCCCATTCCTCTGGTATTAGATTAACATCTGCTAATTGTTGCTTTACTTGATTAGGATTAGCTTCTGGCTTATCAATCTTATTAATAGCAACTACAATAGCCACTCCTGCATCACGCGCAAAACCAATAGCCTCTTTAGTTTGAGGTTTAATACCGTCATCAGCTGCTACAACGATAATGGCGACATCTGTTAGTCTAGCCCCGTGAGATCTTAAAGATGAAAAAGCTTCATGCCCAGGAGTATCAAGAAATGTTATATCTCTACCATTATGAGAAACTTGATAGGCGCTAATGTGCTGAGTTATACCACCTGCTTCTCCACCCACAACATCTGTATTCCTTAAAGTATCTAGCAAAGTAGTTTTACCATGATCTACATGGCCCATAACCGCTACCACTGGAGCCCTGGGTTCACCTTCACCATCTTTTAACACCTTAGCCTGTCTACTATTGGAGGTAGGCTTAGATGTATCTAGTTTGATGTCATCATCTTTTTCTATCTCCACTCCTAGATCGGAGGCAATTATCGAGGCTGTTTCAAAGTCAATGGAGTCGCTAACAGAAGCCATGATACCAGCTTTCATAAGTTCACCTACAACACTTGTTACGTCAACATCTATGGCTTTAGCTAGTTTATTTACTGTAACTTTTGATGGTATAGATATCTTATCAGCCATTTAATACATCCTTTTACTAATTTTAACCTACCACTATCTAGAACTATACTATGTAAAGTTTATTCATTAATCCTTAATAAACTTTATTCCGTCTATATTCCTTTAGGAAACTACTTCTTGGAGTTCCCTTCTACACCTAGGGACATCTTTCGTAAATCTGTATCAATATCGATTATACTAAAAGTTCTAGTTTCTCCAACCTTGAAAAACTCAGCTGGATCAGCCTCTTCACTCAACTCAGACACATGAACAAGGGCTTCTATGGCAGGAGTAATTTGTATAAAGGCCCCAAAAGGAGTAACTCTAGTAACCTTACCTTCAACTTTATCTTTAGGCTTGTAGTCTTTGATTTGAGCCAACCAAGGATCTTCCTCAAGTTGCTTCATGGAAAGACTAAGTTTTTCACCATCTATAGCTATAACCTTAGCTTCTACTTCATCACCCTGCTTAACATACTCGCTTGGATTAGAAACCCTATCCCAGGATATTTCTGATATATGAACCAGGCCTTCAATACCATCAATGCTTACAAAAATACCGAAATCAACAGTTCCAGTTACGGTACCTTTAACTACACTACCGACTTCTAATTTTTCTAGTCTTTTCTTGGTTTCTTCTCTTCTAGCTGCTTTTTCTGAAAGAATTAACTTATTATCTTCTCTATCAAAATCGAGTATCCTAACTTTTATTTTTTCTTTGGTAAGTTCATTTAACTTTTGCAGTATTTGGTCTTTATCGGCATTACCTACACGGGGATAATGTTTTGATGAGAGTTGAGAAACTGGCAGAAAGCCTCTTATACCCTCTACTTCAACTAACAATCCTCCCCTATTAGCATCGTAGGCCTGTACTTCAAACATCTCTCCTTCATCATAATATTTCTGTAATATATCCCAGCCTTTTTCTTTGGCTATTTTCTTCATGCTCAAAATTGCAAAGCCATAATCAGAATCAGGCTCTATAACACTAACACTAGCCTTGTCACCTTTCTTCAGTCCGTGACCTGGACTGAGCTCTCTTCTAGCTATTAACCCTAGTCCGTATGGACCTAGATCCAACCATACCTCGCGTTTGTACGCTGTAACTACTGTACCCTCTATTATATCGCCCGGCTCTAGAGTATTAAGAGTTTCTTCTTCCAGTAGTTTATCCATTGTCATTTTCGACATACTATTTATTGTTCCTTCCTTGTAATATCAGATTTCCTTTTTAACTGCATCGAAAAGCTAACTTGATTAAGCTTATATCCTAGCTACCAAACTAAAGACTTTAAAAAGTCTGCGCCACCAACGCTCAAAAGGATTAGTTCTATTTATAGAGGAAAATACGGCAGATGGCAACCCCTTGATAACTCATAGACATAATTATCTTAATTAACTATTTTAGAAGTTTACTTTAAGTTTTTACCAGTTAGTTCTTTTTTGCTTCGGTGGTAAAAATATCCTAATCCGCCCAAAGCAATAGAAGCAAGACCAGAAGATACCGGTCCGGTAGTAGCTAATTCAGATGGAGTATCTTCTGAATTATTTTGCTCTTCCTCTTCAGTTGCTGCAGCTTCTTCACTATTAGCTTGGTCATCATTAATGTCCTCGCTAACTATTACACCGTTGTCGTTATTAGCAACAGAGCCTTGACTATTATCATCAACAGCAGTAACTGCCACAACAACACCTACTACTAGTAGAATTAATACCACCAACGCAACTCTATTAATGCTATTAATGTAGTTAAAAATATTTTTTATTCTTTGCATCCTAATATCCTCCTCTAAAGATATGATTAATAATATTATCATACAATAAATTTGCCATCAATACAAAACAAATTATTAATACCTCAGAAAAACTACTGTTTAGTTATTCATTTTAAAGAAATTTGTCTTAGTGGGGTTGATTGTTTCACTAATATTAAAGATACTCTATTAAGTATGTATTTAGGAATAGACATCGGTGGCACAAAGACTTTAATTGCAAGTTTTAATAGTAATGACAAAATGATTGAGACTCAGCAGTTCCCTACCATTAAAGATCCTGAGGAATTGATAAAAAAGATTTCTCAGACAGCTTCAGGATTATCAAATCATAAGGATGTTAAAGCTATCGGAGTGGCTGCTGCAGGATATGTGAGTAATGGATTAGTAACCAATAGAAGCACCTTGTTGTGGGATAAAGTACCCATACAATCAATGTTAGAAAACAAACTAAAAAAACCTATACTGATAGGCAATGATGCTTCTTTAGGAGCTTTATATGAAGCTAGAGCAGGTACGGGAATAAACTATAGCAAAGTGTTGTACATATCTTTAGGTACTGGTGTTGGTAGCGGTATGGTAATTGATGGAGATATATCAGAAAGCTTCAGCAATAGCGAGGCAGGTCATATTATTATAAATCGTGACAGTAGTAACTATCACAATATGGAGAGTTTAGTTAGTGGTCCTGCCTTTGAGAAACGCTTTAATGCACCAGCTAATATGACTACGGATAGCGATATATGGGATGAATATTCTGAGGATTTAGCTATAGGTGTTTTTAACGTTATAAACACAACAATTCCAGATATAGTAATAATAGGTGGTGGTATGGCTAATCATTATGACTTATTTGAAAAACCTCTGAGAAAATATATAGATATTTTAGACACTAAGCTTTTTACATTACCTGAAATAAGGAGGGCTAATGAACCAGATATGGCGGTAGTCTATGGATGCGCTATAATAGCACAAAGGATTGGTTGACCTATATGAACGAAATAATACTACATTACCCTAATTTAAAGTTTGCAGGAGGTAGTTATTTTGTGTGGTCTCCTAAAATTAGCACTATATTCTTTGATGAGAGTGAATATAATACATCAAGAGGTCGTTTAGCTCTACTCCACGAGATAGGCCATGCCGAACTCGAGCACAGTGGTTATAGCTCAGACATATCCTTACTTAATATGGAAATAGATGCGTGGGATTTTGCTGCTGATAAAGCTGAAGAGTTTGGAGTTTTTGTTGATGAAGCTCATATAGATATGTGTTTGGAAACTTACAGAATATGGCTATATAAACGATCTAAGTGTCCGGAATGTGGTTTTCATGGCGTCCAGAAGAAACCCAGTGAATACTTTTGTTTTATGTGTAAACATAGCTGGATTGTAGCTAAATCTTTAAGTCTTCAACCCCATAGGTTTAGCTGTAATCCATAAAAATAACCCCTGTCTAAAAAAGTCAGGGGTTATTTTATAGTTTTTTAGGTAAATGTTTAACTAATTACTTAGTTTGTGCTTTACCACGGCGACTCTTACGTCCACCTTTTGCGCCAGCTACTCTAGCTAGATCACGATTAGCAGCAAATCCGCCACCTCGGCTTTTCTTGCCTCCTAGGCGACCAATCTTTTGATAAAAATCAGCTCCATGGCGTTCTTTATTCATTAAAGCTGCTTGCTGTCCACCTATTGTAGTACCACTCATAACACAGGCTCCTTTCCTCACTACTTATCCATTATCTGGATTTTTAAGTGATTTTTTAGTTATCTCTCGTGTCGCTTTAGTCTATATAATCATAACAGTGATTATTTGTCAAGCTTATTTTATTACATATAAATAAATCACCCGTTCAAGGGTGATTTACAGATAATTGGTAATGTTTTTATTTTATATATTCTTTAGAGCATTTAACAGCGCGCTTTATATCTCATAGCGCTTCTTTTGATGTCGCATACCCATCCAGAAACCGCCAGCTATTAAAAATAACATTACATATAAGGGCCACCTGACAACTTCTGTAACCACTCTAGTTTGAGCACTAATAGGTTCAGTATCAGTAGATTGCCCACTAATAACAGATGTTATCTGCAAGAATGCTGCTGACTCTACACTATCCACTGCCCTGATAGTTACCTTGTATACTCCTGGGATGGTGTAATTATGAGATATTTGAAAGTTACCAGTATCAGACAAGTTCAACACATCACTCTCTCCGTCACCCCATGTAACACTAACGGCATATGGACCTGAACCGCCAGATATAGCTAGAGGAAAGCTTATTTCCTCAGATGGTAGTGCTCCTTTATAAGTTACGTCACTAGTTAATAATAGTTGTTGCCCAGTTGTTACAGAAGGATCCAGAGGTTGGTAAGTAACGTTTACTGGATTAGAGTCTGGACCAGGCTGACCCAAAAGATCTCTAACTCTAGTAATCAATTCATTATTCCCGTAAAAAAGATCTGATTCGAGCTCGTAAGTGGCATTATCTAGACATTCTGTAGATCCACCAAAAACATCGTTTTTGTATACCTCTACTATTAGACCTGGATCACATGTACCGCTAATTGTTATCGGTACGGAGCTAAATTCTTGACCTTCTATGGGTGTATTCATGGTAGAGGCATTTTCTGGTGGCGGACCTGGAATTGAGCCGCTAATACCTACTGAACCTTCTTGGGGGCTATCAGGATCGTCTAAAGACTGGCTATGGCCAATATTGACCGACGCTAACACCAAGAAGAATGCTGTAGCAATTACTGTTAATAATATGTTTGTTTTTGTGGTTTTATTTAATTTGTGTATTTGAAGCTCTATCATGATTTTTTATCCATAGTAGATTGTTGACCTTCATGAAACTTATTAACTATACGCTGATTATACATCTTCAATCCTTTTCTGCCAAAAAATCCTAATAAAACAAGTGTGGAAATTACTATCGCTAATAGTTTATAAGGGAAAACCCAAAAACTAAGACTTTCACTTACATTTTCTTGGTCGGGACCATAGTTTAAATCAACTGTTAAAGTGTATCTACCAAACCAAAAATTCTTATCAATAGGATGTTCAAATCTTCTAATAGAGTCTGGTAGAACATTACGTTTATCAGGGTTGAACTCGAGAATACTATTAGGTTCGCCCTCATCATTCGAAGATATGTTTACTTCCTTGCCAAACATATTCGTCACTCTAAGGCTACCTTGAGGCTGTAGATATATATTTCCAAGATTATTAAGTCTAGTTATTGCAGTCAAAGGACCTTTTTCTATAATTCCTGAGTTAAGAGATTGATCAGTACTCCTTAAGCTAGTGTCTAATACCTGAGAGTTATCATCAGCCTGCGCCACAGCCAGTTCCTCAATCTCTAAGTTAGAATCAACATCTCCAGATACATTTGCGAGCACTAATGTGCCTACACTAGCAGATAAAGATACCTGGCTACCTTCAGAGTCAGTACCAGAAGATACCGCACCAAATCTAACAACACCCATATAAGCACCTGGACTAGCATTCTCAGGTATAACTAGTGGTACAGTTGCTACTACCTGTTCGCCTTCAGCTATTTGCAGCTCTGGTATGTCGGCTATAAATCCTTTTAGAGAATATGGAGAGTCCTGGTCCTCATCTAGCAGAATCATTGGTTCACCAGATTCATCTCTAGCAACAAAGTCATTGACCTCTCCTCCAACAACCATATCTCTACTGGTAATATTCCGTAGGCTTATATCTAATTCTACAGTTTCACCAGGATCAACCTCTAAATTAATAAGCGGAGGAGATATACTCAAGCCGTGGCCATTACTTGTATTATTCTCTTGAGCAATAACACTATAAGCAGCAGTAATAACAAATAAAGTTAAGACAATTAAAGAAAAACATCCTACAAGAATAGTATTTTTATGTTTCAGTATATTTATTGTCTGACCAATATTTCTTTTCATCAACAACTCTTTCTTAATTTTGTAAGCTTAAGCTAGATTATATACGACCATTTTGACACAAACAACACTTAAGCCTAAATAGACACAATATAACCCTCTAAAATGTAGCTGTGATTACATATGTCAAAGTCGCAGAATAAATTCCAGCAGCCTGGTTGGGAGAAGTATTGGTTATGTAGGTAGTAGTATAAGTATTATCAGATGTTAATCCAGGGGCGGTTGCTAATACATCTCCTGATTCAAATTTGAATTGATTTGGCTGAGTATAACTAGCCGTGATAGAACCTTGACCATCACCTACTACATCACTACCCGCATCAGGATTAGTATTATTGGCTAAATTAATGCCAAATTGACTAGTACCTGTCTGGGGGGCTGTGAACGAAGGTAGAGCTGGTATAATGTTTGATCCAGAAGCTAAAGTGGCTCCCTGAACAGTTATAACATAGCCACCTACAGCATTAGTATGAGCTCTCATTTGGGATGTAGCTACCGATGTAGTGTTAGGGCTAAACTCCCCAAAGTCTATATTATTACCACTAGCAGTTGAACAATCTCCCGATATGGTTATTCCTACACAGAAAGCTAAAACTGGTTGCACAAATCCTTTAACAGTAATTGCTTGGGATGTAGACGCAGACACTACGCTGCTTTCTATTTCACCTGTATAGTCATCGTTTTCATAAGTAGTTATTATTAGAGAAAAAGTAGTATTGGAATCTTCTGGGTTGACTACATTATTAAAAGTAACTGACTGTAGCGCACCTGGAGCTGTTGCGTTTGAAGGATGGTTAATTCTTAGTTCGCCAGCATCGCTATTATCTACAGACCATCCACTACTAGCGCCGAAACCGTCTGGCTGGCTATTTAAAGTAGCACTAGCTGCTGAAAAACCTGGGGGAATATTACATGCACCGCCAACTTCCTCACACACCTCCACCACTAAGCTACGGATAGGCGTAATCGAGGAAGCTATAAACTCAAAAGTATAATCTGTAACTTCAGATGGTACAGAGGATTCTAGTATTACACTACGCTCATCTAAACTACTTGCATCAACGTTATAGCCAGGAATAATGCCAAAAACTAATATCAATAAGAGTATTGATTTACTGCGATTTAATATTAATTTCGAATTGAGTTTCATTAAAATATTTTTTATTTTATTTTTTACGATTATCTTTCATTTTTAAGATTACCATTTCTACTTATACTATGTCAATTTTTATCTATAAACATTATTTTTAATAAAAAATTAAAAATATATTTGCCTTAAACATAAAAAAGCTATATCCTAAAAACATAAGCAGTTTTATTTAGGTTAATATAATAACCCTATGTTTCCAAGAAGAAAAAAAGATCAACCAACAACAAACTCTAATGAGGCTCAAAACCAGAGTCAGTCTAGTCAGCAGGTTTTTCCACCTGGTCAGTCAGATTACTCTGGAAACGATCAGCCTGCTAGTTCAGATTACAACAACCCCAGTCAAACACCTGAGGGTAGTGCAATAGGATCTAATGAGAATAGTGAGGATGAAAACACTAAAGAGAGTTTATTAAGCAAAATCAATATATTCTCCAAATTGCCAGCACCATACTTGATGGGTTTGGTTGCTTTATTGATTGTTGGAGGATTGGTAATATTCTATGTACAAAGCACTACTGATGATGAGGTAGTTATAGATGGCTCTGAACTTAATACAACCTCTTTAAGTGAGGCTGACTTAGCTAACCTAGCCTCAGACCGAGCTCAAATAGATAGTACTAATAGAATACTTACTGTAGCAGCAAACAGTATATTTGATGGCACTATGTTAGTAAGAAGTAGTCTTGATGTGCAGGGTCAACTAAGAGTAGGCCAATCATTATCTATTAATGATGTAGATATTACTGGCCAAGGAGTTATAAACGACCTAGATATCGCCAATGAGTTGAATGTTCAAGGTAATGTTAATTTTGGTGGAGCAGCAACTATCCAAAACGGTCTCACTATAGGAGATGGCTTAAGCGTTACAGGAAGCGGTACTTTTGCTGGTAATTTATCAGCTAATAGTATAGAAGCAGGCAATCTAACATTTAATGGCAACTTAACAATGAATGGCCATATTATAACTTCAGGAACACAAGTATCAGCTAGTAATGGACCTAATATAGGATCTGGAGGCACTGTATCAGTTAGCGGTAATGATGTAGCTGGAACTGTAAATATTAATACAGGCAGCGGAACATCTACTGGTATAATGGTAACTGTTACATTTGCTGAAAGTTATACCGGAACACCAAGAGTTAACATAACTCCTGTAGGTTCAGCTAGCGGCGGTCAGAACTGGTATGTTACCAGAAACAGTAATAGTTTTAGCGTAGGAATTAATAACCCTATTACTGGAAACTTCTCATTTGACTATTTTGTTGTAGAATAATCAATATATAATCTGCAATAAAGTATTTATATATCGATAAATACTTTAACTTTATTTCCTGATACTTGAGCAACACCTCTAGTCATCTTGAAATCAAAAGACTGGCCGCTACTTATAACCTTTACCACTCCCTCAGATAGTAGAGTGAAGAAGTTAGCATGACCTGGCAGTATATCAAATCTCCCCGTTTTATTATTAGCACTAACACTTTCAGCACTACCATCGTAATAAATATGAAACTGCGAATATAGCTTCACTTCTAAATTACCGTATCGTTTGGGGTCGTTTAGGATCATATTATGATTTCTTCTACTCCTTTTAGGGTTTGTTCTCTGCTAAAGTACTGTCCTGGCTTACCAGTTAAATCTTCTACTACTGATGGGTCTTGCTTAAAGAAATTGATTAATTGCTTAGCTTTAGCATAATCCCTACGGTCGCTGGCAGAAAGCTCATTTTCGCCAATAATAGAAATAATATTCTTTAAGCTCTCGTATTTTTGCATCAAAGCTTGAACCCTAGTAGATAAAACATAGTGTCTATCGCCAACTATTTCAGGTGTTAGAAGACTGGAAGTTGTTTGTAATATGTCTACGGCTGGACGAACTCCTTGCTCAGCAACTTTCCTGCTAAGCACTATAACCGAATCAAGCTCATGTTGTAGAGCTAAAACTGCAGGATCTGTTAAATCATCTGCTGGTACATAAACTGTCTGTATACTAGTAATAGAGCCGTTATCATTTGAAGTTAGTCTATCCTGAAAACGCTTAACTTCTGAAAATAGTGTTGACTGGTAGCCTCCTTGGCTTGGTATATGATTCATCATGGTACTAAGTTCATTACCAGCCTGAATATATCGATAAACATTATCCACGAACACTAACACCTCTTTACCGCTATCGCGAAAATGCTCTGCTGCGGTAGCTGCAGCTGGACCCGTTAAGTAGCGCATTGCAGGGTTCTCATTCATTTGACCCATAAACATAATGGTATTACTTAATAAGTCACGTTCTTTCAGCGTCTCATACATTTCATGCGCTTCTCTGATACGCTCACCTATACCAACAAAAAGAGCTATGCCTTTATCTTTCTTAGCAACATTATGAATTATTTCAGTTATTAATACAGTTTTACCAACACCTGCTCCGCCAATTATGCCAATTTTTCTACCCTTAATGAAGGGTGTAAAGAAATCTATTACCTTAAGGCCTGTTTCTAGAAGTTGGTTTTCTTGACTAGTAGTGTTTTTACTGCTATCTGGGATTGTATGTATAGGAGCTTGTAATGTATCTGGAACTTCTCCTCCATCCATTGGTTCACCCAAAGCGTTAAATACCCTGCCCATTGTTGCCTTACCAACTGGTACCGAGAGCTCTTTTTGCAGTCTAACAACCTTCAAGCCCTTCTTAACTTCTTTACTCGATTTTAAGTTAATACATACAGCCATGTTATCATCAGTAAAATACTGTACTTCCAGTAATACTTCTGGATGATCGGACAAAGACAGCAATTCTTTAGTCTTTGGTGAATCGTTCTCTATTTCTACCCAGACCACTATATCTCGTATTGATTTAATTCTACCAACCATAAATAGACTCCCTATTATTATCTATGATTATGGACCTATGGTAAGTTATACTCATTACTTTCATATTACACTCCATGTTTCATACCATTTATTATCTCTCTGGTTCTTTCGTCTGATTCTGCTCTTTTACTACGGCTTAGTTGCAGCTTTAAGTCATCAAGTATCTCCCCAGCCTTCTCGTTAGCTGCTGTCATCGCATTAAACCTACTAGCATACTGAGCAAGTTTCGACTCCAGTATGGTTTGACCTAAAGCTGTACCCATCATAATAGATTCCATGTACTCCATCACCTCTTCTACTGTTGGTTCAAATATATAGTTAGTACGCGTAATGGCTTCGCCTTTCTTTGTTTTGGTTTTTGATGCCATATCTTGAACCGCTTCAAACAAATCAATACTTCTTATTTCTTGTTTACCTAAAGTTATATATGTTTGATAAAAAACTATTGCATCTCCATATTTTAATACATCAGATATAATTGGACCGGTATTAATTTGCTCTATATCTTTATCTGGTACTTTATAGTATTTAATTATTGTCACTCCAGCTTGAGCTAATTGCAGTACACCATGATAACCTAACACTATAATATCGTGGTTTTTAGAATCATAATGCGCTAACATCTTATCTACCAATTTCTTATCAATATCGCCACTCAGACCACCTTCAGCTGTAATAGCTATTAGAAGAGTTTTACCGGGATATTCAGGACTTTTAGGTCTAATATACTCTGGGCTTTCTCGCAGTTGCACATACACCGACCACAAATCAGCAAAAAAATCTTTAGACTGCAGTACTCTTTCTTTAAGTCTACCTATCTGTTGAGACGAAATACCTTTAAATGTATCTGTCAACAAGTCTACTGTTTGAATTTGACTGATCTCAGATTGTACAGATGTAATATTCTTCATAAACTATCCTTGTCCTATGTGTCGGCTTATAGCTTGCTGGACTAGTTCATTATATGCAGTTGAATCTTTCTGAGGTAAATCTAGTTCTAGATTTTGCTTAAGAGCCCACTGCTTAAGATCTGCCATGTTAAGCTTCTGTTTTAAATCTGCCTGCAAAGCAACATCTAAAATTAACTGCTGAACAGCTAGAGAGTATAGATCAAAGTTACTCTGTCTAAAAGCTTCGTGGATTCTGTCTCCTAGTACTAAATTATTTTGAGCATCTATAGCCATCTCCGAAGCAAAACGAGCAAACTCTTTGGCGTCCTGATAGTTGTTAAGTATCTGGAAAACTCTAGTAGCTATATTTTTTTGATGGGGTGTTTGAGCTCTACCGCCAACCCTGGAAACACTTAGACCTGTACTAATAGCAGGGCGCATACCTTCTCTAAACACTTTTGTGTCAAAGATTATTTGCCCATCCGTAATAGATATAATATTAGTAGGAAGATAAGCTGTAACGTCATTACCTGGAGCTAAAACTGCAGGTATAGCTGTTAAAGTCTTACTGTTACTAGCTAACTTTCCTGCTCTTTCTAATAAGCTGGAGTGTCTATAAAATACATCACCAGGATAAGACTCTCTTCCGGGGTTAGCATCTGCCAATAATGATATCTCACGATGAACTTGAGCATGCGCAGCTAAATCATCATACAAAATTATTGTATCTGTACCGTTATACCAAAAGTGCTCAGCTATAGCACAAGCTGCATAAGGAGCAAGAAATGACTCTGCCAATGAATCGAATGCTGATGTAGCTACTACTACTGTGTGCTTTAAAGCTCCCGACTTGCGCAAACGCTCTATAGCTTCTCTGATCTCTCCGGGCCTTTTAGCTATCATTACATAAACTACCACTCTACCTGTTTTAACTTGGCTTTCTATGGTTTGCATTAATAAACTAGTCTTACCTGTTTTGCTATCACCTAAGAAAGCTATTCTCTGACCAAGGACTATAGGGAATAGAGTGTCTACTATAGTCACGCCTGTTTCGAGCTGCTCATCTAGTGTTTGGCGATTAGATAAGGGCGGTGCATCTCTAAAGACTGGGTTGTACGTTTCTACATTTATCGGCTTACCACCATCAAGAACTCTTATTAAAGGCGATATTACTCTACCTAAAAGACTCTTACCTACACCAACTGTTAAGTGCTCATTCTCCTGAACGGCTATACTACCCAAAGATATCTGCTGAGAACCTAGAGACAAGATAATTACCTCTCCTTGAGCTACCTCTCGTACTAAACCTCTCATACCATTATCAAAAAGCACTAAAGCGTTAATACCTACAGGCGCTAAACCTCTAACTCTAATTAAAGGATCATTCACTGCAACAACCTTACCTGTAGGTTGACCTTTATCAATCAATTCCTGGAAATATTTATCAAACACGTTTGAGCACCTCCGGTATCTTATCTCTAGACTCTAATAACCGTGAACGAAATGACATATCGAAAATTTTGTTTTTTGAAATTAGAATTACCCCACCACCAATTGTTCTACGAACTCTTATATCAAGTAGCGCTTCTGAATCAATATTCTCTCTAAACCAAGCGCCGACATCTTGAATAAAGCTATCATAAGGATAGTCCGCAAGTATCAAATCAAACAAAGGAGCTCTTTTCAAAAATGACCTTGATTCCTTAATAATTTCATTAATCCCCTTATTATCAACTATATCGCTATTAATACTAGCTATTGATTTAGCTGGCTCACTAAGATTAGAGATATCTTCATCATCTTCAATTAGTTTCTCTATTTGTCTAATAGCTAAACGCACATCCCGTTTAGTTACTACATTTTCGGGTAGGCTAAAGTTTTTAGAACTCATCGTTAATATCTTTCTTAATTTCTTCTTTTCTATCTTCTAGCTGCTCTATTATGTAATCTTTCTGGCTACCTAAGTCTACTTTCTCTCCTAGGGCTTCTATAAGATATTCTGTAACAACATCTTCTAGTTTTGTATCTATTTGGTTGTTAATTTTACTACGTTCTTTACTAATAGTTTCCTCAACTCTAGTTTGAATCTCTTCACTAGCTTCTTCCAGGCCTGCTTGAATTTTATTAGCTAAGCTAGCTGCTGCTGAATTAGCATCTATGATGGTTTGTCTGTAGGTTTCTAAATCGGTATTGATTATTGTAGTTGTTTCATCGTTAATACGATCAATTAGTTGTTTATTAGCTTGACGCAAGCTTTCTTTTAGCTCCTTATCAACAACCTGTATGCTGCTGGCTAACTGTAGCTGAGCTTGATTCTTTAGCTGACCCAGGAAATCCTTAGACAGTACTTCTTTAATAATATCTTGGTGAAGCTCATTAATGTAGCCGCTGTACTCTATAGCCTGCTCTCGCTGCTTAATTAAATGTCTTACAGCCCAGACCAATACAGCTACTATTACTGATCCTAGTGATATTAAAGCCCACTCTAGCATCAGCCAGCCACTACTAGATAAGACATTATGGCTGTAAGAGATAGAATAGCTAGAGACACTACAATAGTCCTTAATAGTCCTCCGTAAACAGATCCATCACTAAGTGGATTACGGCCTATAGATATAATAGTACTAGATACCGCACCATACAGCAGTACCATAGACCCTAAGGTACCAGCAGCAATAATAAATAGTACGATTATTATTCTGGTTGGACCTACAGCCTCTCCAGCTACAGCATCTGCACTGCTCTGGATAATATCTGGCAAGAAAGATGCTTGTTCTCTTAAGTCTGGGTTAGCACCTATCTGTACCGTTAAAGGAATTCTGGCAACGTTTACCTGTCTTGTGCCACTATCATCCTCTACTGTAATAGTGCTAACCTCAGCATCTTCAAAATTACCTCTAGCAGTACCTAATATTTTACTATCTCCTGCGCTAGCTAATTTAGCTATACCAGAAATACTAGATACAGATAGATAATCTCCTTCCAGTATAGGACCGCCTTCATCAGTAATCAGCACCTCAGATATCCCGTCTGTTGCAACCTGCACATTACTCTCTTGGGATGATATTGTCAGTAAAGAATCGGTCCCTTGTACAATTACACCTAGTAGATCATTTACATTACTTCTATTAGCTGGCTCAACCTCTCTAGTTTCGCTAGAAACAAGAGAAACGACCATACCCGTAGGTAGAGTGGTTTCGGCTCTGTAGCCAACTGACACATCTTGAGCCTTTACGATAGCTGTCGTAGCTAGTACGACTAATAAGCTTATTGATAATATTTTTAGCAAGCGCATTTTTAAAACCTCCGAATAAAATTGATTTTAGATTATTATATAGTACCTATGCTTACTTAAGCAAAGATAACCATAAGAAAAAGCAAAAATATATAGCTTAGACAACGTTTAAAAAACCTTTTTAGTTATGTTGTTATAAGTTCTTAAATTGGCCTCGACCTACTTTCCCCCGTAGGAGTATCATCGGCGCTGAAAGGCTTAACTTCCGTGTTCGGAATGGGAACGGGTGTTGCCCTTTCGCTATCGAGACCAATTCAAAGACTCATATTATTAAAACGAGTTTAATAGATAGTAGCTGTAATAATTACTAATTAAGCTGGATTGGACGAATTTTAAATACAAAAGTCATTGACTACTTAGTACGCCTCGGCTGAACACGTCACCGTGCTTACACCTAGCGCCTATCAAACAGGTGATCTACCTGCGGTCTATCGATGTTAAAAAACATCAACGAAACCTAATCTTGCGGTGGGCTTCGTGCTTATATGCTTTCAGCACTTATCCCTTCCGAACATAGCTACCCGACAATGCCGTTGACACGACAATCGGTACACCAGAGGTTCGTTCACTCCGGTCCTCTCGTACTAGGAGTGACTCCGCTCAAGTTTCATCGCCCACACCGGATATAAACCGAACTGTCTCACGACGTTCTAAACCCAGCTCGCGTACCACTTTAATCGGCGAACAGCCGAACCCTTGGGAGATGCTCCTCCCCCAGGATGTGATGAGCCGACATCGAGGTGCCAAACAGCGCCGTCTATGTGGACTATTGGGCGCTATAAGCCTGTTATCCCCGGGGTAACTTTTATCCGTTGAGCGCTGCCGATACCACAATCATATACCACGAAGGTATGGGTAACAGCGGATCACTAACTCCGACTTTCGTCCCTGTTCGGCTTGTAGGCCTCACAGTCAAGCTGGCTTCTGCGTTTGCACTATCATCTCGATTTCCATCCGAGACTAGCCAACCTTTGAACGCCTCCGTTACTCTTTAGGAGGCAACCGCCCCAGTTAAACTACCCACCAGACACTGTTTCTCAGCCAGAAGCTAAGAACAATCATCAAAATAGTTAGTAAATAGGAGTAGGTCTAGGATTATATGTATTATCCTTAAAAATTGTGGAAACTACAACAATCCTAGTAATTATATTTACTAGATACTTGCTACTCGGATTATTCTCACCTTGTGGCTGAGATTAGAACAAAGACATAATTAGGGTGGTATTTCACTGATGACTCCATTTTAGCTAGCGCTAAAATTTCAAAGTCTCCCACCTATGCTACACAAAATACGTCTGTGTCCAATGCCAAGCTGTAGTAAAGCTCCACGGGGTCTTCTCGTCCTGGTGTGGGTAACCGGCATCTTTACCGGTAATGCAAATTCACCGAGTCCTTCGTTGAGACAGTACTCAAATCGTTACGCCATTCGTGCGGGTCGGAACTTACCCGACAAGGAATTTCGCTACC
>JBBDOS010000003.1:7839-129893 GCA_040876925.1 Saccharimonadales bacterium (SeqCode) | reverse complement strand
TTTTGTTCTGGTAGTTGATTAGACATAGCACATCCATCCATACTGCTTATTGTTGGTATTAATAATGACATGGATAGTTTGTTTGAGTCAAGAGGCGGGAAGAGAGAGTAGCGGTAGATAGGACTTAGTTTGTTCCTAATACTTATTTTAATACTTAATAGATACAGTAGTGGCTATACGTTACTTGGCCTAACTTTGTTAAACTATATATATGCGTAAACTTCTAAAAACCCTAGTGCTTAGGAGAATAGAAAAATATACTATTCAACTGCTTGATAAACATCAACCCAAGGTTATAGCAGTAACTGGTAGTGTCGGTAAAACTTCTACTAAACTAGCTATAGCGCATATACTATCTACTCGCTACAAAGTTCTAGCTCACAAGGGTAATTACAATACTGACTTTGGCTTACCGCTTAGCTTATTCAGCCTAGAAATTCCCCAAAAAACCGCTAATATCAAAGCTTGGCTAGATATATTTAAAAGTATGAAGTCAGCAGTAGAGGCAGATAGCTACCCTTACGAAATTGTCATATTAGAAATGGGGGCGGATAAACCAGGAGATATCGCTTATCTAACTAAATACATCAAACCAGATATCGGAATCTTAACAGCTGTTGCCAAGGTGCATTTAGAAGAGTTCGGTGATATAGAGGCAGTATTGCGAGAGAAGTGGCACCTAGCCGAAGCTAGTGCTCAAGTGACATACAACCATGATGATGAGCTATTGAAAGCTGAAGCTGCTGATTTAGATAATGCCCAAGGGTATGGACTATCGGTAGGGGAGAATTGGGTCGATCTAACTGCGTTTGAATTTGATGGTTTAAATAGCTATGGCTGGAAGGGCTATTTAAATCTAGGTCAAGAAGTTGTTGATATAACTTTCCCAGTTATAGCCAGACAGTCAGTTTACGCTCTAGTAGCAGCAGCGGTGATAGCTAAAACATTAAATCTATCGACAACTGAGATAGTGCAAGCAATTTCTAGATGGCAACAGCCACCGGGAAGGATGAGAGTATTAGCCGGTAAAAACGATAGCGTTTTAATTGATGATTCATATAACTCTAATCCGTATGCGGCTGTAGCTGCTCTTGATACTTTGCAGCAGTTTAAGGGTAGGAAGATAGCCGTATTAGGTAGCATGAATGAGCTAGGCGACTATGAAGGCCCAGGACATAGATTAGTGGGTAAGCATGTTGAAGGGGTGGATAAGCTAGTGACTATCGGTATAGCGGCTAATAAGTATCTAGTGCCAGCTGCTATGGAAGCAGGTTTTAATGAGAACAATATCCATGAAACAAACAGCCCCTATCAAGCCGGTGAATTCGTCTCCTCAATCATTAGACCAGGTGACGTGGTATTAATTAAAGGTTCTCAAAACGGTGTTTATGCCGAAGAGGTTACTAGGCGGCTACTGGCAAATCTCAGCGATCAGCAGTATTTGGTTCGTCAGAGCGATACTTGGTTGAGACTTAAGCAGGAACAATTCTCATGAAATATATTGGTCCAGATGAAGATGTACCGTTTTTCTCACAGTTTGATAGCAACATTAGTGAGACTTGGCAGAATAAGTACTGCGGTATAGTATCGCTCTATATGGTGATGAGCTATTTCTGGCAGCAGAACAACAAGAAGGATGCACCAAGCCTCAATGAAGTTAGCTTGGCCGGTCTAGAGTCAGGTAGCTACAAAGCTGATGTAGGCTGGGAGCATACCGGATTAGCCAACCTAGCCCGCGATTATGGTTTTAGGGCAGTGGTACGCAGCTGGTTCATTAGAAACGGTGATTTAGAGATTATGAATAATCAAGGTAGGTTAAGTAATTCAAAAGAAGAAAAGCTTTATACCGGTATGGTGCAGGATGAGTTCTTGCATACCCTATATAATCTTCTAGCTGATAAATTACCACTAATTATTAGTGTTAAGCCGAATTTTGGCAGTAACGGTAGTGATCATTTAATTGTTATTACAGCTATCAATGATGATTTGTCGATGGTTAAGGTCCATGATCCTCAAGAGGAGCTATCAGCAGCTAATCAAGAGATTAAGGTTAGTTATCTACTAAAGTACTGTAACTTCAACGGCATTATAGTTAAATAGGGGCTTGAGGATACGCTTACTCTAGCTTTGTATCTGATATAATCGGGTTGTATGAAGCAATATAACCCCAAAGCAATAGAAACTAAATGGCAGAAAGAGTGGAATAGATCTAAGCTCTATGAGGTGTCTGAAGACCCTAATAAGCCCAAAGCCTATATTACAGCCATGTTTCCATATCCTAGCGGTACAGGCTTACACGTTGGTCATGTTCGCAACTACTCAATCACTGATACATTAGCTAGATACCACCGGCAAAAAGGATGTAACGTCTTAACAACTGTTGGCTGGGATGCCTTTGGTTTACCGGCTGAGAACTATGCTATTAAAACCGGCATACACCCGGCCAAGGTAACTGCCGAGAATATAGTTAATTTTAAATCTCAGCTAAAAAGAATAGGTATGAGCTATGACTGGTCGCGTGAAATTAATACCACAGACCCTCAATACTACAAGTGGACACAATGGATTTTCTTACAGCTTTTTGAAAACAACCTAGCCTATCAGGCGGAGAGCTTGCAATGGTGGTGTCCAGAATGTAAGACGGTACTAGCTAATGAGCAGGTTATAGATGGTTGTTGCTGGCGTCATGAAGATATCCCAGCTGAGAAGAAGCGTCTTAAACAGTGGTTTTTTAGGATTACTGAATATGCCGAAGACCTATTAGCTGGGCTAGATGATTTGCCGGAATGGCCAGAGAAAATTAAGTCGATGCAACGTAACTGGATAGGCAAAAGCCAGGGTGCTGAAATAGACTTTAAGGTAGATAATTCAGATAAAACCATCAAAACCTTTACCACTAGAATAGATACTATCTATGGGGCCACCTATTTAGTTCTAGCTCCAGAACACCCATTAGTTGATGAGTTAGCTACTAAAGACAACCAGTCAGATGTTGATAAGTATGTATCTAAAGCAGTGCTTAAAAGCGAGATAGACCGTCAAGATGAGGACAAGCCCAAAACGGGTGTATTTACCGGTAGTTATGCCATTAATCCAGTCAATCAGGAAAAGATACCTATCTGGGTAGCTGATTATGTATTAATGGGTTATGGTAGCGGCGCCATTATGGCTGTACCGGCTCATGACATGAGAGATTATGATTTTGCAGCTAAGTATGAGTTGCCCATAATTAATGTCATCAACCCCGATGGCGAGAATAAGAACCAAGAGCAAGAAGATAGCGACAACAAAGGTGAAGTATATACAGAGGAAGGCTTACTCACCAACTCTGGTAAGTACGATGGCATCAGCTCTGAAGATATGCGACCCCAGGTAATAGATGACTTAAGCAAACAAGGACTAGCTGAAGCTAAAACAACCTACAAATTGCGTGATTGGTTGATATCTAGACAGCGTTATTGGGGCGTACCGATACCAATTATCCACTGTCAAGATTGTGGTCCAGTAGCGGTACCTGAGGATCAACTGCCAGTAGAATTACCTGAAGTGGATAGCTTCATACCTACTGGTGGAGAAAGAAGCGTATTAGCTACTATTGATTCTTGGGTGAATGTAGACTGCCCAGAATGTGGCGGGGCGGCTCAACGCGAGACCGATACTATGGATGGCTACGCTTGCTCTAGTTGGTACTATTTGCGCTATACCGATGCCAATAACGATAAGTCAGCTTGGGATAAGGAAAATTCAGACTATTGGATGCCGCTAGACTATTACTGTGGCGGCGACCATGCCGTGTCTCATTTGCTTTACTCACGTTTTTGGATGAGATTCTTTTATGATCAGGGCTTGGTAAGTATCAAAGAGCCCGTTAAGAGGCTAGTCTTTAACGGCTATATTAACGCTGAGGGTGGCGTGAAGATGAGTAAGAGTAAAGGTAATGTAGTTGACCCACTAGATATCATAGATTCTGGTTATGGAGCTGATTCACTCAGGCTTTATGAGCTATTTATTGCTCCCTATGAGCTCAATGCTTCTTGGGATCCGCAGGGTGTAGTCGGCACTTACAGGTTTTTAAATAGGGTTTGGAATGTGTCTCGAGAATATCTAGAAGATAGTAGAAATGCTTCAGATAATAATCAAGAAGTAGAATCTGAGATGTTAGTTCAAACGCATAGAACTATTAAGAAAGTTACTGATGATCTTGATAGGCTGAGTTTCAATACCGCTATAGCTGGATTAATGGAGTATGTGAACTATCTCTACAAGGCCAAAGAAAGCCTAAGTCCTAATCAGAATAATCAGTCTTGGCAGTTTGCTATAGAAAACCTACTACTATTACTAGCTCCTTTTGCGCCGCATATCACAGAAGAGTTGTGGTCTGAAGTGAGCGGTAAAGACAGCATCCATTTAAGTAACTGGCCCAAATGGGACGATAAGTACTTAAGCGAAGATGAAGTAACTATCATTATTCAGATTAACGGCAAGCTAAGAGGTCAGGTTAATATAGCCAAGGGCTCCTCTGAAGAAGATATAGAGGCAGCAGCTAGGAAAGAGTCTTCAGTTCAGTCGTATCTAGAAGGTAAAGAGATTAAGAAGGCCGTAGTAGTACCTGATAAATTAATTAACTTTGTTATCTAGGTTTATCTGGGGCTATCTAGGTTTATCTGGGATTATCTAGGTTAATTAAATTAAATACTAAAAATAAAGAGGCTGTTTCAATATAAGCATAAGCTTTTGCTAATAGTAAGCTATATTTGATAATCTAACTACTTGAGAGTGGTTACTAGGTAAGGTTTTATACAGAATAAGGAAAAGATGGAGAATATTAAATATCAACAGCTGTCTCAGGGGGAAGAGGTAAAAGTATTTCCAAGTGAATTGGCGGTAGCCAGATTCTTGGGTGCTGTGATTGGAACTGGCGATATCGATAGATTTAAGAAATTCATTCGCGTCGATAGGGAAGCAAAATGTAGAGATGGCGATCCAGAAGCTTTCTTTCCTGATAAGGGCGGAGAGACAAAATATGCCAAGGAGATGTGTGGAGAGTGCCCGGTCAGGGAGGACTGTCTAGATCTTGCTATGGAAGGTGGCGAGGAATTTGGGGTTTGGGGTGATTTATCTCCCAAAGAAAGAAAAAAACTAACCAAAACTGAGAACAATCAGGAAGAAGACGGGCTTAAGCAGGCTTCCTAGGTTCAGTTTTAGATATAATATCTATAATTTGATCAAAATCATCAGTTACTGTATATAAATCTGTATCCTCAGGACTGACAGTGTGATATTCATCCCGTAACTTGGTGTTAATAAACTCTGTGAGTGGCTGCCAGAATTCAGTACCTACCATAATGATAGGAATTGGTTTTATCTTGCCGGTTTGTTTTAAAGTGAGCATTTCAAAAAACTCATCCATAGTACCAAATCCACCAGGGAAGTAGACGTAGGCTCTAGCAGCAAAAGCCAAGGCTACTTTGCGGGAAAAGAAATAGTAAAAAGCACTAGAGTGAGTAACGTATTGGTTTTTGACATGTTCGTAAGGTAATTCAATAGTCATACCCATAGTATTGCCATTACCTTCACTGCCACCTTTATTGGCGGCTTTCATAATGCCATAACCACCGCCAGTTATAATAGTGATACCTAACTCTGAAGCTATGCGTTTGGATAGTTCATAAGCTTTTTGGTAATACTCATCATCTTCACTCATGCGAGCAGAACCAAATACAGCTACTGTATTGTTATGCTCTTGAACTATTTTAAATCCGCGCAAAAAATCTTCATTTATCCTCTCCATCCTCTCACGCATTTCTTTGCTCATTTTTTGCTGATCGCGGGTGCGCTGCTCTTCAACTATAGCCAGTGGATGCATAGTAGAGAGATGGTGTTTGGTTACATGTTTTAGGGGATGTTTGAATATATTGCCCATACTTAAGTTTTATCCTTTTTATTTTTAACTTTTATAGCTTTAAGCTTACTTAATCTATATGATACAATTATTGCTTTTTTTGAGCAAGTACAAGCTACTTGTTAGCTACTAGATATAGATAGTAGCTCTTAGCTCTAATGCTTACTCCTTGCTATACTATGAAATAAGCTTCATTCTCAATTTATAAGTCAAACAATATGCAAAATTTTTATCAAGAAACTATCGAGCAGATATATGAACACTTACACACTAGCGGCAAGGGTTTATCTAGTGATGAGGCCGCTGCTGGGTTAGATAAGTATGGCAAGAATGTTATCAAGATAACTAGCGAGCCTTGGTGGCGTAAGGTTATAGAGCCTTTCTTAAGTGTATTTATGATGATTCTAGCTATAGCAGCCGGTATATCTGTAGTCACCAGCGAATACTTAGATGCCGTGATTATCGTAGTCATCATTATGATTACAGCTATTATCTACTATATCCAGAGGTTCTCTGCTGATAGGGTGCTTAGGTCTTTAAAGAACCGCGATCAGCAGCTAGTTGATGTCTTTAGGAGCGGGCAGGTCAAAGAGTTGCATGCAGAGGAGCTGGTCCCGGGAGATTTAATTCAGCTAAATGAGGGACAGAAAGTTCCAGCTGATGCTCGTATAGTGCATGGTGATAATGTCCGTAGCGACGAGGCCATGCTAACTGGAGAGTCGCTGCCGGTAGCTAAAAACGCCTACTTACTGAGTACTTCCAAGCAGGTATATGAACAGTCAAATATGATATTCCAGGGCTCATATATAGTATCGGGTAGTTTAAGCGCAGTTGTAGTGGCCACTGGTAATAATACTGAGTTTGGCTCGCTGGCTTATCTAGCTAGAAGAGTAGATCTATCATCTCCGGTGCAGAAGAAGATAGATAAGTTAATATCTCAAATTGTAGTTGTAGCTGCTTTCTTAGCCGCTTTAGTATTAGCTCTTAGCTTGTGGCGAGGTCTAGAAACACCAGAAGCTTTTAGGCTTGTACTCACTCTATCGGTATCGGCAGTTCCGGAGGGTCTGCCGATAGCCATATCGGTAATACTAGTGCTGGGTATGAGGCGTATGGCTAAATACAAAGCCTTGGTGCGCAATATGGCTGCCATTGAGAACATCGGCATAGTTACCTCTATTGCTACTGATAAGACGGGTACACTAACTCAAAATAAGCTAATGGTTCAAGATGTCTGGTCGCTATTTAGCCCGACAGATCTCAAGCAGATAGCCCGCAGTGCTTACTTTTCTATCAATAAGAACCATGATAACGATAAACTGCATGATCCCTTGGACGCTGCTTTCATGAGTTTTGCCAGAGAATACAAGGCGGATAACAACGTGAAAGCGGAGCTAGTTAAGACTATGCCTTTTGATCATAAGTTGGCCATGAGTGGTAATACCTGGAAGTCTGCTTCAGGATACGATATCTACCTCAAGGGCGCTCCGGAGAAGATATTAGATATCTGTAATTTAAATAAGTTTAACGACAAACAGGTCAGACATAAGCTACACTCTTTAAGCGGTCTAGGCTATCGAGTCATAGCCCTAGCAGCTAGCCGGCGACAACAGCACCCCATTCTTGAACTAGGCGAAGCTCAAGGGCTAGAGTTTGAGCTAATAGGCCTAATCGCTATAGCTGATGGTTTGCGTCCTGAGGCCAAAGAATCTATAGAAGCTACTATCTCAGCTGGTGTCAGTGTGCGAATGATTACAGGCGACCATTATGAGACAGCTTATGCAATCGGCAAGAAGCTAGGGTTAGTAAGTAATAGAGATGAAGTCTATGACTGCTCTACCATGGGGGATATATCAGATAGAGAGTTAAAACGGGTTGTAGCTCAAACTAAAGTTTTTGCTAGAGTTTTACCAGAGTACAAACATAGAATATTGGGAGTCCTAAAGCAGACAGATATTGTTGCTATGACTGGAGACGGGGTTAATGATGTGCCAGCTCTAACTAATGCTCACGTAGGTATAGCTATGGGTAGTGGTTCGGAGATGGCTAAAGAAGCAGGGGATATATTGCTTCTTGATGATAACTTTCGCAGTATCACCTCGGCTCTTAAGCAGGGTCGGATTATTTTCGACAATATTCGTAAAATGCTTTTTTACCTACTATCTACTAATACTGGTGAGGTCTTAACTATAATCACGTCTCTATTGCTAGGTATGCCACTGCCGCTATTACCAGTCCAGATACTCTGGACTAATTTAGGTACCGATACTGCTATGGTTATACCGCTAGGTCTAGAGCCAGCGGAAAGAGATGTCATGAAAAGACCACCTAGACGGCCAAAACAGCCAATCTTGGGTAAAGTCATGATTTCTAGAATGATATTAGTCGGTATAACTATGACGGTAGTCTCGATGACTACTTTTGCTTACTTTCTAGATGCAAACAGCACTGACTATGCTCGCACCATGGTATTTAGCGCTCTAGTTGTTATGCAGCTAACTAACGCTATTAATGCTCGCAGCGAGACCCAATCAATGTTTAGTAGGTTTAGAGCTAGGAACTTAACCATACTAGTTGGATTAGCTGCGGCTATAGGTCTTTATTGGTTAGCAGT
This sequence comes from Saccharimonadales bacterium (SeqCode), assembly GCA_040876925.1. Taxonomy (GTDB): domain Bacteria; phylum Patescibacteriota; class Saccharimonadia; order QS-5-54-17; family QS-5-54-17; genus JBBDOS01. The sequence goes on along the minus strand of JBBDOS010000003.1, from coordinate 121,380 downwards.
TTTTGGTCCGATGCGAGACATACTAGGCTTTAAGCTAGTTGATATATATGAACTAGCCGTAGTTTGGGTAATTGCTATTACCTCAATCACTGTAGTTAATGAAACCCATAAGTTCTTGGCTAGGAGATTGATTAATAAATAACCCATTAATTATTAATTAGTTTTGCTATAATGAGATTTGAGATAAGCAAGTAAATATCTAAATAACTGGAGTAATCATTGAAAGATAAAGGCAAACTAGCATCCATTTTCATAGTAGCTATGCTGCTGATAGCACCTTATGGTGTGGTTCTAGCTCAAGTAGATACTACTCCACCAGATCAACCTGGCGCAGGGTCACAGCCATCGCTTGGTGATAGCTCTAGGCAAGACGGATTAACCCGAACTCAACAGGCAAGATCAGATGGCGTATCCGCAACTGTCTGTCAACGCCAGCTAGATAATATCAATAGATTAACGTCTCAGGTTGTGGCTGTTAGTCAGAGGCAGATAGAGATATTTGACACCATATTTGAACGAGTTGATAGGCTCTATTTCAGACTCGAACTAGAAGCAGATGAGTACAACGAACAAGTCGTTGAAGTAGCTAGTAAACGCAACGAAGCCTACAGGAGGCTAGATAGCATGGAGGTTATGTCTGAAGAGTTTAGTTGTGAAGTAGGGGATTTTAGGGTCAAAATAAACGAGTTTAGAGATGCTAGGTTTGAACTCTTGAGCCTACTCAGAGATTATAGGTCGTCAATTGTGGATTTGATAGTTATGATTCAAACATCAGCTACTGGTCAGGATAACAATCAACAAAGTAGCGATGATGAAGACCAAAACCAGGATCAAAGCCAAAACCAAAACAATTCTAACAGCAGCGGGGATTTGCTATGAGTAAATTAGACTCTAAAAAGTTACATTTTCTAGAGTACCTACTAATTATAGCTACCCTATTAGTAATCGGGCTTGTCAGCTATGCAGTCTATCAGGCACGTTCCAACGAGGTTCTAGACTTAGCTACTCAAGAGGAAGAGGTAGATGCGGAAGCAACAGCTATCGATAGTGAAATTGCTGCTGATTTACCCACTCCACCACAGATCAGTAATGTTGATGATCTAGATAAGGCCTTGCAAGCTTTACAAGAAGTTAATCTAGAAGAAGCTCATTACGATAGTGAACTTAGCGACATAGAAAGAGAGACTTAAAAGCAGAGGAGATAGTTGCGTGAGGAGTAATATAGGGAGTAGATATGGCAGGCAATAGTTTAAGGATAGTATTCATTTTAGCTTTGTTAGTTTTGGTTCTAGGCCTAGGAGCAGCCATGCTAGGTATGCGTTCAGGTGATAATGATGTTAATGATTATGACTCATGTATAGCCGCTGGTCATAGCGTAGCGGGTAGTGCAGTCTGTACTAACCCTGATACCAATACTGTTTATTACAAGGATTAATGCTTCTAGATATTTCCTGTTAAGTGCTTTATTTTATAGTTAATAGAATGCAAATAAATAAAAACCCCGCCATTTCAAGCGGGGTTTTCTCTCTTTAAAAGTGTCTAGCTTTAAGTTCTAGCGATCACCTTTAAAGTGCTTGGTGTTGTCGTACATCTTTTCTAAGATGCGAGCGGCAACGTCTTTACCACCTAGTCCAAATGCTAGAGCAAAGGCTAGCATAACTCCTGCTACTATCACAGTGACATTAGCAGTTAGGATGGTAGTGTCAAATCCTAGCTGGTTAAGAGCCATCAATGAACCAAAAATTACTAGTACATAGAAAGCTACATTAGCTACTGGGTTGACATAATCAACACTCATCTTACTTAGTGCTGCAGCTACTGCATCACGAAGTAGGCGAGCACCAGCGATTGTTACAGTTAAGACTATTACAGCTGCGAATACGCTAGGTAGGTAAGCTAGAAGATCACCTATAACATCACGCATAGCCGTTAGCTCTAGAACTTCAGCTGCTGTGATAGCAAATATGATGATTACTACCCAGAAAGCTACTCTTCCGGTTATAGCGACAAAATCGCCTTTGAGACCGGTAGTTTCTAAAGTTCTTGATACTGTTTTGTTGTTTTTAAGTTTGTTTACACCTATGAACTCCAAGCCTCTTACTACTAGTCTTTCTACTAGTTTAGCTAGTAAAGCTCCTAGGACAATTACTACTATTGCACCTATTAACTTAGGCACAAATCCGCCCACTGCAGTCCAAAATTCGTTGGCCGAAGTGGTAACTAAATCTGTTAGATTTCTAACTTCATCCATGTAAACACCCTCCTTTAGATGTTGTTACTTATTTATGCCTACAAGTATACCATATAAGGACGTCTTACAACTATAGATGTCAAATATATGTCATGGTAGTTTCTTGATGATAAGTTAATAAAAAAATAGCTACAAATAGTCAAAATAGCAGAAGTACGCTATATATAGCGTACTAAACGGTGTTGATAGTACCATAAGCATAGTATATACTAGGTATTAGTATTAATAATTTAAAGATCCTAGGAGGGAAAATAAAAATGGCTAAAGATGTCACTATATATACCAGCAATACTTGTGCGTATTGCCACGCTACTAAAGAATATTTTGGTAAGAAAAACGTTGAATATAATGAGATAAATATCGACGAGCAGCCAGATAGAAGGCAAGAGCTAGTTGATATTAGTGGACAGATGGCAGTACCAGTTATCATGGTCACCAAAGACGATGATTCTAAAGAAATGATAGTTGGTTACAACGTGCCCAAATTAGCATCAGTATTAGGTGCTTAAGGCAGCAAGTTAGAATATATAAGCAAAAAATAAGATAGGTAAAAATAATGGCTGAAAAACAAGTAATTCTATACGGTGCTAATTGGTGCCCGGATAGTCAAAGAGTTAAACATTGGTTAGGGGAGCATGATATAAACTACACTTGGAAAAATGTAGATGATGGCCAAGAAATTGTAGATGAAATGCTAACTAAGGTTGATGGTACTCACATCACACCTGTCTTGGATGTTGATGGTGAGGCCATGACTAATCCTGACGAGGCTAAGCTAGACGAGTTATTTAACGGCGATAAAGAAAGTGTTAAGTACCATGACGTCATAGCTATAGGGGCTGGTCCGACAGCTTTAGCTGCCGCTATCTATACTACTAGAGAGGATATCGACACCGTATTAATTGAGAAGGGTGTTATAGGCGGTTTGGCTGCAGTTACTGATATGATCGATAACTATCCGGGTTTTGAAGAGGGTGTAGAAGGTATGACTCTAGCTCAGAGTCTAGAAAAACAAGCTGAACGTTTCGGTGCTCAGATAGAACTAGCTGAGGTACAAGAAATACGGGATGAAGGACAGTACAAGAAAATCGTTACTAATGATGGCATCTATGCTGCTAAGGCAGTTTTAATAGCCACCGGCAGTGACTACAAGCGGTTAAATGCTCCAGGTGAAGAAGAGTTCTATGGTCGTGGAGTCCATTTCTGCGCTACTTGTGATGGAGCTTTTTACCGAGATAAACGCCTGGTTGTAGTCGGTGGTGGTAATTCAGCTGCCCAGGAAGGTATGTTTCTAACTAAGTTTGCCTCTCATATAGATATGTTAGTTAGAGGCGATCACTTGAAGGCCTCTGATGTATTAGTTAAGAATATCGAGAATAACGATAAGATTACTATTCATTTCAATACTACAACTGATGAGATAGTTGGTAAGGACGGTAAAGTAGTAGCTGTTAAGGGTACTGATAAGACTAGTGGTGAGGTGAAGGAATTTGCTACTGACGGGGTCTTTGTCTTTATAGGTCTTAAGCCTAATACAGGATTCTTAAAGGGTAGTGGTATAGAGATGGATGAAATCGGTTTCATCAAGACCGATAAAACCCTAGAAACTAACATCCCCGGTATATTTTGTGCTGGTGATGTCAGAGCTGGTGCCACTCAGCAAATAGCTAGTGCGGTTGGCGAGGGTGCTACAGCGGCCTTAATGATCAGAGAGTACTTAGAAGAACAAGGATAGCTAAGACTTGAGCATTTACTCCTAGCGGTTTATCATAAGAAATATATAGATAAATATCACTATTTAAGTTTTTCAAGTAATTAGAAAGGGTTAATTAAATGGCTGAGAATAATAATGTCAAACCACAAGCTATAGCTTTAGCTGTTGTAGCGTTGGTAGCTGGAGTGCTTATAGGTATAGTCGGCAATAGTCTTTATGGTGTTGATAGATTTAATGGGGATGATGAGCCACAGGTAGGTATTAGCGACGAGGAGGCAGCTGCTCAAGTAGCTTTATCTGGTGCTCTACTCAATCATGCACATATAACTAGTGAGTTGCTGCGCAATATATATGATGAAGTTGGTGATGAGGATATATATTTAAGCGAATTAAGTGATATCAGCACCAAAATTAGCTCAAATATTCGGTCTCGCTTTGATTTAACCAGATCTCAGCAAACAGAGTTCAATGAAGTTTGGGGATCTCATCTAGATAATCTGGCAAATTACGCTAAAGCTGCTGCGGATATAGATGCAGAGGCTATGGATGAAGCCGAAGTAGGTCTGGAGGATTTCCCCTCAGATATTGCTAGTATATTAATTTCAGAAGAGGAAGATTTACATCAGGATGTAGAGGATAATTTAAGCGTCTACGTAGATCAAATGTTGCAGTTAATTAATGCTCACGGAGCTGGCAACTACCAAGAAGCACAAGGCGTTAACTTGCAACTACTCAATAATGTTAGTAAATTAGCTAATTTACTAATTAACTAACCTGAGCATTAGTAATGTATACTATTTAAGAGTGTTAGATAAGATAAAGATTTAGTATTTTAAGGAGAATTTTCAAAATGGCAAAAATTAGTTATGGAGACAATACGCCCAAAGAAATTAATTTAGTTATAGAGATACGACGTGGTGAGCGTAATAAGTATGAATTAGATAAGGATAGCGGAGAACTAATTCTAGATAGAGTCAACGGAGCAGCTATGGGCTATCCTACAGACTATGGCTATGTGCCTGATACTCTTTGTGATGACGGTGATCCTTTAGACGGATTGTTAGTTATCGACGAATCAGTGCCGCATGGTGTAGTAGTACCAGCTAGACCTATAGGGGTGCTCTATATGGTAGATAATGGAGAAAATGATGAAAAGCTAATCTGTGTAGCCGTCTCTGATGTGACCAAGTCGCAGATTAAGGCGGTTGAAGATTTGGGCGAGAACTTTAAGCCAATGATTGAGCACTATTACTCACAATACAAATCTTGGAAGAATGATTGGCAAGGTACACCAGTTAGTTTTAATGGCTGGGGTGACGCTAAGCAAGCTGAAGAAGTCATCTCTAAAGCTATTGCCAGCAACGAATAAGCAAAAAGCCTAAAGCCGTAGAACTGTTTCAAGAGCAATGGGTTAGCTACCCCCTATACCTTATAAGCTTAAGCTTTGATATAATATCTTTATAGTTAAGCTAATAAAAAGGGTAAGTATATGAAAACAAAAATAGCTATTAATGGTTTCGGTAGAATTGGACGTAATACTTTCAAAGTAGCTTTTGAGAGGGATGATTTAGAAATAGTAGCTATTAACGATCTAACGGACACTAAGACTCTAGCTCATCTATTACAATATGACTCTAATTACGGTAAGTACGGCTACAAGGTGACAGCCAGTGAAGATAGTCTTGATATCAACGGGCAATCTATCAAGGTGCTAGCCGAGAAAGATCCAGCTTCTTTGCCCTGGGGTGATTTAGGTGTAGATATAGTTATTGAAAGTACTGGCAGATTTACCAAAACCGAAGATGCCAAGATGCACGTAACAGCTGGGGCTAAGAAAGTTGTCATATCCGCACCAGCTAAAAGCGATGGTACGGATACGGTTGTACTAGGAGTTAATGATGTTAAGGCTGCCGAGTCAGGCGAGGTAGTCTCTAATGCTTCCTGCACTACTAACTGTATTACCCCAGTTGCAGCAGTTGTCTTGAGGGAGTTTGGTATTGAAAAAGCTATGATGACAACGATTCATTCATACACAGCTGATCAAAACTTGCAAGATGGTCCACATAGGGATCTAAGACGTGCTAGGGCTGCAGCAGAAAATATAGTACCTACTACTACTGGGGCAACCGTAGCAGCTGCAAAGGCTCTACCGGAGCTATCAGGGATATTTGAAGGTATGGCTATTAGAGTACCTACGCCAGTAGTATCACTCAGCGATTTTACTTTCCTACTCAAGAAAGACACTTCTGTAGAGGAGGTTAATCAAGCTATTACTCAGGCGGCTGCTGAACCTGGCTTTGCCGGTATCTTAGAGGTCACTGATGAGCCACTAGTCTCCAGGGATTTAATTGGCAACTCTCACTCAGCCATAGTTGATACGACTTTGACTCAGGTATGTGGTGGTAATTTAGTTAAAATAGTGGCTTGGTATGACAATGAGTGGGGATACTCTAACCGACTAGTAGAGCTAGTAGCTAAACTAGGTCTAGAGGTAGCTCAAGTATGATAATCTATCTAGCTGCTGATCATGCTGGATTTGAGATGAAGTTAATGTTACTAGAACATCTAGTTCACCACGGATATGAAGCAGAGGATCTAGGTCCTGATACATTAGATAAAGAAGATGACTATCCTAATTATGCTTTCAAGGTTACTACGAAGTTACTAGGCAGTAGTGACGAAGATCCTAGAGGTATATTGCTATGTGGTAGTGGCCAGGGTATGGCTATGGCTGCTAATAGAGTAGCTGGTATTCGGGCTGCTGTCGCCTGGAATGAGGATATAGCCAAACTATCTCGTGAGCATGAGGATGCCAATATATTAACTTTGCCATCCCGCTTCATATCATATGAGGAGGCTTTCAAAATTACCGATGTTTGGCTAAAAACTAAGTTTTCCAAAGCCCCTAGACACCAACGTAGACTAGATGAGATAGAGAGTTTATATGGCTGAGATTGTCCCAGCAGTTTTAGCTAGTAACGGACAGGAATATGGGAAGTATCTTGATATAGCTACTAGCTTATCTAGTCGAATTCAGATTGATTTAGCCGATGATGATTTTGCTCCAGGTAAGACTGTAAATCTAGCCCAAACTTACTGGCCAGATGATATTAGGGCCGATATACATTTGATGTATCAGCACCCTATTGAGCATATACCCACCGTTATCGCTAAGTTCCCTAATCTGCTAATTGTGCATTGGGAAGCAAATGGTCTAGACCAGGACAATTTAATATCAATAGCTGATCAGCTGCGCAGTTTAGATATTAAGTTTGGCCTAGCACTGCTGCCTCAGACTGAGGTTAGTGAGGTAGCTAAAGTATTAGAGTATCTTGATCATGTCTTAATCTTTACCGGCGACTTAGGCCATTATGGTGGCGATATGCAAAAAGATTGTTTAGCGAAAGTAGGAGAAGTTAAAAATCTAGATCCAAATATAGAGGTGGGCGTAGATGGAGGGATTAATGATACTAATGCTGCTGAGGTAGTTACATCAGGTGCCGATGTACTTAATGTCGGCAGCTTCTTACAAAAAGCCGATGATCCCCAAAAAGCTTATGATAAACTTAAAAGAAACTGCCCCTCATCAGAAGCAGGAGATTAATAGGATAGATATGCAACATAGCACAGAAGAACTTAAGCTCATAGCTAATACTATCAGGCAAGATATTATCTCTATGCTAAAAAGTGCTGGTAGCGGCCATTCTGCTGGGCCACTAGGGCTAGCAGATATATTCACCGCCCTATATTTTGAAATATTAAATCATAAAAGTGATGATCCAGACTGGGAAGAAAGAGATATATTAGTCCTATCAAATGGTCACGTGGTACCGGTGCGTTACGTGGCTATGGCTAGAGCTGGATATTTCGATCCTAGTGAACTGAAAACCTTACGTAAATTTGGTAGTAACCTTCAGGGTCATCCAGAGCGCACTCGGTTGCCGGGTCTTGAGACTACATCTGGTCCACTTGGTAGTGGTCTATCTCAGGCAGCGGGTATGAGTCTAGCCATGAGAATGAATGAATCTATGCATCGCTGGGTGTACTGTGTTATGAGTGATGGCGAGCAGAATGAGGGTAATACTTGGGAAGCAGCCATGCTAGCTGCTAAGTACAAGTTACACAACCTAACAGCTATAACTGATAGAAACAATATCCAGATAGAAGGGGCTACTGAAGACGTGATGCCACTAGAGGATTTACGCAGCAAATGGGAGTCTTTTGGTTGGCATGTCTTAGAGATAGATGGACACAATATTAAAGGTATTGTTGATGCCTGCGAAAAAGCCAAAGCCATAGTCTCTAAACCGGTCATGATTTTAGCCTATACAGTACCTGGTAAGGGAGTGGATTTTATGGAGTATGACTATCATTGGCACGGCGCTCCGCCGAATAAAGAGCAAGCCAAAGAAGCCTTGGATCAGCTACGTACTCTAGGCGGGGAGATTAGAGGTGAGCATGAGTAGTAATGTGGCCAACATGCATCTCAACGAAGAGCTATACAACAAAAGCGTCAAGCAAGAGTCTAGTAGGGTTGGTTTTGGTAAGGGCTTACTTGAAGCTGGTAAGCGTGATAAGCAAGTAGTAGCTCTGTGTGCTGATTTGACTGGTTCTACTAAAATGGACGCTTTTGCCAAGGAGTTTCCTGATAGGTTTATTCAGGTTGGTGTAGCTGAGCAGAACTTAGTAACAGTGGCTTCGGGTCTAGCTCATCTGGATAAAATACCGTTTACTAGTAGCTATGCTGCCTTTTCTCCGGGCAGAAACTGGGAGCAGATACGCACCACTATTTGTTTAAACGAAGCTAATGTTAAAGTGATTGGTTCTCATGCCGGAGTATCAGTTGGGCCTGACGGAGCCACGCATCAGATGTTAGAGGATATCGCTTTAATGCGAGTATTACCTTATATGCAGGTCATAGTGCCTTGTGATGCTGTGCAAGCAGAAAGAGCTACTATAGACATGGCTGCTGAGGTAGGGCCGATGTATTTAAGGCTTGGGCGAGCTGATACACCGATAATTACGACTGATAAAACGCCGTTTGAGATAGGTAAATCATATGTCTATAGACAAGGAAGCGATATCACTATTGCTGCTTGCGGAGCTATGGTTCATAGTGCTTTGAAAGCAGCAGCCGAACTAGCTAGATATGGTGTTAGAGCCGAAGTTATTAATGTCGCTACCATCAAACCACTAGATACGGAAACTATTCTAACCAGTGTTTTAAAAACTGGCTTAGTAGTGACCGTTGAAGAGGCTCAAATAGCCGGTGGTTTAGGTGGAGCAATTGCTGAAGTGCTATCAGAACAAGCACCTACTCCTCAACTACGTATAGGTATAGAGGACCGATTTGGTGAATCAGGTGATCCTAATCAGCTAATATCAGAGTTCGGTTTAGATGGAGCAGGAGTAGCTAAAAAAATTAAGGAATTTTATGAATCTCAGCGACCCGGCAAGCTTAAAAAGACAGCTGCTCAAACTACGCCTAAGTCTCCCCAAAAATCTACTAAGAAGAAATCTACCACCAAGACCAAGCCCAAGACTAAATCAGCCAAATCTACCAAGCAGAAAATTAGTAAAGCTAAACTTAAGTCGCAATCTGCTCCTAAGTCACATAAAATAAACATCAAGTAGGATTAATAAAGTAAGGATTATATATATGAGCGGTAATATCACACAAGCTAGAGCAGCATACGAGAAAGCCAAATCAGAGGGGTATGCCCTCGGGGCCTTTAATATAGATAACCAGGAAACTCTAATAGCTGTAGTTCAGGCTATGGATGCTAAAAAAGCTCCAGCTATGGTAGAGGTATCAGCTTCCGAGGTTAAGGCTATGGGATTGAAAAACATCCGAGATATGGTTGATAACTACCGACAAGAATACGGTGTAGAGCTATATATCAACCTAGATCATTCACCCTCAGTTGCAGAGACTAAAGCAGCTATAGATGTAGGTTATGAATTTATCCATATCGATATCTCTCAAGCCAATCACGATGCTAGCGATGAGGAGATTATTGCAGCTACTAAGGAGGTGGTTGAGTATGCTAAAACCACCGGGGCATTAGTAGAGAGTGAACCTCACTATTTCGGGGGTAGCTCCAATGTTCATGAAGATGAGATAGATTACGAAGAGATCAGAAAAACATTCTCTAGTCCAGAAGGGACTAGCAATTTCATAGAAGCTACTGGTATAGATACTTTCGCGGTGGCTATCGGTAATTTGCACGGTAAATATCCTGTTCCTAAACAGCTGGATATAGAGTTGCTTAAATCTATTAAGGCTAACTTACCAGAACATGCTTTTCTTAGTCTGCACGGTGGCTCAGGAACACCAGAGCACTATTACAGCGAAGCTATCGCTAATGGTATTAGTAAGGTTAATATTAATTCTGATATGCGCTACGCTTTTCGTAAGACTTTAGAAAAAGTCTTAGCGGATAATCCTAGTCAGTATGCAGTGGTTAAGTTAATGCCAGAAGTCATATCGGCTGTTCAAGCAGTAGTTGAGGAAAAGATAGATATGTTTGGAGCAGCTGGTATGAGCTCAGGAGACATATAAGGGATAATTATAAAAGAGCCTCTTATACGTATGTGTATTCTGACATTACACACTCTGAATTGGTAATATTATAAGTGAAGGTCTTTGGCCTCGTAGTCTTTGAACTACAATGCGGGAGATCTTCTTTTTTGTTTTAAATATTTTGAATCTGTAAATCTATAAAAAAGAAAAAACTTGAGATTGCACTAGGTGTGCTAAATGCTAGAAGGGTAACCTCCTAACAAGATCTCAAGTTGGTCGGGTGCGGCCGATCCACGTTAGTAACAGAGCGGTGAACTCTGAACCTTTAGCGGACCGACCGCACCCGTAACACGCAACCGCGTCTGATTTTGGTAGTAGTGACTTGGGAGGCCACGTTCAGACGACAGCCTGCGTGCTACCCTCCAGCACCAGGGGAAGGCGGGGAGGATAGTCGGATAAGTCTAACCGGGAGCCGTGTCTGTTAAGTTGTTCAAGACACACATCACGCGATACACCCAATTACTGGGCTGCTTGTGTAGCGGATAAACTCCCGGAAAGAGCCCTTACTAGCAATAACTACTGGAACGTCGAGGCTTCCCTCTAACTGCTCCTATTACTAGCAAAGGACGCTTTTATCGACTTTTCGCAGAACCAAGCTTTGTTCAAGCTAGAGCCCCGTACTCAGCCGATAGATATTACGATGTTCAAATCACCCCATTGGCGATTCGTACTACATACTAGAACATTTATAGCCTCATTGCAATACCCATTTAGATAGTCAAATTATGCTATCATAAGCACAATGACTAAGAAGATAAAAATTACTTGCATAGGTGCTGCTGTCCAAGATGTCATACTGATGGGTGAAGTACTTAGAGCTAAGCGTGATGTGAGAACGCATGATTTTATTGAGCAGTTCCCGCTAGGAGCTAAACTAGAACTTGATAAGGTGATGTTTACGACTGGTGGTGGGGCTACTAATGCTGCAGCTACTTTCGTGAAACATGGCTTTGAGGTTAGCTTTATGGGCAAAATCGGTGATGATCCAGCCGGTAAGCATATTTTAACTGACTTACAGTCTCTAGGGGTTGATACCAGTATGGTTAAGTGTGATTTAGACGGCACTACTGGATACTCTACTCTTCTACTAGCTCCTAGAGGTGAGAGAACCGTCCTAGTTTATAGAGGGGTATCCCAGGAGCTACGCGCTAGTGACTTTGACCATTTTGCCAAGCTGCGTACTGACTGGTTGTACATCTCATCACTGAGCGGTAATTTCCCGCTACTTGAGTCATTAATTCATTACGCTAAGAATCACGATATTAAGCTAGCTATTAATCCAGGGCACGAGGAGTTAAAGCAAAGCCAGAGGCTAATTGACCTATTAGAGAATTTCGCAGTGGTGAGTTTGAATAAGGAAGAGGCTCAAATGTTGGTGAAGGGAGACAGGATTGAAGAGTTAGCCACTAAGCTGGCTAAGCATGCCAAGATTGTAGTAGTTACTAATGGGGCTAAAGGTTCTTGTGCTAGTGACGGAGAATACACCTACAAAGCCGGCCTATACAAAGATTCACCAGTACTAGATCGCACTGGGGCTGGCGATGGTTTTACGTCAGGTTTTGTAGCCAAAATAGCGGCTGGTGAAGATATATCTATGGCTCTAAGTTTTGCTAGTGCTAACTCTACCTCCATAATTGAAGAGGTAGGGGCTAAGAACGGCATACTATCTAAAGACACTAGGGTTAAGAAAATGCCCATAACTAAAAAGGAGATTACTTAAGAGATGCTAGCTAGACTTTTACAAGCCAAACAACCGATTTTTGATAAGGCCATCACTCAGTTAGAAGCCCAAACCCAAAACCAGTCAATCGACGCTAGGTTAATAGTCGAAATATTGACTAAGTATCACGAGAAGATGCGGGAGCTAAAACTAGATATAGAAGATACTACCGGGCAAGAGCTATATAGGTCGTTAATTAATACAGTAGCTAAACACGATGAACACCTAGCCAAAGAGATAGGCGGTTCTGATCCGACTAACTTGAAAGAGATGACGCCCTTAATAGTCAAGCGGGTGGAGGAATTGTCTATGCCCCGGGATGGTTGGTTTATTAAAGACGAGGTGGCTGAGCAGATGCTACTACATACCCCACCCAAGCAGATTATGGCCAAGCTAGGCCATAGCAGTGTTAAACAGCTACTAGCCAAAGAAGATTTGTATGAGATATATGGGGCCTTAAGGTTTGCTGAGGATAATGATTGGTTAAATGAGTACAACTCTCAGTACCACAGCTTAACTCCTGATGATTTTGAGGCTAGGGATATTAGGATCTTGCAGTTTGATGCTGATAAGTGGGGTGATATAGCGGCTCACTTTATCGCCAAGAAATTGCACAATATTACCCACCTCAAAGAATTAGGGGTGATTATGACTATGCCGGTAGCCGATACCAGTCCTATGCCGGGTTCAACTCTTAAAATCATGCCGCTTTTATTGCACTACTTTAACGAAATACGACTTTACTCAGCCTTTTTCAAACTCATGAAAGACAAACAGAATTTCGGTGATATATTCGTCGATACTTTAATTGCTGATCCATCAGTAGTTGAGATAGCCAAGGGTGAATATATCCACTGGCGGGTCATCCAAAGATACTTCGGTAAACTAAAAGATGAGCATCACCCAGAGATATTTGAACCACATGTTCAGCCAGAAGACCTACATTGGCGTAAAGCCGAAGAGTTACTCTATGAGATAGACCCAGAGTTAGAATTCTGGAAAGATTTAGATTATGTAGGACTATTTATGAATGATGATGAACCGGTGACGTTTAATTTAATGGATGTATCGCTGAGTTATTCAAATAACTTGAAATTTGATGATAGATACTTATACCATTTCCGTGAGTCACTATGGAATGAGATATTCTCTCGCTATATGGGTCAAAATAATCTAGAGGATAGAATATTGAAGCGGTTAGATAATGCTTTAATAGCTCCGGAGAAAATAGAGATTAATAGATAGCAATAAATCTTTAGCAATACTTAAGAGAAAATCAATAATACTAACTGCTATACTAATAAGTCATGCAAGAGTTTAAATTAAGCAGTGAATATCAGCCGGCTGGAGACCAGCCCCAAGCCATAGCTCAACTGACTGAAGGCATAGAGCGAGGCGACAAGGAACAAACCCTACTAGGAGTTACTGGCAGCGGTAAGACTTTCTCCATGGCCTCTGTGATAGCTAATACCAAGAAGCCTACTCTAGTACTGAGCCACAATAAAACCTTGGCGGCCCAGCTATATTCTGAATTTAAGCGCTTTTTTCCTGATGCGGCAGTCCATTACTTTATTAGTTATTTTGACTACTACCAACCGGAAGCCTATATCCCCCAGTCAGATACATACATAGAGAAAGATTCGGCCATCAATGATGAGATAGATCGACTCAGACACGCCTCCACTAAAGCATTACTTGAACGCCGAGATGTCATCATAGTGGCTTCTGTCAGCTGTATTTACGGCCTAGGATCGGTAGAAGATTATCAGGCCCTATCTATCAAGTTAGAAGTTGGGGAGGTGCGTAAGAGAGATAAGCTGCTACGTCATTTAACCGATATTCAATATGAGCGCAATGAGGTAGATTTTGCTCGTGGCACCTTCAGGGCCAAAGGAGATATAGTTGATATTTTTCCTGTAGGTGGTGATAAGGCCTACAGAATTGAGTTTTTCGGAGATGAGATAGAGAGAATTAGAGCCCTAGACCCCTTAACTGGTGAGCTAGGGGATAACTTAGACCAAGTTAGTATCTTTCCCGGAAGTCACTTCGTGACTCCGGAGGAAAAGCTCAAAGAGGCTATGGTCAAAATTGAATCAGAGCTAACTCAGCGACTAAAGCAGCTCAAATCAGAGAATAAGCTACTAGAGGCCCAGCGGCTAGAGCAGCGAACTAAGTATGATCTAGAGATGATGAATGAGACGGGCTTTGTTAAGGGTATCGAAAACTACTCTAGATATTTAACCAACCGTGAAGAGGGTGAGCAGCCAGCCACCCTACTCGACTATTTCCCAGATGATTATTTGATGTTTGTTGATGAATCACATATGAGTATCCCTCAAGTACGTGGTATGTATAACGGTGATAGAGCTAGGAAAGAAGTATTAGTAGAGCATGGTTTTAGGTTGCCTAGTGCCTTAGATAATCGGCCACTAACCTTCTCAGAGTTTGAAAGCCATTACAACCAAGTAGTTTACGTATCGGCTACTCCAGCTGAGTTTGAGTTAAGTAGATCCTCTCAAATAGTGGAGCAGATTATCCGTCCAACTGGATTAGTAGATCCTGAAATAGAGGTGCGACCAACTGAAAATCAAGTAGATGATTTAATAGCTGAGATAAGATCAACTATCAAAGATGGCTTTAGAGTACTAGTGACTACTCTAACTAAACGCATGGCCGAGGACCTAAGTGAGTATCTAGATGAGCTAGGTATCAAAGTCCAGTATTTACACTCAGAAGTAGACACCCTAGAGCGTAGTGACATCTTAAGAGACTTGCGTATGGGTAAATACGACGTATTGGTGGGTATTAATTTACTCAGAGAAGGTCTAGATCTACCAGAAGTTAGCTTAGTGGCTATTCTAGATGCTGATAAGGAAGGTTTCTTGCGTAGCTCTCAAGCCTTGATTCAAACAATCGGTAGAGCATCTAGGCACTCTCAAGGTAGAGTGTTGATGTATGCCGATAACACCACTAAATCTATGAGCCAGGCAATTGATGAGACTGATAGAAGACGCAAGCTCCAGCAAGAGCACAATAAAAAGCACAATATTACACCAGCTAGCATTCAAAGAGCTATAGAGGATCGAATGCGTAGCGAAGAAGAGACTAAGAAGCCAAAAGTAGATGTTAAAAAAATACCTAAGGGTGAAGAACAACATGTCGTTAAAGACCTAACCGCCCAGATGGAGCTAGCTGCTGCTAACTTGCGGTTTGAAGAGGCAGCTGAGCTGAGGGATCTAATCGAGGAGATAGAGAAATCTGATTAGTTAGTTTACTTTCAGGATATTTTTCAATATTACTTTTGTTATTGAATTTTATTCTAGGTTAACTTCTGAGACTATTGTCGCTATACTGTAGTTTAGACATGAACAAGATAAAAGATTCAGACATTAAACATTTAGGTGTATTAGCGCGCATAGGTATTGATGAGGCCATAGCTAAAGAGCTAGCCCCTCAATTAATGGATATTCTAGATTACGTATCCAGGCTACAATCAATCGATACTAGCGGGGTTGAGATTACTTCTCAGGTTACTGGTTTAGTGGGTATTTGGCGCGAAGATGAAGTTAAACCATCTCTTATTAGCCGTGAGGAGCTATTGAGTAATACTCTTGAGACAGAGGGCGGGTATATCAAAGTGAGAAAAGTACTATGAGTGAAAGTAAATCTGAATATCTAGATCTGCCCATACCAGAACTAGTAGCCAAAGTCCGTAACCAGGAAGTAACAGCTGAGTTTTTAGTTAATCAAAGTCTTGAGTTGATTAAAGCTAATCAAGACTACCATGCCATCTTGGATGTTAATCAATCAGCTCTAGATCAGGCTAAGGCTATAGATAAAGCTATAGCAGATGGTGAAACCTTGGGTGTATTATCTGGTGTACCATTTATTGCTAAAGATAACTTTCTCACCAAGAATACCAAGACTACAGCTGCTAGTAAGATGCTAGATAACTTCCAAGCTCCGTATCAGGCCAGCGCTATAGATAAACTAGAAGCAGCTGGTGCAATCATGGTAGCTAAAGCCAATCTAGATGAATTTGCTCATGGTTCTTCAACAGAAAACAGTGCCTATGGTCCGACCAAGAACCCACATGATAGCAGTAAGGTTCCTGGGGGATCCTCTGGCGGTTCAGCAGCAGCCGTGGCACTTAATATCACCCCGTTTGCTCTAGGTACCGATACAGGTGGGTCTATCCGCTTACCGGCCAGCTTTTGTGGAGTAGTAGGGTATAAGCCGACCTATGGATTAGTTTCAAGGTACGGTGTTATAGCTATGGCCTCATCCACAGACGTTATAGGTCCTATTACTCGCAGCGTATCAGACAGTGCTTACGTATTAGACGTTTTAGCCGGTCAAGACGTGAATGATAGCACTACTATCAAGCGCCAAGATAGTTATCTAATAAATCAAGATGGCAACAAGAAGCGAGATCTTAAAGGTATTAAATTCGGTATCATCAAGGAGCATCTAGAGATGATAGAAGATAAAGATGTGCTAGCTAATATCAAAGCAGCTATAGATAAGCTAAAAGCAGCTGGTGCCGATATTAAAGAAGTCAGCCTGTCTAATTCGGAAGCATCTCTTCCGGTCTATTACATTCTAGCTCCAGCCGAAATTAGTTCTAACTTAGCCAGATATGACGGTGTTAAATATGGCTTTAGCTCCAAGCAAGCTAAAGACCTACTAGATACCTACCTACTATCAAGAGGCAGCGGTTTCGGCTCTGAGTCAATCAGAAGAATTCTTACTGGAACCTACGTATTATCCAGTGGCTATCAAGACGCCTACTACAAGCAGGCTCAGAAGGTTCGGAGTTTAATAGTTAAAGAATATGAAGATATTTTTGCAGATGTTGATTTCCTAATTGGCCCTACAGCAGCAACTACCGCCTTTGATCTAGGCGCCAAACCAGACCCTATCAGTATGTATAAAAGCGATTACATGACTATAGCAGCTAATTTAGCTGGTATACCGGCTATCTCCATACCATCAGGAAATGTGGGTAATTTACCGGTTGGCTTGCAGCTGCAGGGTCCTCAAGGTCAGGATAAGCAGTTGCTAGATGTAGCTCATGTAATAGGGGAGCTCATATGATAGATATAGCTTTGATAGTACTGGGAGCAGCTTTGTTACTAGGGCTAATAGCCATTGGTTTGATGAGAAAAACAACTACACCTAAGGTTGCTTCTGTAGATAAACAGTTTATTAAAGACAAGTGGGCCCATATTACACGAACTGCTAACTCACCATCCGCTAATTTAGCTATTGTTGAGGCCGATAAGTTGTTAGATTATGTATTAAAGAAGCGCGGCTATGGCGGTGAGACTATGGGAGATAGATTAAAGAGTGCCGGAGGAGACTTCACTTACATTAATGATGTCTGGGAAGCGCATAAACTACGTAATAAAATAGTCCATGAGGCAGATTATGAAGTCGATGAGAGGTTAGTCGATCGTAGTTTGGAGCAGTTTAAGCAAGCTTTGAGAGATTTAGGAGTGATGTAATGACTAATCAACTACCCTTAAGATCCACTATCAACCCAAACTACATTGTAGATATAGGGATTGAGTGTCATGTCCAGCTCAAAACCAACAGTAAGCTTTTCTGTGGTTGTAGTAATGATGCTAGGGAGGCAGAGCCTAATACTTTAATATGTCCTATCTGCCTAGGTATGCCAGGTACACTGCCAGTGCTAAATAAGGCAGCTGTAGAGTTAGCTATTAGAGCCGGACTTGCGCTTAATGCTGAAATAGCCAGCGATACTAAGTTCGATAGGAAAAACTATTTCTATCCTGATCTACCTAAAGGCTATCAAATTACTCAGTATGATGAACCGATAGTTGGTCAGGGTGAGATAGCAGTACATATGAGTGATAGCTCTTTTAAAGTTGGTATCACTAGGGCTCACCTAG
This sequence comes from Saccharimonadales bacterium (SeqCode), assembly GCA_040876925.1. Classification (GTDB taxonomy): domain Bacteria; phylum Patescibacteriota; class Saccharimonadia; order QS-5-54-17; family QS-5-54-17; genus JBBDOS01. The sequence goes on along the minus strand of JBBDOS010000003.1, from coordinate 103,197 downwards.
AAGAGGATGCTGGTAAGTTAACTCATCCTGAAGGAGTAGATTATTCCTTAGTAGATCTAAATAGAGCTGGTACGCCGCTACTAGAGATAGTCTCTGAGCCCGATATCCACTCTCCAGCAGAGGCTAAGGCTTATACCCAGGAGCTATACATGCGTATGCTATATGCCGGCGTTAGTGATGTAGATTTGTATCACGGCAATATGCGCTTTGATGTTAACGTTAGCGTTAGAAAGAAAGACTCTAAAACTCTAGGTACACGTAGTGAGACTAAGAACTTAAACTCTTTCCGTAGCGTAGAGAAAGCTGCGGAGTATGAGATAAACAGGCAAATTGAGCTACTAGAAAAAGGCGAAAAGATAGTCCAAGAAACCAGGGGGTATGATGATAGCACTGGTAAAACTATTTCTCAGCGCAGCAAGGAAGAAGCTATGGACTATAGATACTTTAAAGAACCAGACCTACCACCGCTACAGATCGCTGAGCAGATGAAGCAAGCTATAGCTAAGAACTCTCCAATAATGGTGGGAGATATCAGGGCTAAGCTTAAGGAAGCAGATTTAAGTCAGACTATTATCACAGCCATTTTAAATCAGCCCAAACTAGCTGATCTGCAACAAGACGTTATAGCTACCAACTCTCAATATGCCAAGCCAGTTGCTAACTGGCTATCAGGTGAGGTGCTAAGAATTGTCGGTGAAGAGGGTTTCAATTGGGATAAGTTCCAACTAGATAGCGATAGATTAGTTGCCCTAGCTCAGATGGTAGAGGTGGGAGATCTTAGCTCTACCAATGCCAAGATAGTTCTATCCGCCATGATTACTACCGATACACCTCCTGAAGATATAGCTAAAGATAAAGGGTTAATCCAGATGTCTGATACTAATCAACTAGGGACAATAGTAGATCAAGTCATAGCTGCTAACCCACAGGCCGTGAAGGATGTTGAATCCGGCGAAGCTAAAGCCATCGGCTTTTTAGTCGGTCAGGTGATGAAGGAGAGTAAGGGCCAGGCTAATCCACAGATGGTACAAGAAATGCTAAAAAGTAAGCTGAAATAAAAAGTAGAAGAACTAGATTAATTATTCAGCTCAGCCTTAGTGGCTTATCGGATTAGAAAAAGACAACAAACAAATAGAACGCTATACAGGTAGAGGTATCGTTAATGGCTCTAAGCAAAAAAGGTAGAATTCATCGAAACTTAAGTTAAAGCCATATAGTAAATAACGGTATTTTATACAACTATTGTGCAAAAAATGTTACAATGATTGCATGAAAAAGAGTGACACTAGAGTGATAAAACCCAGACTACATTTGTTTGGTTACTTAGATGAAACGGGTTTATTGCATACTCCAGAAACAGATAGATTTTTTGGCATAGGCTTGATCGCTCTGCCTAGTCCGCGCCATCTGCATAGATCGATAATCAGGCTAAGGAACAAGCGGCGTTTTTATCGCGAGTTTAAATTTAGCGCTATTAACCACTCCACTCTGCCAATTTACAAAGAACTTATAGACTTAACTTTTGCAGAGAAAAATTTGCGTTTTGTGGTGCAAATTGTAGACAAGAAAGGTAAAAATCATCCGAACAAATACAAATCATACAATAAATACGCTGGTCAGGTCATAGCAAAGATAGTCGATGCAACCAAGCAGCAGGCTAGCGAATATATCACCGTGTTGGCAGATGACGTGTCGACTAATGACAAAGACGATAAATTTGAGCGTGAGGTGCGCGATATGGTCAAAAAAGCTCACAGGCGCAATGCCTTGTATGGTATAGCTAGATTAGAATCGCATGCCGTGTCAGAAATCCAGCTGGCAGATATCCTAATAGGAGCGGTGGCATATGCTTTCAAGATGAAGTACGGACTTGCTTCTACTAAAGGGGCGAAGGCGCAATTGGTAAAATACGTACAGGCTAAGATAAATGTTTATAATCTGTCACAAGATATGGAATTGAGACTAAAAAACGGGGTATATTTCGCTGTGAAAAGGAAATAGATGGCGCTTTGGATTCAAGGAGCAACTAGGCTCATCCACGCATTCCATCTACATATATTAGTGTATATAATATTGCAATATAAGTCAATATATTTTATAGTAACTATTTACTAACTTAGCAACAGGCAGCTCTAACTTGACGTATGGATTGATTCAAATTATTTATACCAATAGAACTTTGTTTATAAGAACTAAAAACAACCCAAATCACTCTACTTAGTTCGGAGCTACTTAGGTAGTTCTTATAACGTTCAATATATATCCTTGCCCCTAATCTACTACTCCTGTAATATATAGACTATGGAAGCATTAGAAATATTAGTCATAATCTTAAGCATATTTCTCGCCATCTACCTCGTACTTAGTATCTATTTAGTAGCTAGAATCTTAAAAGTAGTGCACCGAGTAAATAGTATTACTGATAGGATAGATAGCCTAACTAGCTCTCTAGGTTCTAAAGTAGCTCAAAGTATGGCTAAAAACATAGATATAGCAGCTATTGTTTCGGCTATGTTTGCTACTGCTAGAAAGGTCTATCAAGGCCACAAAAGCCAAGATGAGGCTGAAGAAGATAACACAAATAACCAAGAACAACAAGAAAAGGAGTCAAAAAATGAGTGATAGCAATAATCAACCGAAAGACCAAAAAGGCAGCAAGTTTGCATTAGGTGCAATTTTAGGTGCCGTAGCTGGAGTATTGTTTGCTCCGAAAAAAGGTTCAGAAACTAGATCAGAACTTAAATCTAGAGCTGAGGAAACCGAAAGAGACGTAAAAGATCAGACAATAAGTGCTAGGCGCAAAGCAGAAGTTGCTGGCAAGGAATTAAGACAAACCTCTGCTCGCGTTACAGATAAAGTCAAGAAAGCTATTTACGCTGGTAAAGATGCCGCTTCTGCTGAGATGAAGGGTACAAAAGAAGAGTTAGAGTCCACCAAAGAATCCGTTAAAGATTCTATAAAATCTGATGAGTCTTAAGAAGAGTAATTTCTCATGAGAGACAATAAAGACAATAACGATATCGAATCTATCAATAAAGAACCTAGTAGCGATAAAGACTACCAACGCCTAGGCAAAACTCTGGTGCAAACTATGATTAAGGACAATATATTAGTCAGCTATAATTGGCGACGCTTTATTCTTATCAACCTTACGAGGGGTCTATTAGTAGGGTTTGGTAGTGTTATCGGAGCTACTTTATTAGTAGCAGTAGCTATATGGTTACTTAATACCTTCGGAGCTTTACCCGTAATTGGCGAATGGTTTGATGCTTTAGGTGGGGCTATAGAAAATGGCAATGTTATAGATTAGTCTTTTGACTTCTTTTGAAATATCCTATTTATCTGCTTTTTTATTTGTATCTATCTCAATATTTCTTCCAAACTACTTAAGGAAACCTCTATCTTTGTCGTGTTAAAATATAACTAGACGTAGCAGAATAATATGTGAGGCGATTTCGTGACACCAAAAACCACTCCAAAAGGTAGTATATCTACTAAGGCAAAAAGTAAGTCGCCGGCTTTTAAATCCAGTGACTTTGTCCACTTGCACAACCACACTCACTACAGCTTGCTAGATGGCTTACAAAAAGTTCCTGAAATGCTTGATAGGGTTGAAGATTTAGGCATGGAAGCCGTTGCCCTAACAGATCACGGCACCTTAAGCGGCGCCATAGAGTTCTATAAAGAGGCCAAGAAACGCGGCATCAAACCTGTTATAGGCATCGAAACCTATATGGCTCCACGTAAACACACTGATAAAGAGGGCAAAAAAGATGCCAACCCATTCCACTTAATCTTACTAGCTATGAATAATCAGGGGTATAAGAACTTGATGAGACTATCTACCATAGCTCATCTAGACGGCTTCTACTACAAGCCTCGTATCGATAGGCAATTACTTGAAGAGCACAGTGAAGGTTTGATAGTACTTTCTGGTTGCATAGGCGGTGAGCTAGGCGATGCTTTGCGCAATAACCAAGATAAGGAAGCTGAAGAAATAGCCAAGTGGTATAAGTCGGTTTTTGGTGATAGATACTATCTAGAGCTACAAGATCATGGCCATGAATGGGATGAACAAGCTAGAGTGAATGATAAAATCATGTCTCTAGCTAAGAAATTAGATATTCAAGCAGTTCTAACAGCTGATGCTCACTACTGCTTCGCGGAAGATCAAGACGCCCATGAAGTATTGCTTTGCGTACAGACTGGCTCTCAACTAAATGATACTAACAGGATGTCGCTAAAAGATATGGAGTTATTTGTATCTGATCCTCAGGACGTCTTTAGTCGCTGGAGCAATAACCTGGAAGTACTAACTAATACCAAAGCTATAGCTGATCGTTGCCAGGTAGATATTGAGCTTGGTGGGATATTAATTCCTCAGTTTGATACGCCTAAAGGGGTGAGTGAGAAAGAGTATCTGGATCTGCTAGCTCATCAAGGTCTAGCTTGGCGCTATAGCAGCAAGACTAAGGAAGAGGCCGATAAGCTGTCTATAGATGAGGTCAGAAAGATGGCAGGTAAAGATATCCTAGAGCGTTTTGATTATGAATTAGGTGTGGTTAATAGCATGGGCTTTGCTGGCTACTTCTTGATAGTTTCAGACTTTATTACCTGGGGTAAAGACCAAGGTATTATCTTTGGTCCTGGCCGTGGCTCAGCAGCTGGATCGATTGTTTCTTACGCGCTTAATATCACTGATCTTGACCCGCTAGAGTATGACCTACTGTTTGAGCGTTTTCTTAACCCAGATCGTATATCTATGCCAGATATCGATATCGATATCCAGGATTCTCGTCGTGGTGAGGTGATAGACTACACTATCAAAAAATATGGGGCTGATAAGGTGGCTAATATAGTTACCTTTGGTAAGATGGCGGCTAGAAACGCTATTCGCGATACAGCTAGGGTATTAGGAGTTTCTTACGTTGATGCAGATAGGCTGGCTAAGATGGTGCCAACTCCTATCCAGGGACGGCACATCCCTCTAAAGATCAGTATAGAAGAAAATGCTGAATTGAAGGAAGAGTATCAGAACAATCCTCAGTCGAAGAAAGTAATTGATCTAGCAATTAGACTAGAGGGAACTATTCGTTCCCACGGCGTCCATGCTGCCGGAGTTGTGATAGCTCCTGATGATATCGTTAAATACACACCGCTTGAGATGGCTCAAAAGGGCGTAGTCTCTACTCAATACTCCATGGGTCCAGTAGAAGAGCTGGGTCTACTTAAGATGGATTTTCTAGGATTATCTAACCTAACTACTATCAAAAACGCTCTGCGTATCATCCGTAAAGTCCATAAGGAAGATGTTGATATCACTAATATACCGATGGATGATACTAAGACGTTTGAACTACTAGGTAGAGGTGATACTACTGGAGTTTTCCAGTTAGAGTCTGCTGGTATGAAGCGCTATATTAAACAACTCCAGCCCAATAGGTTTGATGACATTATCGCTATGGTAGCTTTGTATCGTCCAGGACCGATGCAGTTTATAGATGACTTTATCGATCGTAAACATGGCCGCCAGAAAGTAGAATATATGCACCCTAAAATGGAAGAGTCCCTAGAGACTACTTATGGTATTTTGGTTTATCAAGAGCAGGTCATGCAGATAGCTAGAGATCTATGTGGTTTTACTGGTGGACAGGCCGATACCTTAAGAAAAGCTATCGGTAAGAAACTAGCTGATTTAATGGCCAAGATGAAAGAAGAGTTTATCGAAGGCGGCATTAAACATTCTGGAGCCGATAAGGCTTTAATGGAGAAGCTCTGGAAGCAGCTAGAAGACTTTGCGGCTTACTGTTTTAACAAGTCTCACGCTGCTTGTTACGGATTGATATCCTACCAGACAGCCTACTTAAAAGCTCACTATCCAGCAGCTTTTATGGCGGCTCTAATGACTTCTGATTTTGGTGATACCGATAGGATAGCTATCGAGATAGCTGAATGTCGTCATATGGGTATAGAGGTACTACCCCCAGATGTCAATGAAGGTTTTGTAGAGTTTGCAGTTAGACCTTTTGAGGTCAGTAAAGATAATCCCATAGCTGATGGTGCTCCAGAGGGTGAGATACGCTTTGCTTTGAGTGCTATTAAAAACGTTGGCGTTGGAGCGGTAGAGGAGATTATTGATGTCCGTAAAGAAGACGGTAAATTTACTAGCGTCGAAGACTTTGCCAAGAGAGTATCTACTGCCAAGGTGAATCGTAAAGCTTGGGAGTCATTAATTAAGGCTGGAGCCTTTGATAGCTTAGAAGATAGAGCTACGCTGCTGCATAACCTAGATAAGATAGTAGCGTTTGCCCAGAGGTTACAAAAAGATATCGCCAACGGCCAGACCGACCTATTCGGTGACTCGGTTATAGATGAATCCTTGCAACCCAAGCTAGATATGGAAGCACCAGATGAGCAACTAAGTACTAGAGACTACTTGCAGTGGGAGAGAGAATTGCTAGGAGTATACCTATCCTCCCACCCGTTAGATGATTTTGAGGGCTTCTTGAGCGATAAGGCACTATCTCTAGATAGAATTACTAAAGAGAAAGAGGGGGATAATGTCCAGGTAGGTGGATTAGTTACTACAGTAAGAGAAATCACTACCCGTAATGGAGCTAATATGGCTTTTGCTAAACTAGAGGATAAGAGCGGAGAGGTGGAAGTCATAGTATTCCCCAGTGTTTACGAGGCTTCTAAAGAACACTGGCAGCCAGATAAGGTCCTGTTAGTCCAGGGTAAGGTAAATACTAAGGATAGGGATGGTAAATATGGTGATGAGGTGAAGATTATGGCCGATAAGGTTCGGGAGATTTCAGAACAAGAAGCTAAAAGTGCGGCAGTTAATAACTCAAGCTCTCAGCCTAAGGATAAAAAAGCACCGGTAGGGCTAGATGTACCGACAACTAAGAATGAGAATAAAGACAAGGGCAGGGATAAACAAGGGCAAAAGCAAAAGAGTAGCAACGGCATAGAAGCTGAGACTCTAGAGATTTATCTATCTGAGGATAATGCTCGTGATCAAGAAACCTTAATGTCTATCAAGAAGTTGATTGATAGCACGGAAGGTTTAAGCAACGTCTTTATATTAGTAGGGGATAAGAAGGTGAAACTACCTGCCACAGTTGATATTAACGATGAGTTGATTAATTCTCTAAAAGATACTAAGAAAGTTGATGATATTAGAGTAGCTTAATATCAGTATGATATAGCCTTCTGCTTTTAAAGTCTAAAGCCCCGAGAAATCGGGGCTTTAGGGTGTATTTATTTTTGTTTTAGTTAGTAGCTTTGTTTTTTTAGTTGTCCATTAACCCAGACTCATCATCCTTGCGTCTGCGAGCAAACAGGATAGCGAAGGATAGGATAGCTATAGGGAGTAGCCACCACCATAGTGAGAATGAACGATCATCTTCTTCGGCTAGAACTTCTTCACCGTTCTCATTCTCGTTGCCGTTTCCATTTCCATTCTCGTCTTCACCTTCGTCAGAGCCTTCATCCTCTTCTGTAGCATCTTCTTCATTATCCTCAGTAGCGCCAGTGTCTAAAGCTGTAAAGAATACTTCGCCTCCTCCTGGTGTTAGAGGTTCTCCGGTGTTGGTGTTTATAGTATCGTCCTCACTGTCATCTTCTTCAAAGGTTACGACAACAGTATCACTAACTTCGTTACCAGTCTCATCAGTAGCAGTTAATTCGTAGGTGTATGTGCCAAATGCGTCAACTTCTATAGATGGATCTAGGGTGTCTTCATCACCAAAGAAGTTGGTTACACCAGGACCGCTTAGTTGAGTCCATAATACACTTGCTATGGATGTTGTCGTATCATCTGCTGTACCTGATAGCTGTGACTCTAGCGAGTTTATGATGTTCTGATCAGTACCAGCATCTACATCTGGCGCAGTATTATCTACAGTAACTGTAATGACATAGACAGATTTGCCTGGGTTATTGCGACTGCCATCTTTATTGCCCGCTAGGTCTCTTGCTTCAAAGTAGATAGTGTAGAAACCGTCATCGAGGCCAGATGTATCCCAGGTGTACTCGTGGTTTTTTGAACCATTTTTAAGCGTGTCAGAATCTACCCGGTTTCCTTCTGAATCTTGAATTTCAAAGTGAGAGTTCTTTGAGTTCTCGTCAGTTACTTCACCAACAAGCTCAACTTCTCCGAAGACAATTTGTTCATCGTTTGGCTGGGTGATTTCGGCTACTGGTGCGGTGTTGTCGACAGTAAACTCTACATCAACACCACTTTTCTTGTTGCCTGCTTCGTCAAAAGCTCTTACTCGCACAAGATATTCGCCATCACCAAGTCCAGCTACATCAATCTCGCTTGAAATTGACTCAAGGATACTATCGTAGTCGCCATCCTCAGCATCTACTGGCTCCCAACCAAAACCGTCGATTTTCTCAAATGGTGATTTATGTATTCTGTATTGCACATCCGCAACGTTACTACCTGTGCCGTCGATATCTGCTGTTAGGGTTGGATTGTCTTCGTTTGAGTTTATGAGATCTAATGAAAGCGAGGCGTTTGTGATTCTAGGTGAACTAGTATCTACTGTAAACGGAATTTGTATACTGCTTGCCGCATTTCCTACATTTTTCTTGTTGCCTGCATTGTCAAACGCTCTAACACCTAAGCTATATTCACCATCTTCTAAACCTGCAATATCTATCTCATCATCTACAGAGTTTGTATTTGGATCGTGCGCTATGTCTTTATAGCCAGCTGCGGTTGATCCGTCAGATGCATATACTTTGTACTGCACTTTTTCTACGCCACTACCAATATCTTCAATATTAGCTTTCAGAGTTGGGTTTTCTCTGTCTGGATTTATGAGATCCGGTATCAGAGATACATTTGTAATATTCGGTGCGGTGTTGTCGATTGTAAAGTTCTCGCGGCTGCCTATGTAGTTGTTACCGATTGAATCGGTCGGACGGAAGTTAAAGTAATTGCCTTCAAACTCTTCGTTTATATCGCCACCACTTTCATATGTCTCTGGTAGCGTAAAGACAAACTCGTACAAGCTGCCGGACACATTAGTCATTTCTCCACTTGTAAGCTGCTCACCAGTGTAAGGGAAGTTCCTGACCCATATCTGCACTCTATTTACGCCACTTTCGTCCACAACTGTCGCTTCTATTCGTATTTCGTCACCGCTTTTTGCAAGTTCAGACTCTGTGCCATTCACGAACATTGTTATGTCAGACATGGCTGGAACTTGGCTGTCTACAAAATAAGCGACACATTGCTTCGTCTGATTCTTTACAGGAAATGCATATTCGTACTCATCTTGCGGATTACCACCTGAGCTACTGTCATCTTCACAAGCATAGAAAATCATTTCATTTTGATAATCTTCTGAAATGATTCCATGTCGGTGCTCTGCTGAGAGATCTTCTAATACTGCTACGCCATTTGCATTTGTGGATACTGTTTGTGCGATTGGCTCATTCGACCATGGCGAAGAAGGGTCGCCAGGTTCTTTGTCGGTTTCTTCCACATTTGAGAAGTTCAAGCCTTCTGCCGGCACGCATTCATCAGGTGTGATTCCGTCTGGGCCATTTGATCCCCAAGAGATGCTCGTTCCGTCTTCACAGAAGTAAGCGTTAATTTCTACATCGCCAGTTGGGATGGTTCTGCTAAATGACATTCCGTGCCAGTATGCATCGTAATCACGAACACCGTCATTGTAGTGGTTCATGAATATCTCGCCAATATTATCACCAGAAGCGTATATGCTGCCTGTTGCTTCTTCGTTAATCGCATAGTTGGCTGTGTTGCTATCTTCATCCAGGGATATGCTAAGTGTATTCCAGCCATCGTAGTTGACATTAACAGCACTTAGATTATAGACGCCAACCCATTTCTCTATATCCTCATCATATACAACATCCCATGTGTAGAAACCAGCATCTATATTTTCATTATTGCGGTATACGATTAATGGGTAGGCTGAAAGAGGGTTATCGCTCGACCAGAGTCCAACATTAATAGGTTCCGCTTCTTCCCAGTCACTCGGTACATACAAATCTACCTGAACACTGTTTCCAAAATCTCCAACCCTCTTAATACCTTCGTAATGATAAAAAGAGTTAGAGTGTTGTTCCGCTGCTAATACTCCAATTCTTGCAACATTGTTACGTCCGTCAAAAGAAACAGAGTTTACGTCTCCTGACGGGTGTTTTCTGTCAGTTACCCAATTGTTATCAAGCTCACTTTGAGTGAATGTAATATTAGTTGTTTCTACATTATGGCTGCTTGCTTGAACCATACTAGGCATCGCCATACCAAATGTACTAGAAAATACCAGCGAGAAACCCGCTATTGTATAAATTGCATTGCTTATTGTACGTTTTTGTTTTTTTGCCCACTCACTGATGGCGTTTTCCATTAGTCAACTCCTTGTTTAGATATTATCTAATATCTTTGATTTTTACTCTCATATATACTTTAGCATGCGGTTATTACTTGTCACAAGCATAACTTCTTTTAAAAATGGTAGACTATTATTACGATGATTGACTATGTATTACTTACTTCATTCATATTACTAACAGCCTTATTAGTATTTACCCTTATATATAAGGGTAATAGGCTGTCATATATAAGGATGGGTAGGGGTGTTGCTATTAAGGTATTTGCTGCTGGAGCGTTTGTAACTTTACTGCTATTTGCTCTATCAGCAGCAAATATCCCCGAATCCGGCATAGATTTATCTAATAGCGAGGAAGAAGAACAGCCAGAAACTCTACTAAAAGAATACTCATACTATGTCCAAAGAGTTGTAGATGGAGACACTATTACGGTCACAAACCCTGAATATGATGGTGAGATGGCAGTACGACTTATAGGGATAGATGCTCCAGAGCTAGATAGTAATCAGTGCTATAGTCAGGAAGCTGCTGATAGGGTGGAGGATCTGTTGTTGGGCGAGAATATTAATCTAATACCAGATAACACTCAGGATGATAAAGATAGCTATGATAGATTCTTACGCTATGTACTACTAGATGCAGTAGATATTAATGAACTTCTAATTAAAGAGGGCTACGCCAGAGAGTTTACCTTCATAACTCCATATGAGAGACAGGGTAGGTATCAACAAGCTGAAGAAGCAGCTAGATCTGCTGATCTAGGCCTATTCTCAGCTTGCTAATAGATACAAAACTTTAAACATAAGTATAAATAGAGTAATATATGAACAAACATATCTAATCTGGAGGATATCAACATGGCAGAAGATAACAACAAGGTAACAACAGAGAATAAGCCTAAGCAGCTATGGCATATGGCCTGCGCTCACTGGTATATAGGCGGCTTTGCCTTGCCACTAGCTATAGCCATCATAGCTGTGATGATAACTGTTGCAGCCGGATGGATGCCAGATGAATTACCAACTACCGCAGGTCAATTCATAGGCTTACTTGCGGTAGGAGTAGTCTTTTATGTAGTTACCTTTACTATTAGTACCTACACCAGTGCCAAGATTATCAATAAGAGATATAGCGTTAAAGATAGTGACCAGCTATCCAAGCTAGCTACTATATATACATTGATAACAGGAGCTGCAGTGACCATACTAGTTACTTGGTGGGTAGCACTATTAACAGATAGGGTTGCAGATGCAGAAAGTGTGAGTGATAAGCTAGCGCTGCTCAGTAACTCAGACCCAGCTGATTTAATCATGTATGCCGCTGGAGACGCAGGAGCCTTCTTCCTGGTTGGTGCAGCTGTATTCTATTTCCTAAGCCACAAGCTAATTAAAAGTAGTGGAGATCAACTTAAAGATATACAAGAAGAAGATAGCTCAGCCGATGATGATAAAAACGAAGATCTGCTTGATTCTAATGAAGAAGAGTAGTGTAGGTAAGAGCTAGATTGCAAAACCTACCCAAACTACACTCTAGTAGCATTAAAATATTTTTAACCTACATAAACTAACAACTAAATACTAGTTACAAACTTATATCTATCAAAAGAGAATTATAGTACCACTTTTACATAGTTTTGTAAATACTTATTTAGCAACTTTTTTAATAATCTAAAAACTCCAAAAATTAATTGACCGACTATAAACAATATGGTATCGTTTATCCAGCTTTTAAGGGTAGTTTTAAACTGCTTTTATGAGGGTTCTTTATAAGATATAAGTTTGTAGATACATATCTCTGCCGCTAGATCTTAGAGTACTTTAGCTTTATTAGTATTTTGGGACCTAGTGGCAGGGAGCCATTAGTGAGCATGAAGGGGAGAGTAATGTTCTTTCGCGTAATGGAGTTTAACTCCGATTCGATCGCACCGACTCCGATATGGAAGGGGACGTTGGAGTATTTCATTACCAACTGCCCAAGTGCATTGCTGCTAGGTCGGGATCTTGCGTTCGAGTTTTCGCTTAACGGCGATAACTGGATTGCAATTCCAAATCCTCGCCTCGAGGATGATGGGCGAGTACATGACGTTCTCGTGGAGTATCTGTTGCCCACTGAGGGGTCGAGTCCTATAGCTATAGATAACTTTGTCTATGGTGAGCCTTCCGAGGTTCTTGATGATTATGGGTATCGTCTAGAACTTCACGATCCGCTGGCGATGGGGCGCTGTCTCGGACTCAGGTGTGTTCGCAACGCTATCACTGATGATGGATTCTGTCGTTTTCACGACAGGGTCTTCTCGCTGATTGGCGATGATGAGGTTCCAAGTATTCGTTGCGGAACCAGTATATTGATCATCACCTGATCTACAAACTTGTTTCTCGCTGGGGAGGGAAGTGTTTGTTGACTAACCATGTCACAAAACAAACACCCTCCCCAGCTCTGAGTTCTTAAGCTAATCATAATTTATTGTAATTGATGGTTGCCTTGAGAGCTTAGGCGGTTTTACGTTATGATAGTAGGAGTATGAATAAGAATAAGATGCGCAAGAGAGATGTAGTGATGATAGTGGTGGTGATACTCTTTGTGCTGGCTACACTAACACCACTGTTTATCTAATCTGTATAAAACTCCTTAAAGATCCTTTATATACAAGTTGAATTAACAGGGTTTAACTCTTGATCTGAAGCTATATCTTGATACGTATCCAGGACTTTATTAATCGATGCTGCTGTAACCGCGTAACCTACGTCGTAGTAGATATCAGATGTAGCATCAATCATCCCTATAACTTCACCACTTGGCATAATTACTGGACTACCAGAATTACCAGGGCTAATAGCTACCTGCATCTCGTATCGGTCGTGTTTGATTAATCGGTGATTATAGATATCACTATCATAGAAACTAATCGGTCTAACCATACCTATCTCACCAACCTTTAGTGTCTTACCATCTGGGTAGCCAATAGCTACTGCAGAGCTTTCTTGGTGCGGGTGGTTAGAGTTAGCAATAGTTAGGGGTTTAAGCCCTAGATCTTCAGTAGATAATATGGCGATATCATTATCGATATCGAAATAGACTACTCTTCCTTGATAGAAGCTACCATCAGTAGCTCTAATAACCGGGTTTTTAATACCAGCTACTACATGGGCGTTGGTCATGATAGTATTTTTTGCTATTACAAAACCACTGCCATAGCGTAATCCGCCACAGCCAGGAGATTCTATTCTGACAACTGAGTCTATAGCTGTTGATATATGCTGGTTTTCTCTTTGCCAGTCTTCTAAATACTTAGCATCGACAGTATCTATATGAGCATTATTAAATACATTAGCTAGAAATGAGCTACTTTGACTTAAAGGGCTAGAATTAATTGGAGCCGTAAATAGCGCACCTACTATGATCCAAGTAGCAGCTAAGACTATAAAGGTGGAGCTGGTGACTTTAATTAATCTATCGCCGTATTTAATGTGTTTAGTTGCTCTATCAGTAATCGATTGCAACAGTCTCTCTAGTCTAGACATATTCAGTAGTAGTGCCGATAGACTAAAGAAAACTATTAACTGGATTAAGTAATTGCCAGTAAATATAACCGGCAGCAAAACAGTAGCTACTAATACTAATAGCCAAAACAAGGCTATATTAAGCAGCTCATTAGAATGTTTGCTTTTTCCATAGACGATAGCTATCAATAGACAAACAAATAGTATAGATATATCCACCACACTCATAAGCTAAATATATCATATCTATGCAATAAGTAGCAATTTTGTCAAATAAGTAGAATTTACTCTATATACACTCCCCAGCATCGATAGTATATGGCATGGCTTGAGAACGTTTTAAGCTATCATTAATGGCTTTGGTTAAGATAGCGTAACCAACATCTTCTTCAGTTTCTGATCTAGCGGTAACCATGCCGATTACTTCACCTGTAGGCAGTACTAATGGGCCACCTGAATATCCGGTAGTGATACTAGTTTGTAGTTCATACATATGACGAGTGGCTAATTTTTCTCTATAGATATTCAAACCTCTAGCTTGTATGTCTCGTGATATGTAGGCTGGTTCTGCTTGTAGTCTTTCTCCACCGGGGTAGCCTAATATAGCTGCAGTTGCTCCTCTAGAGTGAGTATCTCTACTAGTCTCTAGCGGGTTCCCAGCTAGATTATCTGCACGAACAAAAGCTAGGTCTAAATCAGCATCAAAGTAAATCACTTCACCTGCTCTACGGCCGTTTAAATCTATCACCTGAGGATTGTTATTGCCAGCTACTACATGAGCGTTAGTGGCTATTAAGTTATCAGCTACTACAAAACCACTACCAGTCATAATATCCTTACAGACAGTACTCTCAATCCTGACTGTAGAATCACTGGCATATTCTACTACCGCTAAAACCTTTTCATCAGATGGTATTTCAGCAATTTCTACCGGCCTAAGCGGTGCACCAAATAGCACTTCTGATAGTTGAGAGTCTCCTATCATAGCACTGATCCGATCTATCATTACTGGTGCTGGCGGCATGACTTGATTGATAGTCTGAAAAGTTACCGAGTTATTGATTTGGTTATTAATATTTCTAAACGGCAAAGAGATAATAATACCGGATATTAGCCATAGCCCAAATATAGTCATGATGATACCGCCTACTACACCTAGACTTCTGTCTAATCTCTTCAACTTCCATTTATTATTAATCGGTTCTAATTCTTTGCCCAGCTTGCCACCTAAATAACTAAAGAATATGGAGCCACCGAAAATCAGAATTATAAATAGGGTAATTTTGATATTGAGATTACCTACATAATTAATGACCAAAGGCGTCAGTAGAGTGCTGATAAAGAACCCAGTCCAAAAGCCTACTAGTGCGAATACGCTACGTATTAATCCATATTTACCATACTTAAACCACCAATATCCTAGAGCAGTTAAGGCAATTAAAATAGTTATATCGAGTACATTCATATATTGGGTTAACTTTTTCTAAGATAACCCTTCAAAAGTAAAAAACTATTTGAGAGAACTATCTTACTTAGCATGTTATTATATAAGCATTATGAATTACTGTACTAATTGCGGTCAAGCCATAAGCGTTAATAATAAGTTTTGTGCTAGTTGTGGTAGCCCCGTAGCTAAAGCAACTAATGATCCAGCTGCTACTGCAACAACTGCGGTAAATAGCGATGGTAACTCAGGCAATCAATCAGCTCAAACGAGAAGTCATGTACCTACTTTTCAATATAGTGATCAGGGTAAACATTCTAGAATAACCACTCATGTACCTAGCGATAAAGATCTACTTACTAGTGGCACTGTAGAGTTTGGCGACTTACATCCCAATGCTACTTGGCTGTTTTTCTTAAACTACTCAGCTCAGACCTGGGTCATACCGGTACTAACTATCCCCGGGGCGATATTCTTTGAGATGTGGTGGCTATGGCTGATTCTAGTAGCTTGGCTAGCAGCTAACTACCTATTTGCCCTCATAACCTACAAGAACTATAAGTTTGAAATTACTCCTTCATCATTTCATAAAGAATATGGCATAGTTTTCAAACAATCAGCTTCTATACCATTTGATCGCATACAAAACGTCAATATTAAACGTAGCTTACTTGATAGGATGTTAGGCATATCACATCTGGAAATCGAGACAGCTGGTACCGGTGGTACTAAAAAACGTAATTTATTGGGCGGGACTACCTCTGCTTCAGAAGGATATGTACCTGGAGTAGCTGTTGCTGAAGCCGAAGACCTAAAAGAGCTATTACTAGCTAGATCACGTATGTACGCCAAGCGTCCAGCTGCACCCAATAACAATCAGCAACACCCCTAAATAGATATTGAGCCTAGTAAAAAACTATTAATCTAGAAAAATATGAAAAAAATAATCAAAAACATCAAAAATATCTTCATCCCTAATCTCAGTAATGCTTTTCATCCATATATATTAAGGGCACCGGCTCTAGCTACTGTCACGGCTTCATTGCTATTAGTGCAAGTAGTTTTTAATCTAGATAATGTTTCTGGCCAGGTTCTAGGAGTTAATCACTCGATTGATAATCAGAAAATAGTTGAGTTGACCAATCAGGCTAGAGAACAAGCTGGCGTGGCGGCTCTAACAATCGATCCAAAACTTCAAGAGGCGGCTCAAGCTAAGGCGCAGGATATGTTGGAGCAAAACTACTGGAGTCACTATAGTCCAGATGGTCAGCCTCCGTGGGTTTTTCTGGCTGAGGTGGAATACAGCTACAGATATGCTGGTGAGAATCTAGCCAAAGGCTTTAGTGATAGCGATGGAGTAGTTAAGGGCTGGCTGGCTAGTGAGTCACATAGGCATAATATGTTGAACCAGCGTTTTAGCGAAGTCGGCATAGCTGCAGTTAGAGGCTATCTTGACGGTCAGGAGACTAACTTAATAGTAGCTATGTATGGCTCTAAGCAGCCAGTTCAAATATCGGTAGGCGATAGTGCTGTTGATACTCCTACTGCTAATAATGCTGAGGAAGAAGTACTAGCTGCTAATAGGTTCTATAGCAGTAGTGATCCTTTAACAGCCCTAGCAGTGATACCGATATCATCACAAATAGCTCTTTTTGCAGCTAATGGTTTAGCTACTATCTATGTTCTCCAGCATATTATCATCACTAGACACAGGATTAAGTGGGACAACAAAGCCCACCCTAGGCCGTTACTTAAAGCTATAGTTATAGTGGCAGTAGCTGTATTGTTGATTTATTCAGCTCAAGGGGCGGTTTACTAATGGAAGGCGATAATAAGCTATATATAGGTTGGGCGCTATCTATTATCACTCCGCTGCTGCTTTTTGCTACTTGGCTATATATTCCTTGGCCAGGGACATTAATAGCTGCGACTGCGGCTATAGGTTTGTTTGCGGGGTATATGATTTATGAATATGCTAAAACTAAAGGTGAGATTAGTTATGAAACAGTTTTTGAGCAGATAGTCTTAGCTGTATTGATCTTGGTTCTATTTAGCTTCGCTTAGGCTGTATAAGGCGATAGCTGCAGCTGAAGCAACGTTGAGTGATTCTTTATTTTCAGAATGTTTAATCTCAATAATTTCATCACATAAGCTTAAGATTTGATTAGATATACCATCTACTTCGGTTCCTAATATCAAAGCAAAAGGTTGTTTGGGTTTAAACGTTTTTAGATCTCTAGCCTCTGGATGTTGCTCAAGGGCGTAAATAGACATGCCATCACTTTTGAGTTGTTTGATAACTGGTTCTATAGAGTCTGAATGCTTGAAGCTAATATGTGCTTGGGCTCCTAGAGCTGTTTTAGCTATCCGTTTATCGGCCTGCTTGACTACGTGGGGTAATCTAGGGTCATTGTCTATAGCTGGGTAAGGCGTGATGCCGACACAATATATCTGAGTTATCCCAAAAGCTGCGCTACTTCTAATAATGCTGCCAACATTATAGGCGCTACGGATATTATCTAGTATTAATATTTCTTGTCCCATTTGCTGCTTTATTATATACTATATATGTTAGTAACAAATGAGAATTTAAATGGTTCAAGAACTACCACCTAATATAGGTTCAGGCGAAATAGAACCCTCAACAACCGAAGAATACACTTCGGTTGTTTCTTACCTTTATGAAGATCCAGCTAATTTTAAACAAGTTGCTCAGCGAGCTATAGTAGCTATGTCTGCTCTTGAAGAGTTATTTATCTTCAGGAACGATAAAGGCAGTGGGGAAAAAGTATTGACTGGTATAGTTGATGAATCATATTTTGCTCTCAACTCCAAATCTGATTCCGACTCCAGTTCTGGCTCCGAACTACTTAAAAGCAGCCTAGTGTTTATTAAATCTATTTATGATACTGGAGCAGGTCTACGTGAATTTGGAGATATTAAGTTAAGCGGTAGCGACACCTCATTAGAGGACGAAGATGCTATCTATGATTTTGAATACATAGAGGGTATTGAGGGTGATAAGGTTAGGATTAAGATATCTATACCTGATGATATAGCTGAAGCCGATCAGAGGGATAAGTTTGCTGCTAGAACCCGCCGGCTAGTAGCAGCTCACAAAGCACTCAAGCTGATCGCTGAAGATGCAGCCAATCAGGCTGCAAGCTCTGAAGAAAACTGTGCCTAATTTGCAATATCAGGCTTGATAGGGGTAGATACCCTGTGCTAAAGTGTCATAGTTATGTCAGCATTATTAGAGAAATTTAACCAAACCCAAGCCAAAGCCAAGATCCCACAAGTACGTTCTGGCGATACTGTCCGAGTGCATCAACGCATAGTTGAGGGTGGTAAAGAAAGAGTCCAGGTATTTGAAGGCGTAGTTATTCGTACCGATAGGATGGGTTCCTCAACCGCCGCTATAACCCTTAGACGTATGTCTTCTGGTGTAGGGGTAGAAAAAGGCTTTATGCTACACGCCCCCAACGTTGAAAAGGTAGAGGTAATTCGTAGATCAAAGGTTAGGCGCAACTACCTAAGCTATATGCGAAATCGTTCTGGTAAGTCTGCTAGATTGCGTGAACTAGGATTCAATCCGGATGATATTTATGTGGAAGAAGAGATAGCTGTCAAAGATGAGACAACAACAGCACCAGCAGCTACTAAAGAAGAAGAATCAGCTGAAGCAACTACCAAAGAGGCATCTAAAAAGGTAGATGAAGATGTAGCTACAGCCAAAGATGAAGAGGTAGTCAAAGACGAGAGCAAATCTAAAGACAGTCAACCTGAAGAAAAAGAGTCAGCCAAGAAAAGTTAATAAATGTTAAAATAGCTACAAATATATGAGTAGCTATATAGTTGGTATTGATGAAGCTGGACGGGGTGCTTGGGCCGGTCCTTTAGTAGCTGCTGCTGTAATGCTACCTGATAGGTTAGCTCACCTAGAGGATGTTAAAGATTCTAAGCAGCTAACTGCTAAAAAAAGACAAGAGTTAAGTCGCTATATTGCTAAGCAGGCAGTATCCGTAGGTATTGGCTGGGTTGATCCTGATGAGATAGATAACTTAGGGCTGCAGCTAGCCACTACTAAGGCTATGGATGTAGCTTACAAGCAACTACCTAAACTACCAGCTGATGTGATAGTTGATGGCCATATTAACTATTTAGAACATGTAGATAGTTCTGAAGCTATCATTCGAGCCGATCAATTAGTACCTGCTGTAGCAGCAGCCTCTATAATCGCTAAACATCATCGAGATATGTATATGAAGAGGTTGGCTGGGCTGTATAACGTGTATGGATTTGATAGACATGTTGGTTATGGCACCAAATATCACCAAGAAGCTCTAGCAAATAATGGAGTTTGTATCATACACAGATTATCGTATAAACCAATTAGAGAATTTTTGACTTTTGTATATTAGTCATAGTAATATATCTATTGTACTTGATCTGGATGAGTCGGCCTTAATCGGTCGACTCATTTCATTAGAAGATAAACTAGGAGAAAACAATTATGGAAAATATGGATACTAAACAATTCATCATGACGATGAAACAGATAGCCGAAGAAAAAAATCTACCTTACGAAATAGTAGAAGACGCTCTAGAGCATGCTCTAGCTGCCGCTTATCGTAAAGACTATGGTGATAAAGACCAGAATATACGCGCTGATTTAAATACCAAGACCGGTAATTTCCGTATTTATGAAGTATATGATGTGGTTGATGAAGTGGAAGATGACGTGGCCCAGCTATCTTTAGCGGCTGCTAAAGAGCTAGATGAGGGTGCAGAAGTTGGTGGTGTAGTTGAGCGAGAAGTTAAATATGATGGCTTTGGTAGAGTAGCTGCTCAGACTGCCAAACAGGTGATATTGCAGAAACTCAGGGAAGCAGAACGTGATGTAGTTATGGCTGAATATCAGGATAAAGTGGGTCATTTACTAAATGGTACTGTTCAGCGGGTAGAGCCTAGAGCAGTCTATATTGATGTTGGTAAAGCTCAAGGAATCTTGCCACAATCAGAGCAAATACTAAATGAGCGTTATCGTCCAACTCAAAAACTCAAAGTCTACTTACGTGAAGTAGAGAACTCTCCACGTGGACCACAGTTGATCTTATCTAGAGCGGTGCCAGAATTTATAGCCCTATTATTTGAACGAGAAGTTCCAGAAATGGAGAGTGGAGCAGTAGAAATTAAAGCTATAGCTAGAGAAGCGGGTATCCGCAGCAAATTAGCAGTAGCCTCTACCATACCCAATGTAGATCCAGTTGGTACTTTTGTGGGTGGTCACGGTACTAGAGTTCAATCTGTAATGGGTGAGATTGGTGAGGAAAAGATAGATATCATTACTTATGCTGAGGATCCTAAAGAGTTCATCACTAACGCCCTGGCTCCAACTAAAATTGAAGATATTGAGCTACACGAAGCAGAGAGCAAAGCTACAGTTAAAGTAGCTGAAGACCAGCTATCAGTAGCTATTGGTAGATCAGGCCAAAATGTTCGTCTAGCTTCTAACCTAACTGGTTGGCAGATAGACATAGTCAGTAGCGAGAGTGGTGAAGTTAAAGACCAGGTAGAGCCTAAACAGGAAGAAGCCAAGTCAAAGAAGAAATATGTTAGCAAAGCTGATCTAGAAACATCGTTACTTAGTACCCTAGAATCGGGCGGCTCTAGTGAAGAAGAAAACCAAGAAACTAGCGAAGAAGAGTAGTCTTAAATACAGGTATAAGTTTCTATAAATATCACCAAGTGATGTAGCTATAGCCCTTTTGAGGACTAGGTTTAGGAGTGATATTTTGCTAAATCTTCTATTAGCACTCTTGATTGTAGAGTGCTAATTAAATAAAATAGTAAGTATAGACATCTACAAGTCGTTTTAGTGATACAATATTAGGAGAATATGCAAGTGAATGATTCATCTTTTGAAGACAAATTAACCGAAAACGCCCAAGCTAGTTTGCGTATTGCTAATGATATTGCCCGCGCACTAGGTGCTAGCTATGTCGGTACTGAACATATTTTACTAGGAGTATTAAAACAAGATAGTTCGATTGGCGCTAAAGTGCTTAAAAATGCTGGTGTTAATTTCGATAAAGCTAGGATGGCACTAAGTCTGACTCCTAAATCTCTCCAGCAGACTCTAACTTCTACAACTACAGCAGATGCTAGGAATTTGAACGAAACTGCTAAATTAACACTATCCCTATCCTGGAAGATAGCTAAAGATTTTGGTCAGCAGATGTGCGGTACAGAACATATTCTATTTGCTACTCTTTCACAGAAAAACACCAGAGCTTCGATATTACTAAATGATATGGATATAGATATAGTTGAGGTTCGTGATGAGTTGCAAGAATACTTACGTAATCAGCAATATCACTACCAGGAACATACTAAGGAAAGACGTAAGGTCAAGAAGAAGAGCAAGACTCCAACTCTAGATTTCTTCGGTCTTGATTTAACTGCTAAAGCAATAGATAACAAGTTAGATCCTGTTATCGGTAGGGAAGGTGAAATACAAAGACTAGTCACCGTCCTAAATAGAAGAACCAAGAACAATCCAGCATTAATTGGAGAACCTGGAGTCGGTAAGACAGCTATAGTTGAAGGTTTGGCTCAAAAAATTGTTACAGAATATGTACCAGAAGACTTACTCGATAAAAGAGTCATAGCTCTAGACCTATCATCTCTAGTAGCTGGCACTAAGTACCGTGGTGAATTTGAAGAGCGTATGAAGCATGTATTAGAGGAGCTACAGTCCGTTGATGATGTCATACTATTTATTGACGAGATGCATCTAATAGTCGGTGCTGGAGCAGCTGAAGGGGCTATAGATGCGGCCAATATTATCAAACCAGCTCTATCGCGTGGCTTGATTCAAGTTATAGGAGCTACTACTACTGATGAGTATCGTAAACATATAGAAAAGGATGCTGCTCTAGAGCGCAGATTCCAGACAATCATGGTGCCAGAAACAACTGATGATGAAACCATGCAGGTACTAAGAGGCTTGCGGGCTCATTATGAGAATTATCACCGCGTTAAACTATCTGATGAAGTATTAGAAGAAACTATCAAGCTATCTAAACGCTACATGCCAGATAGATTTATGCCCGATAAAGCTATAGATCTACTTGATGAAACTGCTGCTCAAGTTAGAGTTTTACGTGGTAGCGGTACCGGTACCGAATCAAGAGAGATTAGGCAACAGATTCGTAAACTTCACATAGAAATAGATGAAGCTGCCGCAGATGAGAACTATGAACATGCCGCTCAGCTCAAAACAGAGGTCAGTATTTTGGAGAAGAAACTAGCCAGGCAGGAAAGTGCTGAAGCCCAAGACGGCAAGATGTTAGAGGTTAGTGACGAAGACTTAGCCGAGGTAGTCTCTATAATCACCGGTGTTCCCCTGAAGAGTTTAGTTAAATCCGAAGCTAGACAATTAGTGAATTTAGAAAAAACTTTGGCCAAATCAGTTATCGGCCAGAAAGAAGCTGTTGAGGCTGTCTCTAGAGCTATTAGACGTAATCGTTCTGGTGTAGCTGACCCAACTAGACCAATTGGATCGTTCCTATTCATGGGTCCTAGCGGAGTCGGTAAGACTGAGTTAGCTAGAGTGCTATCTAGAGAACTATTCCACTCTGAGGATGCCATGGTCAAAATCGATATGAGTGAATTCATGGAGAGACATAATCTATCTAGATTAATGGGTGCTCCAGCTGGATATGTCGGCTATGAAGAGGGCGGACAACTAACTGAGAAAATACGTCGTCAGCCATACTCATTAATACTCTTTGATGAGATAGAGAAGGCTCATCCAGATGTATTTAATATGTTGTTACAGATTTTAGAGGACGGTCATGCTACTGATGCTAAAGGACGCAGGATTGACTTCACTAATACAGTTATCATCATGACATCTAATATTGGAGCAGATATATTGCAGAAAGAAGCAGTATTAGGGTTCAAACCATCTAGCGCTAAGGAAGACATCTCCCTATACCATGAAGAAGTATCCGAAAAAGTTCTAGAAGACTTACGTAAACAAATGCGTCCAGAGCTAATTAACAGGATTGATAAGACTATTATATTTAGAGCCCTAAGCAGAGCTGAAGTAAGACGGATTTTCTCTCTTCGCTTAGCTGAGCTAGAGGAAAGATTGGGCGATAAAGGTTTAGGTATAGTAGTTACTCCATCAGCTAGACGTAAATTGATTGAGGCTGGCTATGAGCCCACTATGGGAGTTAGACCATTGCGCCGAGCTCTAGAAGAGATGGTTGAGGATCCAATAGCTACTAAAATGCTAGAGGGTGAGTTTAGTAGTGGTGACGTCATTAAAGTATCTACTAAAGGTAGCGATCTAACCTTTGAAGCTGTATCAGAAACTGCCGCTGTTAGGTAAAGTCAAAAAAACCAATTCAGGATAGGAATAAATTAATTCTAATTAGGATCTATCTAGTTTGAAAACTTTAGTATGCGTTTATGGTAATGTAATAATATGTGGAAAAAGGTTACTAGTTTATTTCTCTCTGTAGGATTTGTAGCAGCAGCCCTAACAGCCGCCTATAACCAGCAAGCTATAGCTGATTGGTGGTTCTTGCGCAACTACGAACCAGACCCAGAGATAGCCACCCTAGCGGAGGAGTCATACTTGGATGGCCATGGCCAGGAGTTATTCTATCTATCTGATCCTAAGATAAATAGTAAGTCGGAATTTAATATTAACTGCCCCGTTATAGAGCAGGCTTTTGTCCTGGGTTGCTATCACGATAAGAATATCTATGTACTAGAAATAGATAGAGATGAACTACATGGAGTTATGCAGGTTACTGCTGCCCATGAAATGTTACATGCTGCCTATGAGCGTTTAAATGCCTCAGAGCGTCAGCAGATAACTTCTCAATTAGAAGATTTCTATACTACCATCGATAATGAGAAATTAAGCGGATTACTTGATAGGTACGAGAAGTCTGGGGGATTAGCCATTAGACAAAATGAGATGCACTCTATCATACCTACCCAGATAGTCGACTTACCAAATGAGCTGGAAGAGTACTTTAGCCAATATTTTAGCGACCGCCAGGCTCTAGTCCAGCTTTACGAAAAGTATGAGTCAGTCTTTATAGAGCTCAATGAAGAAATAGCGGCAATGCAAACTGATTTAGAAAGTTACAGAGCTCAACTGGAGAATCTAGATACTCAGATACGAAACGAAAGAGCTAATATAGACAGGCTAAATGCTGAGTTAGCTCAGCGAGAAGCGAATGGAGATTTATCAGGCTACAACGTCTTAGTTCCAGAACAGAATGCAGCTGTAGCTAGACATAACAACATGATAGATACCTACCAAGACATAGTTGAACTACATAACCAGCTAGTTATCAAGATTAATGATTTGGTACTAACCCAAAATAAGTTGGTTAATGCCATGGATAGTACTTATGAATCGCTATAGAACTCCTGCTTTCCTATCATGGGTTTTAGCCTAGAGAAACTGCTATACTATATAACTAATGGCTAAGACAATCTTTATCTGTCAAGAATGTGGCGCAACTGCTCTGAGGTGGAGTGGTAAATGCAGTAGTTGCAATAACTGGAATACCCTCATAGAAGAAGTTCAATCTAGTTCTAGCTCCAAATCAAAATCTAAAACTAAATCCATGCAAACCAAGACTCTAGCTGATGTATCTAGCAGCAAAGATGTACCCAGGATAAGCAGCGGTATTAATGAGCTAGATCAAGTATTTGGTGGCGGTATAGTACCAGGCAGTGTAACTTTACTAGCTGGTGAACCCGGGGTCGGTAAATCTACCCTACTACTTCAACTATCGGCTAATATAGCTAGCTTGAAACCGGTGCTATATGTTAGTGGTGAAGAGTCTATACAGCAGATTAAGCTAAGGGCCGATAGGTTAGGTGTATCGGCTAAGCAGCTAGAGTTATTAACTGAGACTGATATAGATGTAGTTACAGCCACTATAGAATCAGGTGACTATGCTTTTGTAGTAGTTGATTCTATCCAGACCATGCAAACAGATGAGCTATCATCTTCAGCCGGTACCATCAGCCAGATTACTGCTTGTACGCATAAACTATCAGGCGTGGCCAAATCTAGAGATACAGCCGTATTAGTAGTTGGACACGTCACCAAGGAAGGCAATATTGCCGGGCCGAAGATACTAGAGCATCTAGTAGACGTAGTTATGTACTTAGAGGGTGAAAGGTTTGGCAGCTTTAAAATGATTAGAGGGAATAAGAACAGGTATGGCTCTACCAATGAGGTAGGTATATTCGAAATGACAGATGGCGGTATGAGTGCGGTAGCTAATCCATCAGAAAGGTTCTTGCAAGAACGCACCGGTAGCGACGGTTCAGTCGTCCTAGCCACTATAGAGGGTACTAGGGCCTTATTGGTAGAAGTTCAAGCCCTAGTTAGCACTAGCCCGTTTGGTTATCCTAAGCGCACAGCCGTAGGTTTTGACTTAAACAGACTCAACCTATTAATAGCTGTCCTGCAGCAAAGAGCCGGGCTAAAACTAGCTGATAAGGATGTCTATATCAATATTGTTGGCGGCATGAAATTAGCCGAACCAGCAGCAGACCTAGCTATAGCTCTAGCTATCGCTTCAGCTGCTAAAAAGCAGCCACTTAATAGTGATTTAGTGGTTTATGGAGAGG
The DNA here is from genome assembly GCA_040876925.1 of Saccharimonadales bacterium (SeqCode). Classification (GTDB taxonomy): domain Bacteria; phylum Patescibacteriota; class Saccharimonadia; order QS-5-54-17; family QS-5-54-17; genus JBBDOS01. The sequence continues at coordinate 77,199 of JBBDOS010000003.1, read as the reverse complement.
TGGGTTTAAGCGGAGAGATTCGCTCAGTCAGTGATAGCGATAAACGTAATAAAGAAGCTGCTAAGTTGAAGTTCTCTAAAGCCTTAGCTCCTAAGATCAAGAGTAACTCAGTTGATTCTAAGTTTGTATTACCAGTTAAGAACCTAAGTGAAGCTATAGATAAGGGTCTAAAGACTTAAGTTAGGACTTTATTTAGCGCTATTTAAGTCATTGCTGATTAAAGAGCTTAGCCCTCTTCATCATCTTCATCGTCACCACCACTAGGAGGGAACGGAGTGACATTTTCCTGGGCTGTATCGGTAGCATCATAAAGCCCCTCATCTATAACTAAGACGTTAAACGTGTGCGGTCCGCCACTAGTTGGCGTGTATTCTACTTCGCAGGTTCCAGCGCTAGAGCAGGTATGGATAACTTGGTTGTTGTAACTTATCTCTACACTATCAATATCAAATTCGCCGGCAACTACCTCAGCTGTAACAGTTACTATGCCAGTGATTGGATTGTAGGTAGCTTCGAACTCGTCTATATTTGGCTCCTCATCATCACAGCTATGAGTTGTGCTGGTTCGTGTCGGTATAGCTTGCCCACTACCTAGGCCCAGTCTATTAGCTAGAGCTGCTACTGGCGGGTTCCAGCGGCTAAAGGCTAGGTCTTCTGGCGGTATCTCAGCCCTCAATCCGTAACTGGTAATCTCTTTTTGGGCCCTTTCAGGAGTGCATTCAGTAGCTAAGTGTCCAGAGATGGTATCTATAATAGCTGTCTCTATACCGCCACTTTCTCTAGTCTGATACCAGCTAGGGAATAGATCAGTCCTAGTAGCTTCTGAATGCTCGCTCTTTAATCCGCCAGTATACCTATCTAGAGTTACTGACTTAATACCGCTAGGTCTCTCAAACGGCTTATTCTCCACCCCATCTAAGGCGTCACGAATAAATTGACTAAATATCGGCCCAGTCATCAGGTGAGTAGATTGGCGCATAACCGTGTTGTCGCTATTACCCACCCAGACACCAGCTACTAAATCTCGGGTATAGCCCATAGCCCAGCCGTCTCTTAAGTCATCAGTGGTACCGGTTTTAACAGCTACGGTGTGTCCGGGTATAGCAAAGTAGGGGTTGTTAGCGCCAAAAGTTGGAGTTCTGGCTACATCATCAGATAATATTGAAGAGATTAGGTAAGTTGTCTGTTCGTCAAATATCTCTTCGCCTTCTGGTAATTCCCACTCTTCTAGGACAGTACCGTTAGGTTCAGTTACTTTTAAGATAGTTGATTGTTCGTAATGCGTACCACCATTAGCAAATACTTCATAAGCATTGACGTGCTGATTTAGCTGTACTTCACCAGAACCTAGCACCAAACTCAAACCATAATTACTAGCATCACCTAGAGTGGTGATACCCATTCTACTAACCAGATCCAAGGTTTCTTGCATGCCGACAATATAGAGCATCTTAATAGCTGGGATGTTGCGTGATTCACCTAAAGCTTGACGGATACTCATGACTCCTCGGAAGCCACCATCGAAGTTCTGGGGAGTATAGCCGCCACCAAAATCAGTCCTTACGTCATACATAGTACTACCTGGGCCCCAATCACCACTTTCAAATCCCTGAGCATAGACATATGGCTTGAAGCTAGATCCTGGCTGCCTCTGGGCGGTAGCAGCGTTGTGGGCACCGTAACCTGGCTGGTTGAAATTGTGTGATCCTACCATAGCTAGTATCTGTCCGGTGTTTGGATCAGAAGCTACTAAAGCAGCGTTATTACCACCACCGTTGTTAACATGAACTATGCCATCCGCTACGGCTTTATCAGCTTTTTCTTGTAGGTCTAGATCTATGGTAGTGATAATTTCTAAACCACCCTGAAGCACTGTCTGTGCTCCATACCTTTCTTCTAGTTGCTGCTGGGTGCGGATGATAAAATGTGGGGCTTTAATATTGCGGAATGAATTAGGCGTAGCGTTAATCTTAGCTAAGGTATCTACCTCTTGAGCTTCAGTAGCTTCTTCTTCTGTGATGTAGCCTTGTTCTGCCATCAAATCTAGCACTGCATCCATACGCCACTCAAGAGCTTCAATGTTTTGCCCATAAGGAGAGTAGTAGGTAGGGGCTTGAGGCAGGGCAGCTAATAGAGCAGCTTCATCCAAGGTGATATCACTAGCGTCTTTAGAGAAATACATTTGCGAGGCAGCTTGGGCACCGTAAGCTTGGGCACCGTAACCTATCTCATTGAGATATAGCTCCAAGATATCGTTCTTATCATAAAGCTGTTCAATCTGCATAGATAATATCAACTCTTTAACCTTGCGGGAGATGGTCTGTTCAGGAGTAAGTAGGGCATTTTTGACGTATTGTTGAGTAATGGTTGATCCACCTTGTAAGCCATTACCTACATCTAGTACGTTGTATATAGCAGCGCGCAAGATACCTAGAGAGCTAAAAGCTCCTTGTTGGTAAAAATTACGATCCTCAATAGCTATAGTGGCGTTAATGACGTTTTCGGATATATCTTCTAAATCGATATAGGTTCTGTTTTCATCACCGTAAACTTCATAGAGTAAGTGTTCACCACTGCGGTCATAGAATTTAGTGGTTTGATCCAGGGCTTGAGCATTAATCTGTCCCGGACTAGGTAAGTCTCTAGCGAAATAGAGGAACAGGCCAATAACAAGTAGGAGCAATATGCCAGCAGCTACACCCAATATCCGCAAAGCAGCTATAGCTCCTGGTTTAGTGAACCACCAGTCCTTAAATCTACGTGGGTGCATATACCACAGCCATCTGCGCCACCAAACTTCAGGTGGCGTAATTCTACCAAACTTAGTCACAGCTTTTTTCTTAGGACTCTTCTTCTTGATAAATGGTATCTTCATAGCTATTTTATCTAGTGTTGATTTAGTTTTACTCTTAATGCTGCTGCTTAATTTGGAGATTTTTGATAGTAATTGATTCTTGATTTGATTAAATAATCTCATCTTAATTTAATATTTCTCCCTAGTAAACCTCTTATAAATGCTTAACTTTTAAGCATTAATGTATTATAGCAATTTAGTGGCTATTTATATAGTCACTAAAGTTTTGACTTTTAAGCTTACTTATTATTAATATATTGACATAAAGCATACATTCATATACTATTAGTAGTATGAGTAAAACAGCTAATATGAATATTAGAATAGATGAAGAAACTCGCCACGAGCTTAAAAAATTAGCTTCTGACATAGGTATACCAGCTAGTTCTTTAGTTAATGCTAGTATCCGGCAAATGGTTAGAGATCGGTCTATTACCCTTAGTGCAGGACTTGAACCTACGCCATATTTAGAGAATATTATGCAGGAAGTAGAGACAGACCTTAAGACTAATAGGAATATATCCTCTAGCTTTGATAGCATAGGTGATATGTTTAATGATTTAGAAAAATCTTCCCAAGAGTAAGTAAGTGAAACTGCGCTATCATAAGCATTTTTCTAAACAGGTTGAGAAGCTACTACCTGCTCAAAAGAGACGGCTCAAAGCAACATTAAGTATTTTCCAAGAAGACCCTTACCATCCCCTCTTATATAATCACGCTTTAAAAGGTGAGTGGGGTAGGTATAGGTCGATATCTTTTGGTGGCGACTGGAGAGTTCATTACCGAATAATAGATAACGACACTGCATTATTTGTGGCAGTAGGAACTCATTCTCAGCTTTATAAGTAATAGCCTTGAGATTCACTAGACTTAATCATTCATCACTCAGCCATGATATTATATAAACAATGAATGAATTACTGTTTCGTGCTAGTACAGAAGTAGTTGTCCGTGAAGATTTAGAAGCTAAGCTAAAAAAGGGAGCTAAGCTGAGAATCAAATACGGCATAGATCCTACTGGGGATCGTATTCATCTAGGCCACGCAGCTACTATACGTAAACTAAAGCATTTCCAAGATGCTGGGCATCAGGTAGTTCTAATAGTCGGTAGTTTCACCGGCCAAATAGGTGATGCTTCTGATAAAGATAGCGAGAGAACTATCCTCACCAAAGAAGAGGTCCAGGCTAACATGGCTAATTACGAGACCTTACTAGCTAAGATATTTGATATTGATAGTGCTGAAATCCACTACAACCATGAATGGTTTAATGATATGAGTCTTGATGAGTGGCTACGTATTAATCAGCTCTTTTCCTTGGCTCAGATGATTGAGCGGGATAATTTCTCTAAACGTTTCGAAAGAGGCGACCGCATAGGCCTACAAGAGATGCAATACCCAATGTTGCAAGGCTATGATTCAGTAGCTGTTAGAGCTGATGTTGAGATAGGTGGCAATGATCAGCTATTTAACTTACTGGCCGGACGCAACATCCAAAAAGCCTATGACCAAGAACCACAGAATATTATCTCCTATGAGCTACTATTAGCCGATGATGGCCGCAAGATGAGTAAGTCCTGGGCTAACTGTATCTGGATAGATGATGAGCCTGCTGATATGTTTGGCAAAGTCATGAGTATCAATGATGATTTAATCATGCACTATTTCAAATTAGTTACCGAAGTATCAGATGATGAGATGACCAAACTAGAAAAAGATCTCAAAACCAATAACCCACGTGATGTTAAGCTAAGGTTAGCTGAAGAGATAGTTAGTATTTATCATGATGAAACTAGCGCTGCTAGCGCTAAAGAGGCCTGGCTAAGTCAATTCTCAGATAAAAAACTACCAGCAACAATACCAGATTTTGTAGTTGATAATCAGCAACAAAACTTGGTTGATTTAATAGTAGCAGTTGAACTGGCTGATAATAAGTCGGAGGCTAAAAGGCTAATTGAGCAGGGTGGGGTTAGGATTAACTCTCATAAGGTAGATAGTGAGATGGTCAATGTTAATGATGGTGATGTCTTGCAAGTGGGTAAGCGTAAATTTGTCCGAATAAAGACTAAATAAGGCCTATTTGTACCCTAAAGAAGATAGGAGAGGCTATTTATATGAAACCATCAAGCCAAGTTAGTCAATTGTCCGGTGTTGGCCAAGCACTAGAGAAAAAGCTTGAAAAACTAGGTATCTTTACTATTGAAGACCTACTTAAACATTATCCAAGACGCTATGATGATTTCTCTAAAATCATCCCTATAGCCCAGGCTAATCCAGGCAATATCACTATCAAGGGGGAGATCGATCAGATAGTTTCTAGACGAACTAAAAGACGAGGTACTACCTTGACCGAGGCAATCATTAGTGATGATAGTGGTTCAATTAAAGCTATCTGGTTTAACCAACCCTATTTAGCCAAACAACTACCCAAAGACACTGAAGTTTACGTATCGGGCGAACTATCGTTTAAATATCAGCAATACGCCATGCAGAATCCAGCCGTGGAAAGAGTTAGTACATTAACTAAAAACACTGCTCGAATTGTGCCCATATATCCAGAAACTGCGGGCTTAAGTTCTAAGCAGCTGCGAAAGATTCTATTAGAAGCTATCAAAGTTGATATACCCGATCCACTACCTAAAGAAATCAGGGAGAGATACAAGCTGATTGATAAAAACTCAGCTCTAGAACAGGTTCACTTCCCAGATTCATCTAAGAGCTTAGAGTTGGCTAAGCACAGACTGGGGTTTGAGGAAATCTACTTATTACTACTGCTATCTCGGATGATGAAGGATGAGTTATTAGAATATGATGCCTCCAAGGTAAGTTATAGCCAGGAATTAGCCAATAGCTTCATTAAGCAGCTACCATTTAAGATGACGGATGATCAACGTAAAGCTGCCTGGCAGATTATTAAAGATATGGGTCAGGCTAAGCCGATGAATAGACTATTGCAAGGAGATGTTGGTAGCGGTAAGACAGCTGCAGCTGCTATGGCTGCTACGTTTGTTGCTGGTAGTAAGCTGCAGACTGCTTTGTTAGCGCCTACTGAGATTCTAGCTAATCAACACTACCAGACGCTAAATCAGATAATACCTCAAGATATATCAGTAGAGATATTAACTAGCTCTACTAAAGCTAAGGATAGACAGAAAATACTGGCAGATCTTGCTAGCGGCAAGGTGGATATATTGGTTGGTACTCACGCTCTATTGCAACCAGATGTTAAGTTTAAACACTTAGGTTTAGTGATAGTTGATGAACAGCATAGGTTCGGCGTTAATCAGCGCCAAGAGCTAAGAGATAAATCCAAGACCATGCCACATATGTTAAGTATGTCAGCCACTCCCATACCTAGAAGCCTAGCCCTAACAGTCTACGGAGATTTAGATATCTCTAGTATTAGGCAGATGCCACCAGGTAGAAAAGAGATCAAGACTCAGGTGGTTACTAATGCTAGGAAAACCTATGATGAGATATATCATCATCTACAAGATGGAGGGCAGGTTTATGTGGTTTGTCCACTCATAGAAGAATCAGACACACTTGGTGCTACTAGTGTGTCTGAAGAGGTTATTCAGTTGAAGCGGTATTGGCAGGACGTATCGATAGCTGCTCTTCATGGACGATTATCGGCTAAAGAAAAAGCGAGTGTGATGGAAGATTTCAGAAGTGGTAAGACCCAGGTCCTAGTAGCTACTACAGTCGTAGAGGTGGGTGTAGATGTTGCCAATGCCAACGTTATATTAATAGAAGGCGCTGAAAGATTTGGATTATCTACCCTGCATCAGCTAAGAGGTAGGGTTGGTAGAAACGACTCTCAAGCCTATTGCTATCTTAAAACTTCTAATGAAACCCAAGCTAAATACAGGCTAGAGTTGATGGAGAGATATAGCGACGGCTTTATGCTAGCGGAAAAAGATTTAGAGATGAGAGGAGCCGGAGAGCTATACGGTAAGAGACAGCATGGACAACTAGATTTGCGTATGGCTAAACTGACTGATATTGAATTAATTAAAGAAGCCAGAGCTGCTGCTAAAGAGACTACTGATATTAAAAAACATATTAAGAAAATATATGGCAGCTTGTAAATATGCGTATTCTTTGAGCACATGCTATAATTATAAGCACTATGAATAAGACACTATCTGCTATTATCACTGAAGAAGATGGAGGTTTTGTTGCCCTCAATCCTGATACTAATGTCGCAAGTCAAGGCGACACACTCGATCAAGCGCTAGCAAACCTCAAAGAAGCTCTAGAGCTATATTTTGAAGAGACTTCTACCGACGGAACAACCAACACTACTAATCCAACATTTCTAACAACAGTAACAATCTAATAAACCATGCCGATTAGTGGCAAAGAAGCAGTCAAAATACTATCAAAAGACGGCTTTGTTGTTGCGCGTCAACGAGGTTCACATGTTGTACTCACAAAGCAAACCACAACTGGCAAGCTTACTACTGTAGTTCCATTACACAAAGAACTTAAGAAAGGCACAATCCGAAGTATTGCAAAGTTAGCTAGGCTTAGTGTTGAAGATTTTGGGCTGTAGGGTTTAATCTTATATGAGTCAAGGGAGAGTTATTAGTCTAAATGCAGCCTGTATACTGTATGCATCGTAAGTAAGGCATCTATTCTATACTGCTATAATCATATACATACCAATATTTTTAATAATAAATATCTAAGTATAAGTTTAAATAACTTAAATAAATCAATCAGTAAGAAGGTTTTTAGGAACAACTATTTATGTATGCCGGTTTTGTAACACCCAAATATACCCTCAATCTCATAGGGGTACATCAGAAGTTTAATAAGGCAGCCTATAGAAAGGTTAAGCCATATATAGATATGGATATATTTCCAGACCTAAAGAGTATCCAGCACTTTGAAGGATACAATGGACCAGATGGAATCAAGGTCAAGTCTCCTCATAGATATGATGAGCCTAGCCACTTCTATGATCCTGAATCAGGTGAAGGGCCACTGATTGACCATCTAATTAACCATTACGACCTACTGATTAATGCGCTTAAAGAGGGTGATAGGGTGAGAGCTGCTTTTGAAGCTTCCTGGCTAGCCCATGTAGTGGTTGATGGTCTAACCCCAGCTCACCACTATCCATATGAACAAGAATTAGAGTTGATGTATAGAACATCTCAGCAGAAATTTTTCAAACGTAGACACAAGATACTGCTGCAGGGAATTAATAAGCGGCAACTAGTTAAGGGTAATTGGCGAATGTGGGGTAACAAAGGCTTGCTCTCTACCCACATACATTTTGAGGCAGGGGTAGCAGCAGCTGTTATTACCGGTAACTTTGATACTAAATTAGATAATGAGAGTCTAGAATTAGCTAGAGCTCTAGGTTTAGTTGACTTCTTCAAGCAGCAGGCAGCCAAGATACATGAGTTGAAGATGTATGATAGGTTTTATCGAACCAGCTGGACAGTTTGGCTAGCTAGAACTTCTAGAAAAGAGTTAGCCCCAATAACTATTGAGACCTTAGCTATTATTTGGGTATTAGCAGCTGAAGAAGCTGGGGTGAGTAAGTAATGAGAATAGTAGGTGGCGAATTTAAAGGCAGAATTATTAATGCTCCAGATAGCGATTTAACCAGACCGATTACTGATAAGGCCCGCGAAGCTCTCTTTAATATGCTAGGTGATGTGTCGGATTTAAGAGTACTGGATGCTTATGCTGGTAGTGGGAGTTTAAGCTTAGAGACTATTAGTAGAGGAGCTAAAAGCGCCGTAGCTATAGATAGCTCCAAAGAAGCTATTACGTCAATTACTAATAATATTCAAAACTTAAGTGTAGCCGGTAGAGTAGAAGTAGTTCATCAAGATGTTACTGACTGGCTAGAGAATAATATAGGTGGTAATAGTTTCGATATAGTTTTTGCCGATCCACCGTTTGATAAGTTTAACGAAGAGAATATTAAAGAGTTAGCCACTCACAGTAAGAGAGTTTTGGTTCTCAAACACAGTAGAAGAATAGAGCCTATAGAGCTGGATAATATGGAGTTAGTGCGTAGTCGTAGATACGGAGAAAGTGTTATTTCTATCTATTTATGTCAATAAATAACTTTTTATATCAAGATATATAGATAAACCTCTTTAATATTAGTTTAATTTACTGGTATAATCACAGGTGCTAAAAGAACTACCTTAAAAACCTACCTTATGAATATGTGCCGCGGTGGCGGAATTGGCAGACGCGCTAGGTTTAGGACCTAGTGAGGTAATACTCGTGAGAGTTCGAGTCTCTCCCGCGGCACCATAGAAGTGATTCTATATAGCATACTTAAAAGTCTGATAATTAATATTAACCTAACTAGGTTTTTGCCCTTTTACCTCTAACTACTGTATTATTAAACTAATGGCAAGCTTATCCACACAAAACTATAAAGGGGCCAGGGATTTCTATCCTGAAGATATGCGCCTGCAGCGTCATATATTCGATACCTGGGCGTTGATAGCTCAGCGCTATGGCTATGAAGAATACGATGGCCCTATACTAGAATTTACTGATCTGTATAGAGCCAAAACCGGTCAAGAGATAGTTGAAGAACAGACATATAGCTTTAAAGATCGTGGTGGTAGAGATGTAACTATCCGACCAGAGATTACTCCCACACTAGCTAGAATGGTAGCAGCTAGATCTCAGGAGCTAGCTACTCCTATCCGCTGGTACTCTACACCTAATCTTTGGCGCTACGAGAGACCACAATCAGGACGCCTGCGTGAACACTGGCAGTTCAATGTCGACATATTAGGTGTAGAAGATATTTCAGCTGAATTAGAGGTTATAACCTTACTGCATGATTTGATGCATGAGTTTGGTGCTGATGATGATATGTTCCAGATCAGGCTAAATAGCAGAGAATTAATGAGCTATATTTTCGGCGAGTATCTATCAATGGGAGTTGATGTATCTCATAGGCTCACTAAGTTGCTAGATCGTAAAGGCAAGATGAGTGATGAGGCCTTTATTAATCAGGCCGATGCTATACTAGGTGATAAATTAAATACTTTTCTAGATCTCATACGCACTACTAAGCTCCGTGATTTACCAAACGACCTATTAGAGAGTGAGCCGGCTCAAGATTTAGCTAGATTAGGTAAACTTTTAACTGCTAGGGATATCAATAACATTCGCTTTGACCTAACTATCCAAAGAGGCTTCGATTACTATACCGGTATAGTCTTTGAGGTTTTTGACACTAACCCAGATAACTCTCGCTCTATAGCGGGAGGTGGCCGCTATGATGATTTGATGTCGATATTTAAAGCGCCGCGCATACCGGCAGTTGGTTTTGGTATGGGGGATGTTATCATGGCCGACTTCTTAAAAGTTCATAACCTAGAGCCTAAGCTGACTTCTAGTACCAAAGTTGTAGTTATATCTCTAGATAGCGATCAAATAGAAGCAGCTGATGAGCTAGCTACTAAGCTAAGGCAATCTGGTATTAATACAGCTACTGATTTAACTGATAAGAAGGTGGGTAATAAGGTGAAAGCAGCTGATAAAAAAGCTATTGCCTACGTGATTGTAGTCGGTGATAAAGAGGCTATATCAAAAGATTATGCTCTCAAACATCTAGCTAGTGGTGATGAAGAACGTGGAGATATTGACTTTATCATTGAGAAGCTCAGCTAATGTGTGATAGTCTAGGAGACTGGATATGAAGACAACAATAAATAAAGATGGCAACGAGGTAACTCTAATAATTACAGCTGATAAAGCTGATATGGAGCTGAGTGTCAAAAACACCTACAATAAATTGCGTAGTAGTGTTACTGCTAAAGGTTTTAGACCTGGCAAAGCACCTAATGATGTCATTGATAGGGAGATTGGTGCTGATCAAGTTCAGACAGAGGCACTAGATGCTATTGTTGAGAAACTCTACAAGCAAAGCATTGAAGAGCATGATTTACGTCCAATTAGCAATCCACATGTTAGTGTCAAGAAGTTTGTACCATACACCGAACTAGAGGTAGAGATAGAAGTAGGTGTTATACCAGAAGTCACCCTAGGTGATTATAAGAAGATCAAAGAAAAGTCAGAAGAGGTCAAAGTTGAGGATGAGGAAGTAAATCAAGTCATAGCTTCGCTGCAAGATCGCCTAGCTAAACGTGAAGAAGTCAAGCGCGCAGCTAAAGAAGGTGATGAGGTAGAGGTTGACTTTACGGGCAAGAAAGATGGTAAAGAAGTGCCAGGCGCTAAGGCTGAAGGATACCCACTAGTTATTGGCAGTGACCGCTTTATACCAGGATTTGAAAAAGAGATAGTTGGCCTAAAAGCCGATGATGAGAAGAAGTTCAAGATTAAGTTTCCAGATGATTATGCTGAAAGACCTCTAGCCGGGCAAGAAGTTGAATTTGAGATTAAGGTTAATAAAGTATCAAAACTCACTCCACCTAAATTAGATGATGAATTTGCTAAAAATGCTGGACCGTTTGAGAACTTAGCCAGCCTTAAAGAAGATGTAGCTGCTCATTTAAAGTCAGAAAAAGAGAAGAATATTCAACGTGAGCTAGAAAACAAAGTAGTCCAGAAAGTGGTTGATAAGGCTAAAGTTGAAATACCAGAAGCCATGATTGAGCAGGAAGTTCAAAGATTGAACGAAGACCTAGAGCAACAATTACAAGAAAAAGATGCCAGTAAGGAAGACTATCTCAAAGAAACTAAGCAAACAGCTGAAGAATTAGATAAGTCCATAGCTGAACAAGCTCAAAATAGGGTTAAAACAGCTCTAGTTCTAACAGAAGTTGCTAACCAGGAAAAGTTAGAAGTCACTTCCGAGGAGTTAGAAGTTAGAATGCAGGTTATAGCTGGACAGTATCAAGATGAGTCTATCCAAAAGCAACTACAAGAACCATCAGTACGTAGAGAAATAGCTTCACAGATGTTAGCTGAGAAAACTGTTCAACACCTAGTAGAGTTAGCTACTAAAGCCTAGTGGTTTTTTAGAAAATTCATGTTAGCACTCTTGATTTGAGAGTGCTAATTAGTTTAGAATATACCTCATGAACGATAATCAGGTGAGCAACCAAATATTGATCCCTACAGTCCTAGAAAAAACTCATTACGGTGAGAGGGCCTATGATATCTATTCTCGCCTACTGAAAGAAAACATCATTTTCCTCGGCTCAGCTACTGATGACACGACAGCTAATTTAGTCATTGCTCAGTTGCTATATCTAGAGAGTGAGAACCCCAAGAAAGATATTAAGATATATATCAATAGCCCTGGTGGTAGTGTTAGTGCCGGTATGGCTATCTATGACACTATGAAATTAGTCAAGCCAGATGTTTCTACTATCTGTGTCGGTATGGCGGCCTCTATGGGGGCTATACTTTTAGCTGGTGGCACTAAAGGTAAGAGATTTTCTCTACCTCATTCTAGAGTAATGATCCATCAACCTAGTAGTGGCTATGAAGGTAGTGCTTCTGATATAGAGATTAGCGCTAAAGAAGTTATTAGACTCAAAGAAGAACTAATTGATGTATTTGCTAAAGATACCGGCAAGACTGTTAAAACTATTGCTAATGATATGGATAGAGATAAGTGGATGAGCGCCGAAGATTCCAAGAAGTATGGTGTGATTGATAAGATTATCGATAGTCCGAAATAGTTTAGTTAATACTCTTTAAACTTATATTAAATATATAAAAAATCACGTAAATTGTTGACACTGCAAGATATAGCGTGCATAATCTAGACTTAAATGAGGCAGAATATTGCCAGTTTGAGCATTTCTTGGCTTAGAAGACCCTCTAAAAACCACTATAAATAAAAGCTACTTAAATATTTTTTAAATTAATCTTTTAAGTAGGTTTTTTTGTGATTATTAAATTAACTATCAACTAAAGTCTTTAAACACAGGAGGTGTAATGGCGTTTACGGGTTCTAACAAAAGAGTTACTTTTTCAAAACACAAATCGATTATAGAGTTGCCAGACTTACTAGAAAATCAGCATAAATCATTCCAGTGGTTTATAGACGAAGGCTTGAAAGAGCTATTTGAGGAAGTTGGTAGTATCGATGACTATACTGGTGCAAAACTATCTTTAAAGTTCAAAGACTATCGCTTCGGTGATCCTAAAGTAACTGAAGAAGAAGCTAGAGAGAACAATGTAACTTATGATGCTCCGCTATATGGTATGGCTGAGCTAACCAATAAAGTTACTGGTGAAGTTAGTGAACAAGAAATATATCTAGGTGATTACCCAGTTATGACCAGTAGAGCTACCTTTACTATTAATGGCTCTGATAGGGTGGTGGTTTCTCAACTAATTAGAAGTCCGGGTGTTATATTCACCGCTGATAATATTAATGATCGTAATTACTATGGAGCTAAACTCAATCCAGCTCGTGGCGCTTGGCTAGAATTTGAAACTACTACTAATGATGAAATATTTGTCCGTATAGACAGAAAGCGTAAATTACCAGCTACTACCCTGCTTCGGGCGTTAGGCCTAAGTACAAACAAGCAGATATCAGAGGCTTTTGCTGGTGTTGATGTTGATGAAGTTAACTATATTCAAAACACTATAGAGAAAGATTTATCTCAAAACACTAGTGATGCCTTGATTGAGGTATATAAGCGTTTGCGTCCTGGTGATATGGCTACTGTTGAAAATGCTAAAAACCTCATAGATAGTGTCTTCTTTGATTTTAAGAGATATGATTTATCCAAAGTCGGTAGATACAAGCTCAACCGCCGACTTAATCTAGATGTACCTAATGATAATGACAATAGAGTTATGCGCCTAGATGATATTGTAGCTATCATTACTGAATTAATTAGACTTAATAATACTCAAGACCCAGAAGATGAGATGGACTCATTTTCCAACAGGCGTCTAAAGATGGTTGGTGAATTAATCCAACGAGCTTTCAGAATTGGTTTATTGCGTATGGAGCGAAACGTTAAAGACCGTATGAGTGTCTCCGACATAGAGGAAGTAATTCCTCAAGCTCTAGTTAATGCTCGTCCGATAGTAGCTAGCGTTAGAGAGTTCTTTGCTTCTTCCCAGCTAAGCCAATTCATGAGTCAGGAGAACCCACTTGATGAGTTGACTCACAAGAGACGACTTAGTGCTACTGGTCCAGGTGGTCTGACTCGTGAGCGAGCAGGATTTGAGGTTCGTGATGTGCATCGTAGTCACTACGGACGTGCTTGTGTGATAGAAACTCCTGAAGGAGCTAACGTAGGTCTAGTTCTAAATCTAACCTGTTATTCAAGAGTTAATGACTATGGCTTTATAGAGACCCCTTACAGGAAAGTTATTACTAATTTACCTATAGAAGAAGCTGCCGGCGAGATAGTAAGAAACAGTATTAAAGATGAGAGCAATAAAGTAGTCATTAAAAAAGGCACTAAACTTAGTAAAGCAGATATCGCTAAGCTTAAGAAAGCTAAAGTAGAAGCGGTACCTATCAGACCCAGGGCAACTTCAGAAATTGTCTACTTAGACGCCCAAGATGAGGTTAATACCGTTATAGCTTCCATAGGCAATGAGATTGATGATGAAGGCTACTTTATAGAAGATAGAGTTGCTGTTAGACGTGATGGTAGGCCAATTGAAGAGAGCGTTGATAACGTAACTTATATGGACGTGTCTCCTCAACAGATTATTGGTGCTGCGGCTGGGCTTATGCCATTTGCCGAAAAAGATAATGTTACCAGAGCGTTGACTGGTTCTAACCAACAACGTCAAGCGGTACCACTAATCAATCCTCAAGCTCCAGTAGTTGGAACTGGTCTAGAGTCTGCAGTAGCTATAAACAGCGGTCATATTATTACTGCTGAACATGCCGGAGTAGTTAGATCAGCTACAGCTGCTGAAATAGTGGTTGATTATACTGACAAGATTCAAAAAACCTACAAACTCAACACCTTTATGCGCAGTAACGAAGGTACAGCCATAACCCACCGTGTAGTAGTAGAGTCAGGTCAGAAAGTTAAAAAAGGTGACTTATTAGCTGATGGTATGAGTACTGATCAGGGTGAGCTAGCTCTAGGAGCTAACTTGCTAGTTGGCTTTATGCCATGGGGTGGATACAACTTCGAAGATGCTATTGTCATCTCTAAGCGCTTAGTCGAAGATGATACCCTAACTTCTATACATATCGAAGAATTTAGTATTGATGTTCGCGAAACCAAACTAGGTCCCGAGCAAGTAACTCGTGATATACCTAATGTCTCAGAAGAAGCTCTAGCCTCACTTGATGATGAAGGTGTAGTTATAATAGGTGCTCAAGTATCACCAGGAGATGTATTGGTGGGTAAGATTACACCAAAAGGTGAACAAGAGCTATCTAGTGAAGAAAGACTGCTGAGAGCTATATTCGGCGAAAAAGCCAAGGATGTCCGTGATTCATCTCTTAGAATGCCAAACGGGAAACACGGTAAGATAGTCGGCATTAAGATATTTGATAGAGAAGATGGACATGAGCTTAAAGCTGGAGTATTGCGCCAGATACATGTTTATGTAGCACAAATGCGCAAAATCTCTGTAGGAGATAAATTAGGCGGTAGACACGGCAACAAGGGAGTAATAGCTAGAATATTACCAGTCGAAGATATGCCGTTTATGGATGATGGTACTCCGATGGATATCCTACTTAACCCATTAGGTGTAGCTCAGAGAATGAATATTGGTCAGATATTTGAAACTCATCTTGGTTGGGCTGCCCAAGCCTTAGGGTATAAGGTTAGCTCTCCACCATTTGATGGCGTTACCATAGATACTATTAAGGAAGAGTTGGTTAAAGCTGGCTTGCCAGAAGATGGTAAAGCTCAGCTATATGACGGTAGAACTGGTGAGACTATGAAGGAGAGAACTACAGTAGGTGTTATCTACATGAACAAGCTAAAACACATGATAGACGATAAGATACACGCTAGATCTACTGGACCATACACCAAAGTTACTCAACAGCCATTAGGCGGTAAGGCTCAAAATGGTGGGCAGAGATTTGGAGAGATGGAAGTCTGGGCGCTAGAAGCTTACGGAGTAGCTAATATCTTGCAGGAAATGCTAACTATCAAGTCAGATGATGTTATCGGTAGATCAAAAGCCTATGAGTCCATCATTAAGAACGAAGATATTCTCGGATCAAGACTACCTGAATCTTTCAATGTGTTAGTTAAAGAATTGCAGAGCTTAGGACTAGATGTTGATTTAGCTAAAGATGATCAGATAGTAGATGCTGAAGCGGTATTAGAAGAAGAATATCGAAGTGAGAAATCAACTGCACCAACAATTACTGATGACCCAGCACCAGCTGTAGATGTAGACGAAGACGTGAATGTAACTGAGTATGAAGCTATTGAAGATACTAATCAACCGGCAGAAGAAGTATCAGTAACAGCCAATAACGATGATAGTGATGAAGGAAAAACTGATGAAGAGGAGAAGGAGTAAGCCATGAGCGATAACTATTTACACGAAAAATTAGCTACTGATTTTGATGCTATACGTTTAGGTATAGCTAGCCCAGAGAATATACTTGAGTGGTCTCATGGTGAGGTTACTAAACCAGAAACAGTCAATTACCGCACTCAGAAACCAGAAAAAGAAGGTCTATTTGACGAAAGGATATTTGGTCCTAGTAAAGACTTTGAATGTTACTGTGGTAAGTACAAAGGAGCCCATTACCGTGGCACTACCTGTGATAGATGTGGAGTATTAGTAGCTCGCTCTATAGTTAGAAGAGAGAGAATGGGTCACATATCTTTAGCCGCTCCAGTAACGCACACTTGGTTCTTAAGAGGGGTACCATCTACAGTTGGCTTGATGTTAGATATGACCGCTAAGAGCCTAGAGAAAGTAGCCTATTTCGCTAGTTATGTCATCGTTGAAGTTAAGGAAGACAAGAAAGAAGAAGCTAGCAAAGAGCTAGACGCTAGTTTTGAGAATGATAAAGACTTGGTTAAGAAGAAATACGAAGCCTTAGCAGAGGACGAGAAAGCTAATGTTAAGGCCTTAGCTAAACAACAAACCGAAGAACTAGAAGAACTAGAAGCCAAGTACCAAGAAAAAAGACGCCTACTAGACCAGATAGCTGTTAAGAGTGTTGTTACGGAGAGTGATTATGCAGATCTTCAAGACGCTTTCTCGAATTGCTTTAAGGCTATGGTAGGAGCTGAAGCTATAGAGCACCTACTATCACAGATAGATGTTGATGAAACTGTTAAAGAATTAAAGAAGCTTTCTGAAGAAACTCAAGGTCAGCGTAAGCGAAAAGTACTGAAGAGATTGAAAAAATTTGAGAGTATGCAAAAAGCTGGTATCAAACCATCTTGGATGGTTTTGCGCCATGTTCCAGTTATCCCACCAGAGCTAAGACCAATGGTGCAACTAACTGGTGGTAGATTTGCTACTTCTGATTTAAACGATCTATACAGAAGAGTTATTAACCGCAACAACCGACTCAAGAAATTAGTTGATCTTAATGCTCCAGCAGTAATTCGTCGTAATGAAATGCGTATGCTCCAGGAAGCAGTAGATACACTTATAGACAACTCTCATGCTCGTGGGGGTAGAGCAGTTTCTGCTACGGGTGGTAGACGCAAACTCAAGAGTTTAAGTGATCAGCTGCGAGGTAAGCAAGGTAGATTTAGGCAGAACCTACTAGGTAAAAGAGTTGACTACTCAGGCCGAAGTGTAATTGTGGCCGGACCAGACCTTGATCTTAATCAATGCGGTTTACCAAAGATGATGGCTCTTGAACTATTTAAACCATTTGTAATTGGTAACCTGATTGACCGCGAGGCTGCTCATAATGTTAAAGCGGCCGGACAGATGATAGAGAGTGGTGATCCATTGGTGTGGGATGCGCTTGATGAAGTTATTGAAGGTAAGTATGTATTACTTAATCGTGCACCTACCTTGCACCGACTAGGAGTCCAGGCCTTTAGACCAAAATTGATTGAAGGTAAAGCTATCCAACTTCACCCATTAGTATGTGGTGGATTTAATGCTGACTTCGACGGAGACATGATGGCAGTGCACTTACCGCTAGGTAAGGAATCCCAAAATGAAGCCCGCGATATTATGGCTGCTGGTAAGAACCTACTATACCCATCAGATGGTTCGGTCATGGTCTCTATTGCTCAAGATATGATATTAGGTGCCTATTACATGACCTATGAGAGATATGACATGGATGATGTTAAGTATAGTTACTCAGATGTTAATGAGGCTGAACACGCTTACGACATGGGAGTAATTGAATTACAAACACCAATCAACGTAATCGTAGAAGACGAACTAATTACTACTACAATCGGTAGAATACTATTTAATGAAATCTTACCTGAAGACATGCCGTTCTTAAATAAGACTTTCGATAAAGATACTATTGGCGAGCTAGCCACTGAAGTATTTGAGAACTATGGTATGGAAGTATTGGGTGAAGTAGCTAACAACATTAAAGATGTAGGCTATGAGTATGCTACTATTTCCGGTCTATCAACTGGCATGGATGACTACATCATTCCAGCAGAAAAGGAAGAGATATTAGCAGAGGGTGAAGCCAGATCTTCTGAAATTTCTGAGCAGTATGAACAGGGCCTAATTACTGAGGAAGAAAGATATAGATTGACAGTCAATAACTGGCTTGAAATTAATGAAAAACTACAGGGAGTAGTGGAGGATAGTTTTGCGCGTCAAAACAACTCCACCACTATAACGGTTGTCTCTAAGGCTAGAGCTAAGCTTAGCGCAGTTTCTCAGATAATCGGTATGATTGGTCTGCGTCAGGATGTTTACGGTAACATCATTGAGTTGCCAATTAGAAGTAACTACAAAGAGGGACTTACTAGCGTAGAGTATTTCATCGATGCTAGAGGTTCACGTAAAGGACTAGTAGATACAGCCTTGAAGACTGCTGACTCAGGTTACTTGACCAGAAGGCTAGTTGATGTAGCTCAAGACGCCTTTACTATTGAAGATGATTGTGGTGATAGAGAGGGTATTGTTATTGACCGCATTGAGACAGAGGATATAGGTGCTGATATGGCCTATCGTCTCACTGGTAGAACAGCTGCTGAGACTGTCGGTACTATTGTCAAAAAAGGCGATGTTATCTCTAGAGAAGCAGCCGCTAAAATAGCAGCTGAAGATAGTGGTATTGATCAGGTTAGGATACGCAGCTTACTTACCTGTCAATCTGTACGTGGTGTTTGCCGTCAGTGTTACGGAATAGATCTATCGACCGGTAAGATGGTGAATATGAGAGTACCGGTAGGTGTTATGGCTGCTCAAGCAATAGGTGAGCCAGGTACACAGCTAACACTAAGGACTTTCCACGGTGGAGGAGCAGCTGGAGATGACATTACTCAGGGTCTACCACGTGTAGAAGAGTTGTTTGAGGCTAGGAATCCTAAAGGTCTAGCTCAAATAGCCGACATTAGTGGCATCGTACATATTACCGATAAGGAAAACCACTACAAAGTTAGAATTTCTCCTGAAGGTGATCAATCTCACTCATATACCCTAAAAGATATGATAGCCATGGTTAAAGATGGTCAAGAAGTTGAAGCTGGCGATGTCGTAACAGCTACTAAAGACTACAAGAAGACAGTTACTTCTACAGTTAAGGGTATTGCCAAGGTTCTCAAGACTAAGGTAGTCATCAAAGCAGAGAACGTTGGGGCCACGGAATATACCATCCCAAGGTATAAGAGCCTATTAGTTAAAGATGGAGATAAGGTAGTTGCCGGGCAGCAGTTAACTGTTGGTTCAGTTAATCTTCAAGATCTACTAAAATTAGCTGGTACTTCGGAAGTTCAAAGACATGTCATGAATGAAGTTCAGAAGGTGTTTACCTTACAAGGCGCTGGTATATCCGATAAACATTTAGAAACCATCATTAGACAGATGACATCTAGAGTACAGATAGAAGATCCAGGTGATAGCTTGTTTGTAACAGGCGATGTCATAGCTAGATCAACTATTATTGAAGAAAACCAACGACTTAGCCAAGAGGGCGGACAGCCAGTAACTTACAAGCAATTGCTACTAGGAATATCTAAAGCATCCTTAAGCACAGACTCCTGGCTATCAGCAGCATCTTTCCAAGATACAACTAGAGTACTGATTAATGCCGCCACATCAGGTAGCACTGATAGACTTTACGGACTCAAGGAAAATGTCATTATTGGTCGTAAAATTCCAGTCGGTACCGGATATAATCCAGAAGAGGATGAAGAGGCTATAGCAGTTGCAGCTGAAGACAGTACCAGTACAAAAGGGGTTGAAGCCTGATGTGTCATCTGCTAAGGTATAATCTGATTCGAAAGAAGGAGAAGTAAATAGTGCCAACTATTAACCAATTAATTTCTAAGCCGCGCAAGAGTACTAAGTCGAAATCGAAATCGGCTGCCTTGCACCATGTCAACAACCAGTTGGCTAATAAGAGCTACTCTAAACCCTCACCATTTAAACGAGGTGTGTGCTTACGTGTTACTACTCAAACCCCCAAGAAGCCAAACTCAGCTTTAAGAAAAATTGCTCGTGTACGCTTAACTAACGGTAAAGAGGTTACCGCCTATATTCCTGGAGAAGGCCACAACTTACAAGAACACTCCGTAGTGTTGGTTAGAGGCGGTAGAGTCAAGGACTTACCAGGTGTACGCTACCACATAGTTAGAGGTAGTTTTGATACCGGTGGAGTTAGCGATAGAACCACTAGTAGAAGTAAATATGGAACCAAGAAGAGCTAAATAGCTTTGTAAAAAGCTAAGAGAAATAAGAGGAGAATATTTAAAGTGCCCAGAAAAAAGACCAAATCACTACAACGAAAGATCAACCCAGACCGCAAATACAATAGCGTATTAGTGCAGCGTTTCATTAATAAGATCATGAAAGATGGTAAGAAGCTTAAGGCTGAGAAAATAGTTTACCAAGCTCTTGAAGAGGTAGAAAAACGCACTAAGCAACCAGCTTTAGATGTCTTTGAGGCTGCTATGCGCAATGTCTACCCTCAACTAGAGGTTAAGGGTAGGCGTATAGGTGGAGCTAACTACCAGATACCTTTTGAGGTAAAGGGTAGTAGGCAGGTACATTTAGCTATGATGTGGATGGTTCAAGCTACTAGAAAGAAAAGTGGCAAACCGATGTATCAAATAGTAGCTGATGAGATTATAGATGCCTATAACAATGCGGGCGAGACTTTCAAGAAGAAAGAAGATGCCCACAAGATGGCAGAGGCTAATAGAGCTTTCGCTCACTTAGCTAGATTCTAAAGTATTAAATAAGGAAAGAGAAAATAGGATTAGCAAATGACTAAACGAGAATATCCACTGGAAAAAACCCGAAACGTTGGCACCATTGCCCATATTGATGCTGGAAAAACTACAGTTACTGAAGGTATCCTGTATCGTACCGGCTTAACTCATAAGATAGGTGCAGTTCATGAAGGTGAAGCTACTATGGACTGGATGGAGCAGGAAAGAGAACGAGGTATTACTATCACCTCAGCCGCTACTACTTGTTCCTGGAATGATCATCGTATCAACATTATCGATACCCCAGGACACATCGACTTTACTGTTGAAGTAGAAAGATCTTTGCGCGTACTCGATGGAGCTTTAGTTATATTTGACGGCAAGATGGGAGTAGAGCCACAGTCTGAGACTGTCTGGCGTCAGGCTGATAAATACCGTGTACCAAGAATCTGCTTTATCAACAAGATTAATCAAACTGGTGGAGATTTCTATGCCAGTTTAGACACTATTCACGAACGTTTAGGTAAGCATGCCTATCCTATCCATCTACCGATTGGCTTTGAGCAGTCCATTAATGGTCTTGTTGACCTGATTGAGATGAAGGCTTATAGCTACAAAGACTTTACCGATAAAGAGTTATTAGAAACTGATGTACCAGAAGATATGAAAGAAAAATGTGAGCGTTACCGCACGCACTTAATAGAAGGTGCTTTGGAATATGACGATGAGCTAATGGAGAAGTATCTAGAAACTGGAGAGTTAAGTATAGAAGAAATTAAATTAGCTGTACGTAAAGCCGTGCTTTCTGGTAAGTTCTACGTAGTTAGTGGTGGTGATGGCCGTGGAGTAATTGTCGAGAAACTACTAGATGCAGCTGTAGACTTCTTACCATCCCCACTAGATGTACCAGCTATTGAAGGTGAAGACCCTAAAACAGGCGACGAGATGACTAGAAAAGTATCAGATGAAGAGCCTTTTGCTGCCCTAGCCTTTAAGGTGGCTACCGATCCATATGTTGGTAAATTAACTTTCTTCAGAGTCTATTCTGGTGTAGTAGAAGCCGGATCATATGTCTTAAATTCCAATACCGGCAATAAGGAACGTTTGGGCAGAATTGTTAGGTTACACTCTAATACTAGAGAAGATGTCGATAAAGTATTTGCTGGAGATATAGCTGCGGCAGTAGGTCTTAAGGGTACCACTACTGGAGATACTTTGTGCGATGAGAAATCCCCTATTATGCTAGAGAACATTGTTTTCCCTGAGCCGCCAATGGCAGTAGCAATTGAACCAAAGACTAAAGCTGATCAAGAAAAGATGTCTATGGCCTTGCAACGTCTCTCTGAAGAAGACCCAACTTTTAGGGTGACTACTAATGATGAAACTGGCCAGACTATTGTAGCTGGTATGGGTGAGCTTCACCTAGACATCATTGTCGATAGGATGAAACGAGAGTTTAAGGTAGAGGCAGATGTTGGTAAACCACAAGTTGCCTACCGCGAAGCTATTACTAAAGCAGCTACTAATGTAGAAGCTAAGTTTATTCGTCAAACTGGTGGTCGTGGTCAGTATGGACATGTCATTATTGATGTTGAGCCTAGAGAAAGAGGTGAGGGCTTTGCCTTTGAAAACGCTATTGTTGGAGGTACTATACCTAAAGAGTACATTAAGCCAGTAGAAGAAGGCATCAAAGAAGCCCTAGCTAGTGGAATAATTGCTGGATACCCAGTAGTTGATGTAGGTGTTAAGTTGCACGATGGTTCTTATCACGACGTCGACTCCTCAGAAGTAGCTTTCAAAATTGCTGGATCTATGGCTATTCAAGACGGTGTCAAGAGAGCTGGACCGGTACTACTAGAGCCTGTTATGCAAGTAGAGGTTATAACCCCAGAAGAGTTTATGGGTGATGTTATGGGCGATATCAACTCTAGACGCGGTCGGGTTGAGAAGATGGAAGATAGAGCTAAATCCAAGATCATAGATGCTTTTGTACCACTAGCTGAGATGTTTGGCTATACTACTGATATTCGTTCAATGACTCAAGGACGTGCAGTTTCTTCTATGGAGCTAGCTAGGTACGAGGAAGTACCTAAAAACATAGCTGAAGAGTTAATTGGTTCATCAGAGTAGTTAAGTAGATCGATTAAGTAAACTAGACTTAGCTAGACTAACTATGCTACAATAAGGTACATGAAAACAATTAATATACATGAAGCCAAGACACAACTATCAAAGCTAATTGAAGAGGCTTTGAGCGGTGAAGATATCGTAGTTTCTAAATACGGGAAACCATTAATCACATTGACTCCGTATGATACTAAATTAAAGATTCAGGAAGGTATTTGGGAATCAGAGAAATTTTCCATACCTGATGACTTTGATGATGAAGACAGCTCTATAACTAGAAGTATGAGCGAGCGAGAGGTGTTTCCTTAAGTGAAGCCTAGCAAGTTGTTACTAGACTCACACGTGTTGCTCTGGCACTTTAAGGATCCAGGGCGTATTAGCACTGAGGCGAGAGGTATGATCCTATCGGCCACAGCGGTTTTTGTTTCAGCAGCTTCAACTTGGGAGATATATATCAAGCAGCTTAGCGGCAAGCTCCCTCCGCTACCAGAGGATTTAGATGTAGCTATAGTTAGGGCCGGTTTTTTAGAGTTGCCTATTACTGCCGCTCATACTAAAGGTATTCAATCCTTGCAAATGGAACACAAAGACCCCTTCGATCAACTATTGCTATCTCAAGCTCAAGCAGAGGATATGCTATTACTCACAGCTGATGAGAAGTTGCTGGGTAAGCAAAACACTTTTGATGTACGATAATTCTATCTGGCTTAAGTATGCTGATGAGTTGATTGGTTCATCAGAGTAAGTTCTTCAATTACGAGGGGTTTACAAACTGATAGGGTTTAGATATAATTCGAAGTTGATGAAACAAGAACGTGCTTTTTTGCATGCAAACACTTATCCCAAATAGATAAGTTATCAAGTAAATTTAAGTAAATTAAAGGAGTATTAAATTATGGCCGATTTTAATCGCGACAAGACACACATTAACGTAGGCACTATGGGTCACGTTGACCATGGTAAAACTACATTAAGTGCTGCTATTACTGCAGTACTTGCAGAGAAGGTGCCTAGTGAAATCAACAAGGCAACTGCTTATGAGGCTATCGATAAAGCCCCAGAGGAAAAAGAGCGTGGAATTACTATTTCTACTACTCACCTAGAATATGAGTCTGAGAATAGACACTATGCTCACGTAGACATGCCAGGACACGCTGACTATGTTAAAAACATGATTACTGGTGCAGCTCAGGTAGACGGTGCCATATTGGTAGTATCTGCTGCTGATGGTCCTATGCCACAGACTAGAGAACACGTATTACTTGCTCGTCAGGTAGGTGTACCAAGTATTCTGGTTTATTTAAACAAGACCGATCTTGCCGACCCAGATCTAGTTGAACTAGTTGAAATGGAAGTTCGTGAACTACTAGAAAAATATGAATTTGACGCAGAGGCTCCTATTATCAAGGGTTCTGCTTTGAAAGCTATCGAGGGCGACGAGAAAGAACAAGACTCAATCATAGAGCTAGTTAAGGCTATGGATGAATATTTCGAAGAGCCTAAGCGTGAAGTTGAGAAAGACTTTCTAATGCCCGTAGAGGATGTATTCTCTATCAAAGGCCGTGGTACTGTAGCTACCGGTAGAATTGAACAGGGAACTGTTAATGTTAACGACGATATAGAGATCGTTGGACTAAGAGACACTACTAAATCAACAGTTACTGGTGTAGAGATGTTTAACAAGAACCTAGACAGTGGTCAGGCTGGTGATAACGTCGGTATTCTGCTACGAGGAATTGAGCGTGAAGATATCGAGCGAGGTCAAGTATTAGCTAAACCAGGCACTATTACTCCCCACACTGAGTTTGATGCAGAAGTCTATATCCTCAACAAAGAAGAAGGTGGACGACACACCCCATTCTTCAAGGGATACAAGCCGCAGTTCTATTTCAGAACTACTGATGTAACTGGTGAAGTTGAACTTCCAGAAAACACAGAAATGGTCATGCCAGGAGATAACATCACCTTTAAAATTAAGTTAATTCAGCCAATTGCCATGGAAGAAGGACTACGCTTCGCTATTCGTGAAGGTGGTAAGACTGTTGGCGCTGGTGTAGTAACAAAAATCAATAAGTAATGGCTACAGATACACCTACAAAACAAAGAATTCGTATTAGGCTAAAAGCTTATGATCATAAGCTGATAGATCAATCAGCTAAGCAGATTATAGAGACTGCTCTTCGTACCGGCGCTAACGTAGCTGGCCCTATACCTCTACCGACTGATAGGAGTAGCTATACAGTAGTTAAGAGTCCTCATATCTATAAAACCTCTCGTGAGCAGTTTGAAATGAGAGTTCATAAGAGACTAATTGATATTACTGAGCCAACTAATAAGACTATTGACTCATTAATGAATCTGAATCTACCTAGCGGTGTCGATACAGAAATCAAGATGTAGTTAATCTTTAAAGCTATTTGCGCAAAAATCAGATAATCAGTAATATATATTTAATGACTAAAAACAAAGACACCAACAAACCAGAAGCAGACAGCCTGTACTTCCTAAAGATATTAATGTATTTCTTGGTAGGCGCTATATGGCTAAGGGTTTCTTTTACAACCACACCTATTCCTATAGGTTTAGTGATTGGATTGATTTTCGTTTCTCATGAGCATTTCCAGATTGACCGTAAGGTAGAATATGCTATCTTGCTGATTGCAGCTATCTTAAGCCTAGTAGCTCCTGTAGGGATAGTGCTAGATGCTACAAATATCTAGTGATACTTACTGTTTAACTTTATTGAGATTAATAGCTCTATGAAGCTAGTGCAACTACTATTCAAAGTTATTAAAAAAGTTATTGCTTCAAAACCATTATTTATAACAATATCTACACTATTCGTTGCTGTTTTAGGTTTTTTGTACTGGTGGAATACTCAATCCGTAGTAGCTGATGTTACCTACGATCAGTGTCAGGCTTCTTATGGTAAAGTTGTGTCTTCTTGGGATGGTACAGAAGATAGCGAAGGCAGTAGTGAAAATAGCTGGAACCAAGCAGGCATACATTATCAAATCAGAGCTTTTAATTTGCATGCTCACGCACCTGATGTGAAAAAGCCCTTAACTATTCAAGATGAGCCCACAGTAATAGCTAGTGGTGGGGACCAGGCTTGTTTAGATGACTTTGATGAGACAATCGACTTATTAGACGATAGATATCGCTACAATGGCGCTAGAGCCAAGGCTATCAGGCTAGGAGTTCCTGATGTTAATCAAAATTTGGACTCACGTATCTCAGCTCAATTTATCAAAAGACCCTCAATCTTGAGTAGACTTAATCCTTTCAGTTCTCTAGATATAGCTGGTACTAATTTGGATCTAGCAACACCAGTATATGACTCTTATCCAGGGGAAGCAGCTGCCTGGGTTAATGATGGTGGCAGGGCTACTATTATTAGTGATAGTGATGAAAAAGAGTTATGGTGTATTAATTATGGTGATTGTGGAGATATAGCTGAGCAGTTAGATGATGGTACGCCTAAGAGAGGAGCTGGGTATCAATTTGTGTTAGATAATTGTCCGGGTGAAGACATAGTTTGTAATCAAGATTGGTATGTAGATTTTGCTACTGAAGATATCTTACCCACTATTAATAACAGTTATTCTTTTAACTTACGCCTAGAGGCTACATCTACTTATGCTCCATATGTTGGTGCGGAGACTTTAATGGTTTTCGCCTACCCTAAAGAAATATCGATAGACCCAGAAGTCGCAGCAAGCTCTACTGAGCTATCATCAGGTGAGGATATGGAGATTGATATCATGCTTAATAAGAGCGGACCTAAAGTAGATAATTTAGAGATAATGGTTGATAGCAATAACCAGCCACTAGAAATAGCTGATTCTCTCATTCTTGAGGCTGATCAATTATCAACCCTTAACTCTTTAGATAGGCTGAGTATTAATCTAAAAGGCAGGATTGATGCTGGTATATTAACTCGACAATGTCATGATTTGGACATAGAGATTATAGATGGTGGTAATAACCTATTAGCTACAGATAGTTTAGAGTACTGTATCGATAATCCTAAAGTTATCTTTACCTATTCAATAGATTCGGCAGGTGAGACGGTAGCAGGGATAGATGAATTAGCTATCTTAATAGCTCAGACATTAAGTGATAGTCGTGGTTGGTCTCAGGCCGATGTCGGCTTTAGAAGAGTTGGTAGTGGAGGTGATTTTACCCTATGGCTAGCTGCACCTGATCAGATGCAGAGTTTTTCTTCTGCTTGTTCAGCCGAATATAGCTGTCGTGTCGGTAGGGACGTGATTATTAATGACTTGCGTTGGCGAGGCGGTACGCCTGCTTGGAATGAAGCCGGCGGATCTTTAAGGGGGTATCGTCATATGGTGATTAACCATGAAGTTGGCCATTTCTTAGGTTTCGGGCACTTAAACTGCTTATCAACAGGTGATTTGGCTCCGGTGATGTTGCAGCAGTCTATAGATTTAGGAGGCTGTGAGTTTAACCCTTGGCCAAGAGATTATGAGGTTGAGATGTTGGCGTCTTGGCTATAGTCTTTGCTAATTATCGATTAGATAATCTAAGTTATTAATTAGTTTTTAAACCACTAGTGTTGACCACCAGTATATATACTGATACAATTTTATCTTATAACGAACAAATTCGCTTAAAAGTTAGGCGGAGACTGCTAGAAGATACCAGTAAGGGTATAATTCGTAGCAGTATTTTTATGTTAAATAAAGGACACATAAGATGAAAGCTATCATCGGGCGCAAGCTCGGCATGACTCAAATATTTACAGAAGACTCTACTGCCAAAGCGGTGACGTTGGTAGAGGCTGGTCCGTGCAGCGTAACTGCTATTCGTAGCAATGACAAGGATGGCTATGAGGCTGTGCAGCTAGGTTATGGAGAGTCTAAGAACTTAAATAGGCCGCAACAAGGACATCAAAAATCAACCAAGACTAGTCATAACTATCTGCGTGAATTTAAGTCAAACTCAGAAGTCAAAGTTGGCGACAAGATAGATGTTTCTGCCTTTGAAGTTGGAGATGAAGTTAGAGTTAGTGGTATCAGCAAGGGTAAGGGATTTTCTGGTGTTATCAAGCGACATAATTTCTCTCGTGGCCCTATGAGCCATGGATCTCAAAGCAAGCGTAGACCAGGCAGTATCGGCTCTATGTATCCTCAAAAAGTATTTAAAGGCAAAAAGATGGCAGGGCGCATGGGCAATGATAAAGTTACCGTTAAGGGTCTAAAGATTGAAGCTATTGATACAGCCGATAACCTGCTAGCTATTAGTGGAGCAATTCCTGGTAAGCGCGGTAATCTAATAGTTATACAAGGAAGGGAAGAGTAATGGCTACTGCTACAACTTATACCAAGACTGGCACTAAGGCTACCAAGGCGGTTACTTTGCCTAAGCAGATATTTGATGTTGAGTTAAACAATCACGTATTACTTAAGCAAGCTTATGATACGAGCTTGTCTAATCAACGTATTTCAACTGCGCATACTAAGACCAGGAGTAATGTTCGTGGTGGCGGTAAGAAGCCATGGCGACAAAAAGGTACCGGTAAAGCTAGAGCTGGCTCTATACGTAGCCCTATCTGGAGGGGTGGCGGTATAACTTTCGGACCATTGAAAGAGAATAATTACAAAAAGAAGTTAAACAGATCAGCTAACCAGCTAGCCTTAAAGCAAGCTCTAAGTCTGAAAGCCCAAAGTAAGCAAGTATCTGTTATTGAAGCTATTGAAGCTAAGGACGGTAAAGCTAAGAGTTTGAGCGGTTTAGTTAATAAACTAGGTTTGAACAGAAAAGTATTAATAGTTGTTGATAGTGCGAGTGAAGATTTGCGCCGGGCAGCTAGTAATCTAGCCTCTATAAAGTTAGTTGAAGCTAGGAATCTAAATACTAAATCAACTCTAGATAGTGATAATTTACTGATAACCAAACCAGCCCTAGCGATGTTAAATGAAAGGCTAGGAGGTTAGTTATGATACTTCGTCCTGCTATTTCAGAAAAAGCTATTATTCTAGCTGATGAAGAGAATACCTATGCATTCTATGTACCAAAAGATGCTACTAAAATATCTATAGCCAAAGCTGTTAGCGATAGATACGATGTTGAAGTAGAGACTGTTCGAACCAAGATCCATAAGGGTAAGTCCAAGAGAACATTAGTCCAAAGAGGCCGTAAGTTTGTTAATGGTGATAGAAGTGACTTAAAACAGGCTTATGTTAGAGTCAAAGAAGGCGATAGCATTAAGCTATTTGAAGGGAGTGAATAATGTCAGTTAAAAAATACAAGCCAACTACTCCAGCAAGACGGGATATGACTACTCAAGATAGTTCCGCTATTACAGCCGTAAAACCAAAGAAATCTCTCACCTCACCCAAGAAGAGAATATCTGGACGAGGTGGTGATGGTAAAATTACTACTCGTCATCGTGGCGGTGGCTCTAAGAGAAAATATCGCCAGATAGATTTTAGATTACAAGACGGCTTAAAGGGTGTGGTGGAGTCTATAGAGTATGATCCTAATAGGACTGCTAGAATTGCCCTAATTAAAACAGATGATGAGAGCTACGCTTACATACTAGCTGGAGCTAAAATGAAGGTTGGTGATGAGATTGAGGTAGGCATGGACGCTGCCATTAAACCAGGTAATAGGTTGCCGCTAGCTAACGTACCTTTAGGTAGTAGTATCTATAATATTGAAATGAATATCGGTAAAGGCGGACAACTAGTACGTAGTGCTGGTGCTAGAGCTCAGCTAACCTCTAAAGAGGGTGACTATGCCTTCATACGTTTACCTAGCGGTGAAGTTCGCTTGATACATCAGAACTGTTACGCTACACTAGGCAGCGTTGGCAATGAACAGCACCAAAATATAACAATTGGTAGTGCTGGTCGTAATCGTCGTAAGGGCAAGAGACCAAGTGTTAGAGGTAAGGCTATGAATCCAGCCGATCACCCTATGGGTGGAGGTGAGGGTCTATCTGGGCCTGGCCGTTTGCCGCGTACACCTACCGGTAAAATAGCTATTGGTAAAAAGACTCGTAGACGTAAGCGAGGCCAAGAATTAATAGTAAGACCAAGAAGTAAGAGCAGGAGATAATAAGTTGGGTAGATCACTTAAAAAAGGACCATATATAGATGAACGCCTTCAAAAGAAGGTTGAAGCTCTAGGCTCAGGCGATAGAACTATCGTCAAGACTTGGGCTAGAGCAGCTACTATCACTCCAGAAATGGTTGGTAAAACTATAGCCGTGCATAATGGTAAAGTTCATGTACCGGTATTTATTAGCGAAAACATGGTTGGCCATAAGCTAGGTGAATTTGCTCCCACTAGAAAGTTCGTTAAACATGGCGGTAAGCTGGCTAAAGGAGATACAGAGTAATGAGAGCTGTAGCTAAAGGCATTAGGGTGTCCCCACGTAAGATAGGCGTTGTCGCTGCTTTAATTAGGAGTAGAGACGTAGCGGATGCCCTAGTGATACTAGAGAATACCCCTAGAGGGGCTGCTAAGGAGCTATCGGATATTATCAAGAGCGCTGCTGCCAATGCTGAGCACAATGATAAGCTGGATATTAACCAACTTAAAATAGCTGATATTAATGTTAATACTGGTGGTATGATGAAGCGATACAGGCCTCACGGACGTTTGAGTGTTAGGCCACAAAGACATCGCCTCAGTAACGTTATAGTCCAACTAGAAAAGAAAGAGGTTTAAGCATGGGTCATAAAGTCAACCCTACCAGCATGAGATTACAAGTTAATAAGAATTGGCAATCTAAGTGGTTCGCCTCTAAGCGTGACTATGCTGATACCCTAAATCAAGATATTAAAATACGCGGCCTGATTGCTAAGCAACTAGATAGAAGAGCTGCTATTAATAGGGTAGAGATAGAGAGATCAGTTAACTCATTGATAGTTAATATCTATACAGCTAGACCAGGTGTTGTGATTGGGCGTGGTGGAGAAAGTGTTGAGACATTAAAGAAAAAGCTAAGTGAACTAGTCGAAGGTCCAATTACTCTAAATATAGAAGAGATCAAGAAACCAGAACTCTATGCCCAACTAGTAGCTGATAACATAGCTTCACAGCTAGAGAGACGCATATCTTTCAGGAGAGCTATCAAGTCTAGTTCTGATGCTACTATGCGAGCCGGCGCTAAGGGTATCAAGATTGTTATAGCTGGTAGATTAAATGGTGCTGAAATGGCTAGAACTGAGAAAGAAGTAGTTGGCTCTATCCCACTACACACACTCAGAGCCGATATCGATTATGCCGCTACTCAAGCTATAACTACCTACGGTGTTATAGGTGTAAAAGTTTGGATATATAAGGGAGAAGAATAATGTTATTACCGAATAAAACTAAATACAGAAAAGCTATGAAGGGCCGCGTTCGCGGACTAGCTTATCGTAATAACGAAATTAGCTTTGGTAGTTATGGACTCCAAGCTCATAGCACTGGCCGTATTACCTCTAGGCAGATCGAGGCAGCTCGTCGAGCTATGACTAGGTACGTTAAAAGAGGTGGTAAAATCTGGATCCGAATATTTCCAGATATTCCAGTTACTCGTAAACCCAATGAAACACCTATGGGTAGTGGCAAGGGTGCGCCGGAGTTTTTCATAGCTAGGGTTAGACCGGGTATGATGCTATTTGAGATGTCTGGTGTTACAGAAGAGATAGCTCAAGAAGCTATGCGTCTAGCGGGCCATAAACTGCCAGTGAAGACCAAGTTTATTGCTCGTCACACAGCAGGGGAGGTAGCAGAGTAATGAAAACCCTAGAAATGCGTAAACAATCTATTAAAGAACTACAAAAGCTACTAAGTAAGCAAGAAGCTGAATTGTTAGAGTTTGTAGCTGATGTTAGCAGCAAGAAGGTTGCTGATAATAGTGTTGGTAATAAGTTAAGAAAAGATATTGCTCGTATTAAAACTTTAATTAAAGAGAAAGAGCTAGAAGAGGAGTTAACAAGATGAGTAAGATAGCAGAAGAAAACATACAGACCAAAAGACTCTTAAGTGGTGTAGTAGTGTCTAATAAGATGGACAAGACTGTATCTGTAGCAGTAGCTAGACTTAAAGTCCACCCGATATACCGCAAGAGGTATAAGATTACTAAGAAGTTTCTAGCTCATGATGAAGACAACAAGTGTCAGATTGGTGACAAGGTAGAAATTAGTGAAACTAGACCGCTTAGTAAAAATAAGCGTTTCGAAGTAGTTAAGATAGTAGATAAAGAGGAGATTTAAGTAGATGATACAGCAAGAATCACTACTAAAAGTTGCTGATAACAGTGGCGCTAAGCAGATACAGTGCATCAAAGTTTTAGGTGGTAGCGGTAAACGCTACGCTAAGCTAGGCGATGTTTTCGTAGCTAGTGTTAAATCAGCTACTCCAGGCGCTACGGTTAAGAAAAAGGAAGTTATTAGAGCTGTAGTAGTGCGATCTTCTAGGGTCAACAACCGCTCAGATGGCTCCACTATCCGCTTTGATGAAAATGCTGCAGTTATAGTCGATAGCAATGATCAGCCAAGAGGTACTCGTGTCTTTGGCCCAGTGGCTAGAGAACTAAGAGATAAGAAATTTACCAGGATTATATCCTTGGCTCCGGAGGTACTATAGTTATGAGAATTAGAATGGGCGATACTATCATAGTCAGAGCCGGTAAGGACAAGGGTAAAGTGGGCACAGTGTCTAAAGTCATTCCTGGGTTGAATAAGGTGGTCGTGGATGGTATAAATATAGTTAAACGTGCCACTAAACCTACACAGAAACAACCTAAGGGCGGAATATTTGAAGTAGCTGCTCCTATAGATGTGAGTAATGTTGGTTTAGTTCATCCAGATGAAGATAAGCGCTCAAGTAGAGTAGGCTATGTCATTAAAGATGGAGCTAAAAAGCGCGTTTACAAGCAAGCAGGAAAAAAGGAAGTTAAATGAGTAGATTACAAGAACAGTACCAGCAGAAGATAGCCAGTGAGCTCAAAAAAGATTTAGAGCTTAAGAATTTGCATGAAGTACCACACTTAGAGAAAGTGGTCATTAATGTCGGTGCTGGTCGCAGTCTTAATGACTCCAGAGTTTTAGAAACTGCTAAATCTACCCTAGCTAAGATTACCGGCCAAAGACCTGTGGCTACTAAGGCTAGGAAAAGTATAGCTGGTTTTAAACTGCGTGAAGGCGCTGATATAGGAGTTAAAGTTACCCTAAGAGGCAAGAGAATGTATGAATTTATCGACAGATTAGTTAATGTAGTATTACCTCGTACGCGCGACTTTAGAGGAGTATCCGCTAAAGCATTTGATGGATCTGGTAATTACTCACTAGGTATTACTGATCAGAGCATATTTCCAGAGCTAACTTATGATGATTTAAATGTTACTCATGGTCTGCAGGTTAATTTGATTATAAAGTCTAAAGACCAAGAACACTCTAAAGCTCTATTAAGCGCTTTAGGTTTCCCGTTCGAAAGGAGTAGTGATGGCTAGAAAATCACTCGTAATTAAGTCCCAGAGTAAACCTAAGTTTTCTGTTAGAAAAGTCAATCGCTGTAATAGGTGTGGTCGGCCTAGAGCTTACATGAGACAGTTCGGTCTTTGCCGTATATGTTTCCGTGAACTAGCTAGTGAAGGTAAGATACCGGGCATAACTAAGGCCTCTTGGTAGGAATTTAAAGGAGTATATTAAATTGGATACAGTTGCAGATTTATTAACCAGAATTAGAAATGCCATCGCAGTCAATAAGATGCAGGTAGAGGTACCTTATTCTAAGATGAAACATGCCATAGCAGAGGTCTTAAAAGACCAAGGCTATCTTAGTGACGTTAAAGTTACAGGAGATTCTCCTGCCACCAAGGCTATTAATATGAATCTAGATGGTGCTGATAAGATAATCAACGAACTACACAAGGTGTCAAAACCAGGTAGACGAGTTTATGTATCAGTCAATGATATACCTAGTGTATTAGGTGGACGTGGGGTAGCTATACTATCTACTTCTAAAGGAATTATGGATGGTCGAACAGCTAGAAAGCAAAGTATTGGCGGAGAATTGATATGCAAGGTATTTTAACAGTAGGAGATTTGATATGAGCAGAGTAGGCATGATGCCAATTAACATACCAGCTGTAGTTAGCGTTGATATAGGTAAAGACGTAGCTACTATTAAGGGCCCCAAAGGTGAGCTCGAGGTAACTATGCTTCCTGAGATCAATGTCAAACAAGACGGTGATAACTTAATAGTTTCTCGCAAAGACGATGAGCCCGAGTCTCGTGGACGGCACGGACTGATTAGAACCTTGATCAATAACGCCGTAGTCGGAGTCAGCGAAGGCTTCTCCAAGGTATTAGAAGTTGAAGGTGTAGGCTTCAAGGTATCTTTAAGTGGTAATAAGCTAATTCTTAACCTAGGTTATTCGCATCCACATGAAGTTACCTTGCCAGAGGGTGTAGAGGCTCAGGTGGAAGGTAACATGATTACTATTTCCGGATATGATAAACAGCTAATTGGTCAGATTGCTGCTAATATCCGGTCCCTTAGGCCACCAGAGCCTTATAAAGGTAAAGGTATTAGATATCAAGGAGAACACATTATACGTAAAGCTGGTAAAGCAGCAGGAGTAGCTACAAAATGAGAAAAGTAACCAAAAGAACTATTTACGGAACCACTGAGCGACCAAGGCTAAGTGTTAATATCAGCAATCGTCAGGTAACAGCTCAGATTATAGATGATGATAACGGTAAAACTCTAGCCTATAGCACCTCTTTAACTGACGGAGCCAAGACTAAGGCTAAAGCTAGCATGAGCGATAAAGCTGCTTTAGTTGGTAGCGATATAGCTAAAAAGGCTCTAAAATTAGATCTTAAGCAAGTAGTTTTCGATAGAGGTACCAAGCTATATCATGGCCGAGTTAAGGCTATAGCTGATGCAGCTAGAGAAGAAGGATTGGAGTTTTAGTATGGATAATCAAAATAGACGACAAGGATCAACTATGCTGGACGATGAGCAACAAGGCTTAGATGAGAGAGTAGTCAATATAGATAGAGTTACTCGTGTTGTTAAGGGTGGTCGCAGGTTCAGATTCAGAGCCCTAGTAGTAGTTGGTGATAATGAAGGTAGTGTTGGTGCTGCTATAGCTAAAGGTTCTGATGTAGCTACAGCGGTTTCTAAGGCTAGTGGCCAAGCCGCTAAAAATATAAAAAAAATAACTTTAAGAGATGGTACAATTCCTCACGAAGTACAGGCTAAGCATTCAGGTGCTAAAGTGCTACTTA
This sequence comes from Saccharimonadales bacterium (SeqCode), assembly GCA_040876925.1. Taxonomy (GTDB): domain Bacteria; phylum Patescibacteriota; class Saccharimonadia; order QS-5-54-17; family QS-5-54-17; genus JBBDOS01. The sequence continues at coordinate 41,705 of JBBDOS010000003.1, read as the reverse complement.
AGCCAGCCGGCCCTGGTACCGGTGTTATAGCTGGTGGAGCAGTTAGAGAAGTACTCCTAGCAGCTGGTGTATCTGATATATTGTCCAAATCACTAGGATCTTCCAATAAGATTAACTGTACTTATGCGACTCTTAAGGCATTAGATAAGATTATAGATGTTGATCCAGGAGAGGTTAAGTAATGAAATATCACGAATTAGAAACTCCAACCCTAAAGAAATCCAAAAGAGTCGGTAGAGGTATAGGTAGCGGCAGTGGCAAGACTGCTGGACGCGGTACTAAGGGGCAGAATGCTCGTACAGGTGGTGGCACTAGACCAGGTTTTGAAGGTGGTCAAAACCCCTTAATGAAAAGGTTACCTAAAGTACGCGGTTCAAGGTCTAGGTTTAAGCCTAATAGAATCAAAGATGAGATTGTTCATACTGACCAACTCAATAGTTTCAAAGCTGGTAGCCAGATTAATAAAGCAGTATTAGCCAAAGCTGGTCTAATTAGTAACGAGCAAGTAGGCGTTAAGATACTTAGTAGAGGCAAGCTAGATAAAGCCTTGAAAGTTACCTTAAATAAGGTATCAGCCTCAGCGGCTAAAGCTATTCAAGCAGCTGGTGGATCTCTAGAAGCAGAAGAGGACAGTAAGCCAAAGAAGACAGAGAAAGCAGACAAGGCAGAAGATAAAAAGACCGATAAGACAGCTAAAGCAAGCAAGGTAGATACAGCATCAAAATCAGATAAAGCAAACAAGAGTAATAAGTAATAAGTTAGGTAGGTGATTTCTTAGATGGAGGGCAATAAGATACTAAAATCCGTCATCTTTAATAAGGACTTGAGAAACAAAGTCCTAGCAGTTTTCTTTATGGTACTACTTTACCGTGTCATGGCCCATGTACCAATTCCTTTTGCAGATGCAGCTACTCTAAGTAACTTCTTAAGTGACTTGCTCTCTAGTAACAGGCTATTTGGTCTAGTGGATTTATTCTCTGGTGGAGCAGTAGCTAACTTCTCTATTGCCCTAATGGGTCTAGGCCCATACATTAACTCCTCCATTATTATGCAGATCTTAACTCAGGTTGTACCTAAGTTCTCTGAGCTCAAGAAAGAAGGGGAAGAGGGTAGGCGCAAGATCAACCAATACACCAGATATTTAGCTCTACCCCTAGCTATCGGTCAATCTATCGGTACAGTATTTTTCATCAGACAGCTAGCTATACAAATAGGGCAGACCGATATAGTCGGTAATCCAAGTTTGTATGAGTGGGCTTTAATGATTACTGTGATGGTTGGTGGTTCAATGCTACTAATGTGGATGGGTGAATTAATTAGCGAAAAAGGTGTAGGTAACGGTATATCTATCCTCATAGCCGCTTCTATCATCGCTCAATTGCCAGGTGTCTTTGGTCAAGCAATATCGATCGTACAGGCCTCAACAGCTGAAGTTTTGCAGGTTGGCTTATTCGTGCTAGCCTCACTAGTTATCACCTACTATATAGTTAAGCTCAATGAGGCTCGTAGAACGGTTAAGGTCTCCTACGCCAAACGCATGCAGTCTAGTGGCTATGGAGGCGTAGAGTCAGAATTACCCATCAGGATTCTAACAGCTGGTGTTATCCCGATTATATTTGCCGTAGCTTTTCTTTCCTTGCCAGCTTTTGTCGGCCAGATATTTGCTAATGCCGATGCCGCTTGGCTAACAACACTGGCTACTAATCTAACTGTTTGGTTTGATCCATCCAATGTTATCTATGCCTTTACCTACTTTGGTTTAGTAATAGCTTTCACCTACTTCTATACCGGTATAGTCTTTAATCCAACCGATATAGCTGAGAACCTACAAAAACAAGGTGGCTTTATACCCGGTATTAGGCCTGGCAAGCAAACAGAGGAGTATTTGAGGAAGATTGTTAATCGCATCACCTTATTCGGCTCTATATCCCTAGGCTTTATAGCGGTATTACCATTTATAGGTGAATATATCACCGGCTCTCAGGCGCTAACTTTCGGTGGTACAGGACTATTAATTGTAGTTAGTGTCAGTATCGAGAGCTTGCGTCAGATCGATGCACAGATTATTAGCGCTAGCTATAAATAGAGAAGTTAATCTTATATCGCTCATGTATCCTTCTTGAGAGTGCTCTTGCTACTTATCTATACAGGGCAGGGTTATGCTCGGAAAATATGTTGTCCTGAACGAGAACTTGCCGAACTTTGCTGTACTGTGGAATTCCCGACTCTGCGTCTGAGTCTGCACCAGTGAGTAACTGAGGTGATAGATCTTCCTCAAAAGTTCCTCTGTAAGCAGGTATACGTTCACCGGCTAGATCAGCTATTTCGAGATAGTCATCAGGAATTAGGTTCAGTAACGACGGAAGTCGTCCTTGGAAGAGTCGTTTCGGCGTATAAGCCGCCGTTAAAATACCTCCATATAGAATAGTACAGGATCGATACTTGGCTTAACAACAGCCGGTACTGGTAAAACTCCCCGTAAGTCTACAACTGTCAAATCATCCTTACTTGCTCCAGTAGCTACAGATCCCAACCGAACCTGACCTGATTCTGGCAAGTCAGTTGTTGATATCGATAGGCTATCATTACTGTTTAAAAACACGTAGTAGGTTGTTTCGGTATCTATAGGTGTCTGTTCAACTGTAGTATCTGAGCTAAACTCAGTGATATTACCTTCACCCCAATCTACCTTTCCAGGACTAATAGTAATTACCAACTTATCATCACCTGAGTTGTACTCAGTATTCTCGATACGGAAAGGATCGAGTGCATCCACATATCCTCTATTGCTAGCATCTTGGCTATCAACAGGATCAGCTACTTGTAATCTACCTGATTGGTCTCTTCGAGCAATAGTATTAGCCTCACCTGTGCTTGTAGCAGTAGCTGTTACCCACAGACTATCTTGAGTATTATAGATTAAGACATCACCATCTTCGGGATTAGTAATATCAATATTACTAATTAGTTCTAGGTTAATGTTTCTTAGAGATCCATCTGCTTGATGAGATACTTCTAAGAACTCATTAAGTATATCTCCCCAAGTTCCGGCATCTTCACCTGGTATAGGTAGTCTAGGCATAAGCTACAACCTAGACCTATGATTAATGTTTAAGTTAGTAGAGATATATTTCTTTACTTGCATTTGATGACTTTGTTTAAAATTAATTATATGTTTTTGTTCTGGTAGTTGATTAGACATAGCACATCCATCCATACTGCTTATTGTTGCTATTAATAATGACATGGATAGTTTGTTTGAGTCAAGAGGCTGTATCCACATAACATATTAGACTATTTGGTGGGTAATTCTAGTATATCTTCTAATAAGTAGTTCATTGGGGGTTTTTAAGCTTTAGACTATGACGAGGTCTTTTTGCAATATTGTATTGATTTACCCCACCACTAGTGATATAGTTTTAATTAATATAAATAAAAAGTAGCAAATTAGGGGTTTACAAACCCTTATCTACTACATATAATGGAGTTTTGTAGCTAATGGTCAGCAACAAGCAGGTTATAGAATTTGAAGGAACAATCCTTGAAACATTGCCTAACGCAATGTTTCGTGTGCGTCTAGAGAACGGACACGAAATAACCGGCATCATAGCTGGCAAAATGCGAATGCACTACATTAAGATTGTGCCCGGGGACAAGGTGACAGTAGAAATGACACCTTACGATCTAGAGAAGGGCAGAATCACCTATAGACATAAGTAAAAAGGATTTATAAGCCAGAATGAAAGTCCAGTCTAGTGTCAAGAAGATATGCGCAAGATGCAAAGTCATACGTCGTGAAGGCGTGGTGCGTGTTATCTGCGTTAACCCCAAACATAAACAGAGGCAAGGATAATATATATGGCTAGAATTGCAGCAGTAAATATCCCAGATGATAAAAGAGTGATAGTGGCTCTAACCTATGTATACGGTATAGGCAACTCTAGCGCTAAAAAAATCTTAGCTACTGCTAAAGTAGATGAGAATACTAGAGTTAAGGATCTATCAGAATCTGAACTATCTAAAATTAGAGAGATTATCGATAAAGATTACGAGGTAGAGGGTGATTTGGCCCAGCGCGTTAGAGTTAGTATCAACCGTCTAAGAGAGATTAACTCTTACCGAGGTGGCAGACACAAGGCAAATTTGCCAGTTCGTGGTCAGAGAACTAAGACTAATGCTAGAACCAAACGAGGCAAGAGAATAGCAGTCGGTGGTTCTAAACAGAAGACCCCAACGGCAACTTAAAGTTAATAAAGGTATAAAGAGGTATATAAATGGCTCAAGCTACGAAGAAAACTACTACAACTAAAAAGAAGCAGAAAAAGTCTGTACCGATAGGTCAGGTTCATGTATTTGCTAGTTTCAATAACACTATCATCAGTTTTACTGATAATAAAGGTAACGTATTAGCTTCTTCTTCTGCAGGTGCAAGTGGTTTTAAGGGTTCTAGAAAGGGCACAGCCTACGCTGCTCAGCTAGCTAGTGAAAATGCAGCTGAGAAAGTTAAACCCTTTGGTATGAAACAAGTTAATGTATTTGTGAAAGGTATTGGTCAGGGCCGTGAAGCCGCTATTAGGGCTTTGATGAATACTAATATCAATGTTACCTCTATCAAGGATGTAACTGGTGTACCTCACAATGGTTGTAGACCTAGAAAGGCAAGGAGAGTGTAATGGCCAGAGATCTAACGTCAATCGTTAAAAGAAGTCGTAGAGAAGGTGTAGCCTTACATCCCAAGGCCTTTAAAGTATTAGCTAAGCGTAAGTCTCTACCTGGAGAAAAAGCTGGTGCTAGACGAGGCAAGCCAACTCAGTATGCTGCTCAACTTAGAGAGAAGCAGAAAGTTAAAAGAATCTATGGCTTACTAGAAAAGCAGTTTAGGAAACTAGTTAAAGAGGCTGATAAGGCAGAGGGTGTAACTGGTGAAGTTATTTTGCAATATCTTGAAAGACGACTAGATAATGTAGTCTATAGGCTGCAACTTGCTCCAAGTAGACAAGCTGCTCGTCAGCTAGTTACTCACGGCCATATTATCCTAAATGGCCGAAGAGTAGATGTACCATCTATTAGAGTTAGACCTGGTGATGAGATATCCATTAGACCAAAGAGTGCCAAAAACGCCTACTTCCAGTCACTTGATATCCAAGGATCCCCTGAACTTAGTTGGTTATCTTTTAGTAAGAGTAAGTTAACAGCCAAGGTAACAGGGCTGCCCAATCGTGATGAGGCAGAGCCTGAGATCAACGAACAATTAATAGTAGAATTTTATTCAAGATAAGGAGAAATATATGCAATATAACATTCACTTGCCAGAAATTAAGATTATCGACGAGAGCGATAACGTAGGAGAGTACGCTGTAGAGCCACTGCACCGAGGTTTTGGTGTAACTATCGGTAACTCCCTGCGTAGAGTATTACTATCATCTCTAGGCGGAGCTGCTGCTACAGCTTTTAGCGTAGAAGGTGCTACTCACGAATTCACTACCCTAGAAGGTGTTAGAGAAGACGCGGTGATGATTAGCCTAAATCTAAAAAGAATTAAGTTTAAGGTATATTCAGATGAGCCTCAAACTCTAACTCTGAGTAAGAAGGGCAAGGGCCCAGTTACTGCCGGAGACTTTGAAGGTAGTTCTGATGTAGAGATTGTTAACCCAGATCAACTAATAGCTAATCTAGATAATAATAAAGCCAAACTAGCAATGACTTTGCAAGTAGAAAAAGGTAGAGGCTATCAAACTGTTGATGAGCAAACTCAGCAACTTAGTGTAGGCATGATAGGACTTGATGCTCTATTCTCACCTATTAAAAAGGTTAGATACAAGGTTGAAAACACTCGTGTTGGTCAGGTAACTGACTTAGACAAACTAATTATCAGTATTGAAACTGACAACTCTATAGCTCCTAGAGAAGCTTTAGAACAAGCTGCCACCATACTAGTTAATCAATTTAACACCATAGCTGGCGGTAATACTGTAGAGGAAATAGAGGAAGTTGAAGAAGAGGTAGAAGATCTTAATATTAGCGTAGCTGATCTAGAGTTCTCTCAAAGAACCTTTAATGCCCTAGAAAAGAACGGCATAGTCAGTCTTAAGCAACTAGCTGCTATGAGTGAAGCAGAGCTAAAGAGCCTTAAGGGCTTTGGCGCTAAAGCTCTTGATGAAGTAGTTGCAAAACTTAAGGAATTGGAGCTTAAATAATGTCACTTCCCGCTCAAAGACATAAACTATCTAGAAAGAAAGATCAGCGCAGAGCCCTACTGAAGAGCTTGAGTGAATCTTTAATTCAACACGAAAGTATTACTACCACTAAGCCTAAAGCTAAGGCTTTGCGACCATACGTTGAAAAGTTAGTTACTAGAGCCAAGGAAGATAATCAACACAATAGAAGATTGGTGATGCGCAAAATTAGCACTAAGGATACTTTGAATAAGCTATTTACCGATATAGGGCCTAGGTTCAAGAATAGAGCTGGTGGATATTTAAGAATTGAATCAGCTGGTTGGCGCAAAGGAGATAATACCCAGATGGCTACAATTAGTTTTGTAACAGAAGAGGCAGTAAGTAAGTCAAGCGCCAAAGCAAGTACTAGCACAAAAACGGAGACTAAGAGTAAGCCGGAGGCTAAACCTGCAGTTGCTCAGACATCTAAGTCTGATAAATCGACTAAATCTGTTAACAAAAAAGCTCCGGCTAAGAAGACTGAAGCTAAAAGCAAAGCAGCTCCTAAGCAGTCAGCAGCTAAAACAGCTAAGAAAGAGGATAAGTAGGTATATGAAAGCAATTAAAACATACTCCCAGAAACCAACCGAAGTAGATAGACAGTGGTATGTAGTAGATGCTAAAGATGTTGTTTTAGGCAGACTATCTACTGTTGTAGCTAATTATCTAGTTGGTAAACATAAGCCTACCTATACTCCTCATACTGATGGCGGTGACCACGTTATCGTTATCAACGCTAGTAAAATACGCACTACAGGTAATAAGTTAACAGCTAAGAGCTACTATCGTCATACTGGCTATCCGGGCGGAATCAAATCTCGCACTCTAGCAGAGCAGATGGCTAAAGATCCTAGAGAGGTAATCATATCCTCTATAAGGGGCATGTTGCCAGATAATAAGTTGCGCAACGGTAGATTAGCTAGACTGAAGGTTTTTTCAGGGGAAGAGCACACTCACGAGGCACAGCAACCAAGGAGCTTAGAAGTTAATGGCGAGATAGAAGAAAAGGCGAGGTCTTAAGAAATGAAATACTATTACGGCATAGGTAGACGCAAAGAAGCAGTAGTAACTGCTAGAATATATAGCTCAGGAGATAAGGGTATCTGGATTGGTGATAAAAAGGCTGAGGAATACTTTAGTCACGATGAGCTATTAGAACGAATTAACCAGCCACTAAAACTACTAGATAAAGACGGCAAGTATCGTATAACCCTACTGGTTAAGGGTGGTGGTATTAGTGGTCAAGCTGATGCAGCTAGACTAGCTATTGCTAATGCACTAGTAGCTATGGATGAGCAGTTAAGGTCAACTCTTAAAAGAGCTGGATACATTAAACGCGATTCTAGAGTCAAGGAAAGAAAGAAATACGGTCTTAAGCGAGCTCGTAAAGCTCCACAGTTCACTAAGCGTTAGGCTTAATTATCAAACTCACCCTCTCCCCGAGCTTATTTATAGTTTTTGCGTTAATATATTAGTATGTCTAAGACTGAACTTGCCATAATCTATAAAGGTGATGACTATATAGTTGTCGATAAGCCAGCTGGTATGTTGGTGCATGCTGATGGCCAAACTAATAATAAAACAATAGTTGATATATTAGCGGACTCAATAGACGACCCACAATCTCCTAGATCAGGTATCATACATAGACTCGATAGAGATACTTCCGGGTTGCTATTAGTAGCTAGAAACACTAAAGCTAGAGAATATTTTCAAAATCAATTCAAACAGCGCCTAGTAGAGAAATACTATCTAGCTGCAGTTAGAGGCAAGTTGAAGTTGCCTCAAGCTAGATTAGAGTGGCCTATAGCCAGATCTCCCAAGAATCCTACTAGAAGACAAGTTAGATCAGGCGGCAAGATGGCTATTACTGAGTACAGCGTCATAGAGGAGAAAGACGATAAGAGCTTATTAAGAGTCAAGCTACTTACCGGCAGGACTCATCAAATTAGAGTACATCTAGCCCACCTAGGCCATCCAGTATTAGGAGATAGTGTTTATGGAGTAGCCGAGCAGGGACTAACTAGGCAGTTTCTCCATGCCGCTGATATATCATTTAAAGACATGATTGGTCAGCAGGTATCATATAGCAGTCAGTTAGCTGATGATTTGAGTGACTACTGGGATAGTAACTAGGTTAACTACTAAGACATTGCTAGTTACTAGCTTATCCAAGTAGTTGGTATAATGTGAGATATAAGTATGAATATGTTGTTAAATACCAAGTCCAAAGAAATATTAGCCGATATTGATAGTCCGGGTGTCTATATAGTTTATGGCTCTAAAGGCTTAGGCAAGGCTAGTGCAGTATTAGGACATCTATCATCTAGTAATGAGCTTCATAGTGATGCTGGCAATATACAGGTTATTAGTCCGGAAGGTGAGTCTATAGGTGTTGAACAGATTAATAGTTTAAGTAGACAGCTAAGATTAAAGCAATGGCAGGATAAGACAGGCTATATCATCATCACTGCAGCTGAAACTATGACTATCCCAGCTCAAAATGCCTTCCTAAAGACCTTAGAGGAGTTACCTGAGAACATATCACTGACTATGGTGACTAGTGATTTAAATATCATGTTACCCACTATACGTTCGCGTAGTCGCTGTCTATATTTCCCGCCACCTACTAAAGCCAACGTGCGCAACTGGGCTGAGGCTGAATTTACAGATGTAGATGAAGATTTATTAGATATATCCCTAGTAATGAGCGGTTATTTGCCGGCTAAATTAGTCAATATATTATCTGATAAAGAGAGCAGGGAAGAGATATCTAAACGCCACCAGTTGATAGATGAGCTATTTAGTGACGATAGCAATAATAGTCTCAAAGCTTCTAAACAACTGCAAGAATATTTACCGGAAGTATTAGATGAGATAGTGCTATACACTAAAGATAAGTTGGAGCAACAGCCAGATGTATCTTGGCTCAAGAAAGCTATAGCTTGCCTAACCTCTAGTGAATTACTGGTGACTAATGTTAATAAGCGCTATATACTAGATGTTATTGCATTATCAAATAAGGGAGCAAGGTCTTAAATGGCAGAGCTGAGCCTACTAGTATTAGCTATGGTTTTAGTAGTAGTTGGTGTCAAAAGATACCAGAAATACTACATGCAGGATATACGTACACCTAAGCAAACTCAGGCTATTAAAAGATTCTGGGACTATACCGAAACCGCTATAGCTAAGGGTAGATATGAGAATGCCGAGAAGGCACTACTGAAGATATTGAAATATGATACCAAGAATACCGCAGCCTATAACCGTCTAGGACTACTTTATTCGCGCATGGGTAAAACAGACGATGCCATAGCCTGTTTAGATATCGCCTCATCCCTAGCTCCTTCAGTAGCCAGTCTATACAACCTGGGTATTATGCAGTTTAGAAACGGCAACCTAGAAGAAGCTGCTACTGCCCTAGAGAAGGTTATAGACTTAGACCCCACCATTAAGAGAATGTTGGTATTTGCTAAAGTTCAACAAAAGCTAGGTAATCACAAAAGGGTAGTAGACATATTAGAAGATGTAGTTAATGAAGATCCTAGCCCCAGGAACCTAGAATACTTATTAGAAGCCTATGAGAATGCCAAACAGTACAAAAAGGCTGAAGAGGTTAGAGAGCAAATTAGGGGTATGCCGGGGTAGGGGTGTTGTTTGTATTCTAGTCTATCTGGTGTAACAAGATTCAAGTTTTTGCTAGGATTAAAATGAGAACCTACTACCATTTAAAGGCCCAGGATAATCCCTTATGTGTTTGCCATGTTGATGTTAGTGTTATTCTGGTGGAGTTCTACAACTCCGCTCGTACCTATTTTATCTCAAAAAGCTGAGCCTGTGTAAAAAGTGCGAGCCTGCGAGCAAATGTTTCCCCATGCGAGTTCAGCCGCTATCATCCTTTACGCAGTGAGCCTGGGTCGATACCTTTTTTCTCATATTCAACAGATGGCTCTGGTGGACTAGGTTGTAAGGGGTCATTCCGTACCATTTCAGTTGAGGCTCGTGGTGGTTCACTCGCTTTGATAGATTCTATCGAAGCCGTAGGAGGATCGTAAGTTTCCTTTACGACTTCAGAGGAGGCCTCTGGAACTACTGAGGCTTCCGGGGCTATGTATGGTTCGTCTGTGTCAGACATAAATATTTATTCCTTTCAACATTATTATGATAATAAAAGCTACTACTAGTAAAATTGCAGATGTAATTTGCTGCCAATACTTTCTATTATACAATTCATTAAACTCTTTATTGGCAAGTGCGTAACTTTTAGCGAGCCAGTTACCAAACTGCTCACGTGTCATCTCTGGTCTTTCTGTTAAGTCTAAAATCATTTTGTCTGGGTTTAGTGGTGTTGCAGACTTACTTATATGCATTGATATGATTGCGAAAATAAGAGAAGCAAAAGCAAGTATTATAGACACACAAAGAGCGGCAATTCCCAATGAATTATCAAATTTAGGCAGTCCAGTAATAACCTGTAATTCAATGACCGCAGCTGCAATTAAAAAGCCTGCTTTCGTATGTAAAAACGCTACCTCAGATGTGCGTTTCTGCACTTTTACTTGAAAGTGATTAGCTAAATCAAGCCAATTATCGGCTTTAACGGTATCAACCAAGTTGTTGCTTTGTATTTTTCTTGTTCCCTTTGCGTCTTTAGTTGCCATGTTATTTTGCCGGAGGCCTTCCCTTTACTTGAGTTACTTCTCCAAGTATATTGGAATTCTTAAATTTCTCACCTATTTCAACAACGTTAATGTCTTTGTATTGACATGTTGGGCTATACACTACAAAACGCGCGATTGTGTCAGGATAGTTTGAGATTTCTTGAAACGAAAAAACCTGAAACTTAGCACCAATCGATTTAAGTCTTTGGGCTACAGCTTCGTGATCTACATTTAGTCCTTTGCCGATATGTATAACCAAGCAATATCCATCGGGCAATTTATTAAACTTTCCATTCGGATCACTTAGTTTATCTACTAATGACCTATCAGGCAGCCCTAGTTTACTGCGCCCATAAAAGGTTAGTTCTACCGGGCCAATGTCAGAGGTTAAATTCTCGGTTGGCGATTCCTTCATAATAAACGCATCAGGTGAATCCTCTACATTATTCATCTGAACAAAAAACGGTGTTCCATATAAATCATAAAGTGCCATTCCAAATATCGCTAGGTCGCGTAACTCCCGAATACGCTTGTACTTACCATTCCATTCGATTTGATCAGGATCAATGTTTTTAGCTTGATCCCGGGAGTCAAAATAAGCTATATCTGGACGTTTCCAGATTTTATCATGTTGGATAGTGAACTTCTTGCTGCTCATAATATTTAAGTCCCTTCGACTATAAAGATTTCTTCGGAGGTCAGTTCGTATAATTCATAAACCTAGCGGTTAATCTCATCGTTTGTTTTATCTATAAGGCTGTCAAGATCTTGGCATTCTTTTTTGTATTTTTCAAACAAACTCAGTAGTTCGTCTTTTTGCTGGAGTGATAGATTGACTCCGAGGGCTTTTACAAAGTCGGCGAACTCGAGCTTCCACCATTTGTTAAGTATCTTTGGCTCTAACCTCATTCTAAAAAACAAACAGGCGCAGCCTCTGGCTGCCCCAGAAATTTCTCCCCCCCCTCTGAAAACATCTGGTTTTTGCTCCGCAAAACCAAAGAAAAAATCGCCCGAATAGGTGACAATTCCGATTTTAGTCCATTTTTGGTGCCAGGGGAGGGATTCGAACCCCCGAAGGCATAAAGCCGTGTGATTTACAGTCACATGCGTTTGGCCGCTTCGCTACCCTGGCATATAAATACTGGAGCCGCCTGTCGGATTCGAACCGACGACCTGCTGTTTACAAAACAGCTGCTCTAAACCAACTGAGCTAAGGCGGCCTAAATGTTAATCAGTGCTTGATTATATCAAAACACTCGGTATTTTTATATGGAGCCGAGAACGGGATTCGAACCCGTGACCTCTTCCTTACCATGGAAACGCTCTACCGACTGAGCTATCTCGGCCTAGAAACCCTATTATACCCAAAATACACCCTAATATTAACAGAGACTATCTTTAAGTAGCTAAACTGTTGCATATCTTGAATATATACCGTAAAATACACATCTGATAATCAATAAAGATTAAGGAATATCTCAAATGGCCAAGAAGCAGGGTGCTAGACGTATTGTAGCAATGGAATGCACAGAAACTAAACATCGCACCTACACCACTACTAAAAACTTTCGAAATACCGAAGAGCGCTTAGAGCTGCGTAAGTTTAATCCGTTGCTCAGGAAACATACTATCTACCGTGAATCAAGAAAGAAGCTTCATTAATATCATCTAGATACTTAAATAGTTAACTTACTTTTAAATATTTGAAAACACGACTGATTTCATAGATAATACAACTCGTTACATCTTGTAGGGGTATAGTGTCAACGGCTAGCACGCGACTCTCCAAAAGTCGTAGTCCGGGTTCGAATCCTGGTACCCCTGCCAAGTAGAATGTTCGGATAATTTCAGTACAGTTGTAAGCGGGCTGTAAAATAAATCTTTACTAGATGTATATTGTTTTTTGATATTTTTGTACCTATAGTTAGGTATAAGATTAAAACCAGACAAGTAAAGGAAAAATATATACAAAAGGCGCTTACTTAAAACCAATTCTAAATAGCGCGCATTAAATAACAAGTTGATAAGGAAGGTAATGAGAATGAATGACAATGACACTAGAATCGCACACTCAAAAGGATGGAGTGGCTTGTCAAAATGGATTAAAGTACCGATATATGTCATAGGAGGAATATTTGTCTTATTAACTATAGTGAGTATATTCGCTGAGTCCGAAAATAGCGACGATCCAGAAGGTAGAAATAACGAAACAGAAAAAGGGACTATAATGTACGCAGTTGAGCAGGCTGAGTCAAACATTGATGAAAATAATAACTGTACATACACACAGAATTTCAAAGATAACGCCTGGAATGAAGAAGCGCTCACGCAGGACGCTACGACTAACTTTGTCAATATCGCTCGCAAAATTGACACCGAAAAGTGTCAGTCGTTTAGGTATAGTGCCAAAGCAACTTTAACCGATTCAAAAGGCAATAAGAGCGACGAAACAGTATTATCATTTAACCTGGACAACTCTAATCGTAAAGCATTCGAGGAATATAATTGGGGAAATCTACAGTACGAAAACGTTGGTAGTCAGTTCTTGGAAGATCGCATATTACTAATGGAAGATATAAATTTGTCTATCATTAAAAACGAGAATATTGAGTACCAGGGTATCGATGAAAACCTGAAGGAATAAAGACAACACTATAAAATAGATACGGCATACTGCGCTGATAACTAAATAATCCCCATGCGTTTATTTACAAAGAAGTAAGCGCAATACCACATTTATAATTGTAGTACCGCTTAATTTAAACAGGCGTTATTGCAAAGCCATATTCTTTTAATAGGGGCTAGTGGTAAAGCCCATTGTTTTTATATAGCAGTTCGGAATTGGATATTGTTTCATTTAGAGGCTACCATTAAAACTTTCCTGCGAATCTGTTTGCTTATCTAGGTTATAATACTAAAAGTAAATATGATTAATTCAGATAAAAAATACCCCGAAGAATCTGCTGGTGCTATCTGTGATAGAAATATAGCTGTAGTTCCTCTAGGTAGCAGCGTTACTCAGGTTATGCAGCTGCTGCGTAGCCATGCTGATAACTATGACACTCTAGATTATGTTTATGTCACAGATCATGCCAATAGGCTAGCTGGTATATTACCACTTAGACAGCTATTCATGCAGCCAGATAGTGCTCAGGTAGATAGCTTTATGACTAAAGATGTTACTTCAGTGTCAGCTGAGACTGATCAAGAACATATAGTTAATCTAGCTTTGAGTAAAAACCTCAAATCTATACCTATAGTAGATGGAGATAATTTCATAGGTGTAGTTTCGCCACATAAATTACTCAAGATACTCCATAGTGAGCACGTAGAGGACATGTTGAAGAGTTCAGGAGTAATTGCCAAAGAGCTTAGTAGTAAATTTAGTATCTTTAAACAGTTAAAATTAAGATTGCCATGGTTGATATACGGAGCCATCGGGGGTCTGCTTGCTGCTGGAGTAATTAATTGGTTTGAGTCTTCACTAAAAGAGCAGGTGCTACTGGCTGCCTTTATACCGTTAGTGGTCTATCTAGCTGATGCAGTTGGAACGCAGGTGCAGACTATCTATATTAGGGCCTATGCTTTTGGATTGTCTAAATCGATCACCTCAATTATATTTAAAGAGATTCTAGTAGCCGCTATGATGGGAGCTATCCTGAGCGGGTTATTAGCTGCTACTATCATGCTTTGGTTCGGTACCGGCTTATTGTCTATGATCGTAGCTGTGTCTGTCTTTATAGGGGTAATTACAGCTGGTATAGTAGCTGTAATATTACCTAGACTATTTATACGCCTAGGACGTGATCCAGCGGTAGCCAGTGGGCCGCTAGGTACGATAATATTAGATGTAAGCAGTATCATTATTTACTTCATAGTAGCTGAAGCAATACTTAAAAATTTTAGCTAGAACAACCAGTCATCAATCAGGTGCAAAGTCTTAAGCATAACCTGTATACTGTATGATAAATGAATATTCGTGAAGCATTATCACAACTTAAACAGGATAGGTCGGTTTATGTAGTCCAGGTTATTATAGCTACAGCTGTAATAATTGACTACTCTATTACCGATACTATCACTACTTCTTTAGGTAACTTATTCTACCTACTACCAGCACTTGGTATCGTACCAGCACTATTTTTCCCCGTAGGAGACTTTACTGCCCCTAGAGTCAAAAGTTTGCTGATGATTTTACATCACAGCATTGCTGCAGTACTTTTAATATTCTTTACTGATATATTTGGGCCATACTTTCAGATATTAACCTTACTGCTATTTACTTCCGTCATTTGGTACGGCAAGTTTGGCGCTATAGGTAGTTTACTAACTAGTTACGGCACTATTGTTGCAGCTGTGATGGTGCAGTTTGGTGGATTTAGCGCCGATCTCATCTACCAAACCACGCTGTATATGGCCGGATTAACCTTTTTAGCTATACTTTTTGAGAGAGTAGTAGCTTATCAGCAGGCAGAAACTAACACCCATAAGCAAGATAATCAGAGCCTATATTTCGAGCGAGCCAGATTACTCCGGCTAATTAACAGTATGCGAGATGCTGTAGTAGCCACAGATAAAAAAGGGAAGATATTGTTGTACAATGGTGCAGTCTTAGAACTATTTGATACCAATGAAACCTTACAAGATCTTAATATCAACGAATTAGCAGGCTTTAAAAACAGCAAAAAAGAGTCGGTAGATCTAATAACCGATGCTATTAAGGCTGGTGGGTCTTTGATGCGCGATGATGTAAGTTTTGATGCCGGAGATGGCTCAAGTATTAATTTAAGCATCAATATATCAGCCATATCTACATCAGGCGCAGATAGAGAGCAGGAAGGATTCATCATCTTGCTTCGTGATATTACTAAGAAGAAATCTCTGGATGAACAAAAAGACGAGTTCATATCGGTAGCTTCTCATGAACTACGCACTCCAATAGCTATAGCCGAGGCTAACATATCAACTGCTATGCTGCCTAAATTTGCTAATCAGCTAACTGATGATGGTAAAGAATTACTTGAGCAGGCTCATGAGAATGTAGTCTTCTTGAGTAATTTAGTTGATGACCTGCATGTACTAGCTATGGCCGAACGGGGTAGACTGCAACTAAAAGTTGGTGAGATAGATATCCAAGAGTTCTTAAAGAAGACAGTTGATGATTATAGTAAGCAAGCTGGAGAAAAGGGCTTAAAGCTTAAACTTGATATAGATAAAGATATCGGCTCAATCTGGACTAGCTTGGATGCTATTAAAGAAGTGATGCAAAACTTTCTAACTAATGCTATTAAATACACTGAATCTGGAGATATTATTCTAGCTGCTCATCTAGATAAAGACGATGATGGCGGTGTTGTTATATCAGTTAAAGATAGTGGTATAGGTATCTCAGTAGCTGATCAGAAACATGTTTTTGAGAAGTTTTATCGTTCAGAAGACTATCGGACTAGGAAAAGTGGTGGTACGGGTCTAGGACTATATATCACTAAGAGATTAATAGAGTCTATGGGTGGTAGGGTCTGGTTTGAGAGTAAGTTAAATAAAGGTTCTACCTTTTACTGCATGATCCCTAAACACCCTAAGACTAGAGTGGATAAAGAAGATGGCGGGGATAGAGAAAAGACCTCAAGCTAAAAGTCTGGTTTGAATAAAAGTAATTTAGGTAGTGATCTTATATAAATCTTTACAGACTACGTTCTTTCCAGGACACCTTGTTGCGCCAGTGGTTCCAGAAGGATAGACCTAATGCCGCTAGTTCAGCCACCGCAATAGCCGGTAGCGTAATCGGTATCAACCACCAATACTTAGTCTGTTTATATAGCGATAGGGAGTATATCAAAGCTACAGCTACGTATAGCCAGAGACTGCCTAGATACAAGGTTAATAAAGGAATAGTGGTATAGAGTAAGTGTTTAGCGGCTATGAAAGGAAAGCCATGATACATAGGCCTTAAGTATCTAACTCTAGACTCAAACAAGCTAGAGGGTTTTTTCTTGAAAGTGAAATTAAAGTTATTATTCCTGAAAGTCTTAAATTCTAGACTAGAACTCCTATTAAAGTCTTTAGCTGTCCATAGTTCTGGTAATACTTTATCGAAATATTTGCTATACCCACCGTGACGTAAGTAAGCTTCTTTATCAAAAGCGATTAAACCACCGTAGGATAGATAGTTGCTGCTTTTAAAGTATGAACTACTGATAAGTAGCCAGTGAAGTACGGGAAAGATTAATAGCTCCAGTTTGCTATCGGGTAGTAATTTAGGCGTAACAGATATAGCTTGAGTATCAGCAGATTTAATGTAGTTAATTAAGCGGTACAATCCATCAGTATTTAGCCAAACATCAGTATCGCAAAATATTAATATCTCACCGCTAGTGGCTTCTGCTAACTGGTGGTTAGCCCAGTTTTTACCGACCCAGTTATCGGGTAGCACCTGACCTTCAATGAACCTAATACCATCATGGGCAAAAGAGCGAATTTTCTCAGAAGTATTATCTCTAGATTGATCATCTAGCACGATTATCTCTAGCTTTGGGTAGTCTAAAGACAAGGCGTTATGCAGAGCATTAGTAATAGCATGAGTTTCATTACGGGCCGGTATCAGCAGGGATACGGTCGGTAGGTTATCATCCTTACTGCTAGAATCTGAATCGTTATCCTGGTCATCCCGGCTATTTTCAACACCTACATCAGCATACTTAACCTTAAAGCCATAGGTTAGCTGTCCTATAACGTATAGAGAGGCTAGCAGGATAATTGATTCTGACATATATTATTATCCTAGCATAAAAGATTTGCTATAATCTTAATTAGAATAAGAGTTAATAACTAAGAAACTAATTAGAGGAGGTATCGTGGGAAGATATGCAGTCGTTGATAAAAGCGGTAATGTCACCAACGTCATAGTTTGGGATGGTAAGACTGCCTACACTCCACCAGAGGGCACAGAACTAATAGAGGTGGAGGGTGTAGCTGGTCCTGGATGGACGTATAAAGATGGAGAGTTTATTGCCCCAGTAGAGGAAACTGAAGATGAGGAAGAGGTAGAGGAAGTCCAGGAATAATAGCTAGCTCTTAAGAAATAAACCTACATTTGTATTGACTAGAGGCTCTAAGAAGTAGTACTATTGACAAAAGACCTATACATTTATAGGTTTTTTCTTTTTTAATCATTAAACGTTAAAAGCTGCCTTTATGGCGGTATAAACAAGGAGTTACTAGGTTTTGAAGGCCTTATTGACTTATTTTAAGGAGTCATGGCAGGAACTTGAGAAAGTTACTTGGCCAAATAGACAAACTGCTACTAAGCTAACTATTGTTGTTATTGTAATGGCTGGGTTAATGGGTGGTTTTATAGCCGCAGTAGATTTCGGTCTTATCGAAGTCTTACAAAACTTAATCCTAGGCCTCTAAAGATAATAACTATATAAAAAGGGTATATAAATTATGAGCGACAACAAGACATTAAAAGCAAATAGAAAGTGGTACGTACTACATACCTATTCAGGCTATGAGGATAAGGTAGCTGAGAGTATCAAACAGAGAGTTGAATCTCTAGATCTAGGTGATAAGGTATTTGACGTTATAGTACCGAAAGAGAAGCAGATAGAGATCAAGAACGGTAAGAGGAAAGTAGTCGAGAATAAGATATTCCAGGGCTACGTACTAATAGAGATGATTCTAACTGATGATAGTTGGTATGCTATTCGTAATACTCAAAATGTTACCGGCTTTGTAGGTAGCGGTGAAGAGCCTAGTCCCTTGGATGATGATGAAATACGTTCTATTAAGAAACGTATGGGTGTTGAAGAACCCAAATACAAGATTAACTTTACTGAAGGTGAGCCAGTTAATATTACTGATGGACCTTTCAAAGGTTTTGATGGTAATGTTGCCGAAATTGATGAGCAAAAAGGCAAAATCAAGGTCTTGGTCAATATATTCGGTAGAGAAACTCCAGTGGAGCTAGATTCACTGCAGGTAGAGAAAGTTTAGATAAATAAGTTTATATAAGACTATATAAGAAAGAGAGTAAATCAAGATGGCCAAAGAAGTAATCGCAAATATTAAGATGAAGATACCAGCCGGTAAAGCTACACCAGCTCCGCCGGTAGGCTCCATACTGGGTCAGTATGGTGTTAATATGATGGACTTTATCAACCCATTTAACGAACAAACCAAGGAGATGAGGGGCGATTTACCAGTCTACGTCACTATCTATGATGATCGTAGTTTTGACTTTACGATCAAAGGTAGAGCGACCGACGATATCATCAGAGAAAAACTTGGTATAGATAAGGCCTCTTCTGAGCCTAATAAAGAAAAGGTAGGCAAACTAACTCAGGCTCAATTAACTGAGATAGCTGAAGAGAAGATGCAAGACATGAACACTGATGATATCGAAGCAGCTAAAAAGGTAGTAGCCGGATCGGCTCGCAGCATGGGTGTTGAGGTAGAGTAATAAATATTAATCTGTTGGGAGGGTGTTAATTAAAACATCCGCTAGCACCACTAGGAGGTAACAAATGGCAGTAATAAGCGAAAGTGAAATTAAGAAGATGAAGCGCGGCGAACTCAATGAGTATGCCGCCACATTAGATCTAAACCCTGATGAATTTAAGAAAGTTGATGATTTGCGCAGTGCAGTCTTTAGCTCTTTAGCTGAAAACGAAAAAGGTAAGAAAAGTGATGCTAAAGATGAGGAGGCTACTACTGATTCAAAATCAGATAAGGCTAAAGATAGTAAAAAAGCTAATAAAGACAAGGGAGACAAGAAAGATAAGAAACCTAAAGTTAAGCCTAACCCAGCAAGACCTAGGCATTTGCGCGCCTCCAAACGCTATCAAGATGCCTACGCTCAAGTAGAAAAGGGCAGAGAATATAGCCTAGAAGAAGCAGTTGAACTAGCTATCAAAACATCAACTGTTAAGTTTGACGGGGCTATAGAAGCGCATATCAATCTAGGCGTAGATCCTAAGCAATCAGACCAGTTGGTTAGGGGTCATGTAGTCTTACCTCATGGCAGTGGTAAATCACAACGTGTAGCAGCGATAGTACCTGAAAAAGATGCAGATAAAGTTAAAGCAGCTGGTGCTGATTTAGTAGGGCACGAAGACTTGCTAGATAAAATAAGTAAGGGCAAAGCAGAGTTTGATATATTAGTAGCCCATCCGGATGTTATGAAGGATTTAAGTAAGCAGGCCAAGGTTCTAGGACCTAAAGGATTAATGCCTTCCCCTAAAGCCGGTACTGTAACTGCAGATGTAGCCAAAACAGTTAAAGAATTAAAGTCAGGCCGTATCGAGTATAGGGTAGATAGATATGGTGTCATTCACCAAATAGTGGGTAGAGCTAGCTATAAGCCAGATCAGCTTCAAGAAAACTTAGATACATTAATCCAGGCTGTTAAGGCAGCTAGACCTAATTCCATAAAGAGCGTTTATTTACAAAAAATAGTCATTACCAGCAGTATGGGCCCTGGTATCAAGTTAGATTTAAGTAAGCTATAAAGTAGGCCCGATTAACTCATATCACTGCCACTGATATTTGATGTTGATTGCCACACTATCAACTCTTGGTTAGCTAGTTTAAGGAGTGCGTGGGATATAACTGTGTAGGGAACATAGGCATGCTCTTTTAATACTTGCTCTAGATCGGCATAGTTATCCAAACCATCTTCTATGAGGTTGATGATAGTATCGGCTGTAGCTTGAACTAATTTCTGATAATACATCTCATCTTCATGACTATTGCTAGGTGGCTCACCGATATCTCTATTGGTAATATCCGCTAATGGAGCTAGTAGATTAGGGTTATTAAAACTATATCCATCAATAAATTCCATCAAATACCTTTTTATATTAGGTATTTATATGTTATCAGATTAAAAGCTACTTATTAAAAGGCTGTTTCTTCCTTGTTATATCTATCATAAACCAAAAAGCTCATGCTTGGTTATATGTTACCTACTGTGTAATAATCTCTTCTGAGTAGTTGTTTTAAAAGAGGGCAGAAGTGGAACAGCAAGAAACAAGATCAATAGTTGAAGATAGCTCTGTATTCATCGAAGCCCATAATTCCTTCATTCAGTCTGATTTTGGCCAGAAACTTAATGAGTCTATAAGGTTCGCGAGGTTTAAGCCAGAACATATAAGTGATGAAGATTGGGTAGACACACTAGGGGTAGATATAGATAGTTTAAAGCATATGCCCTTAATCTATGGTATGACCAGAGCTTTTCTTAATGAGTGCCGCAATACAGACACAAATAGAGCCGTAAGCTTTAGTGAAGAACAAGAAAAAGTTTTGCTGTTTGCAGCAATAACGAATAATTGGGGGGAGGTAGAGACAGGGAATACTGCCTACGATCAAAAAACTGTAGATGTAGAAAGTAGAGAAAAAGACGCATACCGTAAAGTAGCCGAAGAGATTATAGGTAGAGACATAGATATAAAAACTAGAATGCTAATAGAGAGAACTGTCTTTGATAGGTATTCGGAATTAGGTCAAGCTTTCGACGCTATACAAAAAGTTAGTTACCTTAGGATAGGACTAATCGCCTACAAGAAAGCTTATGAAGCAGAGGATGCTGTATTGTCTAATCACTTAAAATGGTTGTGTGCTAACGTATTATCTAATCAGATAATCATGTTAATGGAGTACAGTAAAAAGTACCCACCCATAAGAAAATTCCTAGAAAGCCAGCAAGATATCATATCAGATGCATTTGAGAGTATAGATACAGCTATATTTGCAGAACACGGACAAAATGAATCACTGCGCACAGAACTTTACTGGCAGAATAAAAAAACTTGGTATGAGTTTAGGCAGTTTGAGGCGGAAGATCTTAGAGGTAAAATAATTAACACAGCCCTTGCATTTATAGTAGAGGAAACGCCTAAAGAAGAAGCTAGAAAGAAAATTGAAAATCTTCTAAGTACCTATACTAGACTAATATCTAACGGCAATGATATAAGATCGGAAGGTAGCAGAAGATCCAACGAAAGTTTGTTTGGTAATTATTCTAATTTTGAAACCAGGTTTATCCCTGACCGCTCTCAACTACAAAAGAAGGTTGAGGCCATAAGAGAGCTAGGGCTGCAGATAGTATTAACCTCTGGATCTTTCGACTTACTACATATAGGGCACGCAGGTTATTTAGAGAAAGCCAAAGAACAAGGAAGTGTCCTAATAGTCGGTGTTGATAGTGACGATAAGATGAAGCACAAAGGTCCGGATAGACCATACATACCAGAGGTCGAACGCACAAAACTTCTATCGTACTTAAGGAGTGTAGATATTATAACTATTAAGCCAGCTGATGAGGAAAAGTGGGGTCTAATCAAAGCAATACGTCCAGACATTTTAATTACCACTCAAGAAACCTATACAGATAAGGAGACTGCGGAGCTATACGAATATTGCAAAAGGGTAATATCTTTGCCTCCACAAGCTACAACCTCAACATCAGCTAAAATAAGGAGGATGCAGATAGGTTTTGGTGAGAAGTTCTTTGATCAAACTAAGATTTCTATTGATAAGTTAATAGCTGAAAATCAAGACGTACCAGTACATGAACTTAGAGAAAAAGTATATGCTGCAATAGAAGAAATCCTCGAGGATACTATTAATGGATAATGCAGAAAGTAACGAGTCTCTAATATCATATGTGCCAGTTATACATACAGGATATTTAGAAATGTTCGAGAGATATAGAGGTGCTGATATGCACGTCCTAGATCAGGATATACTAGATCAATTCTCTCATCTAAGGAAAGATATACGGGCATTAAGCCCAGACAAAGCAAGGGAAATAGTAGAGTCTCTTGAGATATTTAGTAGCGTAAAGCTTCTAGGAGCAGTGGCTTTGGAAGGTTTTAGACCAGCAAGTATTGTGATGCCAGATGATGAGATATCTCATAAAATCAGAGAGGATTACCTGGGAGATAGGGAGGTGATTTTTGAACCTGTATTTCTTAGATGGGATCGTAATAATTCTTTTGTTAATGTAGAAGTTCAACCAGATAGAGTAATTGATGCTAGTAGGGGGTATAGCGAAATTATTGATGCTATATACAATGAAGCTGGCAAGAGTTCTGATTGGTGGCGTAGAGTCGGAGCGGCCATTGTTGAATCAAACGGTGAAATCGTTAATACTTCCCACAATTATCATCTTCCAACAGAGTATAGTCCATGGATAGATGGTGATCCGAGAAATAACGCCACCAGAGGTTCGAGTATAGAAGCATCTACAGTACAGCATGCAGAATCATCGCTTATAGCTAAAGCCGCTAAAGAAGGCATTAGCCTAGAGGGTAAATCTATATTCGTAACAACATTTCCATGCCCGCCATGCGCTAAACTAATTGCTGAATCTGGCTTAGAGTCGTGCTACTACGTCGAAGGTTATGCTATGACAGATGGCCTAAGAGTTATGAAAAACTTTGATGTAGAAGTTGTAAAGATAGAAGGAGTAGAACCCCGGGAATCTAGGGGAGAATTTAAGGAATATCCTGATAAAAAGAAATAGCTACATTATCTCTTAATGATCTTTAAATGAACGACTCATTCTAAATCTTACAGGTTTATCATCAGGACCTAAATCTTTATTGGGTACTATAAAATGAATATGTATATGATGGGCAGTTGCTCCTGTTTCGGCAGGATTGCCAAATCTCATAGCTATAGAGCCGCCGGTAATATTTAGTTCTTTTTCTAATTCTTGAAAAAAATTAAGAGCTTCCTGCCAGAACTCGGCACTAACATCTTCTAGCCTAGTAACATGCTTCTTAGGAATAGCCATTATATGGTGCTGAGTGCCTTCATAGGGATATCCATTATAGACTAAATAGGAATATTCACCCTCATCTATAAGCCCACCTCTTTCTTCATAAAATTCAGGTATACTTTCAGGACACATAAAGCATATACCTCTTTTAGCAATATCTTCCATATCCGCTAACTGACCCTCTTCTCTAGCATGTGCTAAGTAAACAGTTTCGCGACTATGCTCGCTACTAGGTTGATCTGGTGGTTTATATGCTTCGTTCATATTCTATAAATGTGTAATTATATAAGTTTTTGGAATCTGCTGAATGATATTCTCTACTAGTCTCATGCCATTCTTCAGGTATCTCTGGGAAAAAAGTATCTCCTTCAAATTCGGCATCTATTTCGGTTACTAGCAATCTGTCTACTGTAGGCATTGCTAAGTGATATATTCTAGCACCACCAATAATGAATAACTCTTCCTCTTCAGCTCCAAGAGCATAGGCATCTTCTAGAGAATTAACTACATCACATCCAGGAATTTCTAAATTGGCCTGTCTACTGATAACTATATTGCGACGATTGGGTAGCGGTTTACCGATAGAATCATAAGTACCTCGCCCCATAATAATAGTATGTCCGAGAGTAAGCTCCTTAAACCTCATTAAATCTGCTGGTAGGTTCTGGCGCCATGGCATATCACCTTCATGACCAATAATGCGATTTTTGTCATAGGCTGTGATTATATTCTTATTCGTCATTATATAGGGGTGCCTTCCATATCAATGGGTGGGTGAGCGTCATACCCCTCTATAGTGAAGTGTTCTACTCTAAAATCAAAAATATTCTTAACACTAGGATCAACTTTAAGCTTAGGGAACGGCTTAGGGCTTCTGTCTATAACTTCTAGAGCCTTATCGTAATGCCTTTTATATATATGAGCATTATCGATCATATAAACTAATTCTTTCGGTCTATAACCAGTAGCTTGCCCCATCATAGTCATTAACGCAGTATAGTGGATCATATTGAAGGGTAAACCAACTGGCGTATCAGCACTTCTTTGTTTATGTACTAATGATAGTTCTTGGCGCTCTGTATCTATATCAAAACGTAAATCTCCATGACAAGGAACAACCACTACTTTTTGTTGTTGACCTTCAATTCTCACCAGATTGTAGGGTATATAAGGTGTAATAATATGGGTTCTTAGCTCAGGCCTTTCTTTTATCTGCTGAATAATAGCAGCAAATTGGTTAAATGTTTCACCATTAGCCATAGGGAAATCATGAAATGCAGCGCCATAAGAACCTGGGCCTAAGTCTCCTGGTTCTAAACCGCGCTTAGCGCATTTCTCAGGAGTAGCCCATAGCTTCCACCATTTATTACCATATTTCTCAAGCTCCTCTACTGTTCTAGCTCCATTTATAAAGCCTATAATCTCACCTAGACCTTGTCTGGCGCTCATTCTGAAGTGTCTTTCAGACAAGTCAGATACATACTCGTCAGAATTAGTCTTAATAGACTCCATTAGGTCGCGTTCAGTAATCATAGGAAATCCATTCTCTAGGTCAAAATACATAATATGCCCCAGTACCTGTTTAGACTCCTCGTCCATTCCGGAATTAGTAATTCTACCGTTAGAGACAATTCTTTTTAGTAGTTCTTGGTATTGATAATCCGGTTCACGATTTTCCCTATATTCTACAGGGTCAATATGCTTTAGTTTCTCCATAATTACTAAAAGCTCCTTATAATAGAAATATTACAGCACTTTGTAGTAATTAGCATGCATAACTATTATTTAGTCTAAAAGTTAAAAAAGCGGGAGTAAAAGAAGTGGTAGGGGCAGCAGACTAAAGCCGTGGATGGATCTTCATCCAGATGGCCCAGTAGCCTGCTGCCCCAGTCGGGATAGTGGCCCCCACAAAACTTCTAGTGAGGTGCGCTTCTTAACGCCTTCGCAGCACACTATCCCGGAGAGATGAGTCAAGCCATAGTAGCTTCTTTGTTGCTTGAAGTATCCCTGACCTGATTCAATAGAATCTGAAGAGCACAGAGCGCCTCGTCCTTTCTGGTTGTCTGAGGAACTCTCAAGTACTTAAGCATGGACTTCACACCTGAGTGCTCGAATAGATGCTCGAGGTTGAGGTGCTTGCACTTGTAAATCGTGCTCCTGAAAGGCCTTCTCGAGCAATAGTAGGCCCGATACTCGCCGTAGAGCAGATTTATAGCGTTCTCATCCAAGCTTCTTGCTCCTACTTCAAGCTCATCAACAAGCAGAGGAATACTCCTGATAGCTGCCTCTTGACGTTGAGTAGTCTTACTCTTTACCGAGGTTACCATGATAGCCCTCTCCCTTTGTTTTGAGTTGGGTAGTACTTGCTCTTCCTTAGCTAGTACGCTCTAGACTCATCCCTTTCTCCCGCTTTTTAAGGTGCATCCCAAGGCTATACCTTAAGAAGTGGAATCTGCAATGATTCCATGAAAATCTTTGCTTTAAAACTCTCATCAAACCACTATCAATTAAAAATCCCAGGTCTTCTTTGGTTGAAGTCCTGGGATTGATGTTTTTCGTGTTATTTTCTTATGTCAGCAGCTTCAACCTATTTAGTAAAACCCACAATCAGTACCAGACCGTTAATAAACGGGTAGTTACTTATTGGTGCGTAATTTATAGATTGCCCTAACATATTAGATAAACTACAAGATAGGGGTAGGTTATGTCAAGGGTCTAGAGATATATTCTTTGTTTTGACAAGAACCTGTTTCTAGGTGTATATTATCTCCTAGTGAGCCAGAGACAGTAGCCGTCCTATATATAAGGACTTAATAGATTAAGACTACCTAGGCGGAAGTCACTAAACCTATATATAGATATAGTGACAAACGTTATAGCAATATATAAGTCTTTGGTTTTTAGGTCGATAACCCAAAGAATTTTTTAATGCTCACTAATAAAATCAATCAAAAAAGGGAGGCCAAATAATGGCTATATCCAGACAAGAGAAAGAAGCTCAAGTAACGGCTCTGAAAGAAGAGCTTAGCAAGAGCAGTTTAAGTGTTCTAGCTAGCTATAGCGGTCTATCTGTACAGGACTCTCAAATTTTGAGAAAACAGATCAAAGATCAGGGCGGTAGCTTCCGTGTAGTTAAAAACGCTATGCTTAAATTAGCGGTAGCCGATACTCACAAGGAAGTAGATTTATCCGAGCTAGAAGGACCTGTAGCTATGGCTTTCGGTTATGATGATCCGATTATAGCAGCCAAAGTTATCGCCGATCATGCTAAGAAAAACGATAGCTTAAAGCCAATTATGGCTATAGATAATCAGGGTCAGGTGCTATCTGCAGAAGAAGTAGGTCGCCTAGCCGATCTACCACCTAAGGAAGTACTCCTTGGCCAAGTAGTCGGCGTAGTAGCAGCGCCACTATCAGGTATGGTAGGTGTGCTATCAGGTAATTTACGCGGATTAGTTACAGTGCTAGATAAAGCCGCTCAATCTAAGAGCTAAGACAAGAGCTTTTTAAATATTTAAGTTTAAATTAAAGTAAATAAGGAGATAGATATCATGGCAGAGAAAGAAGCAACTAAGGCTAAAGCAGCCGAGAAGGAAGAGAAGAAAGAAGACAAGGTAGAAATACCTAAGAAATTTGAAAAGATCGTTAAAGATATAGAGTCTTTAAGTGCACTAGATCTTAGTGAACTAGTTAAAGTACTAGAAGATCACTTCGGTGTATCAGCAGCAGCTCCAGCAGCCGTAGCAGCAGCTCCAGCAGCAGGTGGAGATGATGATGCCGCAGCAGAAGAAAAGAGCGAATTCACTATCACTCTAACCGATGCTGGCGCTAACAAGATTAACGCTATTAAAGCAGTACGTGAGATTACTGGACTAGGTCTAGCAGAAAGTAAAGCTATAGTAGATGGTGCTCCTAAGGCCGTTAAGGAGAATGCTCCTAAGGAAGAGGCCGAGGAAGCTAAGACTAAGCTAGAAGAAGCTGGCGCTACAGTAGAGCTAGCCTAATTAGCTAAATAAGCTTAAACCTTTCTAGAGTGGGGTATATTAAACCCCACTCTAGGTGAGACTCAAGCTATAGTGTTAAAAATGTAGTCATAACAACAAAAGTTGAATAAATTTTTTGACTTTTGTATAATACTACTAGTATAGTTATATTTTAGAGGAAAAAGCATAGGGAGCTTTATCCTACGTTTTTAAAAGGACACAAAAATGGCAGACATAGCAGACAAACAAATAAAACGCTTAAGAGCGCTACTTGACGAAGCAGAAACAAGTGTAGCCGCAGCTAAAGAGCTATTAATTAGCTTGGTTGGTGATGAAGAGACTAGCTCGCACCGCACTAGTAGTGAAGATATCGGTAAAGTTATCGAAGGCGTATTCGATGGCCAGAATATGATTGGCCCAGACGGAAAGACTTATCCAGTACCAGCTAACTACGCTTCTAAGTCAAAATTAGTTCAAGGTGATATTTTGAAACTAACCATTGCTGATGATGGTACTTTTATCTATAAGCAGATAGGTCCAGTACCGCGCAAGAAACTTATCGGTAATGTAGAGCAAAGAAATGGTCAATACTACGTTAAGGTAGATGATACCGAATATAGAGTGTTACTAGCTAGTGTAACTTACTTCAAAGCTCAGGCTGGTGATCAAGTCACTATAGTAGTACCTGAGGATGAAACAGCTGAGTGGGCTGCTATCGAAGCAGCTATCACTGACTAGTCTTAAGCCGTCTCATATACAGACGCTTTTTGAATATAGCTAGGCTTTAATTTGAGCCTACTTTCAGTCATACTATTTAAGTAAACAAAGTTTTTGGAGGCAAAACAAAATTGGGCAAACTAGCTCTATATCGTCACTATCGCTCTGCTGACTTTTCCGAACTAGTTGGACAAGACTACGTATCTCAAGCTTTAGAGAACGCTATTAAAGCTGGCTCTATTTCTCATGCTTACTTATTCACAGGGCCTAGAGGAGTTGGTAAGACTTCAGCAGCTAGGATACTGGCTAGAAGAGTCAATGATCTCAAAGAAGCTACTGATCACCCCGATATTATCGAAATAGATGCAGCTAGCAATAATGGGGTAGAGGAAATCAGAGAGCTTAGAGAAAAAGTCCACGTGGCTCCTAACTACAGCAAATACAAGGTATATATCATTGATGAAGTACATATGCTATCAACAGCAGCTTTTAACGCACTGCTTAAGACATTGGAGGAGCCACCATCTCATGTCATATTCGTACTAGCTACCACTGAACCACATAAATTACCTCAGACAATTATTTCTCGTACACAACATTTTCCATTTCAGCCAATTAGCCCTCAAGCTGTCACCAAACACTTGCGCAAGATTGCTGATTTAGAAAAAATTAAGATTGATGATGAAGCTCTGGAGTTAATTACCGAGCTAGGTGAGGGTAGTATGCGTGATAGTATCAGTTTGCTTGATCAAGTCGGTACAAACTCTACTAAAAAAATTACTGTTCAAGCAGTAGAATCACTAGTCGGTCTAGCTGAGACAAAAGATATTAATAAGCTATTAAACAGCGTTGAGGCGGGGGATAGTCAGGAAGTTATCAGGCTATATGATGGCATGATAAATAGCGGTGTATCACCACAAATACTTATCAAGCAACTTCTAATAACTTTGCGCTCAGAACTAAGAGATAGATTAGCCAAAAATGAACCTTTTGACACCTTAAGCTCTTTATTAGAAAGTCTATCTAGACTACCGAATAATTTAACCCATATAGAGTTTGCTCTGGAAGTATTACTGCTAAAAAACACTAATGCAAATAACGATAGTGCAACTAAGCAGCAACCATCTAAGACTCAAGCTGATACAGAAGAGGGTGGTGGGGGCAGCAGTAAAGAAGAAAAGAAAGAAGCTAAACAAGCAGCTAAAAAGATTAAAAAAACAAGTGAGAGTAAGGACAACTCTAAAACTAGTGTTCAAAATCAAGCCCAGATGCCAGAGCCCACTGCTAAAGCTAAAAAGTCTAGTAATAAGGAGGCAGCAGATAAGACCGATACTAGTAAATCAAAATCACTAGATAATCAAACTTGGCTGAAGGCTCTAAGTATTATTAAGGCTAAGAACCAATCACTATACTCACTACTAGCTAATACTGATGCTATGTTAGATGATGAAAAATGCAAGGTTGAAGTTAAGTTTCAGTTTCATTACAAAAGGCTCATTGAACCCAGTAATTACGAGCTAATCACCAAAGCTCTCAAGCAAGCTACTGGAAGTAATGTTGAGCTCGAAGTGATAGTTGGTGCGTCTTCTCTAAAATCTAGACGAGAGAAAAGTCAGAAGATTGACGAACCAGTAATTAAAGACGAAGAAGATCTAGATGCTATCGCTCAAGTTACTAGCATACTAGGAGGTGAGGCTGTATGATATTGACTACACCTCAATCATTCAAAAGAGAGGTTACTAAGGGGAGTTATTGAAGTGGCTGAAAACAGCAAAATACCACCACAAAGCGTTGAAGCAGAGTCTAGTTTAATAGGCTCTATCTTAATAGACCAGGAAGCTATGACTAAAATAGCCGATATAGTAAGTAGCAATGACTTCTATGAAACTAGGCACAATCAAATATTTTCTAGCATCTTGCAGCTATATGAACAACGTCGCCCCATAGACGTATTAACTGTTACCGAGAAGTTAGAGAGTAGCGGTATCATCGATAAAGTCGGTGGAGCTAGCTATATTACCGATCTAGCTAACTCTGTACCAAGTGCTGCTCATGTAGAGGAATACGCTGATATAGTGGCTAAAAAAGCCACTCTTAGAAGATTGATTGGTGCCGCTCAAGAAATTACTAACTTAGGCTATAGCGATAGTCAAGATACGGCTGAATTAATAGATCAAGCCGAGCAGTTACTTTACGGCGTATCAGATAATAAGAACCGTCAGGCTTTCCGCTCTATAGGAGATGTCTTGAGTGAAAGCTTTGATCGTATTGAAGAGTTGAGTAAAGATAAAGGTAAGCTCAGAGGTGTATCTACCGGTTTTCGTAGTGTAGATAACATACTAGCCGGCTTGCAAAACTCAGACCTACTGATACTAGCTGCTAGACCGGCTATGGGTAAGTCGTCTTTTGCTCTCAATATAGCTCACCACGTAGCTATAGATGAGGGTATACCGGTCGGACTCTTCTCCCTGGAGATGAGTCAGGAACAGTTAGTCGATAGGCTACTTAGTGCTGAGGCTGGAGTAGACTCCTGGAAATTAAGAACTGGTAATCTAGATGATAAAGATTTTGCCAAAATCGGTGATGCTATGGGTGTATTATCAGAAGCCCCCATATTCATAGACGATACACCGATGGCTAATGTTATGGATATGCGCACTAAAGCCAGACGTATACAGAGCCAGCATGGACTAGGACTAATAATAGTTGACTACTTACAGCTAATGAGCGGTAGAGGTAATTACGGCGAGAACCGCGTCCAAGAAGTTTCGGAAATATCTAGAGGACTCAAAGGTCTAGCCAGAGAACTAAACGTACCTGTACTGGCTTTGTCCCAGCTATCTAGGGGTGTTGAATCTAGAAACCCTCAGATACCCCAGTTAGCTGACTTGCGTGAATCCGGCAGTATTGAGCAAGATGCTGATGTAGTTATGTTCCTATACCGTGAAGAATACTATAACCCTGATACTGATAGGCAGGGCCTTTCTGATTTGTTTGTCAAAAAACACAGAAATGGTCCTACTGGACAAGTAGAGCTCTACTTCCATGCCGAAAAGACTCAGTTTAGAGAAATAGAAAAACAAAGACAATAGGCTATAAGCTAATATCAATGAACACACTATTTGATCAACTATCTACCCTAATGAGAAAAATCCGCGAGATATTTGACACCGTCTCAGACTGGGTAATAGATCATCGTGATTGGACTATCTTAATAACCTCTCTAGCGGTAGCAACCTTTTTCCGTTTGTGGAAGGTGATTTGGCCTACTGATTACTTGCCGGCTGGTTTACACCCATCAGAAGCAACTGTAGGCTTAGCCGCTAATAATATAGCTAGCGGAGAGCTGGTACCTCTAGCAGTAAATGAACTTGGCTCATCAGTTATCTTCACATACCTACAAAGCTTAGTAGCTCTGGTAGCTAATAATGGTGTTTTGGCACTGAGGATCTTACCGGCTTTAATATCTATCACTGCTGTTGTAGTGGTCTATTTTGCAGCTAAAAGCTGGTTCTCTAAGCGAGCAGCTTTAATCGCTATGTTTTTCATGGCCTCATCAGCCTGGGCAACTCAAATAGGTAGGCTAGGGCTAGATTTCTCCCTAGCTATGTTGATACTACCTTTAATTATGTGGCTGCTAGCTATTGCTATTAGAACTAACCAAGCTAAATGGTATACATTAACTGGTTTGGCCTTAGGATTAAGCCTATACATCTATCCATTTTCCTGGATTATACCCCTAACTATTGTGGCGATATTATCCTACACATGGTTGGTGCATAAGGATAAATTAAAGAGGATGTATAAAGCTATAGCTATCATGCTCTTAGCCGCTGTAGCTATATTACTGCCCCTATTAATATATTCACTACTAGAAAGAGGGCTTAACTTTGAAGTAGCTAGTATTAGCAGTATGTTCTCAGCTCTTATTAGCACTTTAATGATGTTACATATTAGCGGCGATAGCTCAGCTATATATAACTTACCTAGAGTTGCTCACTTAGATGCATTTAGCGGCATTCTCTTTATCCTAGGTTTAATCTTAGCTTTCATTAAATGGCGCAATATCCGCTACATGAGCTTAATAATATTACTCGGCGTGACAGTGCTTGTAGCTACTATCTTACGTCCCGAGCTAGCACCTAGCGCTACGATGATGGCACCAGCGATACCGATCATCTATATATTAGTAGCTGTAGGTTTAAGTGATCTATTAATGAGATGGAAGGGAGTATTTCCATTTAACCCAATCGCCTGGCATATAGGTGCAGCTGTAGTGGTTCTAGCTGTAGCAACTAGTACTATATATAACTACAATCGCTACTTCATAGCCTGGGCCAACTCTCCAGCCGCTATAGAGGCTAGTTATGAGCACAGCTATGAATTAGCTCAGTATGTGCTAGAAGATAGCAGTGAAGATGAGGATGAAGCTAGTAGCTATCTAGTAGTTGCTGGTAGTGATAGCTTAACCCCAATTAGGTATTTACTAGGAGATATAACCGATATTAACTACTACTCAGGCAGTGCAGAGATAGATGCAGGCGACTATGATGTATTGTTGGTGGTTAATAACGAAGTATCTATTGATCTAGCTGATGAGTTAGATGTTGATGTAGCTGAGGGTGAGGAATATCAATCAACTTTAAGGGTTGATAAGGTATTGTTTTATATACTATAAACAAATACTACCTTGGAGTAGAATAGTTGCTTAGCCTCTGGTATTTAAAATGACAAATTGGGCCATTTTTGTTATTCTTAGTAAGTATGAAAACAGTAGAAAAACAGCAGCTAATCTCTAGTGTCAAACCAATCTTAAACAAGTACGGAGTTACTAAAGCTGCTGTCTTTGGCTCTGTAGCCCGTGGAGAAGATAATACTAGCAGTGACATAGATATATTAGTAGAACTACCAGAGGGTAGTACACTTTTTGATTTAGCAGGACTACGTATAGATCTTTGTGAAGAACTAAGCCGTGATATAGACGTTATAACATATAACTCTCTCAATCCTCACCGCAAAGAAAACATTTTAAAGGATCAGATACCTATCTTATGAGCAAAAACATAAAGGCATACCTATTTGATATATTAGAAAGTATTGAGAAAATCGAAGAGTATACTGAAGGATTATCCAAAGAAGAATTTCTAGAAAACACAGGAGTGCAAGACTCTGTAATTAGAAGATTTGAAATTATAGGTGAGGCTACTAAAAATATACCTGATGAATATAGGCAACTGCATAGTGAAATACTTTGGAAACCGGTAGCTGGAATGCGCGACATATTAATACATGACTATGCTGGTGTGGATATAGATATTGTATGGGATACAACACAAAACAAGCTAGGTGAGTTGAAGAGTCAGATACAAAAATTACTAAACGAGTACTAATATTCTATAGTAATCATTTAGCCACACCGCTATAAGCTTGATATAATGGTAGTTAAATAACTAATTAAAGAGGTATATGTAAGTATGAATCCCAAACAGCTAATGCAACT
>JBBDOS010000003.1:0-7739 GCA_040876925.1 Saccharimonadales bacterium (SeqCode) | reverse complement strand
AATAACTAATTAAAGAGGTATATGTAAGTATGAATCCCAAACAGCTAATGCAACTAAAAAAACTGCAAAAAGAACTTAGTAAAGAAGTCGTTGAAGTCAGTGCCGGTGATGGTGCTGTAGTTATACAGATTAATGGTGAGCAGAAAGTTAAGTCAGTCACTATCGATGAGGCAGCTACCGAAGATATTGCCAAGTTAGAGAAATGGCTAGAATCAGCCATCACCCAAGCGATCAGTAAATCTCAACAAATAGCCGCTGATAAGATGAAATCAGCTAGTGCAGATTTCGGTAACCTAGGATTTTAGGAATATAATGCTGCCTAAAGCCCTCGAAGATCTAGTTACAGAATTAAGTAAATTACCAGGTGTTGGCCCTAGAACTGCTGAGAGGCTAGCTATGTCAATCCTAAAAAGAGGCGAGGGAGAGGCTAGCAGGTTAGCTGAGGCGCTAGCTGGATTGCACATCAATATCAAGGAGTGTGAGACTTGCTACAACCTAACTAGTGAGGATGTTTGCCATATCTGCAACAATGTTAAGCGCAACAGCTCAGTTATAGCTATCGTAGAGGATGCTCTAGATGTTATTGCTATTGAACGAGCCGGTAGTTTTGACGGCGTCTACCACGTACTAGGCGGCATCATTTCACCCATAGATGGTGTCGGCCCAGAACATTTGAATCTAGAGAGTCTTAAGATGAGAGTAGAGTCAAATGAGGTAGAGGAGCTGATACTAGCTACCAATCCTAGCGTAGAGGGTGAGGCCACAGCTCACTATATCCGCCGGATGTTACCAGAAATCAAAATTACTAGATTAGCTAGAGGCCTACCAATGGGTAGTGACCTAGAGTATGCCGATCAGATCACATTAAGTAGAGCCCTGGAAGGTAGGCAAGCAGTATGAACCAACAACTAATTAAACAGCTAGACAATATATTACTTGACTCTAAACATGTCGTATTACTACAACCCGATAATCCAGATTTAGATTCTCTAGCAGCTGCTGTAGTTATGAAGCTAGGACTAGACTCTATCAATGTAGCTAGTACCTTGGTGTGTGTTAAAGAGTTAAGAGGCGCTAATAAGGAAATATTTGGCAAATACTTTACTGATGAGTTTCCCGAGCACTACGACACTGTTGCTATAGCTGATACTCCTGATGATAAGTTGATTAGAACTAGTCTGAAAGTCCAAGGGGACAGCTTGAAAAAGAAGAAATTCATCGTTATCGATCATCACCCTGAAATGGCCGGTGCTTTTAATTTTGCCGATCTTAAGATTATTGACGATAAAGCTCCAGCTGCTGCTGAAATAGTCTATAAGATAGCTAAAGAGCTAGGTTGGCAACTAGATAAAGAAGCCGCTAGATACGTACTACTAGCCTATATGTATGATTCTCGTAAATTCACTATCGATAAAGTCCGACCGGAAACATTCAAGATAGCCGCTGAGTTATTAGAATATGGTATTAATATCGCCGATATCAACTACGAATACGATCAAGCCTTTGCAATTGACCCTGAAACATACAAGGCCAAGAACAAGTTAGCTACCAGAACTAAATACTACCTAGATAACCAAGTAGCTATATATACCACCAGTAAGCGTTTGAGAAAGTGGCTCAAAACCAGAGGTTCAATATCCGAATACATCAAATATGAGCTACTTAGTGTTAAAGGTGTTAAATTAAGTATCGGTATTACCGATGTCGGCCATAACCTATTCACTGTAACTATGAGAGCCCATATACCGGTAGCTAGAAAGATAGCTGAAGAAGTAGGTGGAGGCGGTCACGATCTAGCTGCTGGAGGCCGACTAGAGGCAAGATCGGCTAAAGACGCTAGAGACAAACTGGTAAGTATCGCTGATAAATATATCAAGGAATATTATGAGTCAACTGAAACTACATAATACTTTAAGTAAATCACTAGAGGACTTTGAACCTCTAAAAGAAGATGAGGTGAAGTTATTTGTTTGTGGCCCTACAGTCTATGATCGCTCTCACATAGGCCACGCCAAAACTTACGTCCAGATGGATGTACTAGCTAGAACTCTAAAGGCTTTGGGGTATAAGACGATTTACTTGCAGAACATTACCGATATTGACGATAAGATTATCTTACGAGCTCAGGAAGAGGGTAGGGACTGGGAAGAGGTAGCCAGAGAGTATGAAAGCGCCTACCGAGAGGATATGGAGACTCTCAATAACACTTCTGTTGATAAATACGCTAAAGCTACTGATTACATCGATAACATTATCAACCAAATCCAGACACTGCTTGATAAAGGCTTTGCCTACTTAGTTGATGGTGATGGCATATACTTTGAGATAGCCAAGTTCAAAGACTACGGCAAGCTATCTGGCCGGAAAGATGTTCAGGAAAATGATGCCAGAAGCCGTATAGATGAGAGCGATAGGAAACGTGGCTGGAATGACTTCTGTCTATGGAAGTTCTCTAAACCAGAAGAGCCAGAGTGGCCAGCGCCTTTCGGCAGCGGCAGACCCGGCTGGCATATAGAAGATACTGCTATTACCGAAAAGGAATTTGGTTCACAGTATGATATCCATGGTGGAGCTATAGACCTAATCTTCCCGCACCATGAAGCAGAAATTACCCAGATGGAATCTATATCTGGTAAGAAACCTTTTGTGAGATACTGGCTGCATAGTGGTTTCCTAAATATCAATAAGTCTAAGATGGCTAAATCAGCCAAGAACTTCCATACCATTAAGGATGTAGTTAATAAAGGCTATAATCCTATGGCGCTTAGACTACTAATACTGCAATCACATTACAGATCAAGTATAGATTTCTCCTGGGAAGTCCTAGATGCTGCTAGTAATAGATTAGAAACTATGCAGGCAGTAGCAGATTTGCGCTACCAGCTAGTAGATGAGGACACCAAGATAGGTTTTATAAACTACCAGCAAAAGTTACTAGGTAGCATCAGTCAAGATCTAGATACACCCAAAACCTTATCTGAGCTTAGTTCCCAGTTCAATGTTATTAGTAACTACCTAGTCGGTAAGAATCAAAAGGCAGAGTTCAATCAGTATCTAGAGTTCATAGACCAACTTCTAGGCCTAAAGCTGCTTGATTCTGCTGATATATCCAAAGCGCAGCAACAACTATTAGCTAAGCGAGCAGCGGCTAGAAAGCAGGATGATTGGAGCCAAGCAGATGAGATTAGGCAAGAGTTATTAGATCAAGGATTAGAAGTTAGAGATACTCCTGCCGGTCAGATATGGAGCAAGAGATTAATTTCTAGTTAGTTTATTCTGTAGTAGCTTGTTAGTTTTCAGGAGTAGTTTGCTCTTCACTCGCAGTGACTCTATCTTCGCTTGATTCTGTAAAGTAATCAAAAACTATCTTAATAGAAGCGCCGATCGGTATAGCGATTAAGGCCCCGATGAAGCCGGCTGCAAACACTCCGATGATTGCAGAAACAATCACGTAGAGCGGTGTCATCTGTATAGTTCT
Organism: Saccharimonadales bacterium (SeqCode); assembly: GCA_040876925.1. GTDB lineage: Bacteria > Patescibacteriota > Saccharimonadia > QS-5-54-17 > QS-5-54-17 > JBBDOS01. The sequence goes on along the minus strand of JBBDOS010000003.1, from coordinate 4,261 downwards.
AGACTGGATAATGGGTTCAAAGACGTTGTTTTCTATCTGTTGATAGATAATATAGTAAATACTTAAAAGTATGCCAACAAATATCGACTGCGATAGGGCTACAGCTATAACTATTACTGCACCTAGCGTGTTACCGACTAGCGGTATTAGTCCAGTTACCCAGATAACAGCGGCTAAAGATAGTGGAGCCGGTACTCCAAATACAATCAATAGTATCAAGGTTGTAGTTGCTGCAATTGAAGTAATTATCAGCTGACCAGCTACAAAACCAGTTACAGCTCTATACATTTTAGGCATTAAAACAGCAATTGTAGACTCAGACTGTTTGGGCATTAATTGCTTAATTTGTCTTATCTTATCAGGCCCCTCAACTACCATTAGGAAAGATAGGACTATAGTAAATAGGAAAGTAATGATGTTATTAACTACTCTATTAACTAGATTAATAATTAGATCGATTGATATAGTTAGGCTACTAGATACATTACTCAAGAAGTTTTGAAAATTTCCTACTACATCTAGGCTCTGCATCCAAGTAGCTATGAGATTATCGCCACTAGATAGATCTTGTAAGTAGCCTGGAGCCTGCAGGGCTAGCTCTCTAACTTGTGTAGCCATCACTGGGATGATTAAAGCTATAATCACGGATACGAAAAAGCCTACTACCAAAAACCCGATCATGGCTGCTAGCTTACGATTGTTACTCGGCATGTAGGTTTGTAGTTTGGTGATAGGTCCATGCATAGCTAGGGCTATAAACCCAGCCATAATAAAGACTCCGATAGCATCTCGTGAGTTGTAGGCCAATACAGCTAGAACCAGCAGGATGGTCACGAAAAGTAGCCTCTTAAATATGGCTGAGGTTGATATATCTATAGTTGCTAGCATTGATTACTCTTAGTTTTTAGTTTCAGACATTAGTTAGGTGATGCTCGCTAATGTAATCAAGTATTAGTATACGCAAGCATCCCATGATAGGTATAGCGAGCAAGCCACCTAATATGCCAGCTAATGAAAAACCTAAAATTACTGATATCAAAATGAGTAGGGGAGACATACCTAAAGAGCGGGACTGGATAGCCGGTTGGATAACGTTATTCTCAACCTGCTGATAGATCACGAAGTAGATAGCTAGTATAATAGCGGCTGTTAGGGATTCAAAGAAGCCGACTCCGATGATGATAACTGCACCTAGAGTAGTACCTATAACCGGTATTAGACCAAGTAGGGCTGATATAGCAGCTAGAGACAAGGCATACGGGATACCGACAATGCTTAGCACTATAAAGGTCACTAGACCATTGATAGTAGCTATGAGTAGCTGTCCATTGACGTAGGCGGTGATGATGCGATACATCTTAGCGGCTAGATTTTGGCGGTGTTTACGATGGTTCTTGGGCGTTAAGTCCCAGAATTTCTTTATCCACCTAGGCCCCTCTACTAGCATGAAGAAGGTAACAACCAATACAGTTAGGGTAGATACTACATTAGAGAATATACGGCCCATGAAAGCTAGGACTGGCTCACTAGCTCCAGAGAAACGATCACTCAATTCTTGCTGCAGGCTATCTCCGCCTTCCCCGGAATCATAATAATTAACTATTGAGCCAATAGTACCATCTGATTCTTGCAGTTGTTCTATATATCCAGGGAAACTATCGATCAACTGGCCTGTCTGTCCAGCTATAGGGGGTAGAAGAGTTGATATCAGAAAGCCAAGTACTGCTAATACACCTATATAGGTTAGGGCTGTAGCTAGACCACGGCTTTTACGCGGCATCAGACGTGATAGGTAAGTAACTACTGGGTTAAGAGCAATAGCTAAGAAGAATGATACAAATATCAGTATTAGAGCTGTACGAGCCTCCATCACGAAATAGATAGCTAGTAGGAACACTAGGGCTACTGCGAATATTCTAAAGATGGTCTTATTGCTGATATCTACTTTTAATTGCATCAAATCACCTAACTTCTTCATGTTAACTAATAGTATCTTATAGATAAGTTTCATTAGCAATAGTTGTGTGGTTATAATCTGACTGATTTGCTACAATTACTGATGCCTGATTAAGGGGTATTAAAATTTAGTTATTGGGGTGTAGCCAAGCGGTAAGGCAATGGTTTTTGGTACCATGATCCCAGGTTCGAATCCTGGCACCCCAGCCAAGCCATGCAGCAGAGGTAAAGACCGGGTTACATGACCCGTTTCTGAATATAATATTCACCTCTGAGACATGGCTTTGTTATTTTCTGAAGACCCGAAGCCCTACGCTACTTGTGCGCCTCATTTACTGACCCGGTTCCATGACCATGATTAACTGCACTAAAGCCAAAATAAATACGCACCAAACTAGTCATTTATGACAGTTCTAGTAGTCTGTTTCGTATTACGAATCGGCTCCTAATACCTTCGATTAGCTTTCCTTGTTCGGCATACGTCCCGCCGGTAAGCACGTATCTCGTGTATTCCGTCAGTGGATCGACGTCTTCATGGTCGAGTCCTCTAATGTCTAACGAGTGCTCTACTATCTCGGCATGTCGCACCATTTTCCTTGCGAGCTCGTCAGATACTTTAATAGTGCTACAGTTTTCAGCCACAAAGCTGATTAGTTGCTCATTCAAGTCTTTTTCGTTTACGAATCGCTCTGGGCATGTTGGATCTACTTTCTTAGTGCAGTGATAGTAGACGTGTCTATTGAATCCGCCGTCTACCCTAAGCTTGAACTTCTCTTCGGCTGTGATGCTTGCCCCGCATGTGCCACATTTGAATATGTCTTTGAAGGCAAAGTTTTTAGTACCCCAAGCCGCACGATTTGGTATTGATCTGCTGGACTGCACTTGTTCGAATAATGATTTTGCGATCAGTGGCTTATGGGCACCCTGATAAACCTTGCCACTGCCTTCGGGGTACTCGAATTCTCCGTGATAGAACGTGTTGTTCAGTATTACGAACACCTGACTTATTGCTACGCCTTTTCCAGATTTATTCGTGAAGTTGATTTCATCAAGCCATGCTTTAATTCTTCTACCACTCCAGCCTTGAGCGGCTTTTTCAAACATTTCAGTAATTACATGCGCTCTATCAGGGTCTGGGATTATATCCTTTATTCCATTGAAGGATCGGTTCATGTAACCAACTGGTGCGTTGCCCGGTCTCCAACCCATTTCGCACTTGGCACGTATGCCACGTTTTACGTTTATTCCACGGTTGTCGTTCTCCAGCTTTGCCTGTGAGCACAAAATCATCAGTAGGAACTTCTCATTCGGGTTATTCCCGAACATTTGTGAATAGGTTCGAATCTGGACCAATTTCTGGCGATCCATCAAGTCGACAAGTGATCCTAAATCACCAGCATTACGGCTCAGTCTGTCGGGCGCCCATGTGAGTATTGCGTTATACTTTCCTGACTCTAGTTCGGACAGGATTGTATTAAAGGTTTCTCGTTGACCAGACTGCTTTGCAGATTTACTTTCAAAACGCTCGGCTACCACCCTTAAGCCTTCACGCTTAGCAAGTGCCTTCATCTCTTTAAGTTGCGAGTCTATACTCATCGCTTGACGCTCATCAGACTCCGACGATTTACGTGCATAGAGACAATACTTTGTTGATATTTTACCTGTGTCCAGCATGGCAAGCACAAAGGTACCGCCAAGTCGCAGAGAAGTCTAGCGTTATAATGATGATATGGATCCAGATATATTTAAAAATCTAGCAAAAGTTGGCAAGCAATTTAGTGAAACCATTCAAAAAACAGCTCTCTTTAACGAGCAGCTATATAAAGCGTTAGAGCAAACTCGTGAAAATGCATTACGTCTTCAAGAAATGGTTGCACCAGTAATTAAGCAATTTGAAGGTACAAAGAACTGGCTTTCAAAACTTGATAAGGCAGGTTTAACTCCAAACCTTGGCGACAGTAGAAGTCATCGCAAGGTCAAAAGTTATGAGAGATTACTTAAGATGGGGTATGCCATTTTTTGGATACCTCGTGCTGAAGTTGTAGATAAGTTGCTTGATGCAAAAAACGAATCCTCAAGAAAAAAGGTGATACTTAAACATAAAAAGGAGATACTTGAAGACTGTTCGGAGGCACTCTCAGGTATTACGAGTAGAAACCTGAAGAACGTCAAGGAGCATCTTGAGGCGGCTATTAATAGTATGATGGCTGAAAATTACCGATCTGCTCAGTCGACTTCTGCGATAGCCTTTGATGCTATGTTAGATAATATAATCGATGTGAGCTCTTTAACTCATCATCGCCAT
>JBBDOS010000002.1:0-35150 GCA_040876925.1 Saccharimonadales bacterium (SeqCode) | reverse complement strand
TGATGCTATGTTAGATAATATAATCGATGTGAGCTCTTTAACTCATCATCGCCATCTCTCTAAAAAAGTAACAGACGACATAAGCGGCCTGAAGTACATAAACGAATTACCGATTCAATACTTTTACGCCGCCCTACAGTCGCAACTAGTTAGTTATTCTCTTCGAGGCTTTGAAAGGCTTCGTCCTATGACTGTCCAGACTAAGTATGGGAGGCACTCCAGCATACACAGCGTAAGTCCTCGTCAATACAACGAGTTTAATTCGTTACAATCAGTTATGATTGCCGTCTCGCTACTAGCAACTACCGAAAGACTTGGACCGGGATGGATATCTGGACTTGCAGATTTACTGCGACGACTAAATTCCAGTTCTACTTAGTAAACTCATTCAGAGCGCGTATAAGTTCATTGGTGTGCCCTTGTATGTAATCTGATGGTATTGACTTATAAGACGACTTTAACGAACCGTCTGTCACATCAGTCACGCCAGCGACTTCAATATGGTTCTGTAGACACGACCGCAACTTTTTGCGAATCTCTAGGTCGTCCGGTAAGTAGCCATAGCTTATTTGTACGGAGCCGTCACTGAATACCGACACGAATGATCTGTTTGAAATCGATTCGAATACTGGGCTGAACGATGCGCGAGTTACTCCCGTACCCCAACGAACCTCTGATGCCCTGAGATCAGAATATTTTTTCTTGCTGGGCTCGCACTGGCTATCAATGGCTCAACAAGCGTATGGACTCGAATACTTTCAACCAAATGATTGAAGGCCGAATCTGAAATTTTTCTAGGGTTGTACTTTGACGGCTTTAGCTTACTTATTTCAACATTCACCACTTTTAATTGTGGATTCATCATGGCATCCTCCTTTTCTTGTTAGCTCATGATCTATGTTTTTCGGCTAACGGAGTCGCTCATTTGATGATGCTGAAAGGTTCGGTTGGTATTTAAGCTAAAGCTTCATTTATTATTTTGCTCCAATACAAGGGAGAAGTCAATCATAATATAACAGAGGTAGTGCGATAAATGGACCTATGAAGACCTATGAATAACTGGATATAACTATTGACAAGTCGATACAACTCGTCTAAACTCGTATAGTATGAAGACATATACAATCGGTGAAGTTGCAAAACAATTTGGAGTCCATGAGGACACGCTTAGAAATTGGGAAAAGAAAGGCCTGGTCGTACCTGACCGTATCGGACCCCGTGAAGATCGTGTTTACACAGAAGCACATATTTCTCAGATAGTAGACAAGAAGCTTGCAAAGGCGGTGGCTACTCTTGAAGATATGCCCACTCAGAAGAACATGGATCTTACTAAGCTCAAGACTTTCTTATGGAAATCTGCAGACATTTTACGAGGCAAGATCGACAGCTCTGACTATAAGAAATATATATTTGGCCTACTTTTCTATAAGCGCATGAGCGATGTCTGGCAAGAAGAGTACGAGAAAGCTCTCGAAGAATTCCACGACGAAGAAATTGCTAAAGCGGACTATAACCACCGTTTCCAAATTCCAGACGATGCACATTGGGGAGTAATTCAGAATACATCAACCAACATCGGCATCAAGCTAAATAAAGTATTTGACAAGCTCACTAACGCAAATAGTCCTAAGCTCGACAAAATATTCGACGATCTTGATTTTGCCAATGAAGACAAATTCCCCAACGAGACGCTTCAGCAGCTAATTAATCACTTCTCAAAATACAAATTCGGCGAAAACTACTTTAGCTCCGATGTGCTTGGGGACGCTTACGAATACCTGATTCAGCAATTTGCGGCAGATGCGGGCAAAAAAGGTGGCGAATTCTACACCCCCCGCGAGGTTGAGCGATTAATTATGCAAATTCTTAAGCCACACGAAAAAGATCATGTTTACGACCCAACGGTCGGCTCAGGTGGATTCTTGCTTGAAGCTTATCAGTACCTTCGTGACAATGAAAACGTGCAAAAGGCGCGTTCGCTTTATCTGTACGGCCAAGAGGTAAACCTCGGTACCTATGCTATCGCGAAAATAAATATGTTTTTGCATGGTCTCGATGGTGCAGATATCCGAAGAGGAGATACTTTAACTGATCCACAGTTTATTACAGACGCGGGAACGCTTAAAAAGTTTGATATAGTAGTAGCCAATTTTCCATACTCTATAAAAGAGTGGCCCTATGAGAAATTTAAAAATGATAAATATGGTCGACATGACGGCTATGACACACCTCCAAAAAAGAATGCGGATTATGCTTTCTTGTTGCACATTATTTCATCAATGAACAAGAATGGTCGTGCTGGCGTCGTAGTGCCTCATGGTGTGCTATTCAGGCGCGGGTCTGAAGGACGTATTCGAGAGCAGATGATTAAGGACGATTTAATTGAAGCTGTTGTAGGGCTGCCCGCCAATTTGTTTTACGGAACAGGCATAGCTGCTTCTATTCTGATTCTTAACAAGAATAAAATTGCCTCTCGACAAAATAAAATAATGATCATCAATGCAGAAGACGACTTTGAAGGGGGTAAAAACCAAAACAGACTAAGAATCCAAGATATTGAAAAAATTGGCAGCACGATTGAAGTGTTTAAAGAAATTGATAAATATTCTGCAATAGTCAGTTCAGATCAAGTGGCAGACAATGATTACAATTTACGGATCAACACCTATATAGATAAGTCAAAGCCTGAGGAAAATATCGATATTTTGCATACACTCACTAAACTAAAATCGCTGATTGTGAAAAGAAATAAAGCAGAGCTTGAGCTTAGTCAGTCTCTCGAAAGGATTGGCTATAAATAATGGGCGTGATAGAAGAAGAGCAAAAAAAGCTTGGTGAATACATTTCCGAAATAAGCAGCCGAGTAGGCACCCTAGAAGTACCTGTCTTGAGCGTTACTAATACATCAGGATTTACAAATCAGACAGACTATTTCAGCAAAAAAATTCATAGCAAAAAAATAAATAACTACAAAATTGTTAGACATAATCAATTTGCGTATAACCCATCTCGAGTCAATGTGGGCTCTATCGATCGGCTTCATAATTATCAAATTGGCGCACTGAGCCCCATGTATGTTGTGTTTTCGGTGGATGAGCAAAGGCTTCATCCTGAGTATCTTGGCTATTTTGTTCGCACCCACAGCTTTTATGAACAAGTAAAAAATAACACTAGTGGTTCAGTTAGGGATTCTTTGGCTTTCAAATCGCTATGCGATTTTAAATTGTATATTCCGAGCGTTGAAAAACAGAGAAGAATCATAGATGAGCTCAAGAAGATTGATGCCGTGATTGCCTTATCTGACGAAATTATTGAAGAAGCTGAAACTCTGAAGGCAGGACTAATGCAGAAATTATTCAATGTTAATAAATTTGTAAAGCTTGGAGATTATGCTCAAATAAGCACTGGTACAACACCGTCTACAAGTGATGAAAGTTTCTACACTGGTTTGAATAATTTTGTAAAAACATCAGAAATAAATGGAGAAGCAATAGACAGGGCGGCTACTCTAATATCCGATTCGGCAATTACTCAGTACAGGCTGAAGAAGTATAAACCAGGAACTGTACTCTTGGCTATGTACGGTCAGGGGAAAACACGAGGCAACTCGTCAATTCTTAATGTAGAAGCTTCAATAACGCAAAATGCTGCAGCGATAGAACCTTCAGGCAAACTACTATCAGAATATCTCTGGCATTATCTGAAGAGTCAGTATGAAAGACTTCGAGGAGATGGTGTTCATGGTCACATTGCACATTTGAATCTCGGATTTGTCAAAGAACTAAAAATACCCTTCATGGACATAGAGAAGCAAGAAGAAGCTTCAAGTTTGCTGAACAAAGTTGACGAGGACATTCATGCAAACAAACTCGTAAGAGAAGCGCACAAGTCTCTCAAACTAGGTCTAACCCAGGACTTGCTTACTGGGAAGGTAGCAATATGATTTATGGCCAGCGACAACAGAAAGGGCTATTTGCGACTAGCCGACTTAGTGATTTTATTGACGATAGGGTTTCAGCCGCTACTTCCGAAGCAAAGTCGCTGCCTGCAGAAACATTTGAAGCAAACTCAGACGAACAAATTACCGACCATATAGTATCGAAGTATTTAATCCAAGAAATCTCAATAAAAGAAAATGAAAAAGACGTTAATCTAATAGAAGATAAGATTGACGCACGCAACTTACCGAACCGTATGATTTTTGACGAAAGACGACCAGTCTATATCGATTCCTACAATGTTACTTGGACGATTCCAGTCAGTGGCACGCCTGAGCTATTTGAGCTACAACCGAGTAGCTATGTCATGTCTACTATCCAAGGTGAGATCTCGCATTCTGGAAACTTAGTCTTAACTACAAATCAGCCGGCGGATGCGTCTGATGAAAATGCTATTGATACAGATCTAAGTCGCCAATTAAATCTAGTAAAGCGATTAGCCGATAATAGTAGTAAAGATCTGGCGAATTATAACGATAGGCTCAAGGATCAAGTCGGTGCTGCCGTCGCTAATCGTCGAGAAGCATTAAATAAAATTGCAAAACTAAAGACTGCTCTAAAAGTACCTGTTCAACCAAAATCAGGAGCTGGTCCGCTACACAAAGTAGACGTAGTTGTACAAAGAATTTCACCGCTTTCGAAGAAGGAAGAAGACAGTAGCGCATATATCGATAACCGAGTGTATGAGTCGATTCTAAGTGTTATCAATAGCATGGGTACCTCTATGGAGACGTCGCGTGCATCAGAGTCCAAGGACGAAGAGGCGCTTCGCGATATTATGCTCGTTGGTTTAAATGCAAGCATAGAAACTGGTAGCGCAGGCGCGGAAACGTTCCGCAAAAAAGGTAAAACCGACATAGCTGTACTTTTTGAGAATAAGGCGGCGTTTGTTGCTGAATGTAAATTGTGGCACGGTGAGAAATACTTACATAAGGGCATCGACCAACTGCTTGGCTATCTGACGTGGAGAGACGCTAAAACGGCAGTGATTATTTACAACAAGGATAATAAGAACTTTTCAGATCTTCAAAGTAAGATCGATGCTATTTTTACAAAACACCCACAGTTTATAAAGACGGTTTCTACAAAAGAAGGGCAATGGAGATTTGTGTTCAAAAAACCGGATGACGACAACAGACTGATTACAATTCATGTTTTCCTGTTTGACGTATTCGATGCAAAGGAGAAAGAAAAATGAGATTCAACGAAGACGCAACGGTTGAGCAATATGTAATAAAGTTTCTGCGTGCCAAACTTGGCTATACGTATGTAAAAGCGGAAGAGTTAGCAAGTCTGAGAGAACAAGAATCTGAAGTGCTTGTCATTCCCTACCTTACGGCCGCAATAAAAAAGATTAACGATATTGATGATGACACTGTCGTTTCGTCAATAATCCGTGAAGTCAGGAAGGCCGACACTAATCAGGATTTTCTCAATTTATTGAGAAAGGGCGTTAACCTCAAGGATCAGTCTACTCAAAAAACTGTGAAGTACAGGTTAGTTGATTTCGATAATCCCGAAATGAACCAATTTGTCGTCACTAATCAATTCTACTTTGCTGGCGAGACAGAAAACATTCGGCCTGATGTTCTTGTGTTTCTAAACGGCATACCAATCATAGACATTGAAGCAAAGTTACCCACTGCAAGCGAGAATACTGACTACGAGGAAGCGATTGGACAGATCAAACGATACGAGCGAGTAGCGCCAAAACTATTCATTCCTAATGCCTTCAATATCGTTACCGACGGCATAACGACTCTCTATGGCGCGACGTATGCCCCAGATCAGTACTTCTTACGTTGGCGTGATAACGAATTGCTAGAGTCATATGGTGGCAACCCAGAAGATAAAGAATCATCAGAAGGTCATCTTGAAACAACGCTACACAGTCTACTTGAGCCCACTCGATTACTGGATTTGCTTGCCAACTTTATTGTTTATGAGCAGACAAAATCCGGGCTAGTTAAGAAAATTGCTCGCTACCAACAGGTTCGAGCCACTAATTTGATAGTCGAGCGTGTTGTTGATGGCGAGCATCGCGAAGGATTGGTGTGGCATACACAAGGATCAGGCAAAACACTCACCATGTTCTTTACTGCCTGGAAGCTTCGATTTAATGAGTTACTACAAAGTCCTAAAATATTTATTCTTATTGATCGGATCGACCTTGATGACCAGGTGTTTGATGAGTTTGTGAATCATGGCGGCAAGAATATAAATCGAGTCATATCTAGAAAAGCCCTTGAGGACGCGATTAGCTCACCAGAACGTGGCATATTTATTTCAACTATGCAGAAATTTAGTGAGCTTGGCGATGATATTAAAAACTTAGACAAGAACATCATCGTACTTTCAGATGAAGCTCACCGTGGCGACGAAGGTATTTCTGGTATCAACCTTCGCGATTCACTTAAGAATGCCTATTTCTTTGGATTTACGGGTACACCTATCGATAAAAAGACCGTGAACACGCACAGAAACTATGGTCCAGAAGGTGAAAGGTATCTTGACTACTACTCAATCCAGCAAGCAATCGATGATGGTGCTACCCTGCCAGTCACATACGAAGCAAGGCTGTCAAAATTTGCAGTTGATGAAGAACGTGTTGACGAGCAGTTTGATGAAATTGCTAGTGAGCTAAGCGATGAACAGAAGCAAGATTTGGTAAAAAAGTATGGTAAAAAAGCTGCCATTGTCAAACTACCCCAACGAATGGACGCTATTGCCCGAGACATTGTCGAGCACTATAAATTGTACATAGAACCGAGCGGTTTCAAGGCACAAGTTGTTTGTTATGACCGAGATGCGACATCTAAGTACAAGAAATTGTTTGACACTATGATTCCTGAAGAATGGACAGCGGTTGTGTACTCATCTGGGAATGCAAATACTGATACTGAAGAACTTCGACGGCACAACACGACAAAAAGTGAGAGAGACAAAATAATCAGGAATTATAAGAATCCTAATCATCCTCTTAGAATGGTGTTGGTTTGCGATATGTTGCTTACTGGTTTTGATGCTCCTATTGAGCAGGTGATGTATCTTGATAAGCCACTGCGCGACCATACGCTTCTGCAAGCGATAGCAAGGACAAACCGAGTCCATCCGAATAAAGAAGCAGGTAAAATAATTGACTACTACGGTGTCACACATAACCTCTATGACGCACTAGACTTTGACGAGAATATTGTCGACGAAGCGATGATCAATATTGATCAAGTCAAAGAAAGATTTAGCTCAATTCACACAGAAATATTGAAGTTGTTTGAAGGTATCAATATTGAAGATCCATCGAATGAGAACTTGCGCCGTGTACTTCGTATATTTATAGATAATGAGGACAAGCAGCAGTACTTTACAACAAAATATAATCGACTCAAATCTCTGTTTGAATTTTTATCTCCAGATCCGTATCTAAAACCATATATTCGTTCTTTTGAATGGCTCACATCTGTGTACATAGCGTTTCTCAAAGAGTTCAAGGACGCTGACGACAAACATTTACTAAAGGGCTTTGGCGACAAAGTGAAACAGTTAATTATTGAAAATGTTGAGTACGAAGGTATTACCAAAAATTTCCGAACACTAGAACTAAGCGATATATACGTCATGCAAAGACTCGATGAGATGAGCGAAGACGAACAAGCTTTACAGCTTGAGAAAATGCTCAAGAGCGAAATATCTGAACATATTGAATCCAACCCTCGTTTCCAGAAATTCAGCGAAAGGCTAAAAGCAATACGTGATGAATTCGAAAACAGTCAATTGAGTTTAACTGAGCGCATTAAAGAATATAAGTCACTAAAAAAGAGTATTGAGTCTGCCCACCAAGAAGCTGAAGACTCTGGCATGAGTGTTGCTGCGTACGGACTGTACCTGATCACACAAGAATATGTCGAAGACAGTGATGATGAGGTTGTTAAATCTTACACAACTGAACTAGCGAGAATACTTGAGGATGAAGTTTTAGATAAAAACTGGCAAAACTCATCTAAGTACGACCTGTTCATTAAAAATGTCAAAAGGACGATTCTTGAATTAACACTAAAAGCCTATAAGGATAAAATGAAGGTGTCTGACTTCCATAAATTACAGAACAGACTTACAGACGCAATCATTAAAACATTCAAATGAGAGTAGAAGAGCTATCAATATACGGCGAGACAGTCAAATACTCTGTCAAAGACAGCGAAAAAGCGGAACGGCTTAGAATCGCTGTATATGCAGACGGTGATGTAGTTGTGGTGAGGCCAAGAGGTACCCATATCACTACCTTGAAGAAGTTCGTTGAATCCAAGAGTGACTGGATTTATAAAAAACTAGATTCGTACAAAACCAATTCCATACCAGAACTTCGAAAAAATTCAGAGGGCCATTTTATTGAAAATAAGAAAGCCGCACAAGACTTAGTGGAGCAAAAAGTTAATTACTGGAATGGCAAACTTGGGTTCAAATACGATAACGTCACAATTAAACAACTCAAATCACGTTGGGGAAGCTGCTCAAGTAAGAACAATCTGAGCTTCAACTACAAAATTATTTTCTTGCCAGAGGAGCTACAGGATTATGTTGTCGTACATGAGCTGTGCCATTTGAAGCAACTAAATCATTCTCCAAAATTTTGGAACCTAATTGCATCCGTTCAGCCAGATTATATTGATTTTAAGAAAAAAATGAGGAGTATTTAATGGACACAATTACCTGCGAACGATGTGGCAACGAAATAGAATTATCAGAAGTAATTACAAAAGATTTGGAAAAAACAATCCTTGCTAATGTTGAGAAGAAACATAACGCTGAGCTGGAGGATATTAAGAAACAGGTTCAAGACGAAGCTCAGAAGAAGTTAGACGATGCAATTAATAAAGCGGAAGAAGCCGCAACCTCGAAACTTAGCGAACAGTTAAAACAACTCCAAGAAGAATCGACCGAAAGCAAGCAAGATAATAAAGAATTGCGCGATCAAGTAAGCGACTTAATTAAACAACTACGAGAGTCGAAAAAGGCTCAGGATAATGCCGAGATTGAGATGCAGAAAAAACTTACTGAGGAAGAAAATAAGATCCGCCAGGACGTTGAAAAGAAAGCTGATGAAAAATCTAGGCTAAACATGGCTGCAAAAGATAAAACCATTACCGACCTACAAAAAGCCCTTGAAGACGCGCAACGTAAAGCAGTACAAGGCTCTCAGCAACTCCAGGGTGAAATAATGGAACTTGATCTTGAATCAGCCCTAGAAGACGCTTTCCGTGATGACGATATTGATCCTATCGCGAAGGGCACTAAGGGTGGAGATATTAAACAAACTGTAAAAAGTCCTCGTGGATCTGCGTGTGGTGTTATGCTTTGGGAAATTAAACGTACAAAGAACTGGGTTGATGGTTGGGTTGATAAGTTGAAGCAAGATTTACGTGCCGAAAAAGCTAATATACCAATTATTGTTACTGAAGTTTTACCAAAATCTATGAATGAAGACTTGGGCAATTATCAGGGAGTTTGGGTGTGCAAGCCTAGCATGGCTATTGTTCTTGCAGTATTACTGCGAAAAAGTTTACTTGATGCTGGACTACAAAAAGCCTTAGCAGAAAATCGGGGCACAAAGGCGGATGCCCTTTACAACTTTGTGACAAGCCATGAATTCGTACAGCAGGTTGAATCAATGGTAGAGACGTATAAATCCATGAATGAACAGATCACAAAGGAACGAGTAGCATTCGAAAGAACATGGGCTTTAAGAGAGAAACAGGCTCAAGGACTATTACTTTCGACTGCAAATATCGTCGGTAGTATACAGGGTCAAATTGGACAATCATCAATGCCTAAAATCAGAGGCTTGGAGTTACTGGGTTCGGGTGAAGAAGAATAGTTAGTTGAACGTTGAAAGTATGATCACCTATCTCAAAGAACGCAAGCACTACGAAGACCGCTACGACGATATCACCATCTCGGTATGTCGCAGCCAGGAGCGTATTTGTGTTGATGCTTTTCATGAAGCTAAGAAAAAGCTCAAGCCCCTAACTGGAAAATACAAGGATCGTGATCCTGTGCACGAATTGAAACGTGCAGTTAATCTCCATTATTACTTTATGGTCGAATGGACTGCTGGCGAGCGTTGGGAGAAGCGAGACACCGAAATCCAAAAGATGATGGCTGTAGATGAGGCAAAAGACGAACAAATCGCCAATGCTCGGCTATCGTCAGAGCCAGAATGTATGCACTGCGGTAAAACAGGACTACGGATCATATCAAAGGATCTGATGCACCGCGGAGAGCACTACAAGCATGATGATCCTGAAGAAGTCCTGATAATGCTAGAGTGTCCTGCCTGCAAGAAACGAAGTGCCTACTGGGAAGATGGCGAAGTGTGGGAGCGACTAACTACCAAGTGTCCAAAATGCCGAGCTGTTATGCAAGAAACTACGCGCAGAGCAGCTAAAGTGATCACTACTACCTATTCCTGTCCTGACTGCAATCATACATATAAAGACAAACTGGACCTTAATCGACCAAAAAAGCCTGAAGAAAAACCTGATCCAGAGTATGAAAACGATAAGAAACGCTTTTGTCTTTCAGATGAAGCCGGTAAAAAATATCTTGAGGCTCGGCGTAATTGGGAGAATGCCCAGTCAGTGCTCGAAGAGATGAAAGAACGACAGGATAATAAGGATGTTTATGATGCAGTAAAGGAAATGAAGAAGCCAAAAATCGCCGAACTAACTCCACTACTATCCGAACCACTACAAAAAGCTGGCTATACTGAGTTCCATTTGGATAAACCAGAAATAGGTCGTGATGTGTATATAGGTTTTAGCTGCCTAGACAGCAAATCTGATCGAGAAGATTATGACAGTAGAAAAACATTAAAGAAGCTAGTCGAGAAAACGCTCGAAGACACTAATTGGCGATTGATGAGTGACGGTATATCTTATCGTCTCGGTTATCTTAATGGTCGGATACGCGCCTATGAATCAGAGGAAGATCTTAAAAATTTGGTCACAACGAGCAAGAAGATAAAACCGAAGCGAAAAACTGCAACTGATTCTGCAAATGCGTATAGAATGAAAGATAATAAAGGTCGGGACATAATTTTATGAAAATAGATTATTACAAGTTATACGCAGCCGCTCATCATAACGCTGTTGATTTGCTTGAAGAGGCAGAACTACTTTATGGTAAGGGTAAATATGCTCGAGCTTACTTTATGGCATTCACTGGCCTTGAGGAAATTGCAAAATCGCAATTAGCAGCCGACGTCTATTCTAACCTTATTACTGAGGAAGAATTTAATAAACACTTCTCTAACCATAAAAGAAAAATTGGGCGAGTACTCTGGGCTACGCTGGATGCACAGGGTTACTTTATTGATAGCAAAGAAGAAATAGATCGATTAGAACAAGAACACCCAAAAGCAAAAGATCGTATGGCTGCTATATATTGTGACGTACTTGATGATAGGGTCGTGTCACCCAGGGATATTATAGGCAAAAATGAAGCCGGAGAGATAATCCGTGTCTTAGAGGTCGCGATTCAGCGAATTATTGAAGTTGAATTTATGCAGGGTCGTATAGGCACGAAAGGATTTATGAAATGATTACTGGTGTTACTCGTAAGGCTGTATTCGATCTCTTTCGTACGTTTGACAGAGATCCGTATGGTGTATCGGCACTAATGACGTTGAGTGCTCCATCGAAACCCGGGATAGACTGGTGGGGTAACCTTGAAGAGGTAGAGTTCCTTAAGCGCCTCTATGACCTCAAAAATCTGCCATCAAGTGACTCCCGTTATGAGGACGCTGAAGGAGATATTCGTCAGCATCGCTATGCAAATGATGACTGGGAAGACGACTGGATATTTACTGATGAAAGGTTCCAGCTACAGTCTTCTGATAAAGCCTTGTTGAAGTTTTTAACGGAGACCTTGCATCCAGAAGTAAGGTCAAATAAAGATGAAGTGAACCAGATTCGTGCCAAGCTAAACGAACTTCTGAAGCCGGATTGCTATGAGATTAAGCAGGCTGACGTTATTTCAGGAAGACCTGTATTTAAGGCAGTGTCTATCGAAGCAAGAAAGATCACTCCTCTGATGCTTAGAGAAGGAATCGGTCAAGCAATTAGAAATGGTATGAGCGCATACGAAGTTGCTAATTATTGTGACTCATTGAAACTACCGAAACCTGAAACAAATCTAGAGCCTATGGCCAGCAAGGCGGGTTACGTAAAAGAGCGAATTAAGAGCCTCGATCGAACAGCACTTATAAAACTTGCGAGGACTGTGCTTGAGGATCATCAGCATAATCCCCTAGTAGACCTTATCAATGAAATAGATATGCGTACAACATCCAGATTAAAAGGAAGGCCCAAGAACCTTATCTTCGCGGCCAATGGTCCAAAGCCTGAGATATTTCTTTCGGATTCTGTGAATAACGATATCAAAATTAACAAAAACGCAAAGTTCTGTCTCATTTATGATGCTGAGATAGATCCTAATCAAGGAATCAGCTGGGATGATTTAGTGCTATGGTGGATGGCTAAACAGAAAATTACCGATAAAACCGAAGCAAATAGAAGATTATATAAAAGATTATTAGAATCATGTAATGAAGCTGAGAAGATTATTTTTAACTCTTATGGATTTATAATTAAAGATCGTGGATTTGAACTGCCTGCTCTTATACCTCAAGTATACCTACACTTTGATCCCCTAACTGCTTCCCAGAGAGACGGTCCAGGCCCCCTGGTCAGACAAAGAATGGATTTTCTCATGTTGCTCCCAGGACGAAATAGGGTCGTCATCGAACTTGACGGCAAACAACACTACGCTGATGCTAATGGTAAGGCTAACCCTGCTCTTTACTCCACAATGATGAAAGAAGACCGCAAACTCAGGCTATCGGGGTATCATGTGTTCCGTTTTGGTGGATCGGAGTTCACTGATAAAGCCAAGTCAAAAGAGACTATGTCAGATTTTTTTAAATGTATATTCGATTACTACGGAATGAAGTAGCGTACTATTTGCACTACATATTAAATTGGCAGGATGTTGACCATCGTCAAGATCCACAATAATAGCCAAAGCATTAAGGAAAGTGGGATGTAAATCACGAAATACAACACAGCTCCAAGCGCTGGTGCATCGCCTCGCCGATATTCGAAAACATTACCGACTATGAAGTAAGAAATCAACCAAAGTATTGAGTATATAGATACAACCTGTCCAAATACCCAGCCAATATATGCATTTTGGAATATGGGCACCGTTTCGATCGTTAGATAGCATATACCTGCCCGAATGAAGAAGCTGATAAAGCTCACTAATGGATACATAGTTATCACATTATATATTAGAGCCGGCAACTTAAGTTTTATAAGTACGGAATATGTTCGTAAAGTTAAACCTAGAATGAGACACTCTGCAATATAGCCGTTTCGTGTCTCATTTGTCTCGTTTTACTACTGTAAAAGGTTTCTGACCCGTATGCTCAACTATTAAAGACTTATGCCATAGTAGTCCGAAAAGTCCAGTCTTTACGGTCTAGACCGCTATGCTCAGCCAATCTTGAGTTTTATTACAATCTACTATTATTCCAAACGGTTTATTGAGCTTATACCTCTTTATCTCTAAATTCTACTATTGTTTTTGTAAACTCTTTATATCTTTAATCATACCTTAGCTGTAACAATCATTATCACTAACAGACAAGTAAATTGATACTCATTTTTCTTCTTTTTCTTTGTTCTTCTCAAAATAATAGCTAACACTCTGATCAAAATATTTAAAACCAAGTCTTTTCATTGTGAAGTTGCTTATTTTCTTTTTCACAAACCTTAATTGAAAATACTGAAAAGTTCTTTTCAGCGTATTTTCAAGCTCTTTATTAATCGCTTCATAGAAATTAGGTTTAATCTTTGTGAAGTGATATGTAGCTCCCCACGAATCGACTCGATCTTGCATATAGCTCAAGTTCCAACTTAGTGATTTTGTACGATCAGGTAGTTTTCTTAGCTTCTTAGTTAGTTTCTTAAACGCATCGCCTGAAGGATACATAACCCCCTCATTAAGCCGTATACCTAAAAACTCTATGTGTTTGATGCGGCCGATATAACTCTTATCTTTCGAATACTTATAGTGGAATACGCTCTCATGAAGAGTTAAACCAAGTTCTTTTTCAATAACTTTTCTTGCCAGCCTTTCTGCTTTTAGGGCAGTTTCTTTACTGTCACACATCACTATAAAATCATCTGCGTAACGTACTAGATTAAAGTTAGCTTCAATCATAGCCTCGTCGAAACTGTTTAAATAAACGTTAGAAAATAAAGGGGATAGCATGCCACCTTGAGGTAAACCAATATGCGGCTCTGGAAAGACATTGTTTACATCAATACCTTGACTCTCTAACTGTTTTCTGTTGCCTAGCTCAATCTCCATCGACTTTATAATGAGTTGCCTTAACCTTTCATCCTTAGGCAAAAATGGGAAAATCATATCATTAAGCAATATTGACCGATTAACCGTATCAAAGAATTTCTTAATGTCTCCCATGTAAGCAAAAATGTTGCCTTGTTTATAATAGGAATCAATTTGAGATATTGCAGAGTATGTTGACTCTTCTTCTAAATAGGCGAAAGAAGTCTTGTTGTTAAGGTTATATTGCTTATTCAATATTGGGCCAATGTTATCGACTATTGATCGCTGAACAACCCTGTCTCTAACAGAGAGGACTTTTATACCCCTGTGTTTCCCTGGACTCTTTTCTAGTGCGACGCCTTTAATGTAGCGCGGTGAATAGCTCCCAGATACGAGTTCGTTATGTAAGTCTTCAATTTCATTATCAATATTTGCACGAAAGTCAGCAATGGACTGCCTGTCATAGCCTTTAGAGTGTTTCTTTCGGCGCATGTTAGAGAACGCACCTTTTAGGCTTTCTTCGGAAATTATTGATTTATATAATGTACTGTTCACCAAAACTCCCTCGGCAAAAAATATTTTTGAGTGGCAAAAGCACTGGCGTAGTGTTCCTTAGTAAAGTTAACTCTGATTGTTAGTATGGTTACTAATGTAAACACAATAACAATAAGTGCTTTACAGGTTTAGTCTCTCACTTTTTGCTGCCGCTTGTGAACATTTCTGTTCAGACGACGAACTCAAAGATTTGGACTGGTCGCCATTTTCTTCGCTATTTATGATGGCCGATATTTCTAGCCGGGAAATAGTCTTGGCGACTCGCTGTTGTTTTAACAGCAACATTTTGCCTCCTTTTATCTCCTCAGTTTTTAGGCACTGTTCCGTTATACCGAGGTTATTTGATCCACTTATAACGGCGGTATTTGTGCTTAAACTGAAGTGTTCCTTAGTAAAGTTAACTCTGATTGTTAGTATGGTTACTAATGTAAACACAATAACAATAAGTGCTTTACAGGTTAAGGCAACCTCACTTTTTGCTGCCGCTTGTGAACATTTCTGTTCAGACGACGAACTCAAAGCATATATATTATATCATCTTTCAGGATGTTTTATAATAAACTAACAACTTTGGCTGACATAACCCTATTAAATTAGGGAATCGGAGAGCTGGTGAGTTGCTGCCTAGCTTTAATGAGATGGCTTATTGTTGCAAGAAGAGTATGGCCTATAGTGGGCTAGCCCTCACCACTCAATTACCAAGTCCATACATGTTGACTAAGCACATTATATTCATAATCATAGTTACGAAGTACACCTATTAAGGGCAGCCAAGCTCAGCAACAGAGGTAAAGACCGCGTTCCATGACCAGTC
Source organism: Saccharimonadales bacterium (SeqCode) (assembly GCA_040876925.1). Lineage (GTDB taxonomy): Bacteria > Patescibacteriota > Saccharimonadia > QS-5-54-17 > QS-5-54-17 > JBBDOS01. Next base: position 19,373 of record JBBDOS010000002.1, on the reverse strand, counting down.
TTTGTTATTGAAAGCCACCCCCAGAGTAGTTTTGATTCCCATTGACTCTCAACAGCATCATATAGACATGATTCATTTAGCTAATAATGAAGTTATTGAGCGAAATCAATTAATAAATAGTGATAATAAGAGGCTTGCTGAAAGCTATATAACATCTGTCAAGATTATGGTTTCAGTGAGGCCATTTACTATAGATCCAATTAACGGTAGCGAAATTAGGGAAAGGCTTAGCTTTTATACTAACGGTGAATTCATCTAAGACGGTGAAACCAATATTTTAATCAAAAAGCATGGCCTAGTTCTAACACATGACTTCATAAAGAGAAGAACTCCATAAAAGGGGTATATACGGATGTACCGAAAGACAATCTTTCTCGAGTACTTTTAAAATCAAAGTTCAGTGCGCTATGGTCTTTAGCTCCTCTGTAAAATATTCTATCTTCAGTATGTAACTATATCAAAGTGTAAAAATACTTGCGCAATATATAAAAATATTGTATGGTATTCACTATGAACAATCCAAATACCGCTCCTTATGCTAACTCTAGCGAATGGGTGCATATAGACGAGGTAAATAGACTAAAGAGTAGAATCACTGAGCTTGAAGCTGAGCTTTCGGAAGCTTATGATGCTGCATTGGTTGACCATCTTACATCAGCACTTAATCGAAGAGGGTTCGAACTTTTGATGGAACAGGAGTGGGATAGAGTGCAAAGAGAAAATTTCCATGAACGGCGCACTAGCTTTTCACTGCTTTGCTTGGATATAGATAAATTCAAAGATGTAAACGATTACCATGGCCACCATGCTGGTGATGCAGTGCTAAAAGAACTATCTTCTAGTATGATAGGTAGACTACGTGACAGTGATATATTCGCTAGGATTGGAGGAGACGAGTTCGTCATCTGCCTAGTGGGTACGGAAGTTAACGAAGCCCAGGCTATTCGAACAGAGTTACAAGAAATTCTCAGCGATAATTCGCTGCGACTAGACGATGGCACTGAATTATCTTTCTCCGTATCGATAGGTCTAGCTGGATATGATGAACAGGAAAATTGGATGGCTGTACTACGAGAAGCCGATGCACAGCTTTATGAGGAAAAAGCATAGTTGTCGTTCAACAAACGAATACTTATCCTACATCAACCCTCAAAAGCCGTCATAAACAACTTAAGCAACACAAGTCACAATTTTTATGAATAGCCAGATAAAAGCACTGCTAAGCCACCAAAAAGTCCGAGATGCGGTTACAAAAGCCATAACTTCAATACGCAAGGTTAACGCAAAGAAGCATCTAGATAAGATTTCTAGCTTACTACAAGAATATAACTATGAGGACAATGTGGAAGGTGTTATGAGTCTCCTTGTTCATACCAGAGGAATTCTCTCCCATTTCTATAATAAGAGTAGCCAACACCAAGGAACACCACTTAATCAAGATGATTTCTATACTGAGACATACTTTAGAAGGCGCCTCGAAATGATTGTATGGTGTGGTATGGTGGACAAAATAATATAGATAAGGATTCATCCTAACCCTGTTTGAGCATTCTAGACCGCTATGCTAAGCTAAATCTAGATAATATAAGGTAATACGCATGGAAAAGATAAAGAATCTGTCTCTCTTAAAGAAAATATTACTTGCAGTAGTAACGGTAGTTGTAGCACTTATAATACTTGTGGCTTTTAGTGATGAAAGTAATGTCGATCTTACAGATCTTGAAAACCGGGTTAATGAAGAAATTAGCGCGCAAGAGTTAGTTCGCGACCCTGGTCAGTATCGCAACGAAGTAGTTTATCTGACTGGTCGTGTTTTCAATACTGAAAGTGATGGTGATAGGCATTTCTTGCAAGTATGGACAGATGTAGACCAGTCAGAAGGAAATGTAGCAATCTATTATGACGGTGACGATTTGGATGTTTTTAGTGATGACTACATTGAAGTATACGGCGTAGTAACGGGAACAACCAGCGGCGAAAACTTAGTAGGTGGTACAGTTACTGCGCCACGCGTACAGGCTGGAATTATTAATAATGTCGGCAGAGATCAGGTAGCCGCACCGGCTCTTAAAACTGTCGAGACCGAAGAAACACAAGAGAAGGGTGGAATTAGTATAAGCCTAAACTCTATCGAGTTCGCCGAAAATGAGACGAGGCTAAATGTTACTATAGCTAACAACTCAGGTTCAGAGATTAGTTTCTACGGATTCAATACTAAAATCGTACAAGATGGGTCTCAGGTACAGGAGAAGAGTGTTTTCGATAGCGATTCACGCAGTATCCCGAGTGATATAGTGGCAAACACTACTGAATCAGGTGTACTGCATTTCGAGGAAGCAAATCCGGAAAGTCCGCTAACCATAACCTTCGAAGCTAGTAGAAGCGATGATTATGAATCATTTGAATTTGTATTTGAAGTAAATTAACGGTACTTTTATCTAGTCAATTATAACCTCATTGAATCTATGGCGCACACTCAAAGTTAAGTATTGCTCACATAGCCTACGAATGTCTAACTTATCTTATTCTAACACTGTTTTTGTGTTCTAGACCGCTATGCCTAGCCAAATTAATTACCAAAGAGAACCGTAATGCAGTTTATGGAGAATCTATATAACTTAAGTAAGTCTAAGCAGAGGGTGAAGGTAGTGGTACTGGTATAGGGTAATCTCCGTTAAAACCGGATAGACATAGGCGTGACTTGGGTAGTCCGGTAGTCTTGATAAAGTCCTCAAGTGGTAGGTAGGCTAAGCTATCGGCATTAAACCTAGTAATCATTTGCTCTACTGTCTGATGACTAGCTATTAGATCATTGTTATCAGGTGTATCTACTCCATAAAAGTCGGGATAGAGAATAGGCGGGGAGGCTATACGGATATGTACGCTTCTAGCACTATATTTTTTCAGTATTTCTACTACGTAGGGGAGGGTATTGCCCCTAACTAGTGAATCATCAACTAATAATATATCTTTACCGGCTACTATCTTAGATATAACATTGAATTTAAGCTCTACGCTGCTTTTCCTAATCTTATCCGGCTCTATAAAGGTCCTGCCTATGTAGCGGTTCTTGATCAGACCGGGTTCAAACCTAATACCTGATGCATGACTATACCCAGTAGCAGCTGAAACACCAGAGTCTGGCACCCCTATAACCACATCGGCATCAACCGGTGCTACCTTAGCCAAGGCCTCTCCAGCACGGTAACGCGCATGATAGATACTCTGCCCAGAAATACTACTATCGGGTCTGGCTAGATAAACAAACTCGAAAGCATCAACCTGCTCTTGACCATCTACTATTTGAACTGACTCTAATTTATCCCCACGTAAGATAACTAGCTCCCCAGGCCGAACATCACGCAGATAATCAGCACCGATAATATCTAGAGCCACAGTTTCTGAAGCTACCACATAACCATGAGTCGTCTTGCCGATAGCTAGTGGCCTAATACCATGCTCATCCCTAAAGGCAAATATGGCTTCTTTGTAGATACCTACACAGGAAAAAGCCCCGGTAAATAGCGGCCAACACTGACGTAGTGATCTTGTGATAGAGCCGGTTTTGCGTAGCTCATTACTTAAAGCAAGACCCATCAATCCAGTATCGTTAAGATCGGTAGATACTAGGCCGTTGTCATTAGCGTAGGTTTTTAGTTTATCTACGTAAGGAAGGTTGCCGTTGTGCGCTAGAGCAAAACCGATAGCTTCGTAGCTGTAGGGTTGATTTAATGCCTCATCATTACCACCAGAAGTAGAATATCGGTTGTGGCCAATTGCTGCTTGGCCTTTTAGCCCAGCTAAAGACTCCTCACTATATACCTGACTAACTAGGCCCATACCAGTATGGGTGTGTAGTTTCGATCCATTAAAAGAAGCGATTCCAGAACTATCCTGACCGCGGTGTTGCAGTGACCATAGACCTAGGTAGACTAATCGAGATACATCAAAATTTTTTTGGTTGGAAACTGCTACAACTGCACACTTCTCATTGATACTTCTCATATATGTATTAGTTTAGCAGCAATCAATACAAAAAGAATCTAGATCTATAGACCTAGCCACGCTATAGGCTTGTCAAAAAGCTATCTATATTATATTGTATAGACTGTTTATGAAACCAGAAATATCTTTCACCGATCCTGAAACTAGTGTTACCGAAGAAGACCTCGGCCAGTTGGTTGATAAGCTAGTAGATATAGCTGATGATGTAGCTGTTGGTAAGTTTGGCGAGAAAGCTTTAAGAAACCCTACTGATATAGAGTTGTCTTTAGAGATTATGTTTGAGGAACCTGTCTATATAGTTAGGTGCTGGCACCAAACCAATAGCGAGACACCAGCTATTATGCAGTCGCACGACTTTTCTTTTAAGCTATCAATAGACGGTGAGGATGGCTTCATAGATGTTGAAGACTTGGCTAAATATAAAATTACCACTAGAGAGACCCTGCTGCTATTAGACCTTACTGACGAACTGGCATTTAGGAGAGGTCTGGAAAAGGGCCTAGAGATATTAAGCGAAGAAGATGAAGATGATAACGATCTATAGCGAGACAATAACCTTAAAAAGTATCGCCACATAAAGAGCTGGCACCCTGAATCACACCCACTTGCAGTAATTGCAAATTTAGTAAATAATGTCATTAATGAGTGAGGTAAAAACCCCAGTAATGAGAAGTTGGGAGCAGCCTTGGGATGTTGAAATATCCAAGCAGAAGGTTGAGCTATTAAGCAGTGATCTCGCTAATCTGGGCAATTATCTGCAGCGCTTTATGAGTAGTGATAGTAATCTTACTCGTGATGAATATTTCAAAGCAGCCAATAGGTGGCACACGGCTAAAGATTTCTTTAAACGAGAAATTAGCCGTTGTAACGGCCAACTTGCTCTCATACCTAATCAGGATCTAGCAATATATGGTATTTCTACTAATGGCAATAATACAGTTGAGCTTGAGAAAAAAGCTGATGTATCAGCTAATCAGCCATTAGTGCTAGAAGTATTTCAAAATCCAGATAGTGAAATAATAACTATAGCGTCAAACCCAAAAGAGCCTTTAAGCATGCCTGATGCTTACGTACCTACAGTAGCAGAAGCATACATATCAATGAACCAATTAGCTATTGATTTAGCTAGTGGTGGTAGATTAACAATAATGAATGGAGTTAGTTATGAATAGTTTAGATAAGCAAGAGTCAACTATAAGCTTAGGCTGGATACCGCCCGAAGAAGCCTTTTCCGGCAATGAGCAAGAAGACCTCCTAGCTATAGATGGTACAAAAGAGATAATTGATGAACTATTCTCCTTAGGAGAATATTACGTTATAACCAGCAAGGTAACTGGCAGGATACTTTTTAATGGCAGTAAAGAAGGTTTGGATGAATTATCACTAGATCATATTACCGCTACTAGGGGAGAGGTAGAAGTACATACCAATCCTAATCCTGAATCTATAGATCAAGATATTACCTAGGACTCTACTCCTAGAGAAAATTAGCTACTTACTAAAGACATTCTTCAAAGAATCAAGCACCGGCTTTTGCATCATAATCTTATACAAACTCTCTACTGCATCACCACCAGCATAGCCAATGATAACTGCTACAGCTGGGTTGATAGCTACACCTTCTGCGAAGGTAATACCGGCTCCATCGATAGCCCAGACTACTACTAGACCAACAACAGCTGATATACCAACGGTCATTAAGAAATACCCCCACTCAAAGCGTACACTGCTATAGCTTTGGAAATGTTTGATGTAACCTACTAGACCACGTATTACGCCACCACCAGCTCCAAAAAGTAAAATCCATTCCATATATAAATCCTTTAATATATTTTAATTAAATCTATTAAAGCTATCCTACCTTGAAACCTTAAGCTAAAGCAAATTGATGCTTGGCCCAAGCATCTATAGAGCCAGCTCCCATGAAGACTACTACGTAACCATCATCTAAATCTTTCTTCAAACTAGCTACTAGCTCATCATCCATATCAACGACTGCTTTATAACTTTTAAGAGTATTATCATCTACCTCACTTAGTAGTTCTTGAGCCTCTATCACCGGTAAATTAGGATCTTCACGGGACAAGTAGGTAGGTAGCCAGTAAAGCTGACTAGTTCCAATGAAAGCCTCCTTATACATACCCCTGACTTGATGCTGGCGTATATTCTGGTGCGGCTGATAAACTACAGATATTTTATCGAACTTCTCTCCTAGAGCCTGCAGGGTAGCTGCTATTTCCGTAGGGTGATGAGCATAATCACTGTAAATATTTTCGGCTATTTTCTCTAGCCGCCTAGCTACCCCGGGGAAGCTATTAATAGCTTTAATAATATCCTCTTCACTGACATCTGGTAATAAGCTCTTAACAGCTTCTAGTACCAAAAGGCCATTGCGACGGTTATGTGCACCCAATAAATCAATACTATCTAATAACTGCTTAGTCTCTGATTGATCATCTTTAATAGTATGAATATCCTCTTGTTTGTCTGCTGAGCCTACTAATTCTGATATATTTTTGTATATATCTTCCCAGGTAAATACTGCTGCTGAGTTGCTGATAAATTCAGCAAAAGCTTGATAATATTCATCTTCGTTGAGGTAAGTATCTGGATGGTCATAGTCCATGGTAGTGATGATGGATAGATAGGGCTTGAAGTTTAGAAAGTTCCTATCAAACTCATCAGCCTCATAGACAAATAGGTCGCTGCTAGTCTCATACGCCCCAGCTGGACCAAAAGCTGGCAGTCCACCAACTATATAGCTAGGGCTAGCACCTAGCTGATCTAGTGTCCAAATCATCATCGAGGTAGTACTGGTTTTGCCATGAGTACCAGCTACAGCTACCATCTTGAGGTTATTCTTAGCAATAATCTCACCAATTAATCCATCTCGCTTACTAACCCTAATGCCTTGCTTACTTGCATAGCTTATCTCTGGGCTATCCGGCGGTATAGCTGAGCTAACAACTAGCCAGTCAATCGGTGTATGCTCGTGAACTCCTTGCATAAATACACCATCTTGATGGTAGGCTATATCAATTCCTAGAGCAGCTAACTGCTTGGTATTTTCATTAATCTCTACGTCTGAGCCAGAAATCCTGTAGCCACACTGATGAGCCATCAGGGCTAGAGGGAATAGACCTGAACCGCCGATGCCTGAAAAATATATATGTTTGTTTGGCTGCATTAGTTTTAAGTATATATGAGATTAATAATTACACTAAACTAGAATCTACTCTTAGAACTCACCGATAAATTTAACTTCCGGCTCCAAATCAATACCTAACTTATCCCGAACAGTTTGCATGATCTTTAGAGCCACGCTATAGACATCAGCAGCCTTGGCCCCTCCGGTATTTTCTATCTTTAAGACGTGTTGGGGATGTAATCTAATAGCACCCCAACTCTGTCCTCGTTTGAACCCAGCTGCTAGTAATACATGAGCAGCCGATACTCTCAAATCATCACCGCCATGCAATTTATTCTGCTCACTAAGCTGCTTAGCTGTCTTGCCGCTCTCATCAAAAGACATTAAATGCTCAGCTTGCTCTTTAGTAACTAGGGGATTCTTGAAAAATGAACCGGCCGAATTAGCATGGTTACCTCCTGGTACATATATTGAGCCAGCTCTTCCTCTGGCCTCTAAGATGATTTGACGACAATCATATAGTAGCTCGGGGTTAAGCCCTAGTTCACTAGCTACATCAAGAGCTGATTGATAGGCAAGTTCTGTAGTAGGCTTATCTGGTAATGAGAAGGCAGCTTTAGTAATTAGCTTATTTTTCAATCTGTCTGTCTGGAAATCAGAACACCTATAGCCTAGACCTAAATCTCTAGCCTCTAATCTACCTATTTCCTTACTCACTAGGTCATATACTTCCACCCAGGCTAGACTATCCGCGACCGCCTGCCCGTAAGCCGCTATATTACCAGCCACTGCGGCCCCAACATTACCTGGAATACCACTCATCAGCTCAACACCCCATAAACCCTTATTAACCACGTATTGAACCAGATCATCCCACCACAAACCACCATCAGCTATAACTAGATTATCTTCCAAAGATATATCACCACCTCTGAGCACCAACACCTTATCTAGACCGTTATCTGATACTAGAACATTAGTGCCGTAGCCTAATACATATAGGCCACCTTCAGTATCTTTACCACCAATATCGTCTCTGCTATTTAGAAACTCTATTAATTCATCACTATTACTAGCTTGAATTAATTGCTTAGCCTTGCCGCCACAAGCTAGGGAAGTAAGACCGGCTAGAGAAACATTATCTTTGATATCCATTGTTTATCATTATAGACTAGTAAATAGATTAAAAGCCAAGGAGACATGGTAATGCCCAATAATTCTCTGATACATAAAATAGGGGAAGTACATTTTGACAAGTACAAACCGAAAGATACTAAACAAGCACTAGAGAATGGTGAAAAGCTAGTATGGGAAAGGGTAGAGGAGCTACTAGCTATACCCAAGGATAAGCGAACCTTTGAAAATACTGTTTTAGCACTAAGTAGATCAGCTCAAGAGTTTGGCTTGGCGGCCACTATGGCCGATCACCTAAACTCAGTGCTGGGTGAAACCTGGGAAGAAGCTGCTATCTTAGCTAGCGAGAAAAGCTCCAGCCTATCTAATCAGCTTGATTTCCATGAAGGCATTTATCAGGCACTACTTGATCTAGAGCAAAAGAGTGAATATATCAAAAGCTTAAACAAACCTCAACGAAAGCTATTAAAAGACTTAATCAAAGACTACAAACGCAGCGGTATAGATCTACCCAAAGACAAAAAGAAACAGCTGCAAAATATCAGATCAAAACTGAGTAAGGCTACAACTGAATTTGATCAAAATGTAGTCAAATCTAGTGATAAAGCTGGAATTTTAGTAGCTAATGGAGAAGAACTAGCTGGATTAGACCAAGACTTTATCAACAGCTGCAAGGAAGCAGCTCAAGACAAGGATCTGGAAGGTTATTGGGTGCAATATTCCCAACCAATCTACACCAAGATAATGAGTGAGTGTAGTGTGCGTAGCACTAGAAAAGCTATGTATAGAGTTCATATATCTAGAACTACAAATATAAATAAGGAGGTAGCTAGGGACATATTACAGCTAAGACAGCAGAAAGCTGAGTTGCTAGGATATGAAAACCACGCTGATTTTATACTGCAGGATAGAATGGCTAAAAATCTAGAAACAGTTACTAGCTTCTTGGATGATCTGAAGCCTAGATATCAACAAAAACATCTAGAAGAAGTTAAGACTTTAGAAGAGTTTGCTAGAAAACTAGAGGCAGATGATGATTTAGAGATTGACGCATCGGATATAGATACTGGTCTAGACTTCTACTACAACCTCAGGATGAGGGAGAAAGAAAATAGTATAGACTTCAAAAAGGTTAGGGAGTATTTCCCGCTAGCTTCAGTGCTAGAAACTATGTTTGATACCTTAAGCACTATTTACGGTGTTAGTTTTGAGCAGGTGGATATACCGACTTGGCATGGGGATGTAGAAGTATATGATATTCAAGATGAAGACGGATCTCATCTAGCTACTGTCTGGTGTGACTGGTACGCTCGCAAGGGTAAAAGACCTGGTGCATGGATGAACGCTTTCTATGCAGCAGACAGAGGCAGTAAGCAGCAGCCAGAGGGGGGATTAGCCAATCTAGGCTTAGTTTGTGCTAACTTCACTCCTCCTAGTAGCAATCAACCTGGCTTACTTGATATACGTGACATAGAAACTATCTGGCATGAGTTCGGTCATTTCATGCATCTAGCCCTATCAGACAACCAGCTACGTGAGCAAAACATAATGGACTGTCTTTGGGATTTCATCGAAGCTCCTTCACAAATTATGGAGAACTGGGTCTGGCAACCTGAAATTCTAAAGTCAATGTCAGCTCACTACCAGACAGGTGAGAAATTACCCCAAGCAACCATCGATAAGATTCTAGCTGATAGAAACTTTATGGTAGCTAGCAAAGCGATGAGACAGCTTGGTCTGGCTAGTGTAGATATCAGCTTACACACTCAGCTTAAAGACCAAGAAGATATCATCGCTCATGGCGCTGATGTTAAACAAGAATTCCTCGCCAAAGACATCTATGAAGAGGAAGCTACAATCTTATCGTTTAGCCATATTTTTGCTGGAGGATATGCTTGTGGCTATTATTCATATAAGTGGGCTGAGAGTATTGAAGCCGATCTATTTACTAGATTTGAAAAAGAAGGTGCCCTAAACCCACAAGTAGGTAAATCATACAGGCAAGAAGTGTTAGCTCGCGGTAGCGAAGTAGAGCCTCAAGTATTAATTAAAAACTTTCTGGGCAGGGACTTTGATACAAAATCCATGCTAAAACGCGAGGGTCTACTTTAAATAATCTATTCTGCTTAGTCGCAGCAGAGCTATCTTTAATCCTCATTCTGCTATAGTTAAAGTATTAATGAGACAGACTAAACTGAGCATAGAGAGTATCAGGCACTCTTTATTGTTTGAGCTCTTCTTTGTTGTTTTAGTAGTTATTAGTATATTTGCGCTAATAATAGAGTTCTTGTTTGATATAGACCGTGAAACATCTTTGCTGCTGGCTAGAATAGATATCGCTATAGCCTGGGTGTTTTTAACTGACTTCTTTGTCGGACTGTTTGTGGCCTCTAATAATAGGAAGTACTTGAAAAGCGACTGGTACTTACTACTAGGATCTATACCAATACATGAATATATCTTTAGCTCCTTAAGGATAGTGCGGATTTTGAGAATATTTAGGTTATATAGCGTTGGTACTAGGGCGGCTATCATGCCGGGAGTTCGCAAGAAAAAATAAAAGCGAAGTAAATTTACTCAGGCAGTATCACCTCTAGTTTATCTACATCTATAATCTTAATATGTCTTCCTTGGTATGCTATCAAGTTACCTGCTTTGAGTTTTTCCATTTCTCGAGATACGGTCTCTCTAGCTAGACCTAGTATGTCGCCGATATCCTGATGGGTAAGTGGTACATCTATAACTCTACCTTGTGCTGCTTTGTGAGAGAACAGATTGACAAGAACTAGCAGTTGATAGACTAGCTTATCTTTAGCTAGTTTGAAGTGCAAAGCCCCGATACGGCTTAAATAAATTTCTGAGTTATTCAGTAGAGAAACAGATAGTTCCTTATAGGCATCGTGATTTTTATCGCTAAACTCAAACAACTCCTTACCGCTCTTCTTATAAATTACGCTGTCGCAGATAGCCTCATAATAGATAACGCCACGTACATGATAACCACCCCTACCTAACTGACTTCTAAATGTTGGCACGAGAGGAAAGATATAGCCAGCTCCATATAAAGACAAAATATTAATCTCTCCTTCATCAGTAATCTTGTATGATTTAATGAAGCCTTCTTCGATATAGAAAGTAGTCGGATGACTACTAGATTCATAGATCAATTCACCACTTGAGTAGTCCATGGGCTTGCCCTGATGGAAAAAACTGGCTAATAACTGCGGCTTGAAGTTACTACTCATAAAGATAGTCCTTTATTTGACTAACTGCCTTAAGTATAGCCTATATAGTGATGGAGGTCACTGCAAAGCATGTAGTAAGTGTATAAAATACAATTCCGAAGCATTATATAGATGTTGCGGGATGGATAATTAATATAGGGGGCGCGTAAATCTATGCAACAAACTACAATCAAACTAACTTTAAAAAACCTATTAAAAAACATATTTAATCAAGCAAGTTCGTTTAATTAATTTAAATGACTAGTTTAAACCAAGGAGGGTATAAGCTATGCAGACTTACAACAACACATATTTAACAGTTGGTGGGCTAGAGAAGCTCAAAGAACACATTCAATCAATCAACAAAAAACGGTTTGAAGTTGGCCATGAACTTCATGACTCACATGAACCAGGCAGAAGAATAGAAAACGGTAGTTACGTATCTACTCTTGAGAAAAAACTGCAACTAGAAAATAGCTTGCAGAATATTAACCATACTATCCAGCAGGCTAGAGTGATTAAAAAGCCTAAAGACTGTAATTTCATCAGACTAGGTAGTCAGGTCAAAATTAAGGGTAATAAGTCAGTAAAGACCTACATGATCGTCGACTCTCCAGAAGTTAACCCAAGTCGTGGATTTATATCATATAAGTCTCCGGCAGGAGCTAGTCTGATGAACAAAAGAGTTGGAGACCGTGTAGAGATAGGTGGGCAGAAAACTACTAGATATACAATTCTAGCAATTAGCTAATTACTCAAATGAAGGGTATTGCTTAATATCTTTCTGATTAAAGATATTAGCTACAAACTGCTGTATGCTAGATAAGTTCCCGCTAGCTGGGACCAGTGAAGCACCAGCCTCATTGGCTATAGGTGATAGAAAGTTACTAGTGTCTAATACGTAGTGCGGCGTCTCATCTACGTTTACTTGCCGCAATAGATCAGCCATATTGAGAGCTTGTGGCAAGGATATATTGGTTGCAATATCACCGCCTATGATACTGGCTAGCTCTCTAATAGACTCTATATCCTGATAGGGTCTTAGGTTTAATGCGGCATCTTTAGTGGCTAATAATATCTGTTGTTGGCGGAAAGCCCGGTCAAAATCATTAGTGGTTTGTCGTGAGCGAGCATATTTTAGCGCCATCTCACCATCCATATGATGAGTACCAGCCGGTATGTATAGGGGCTCATAACCACCTCTATCATCAGGATAGAATTGATCGTTTAAATCTCTCAATACCTCTACTTCTACACCACCTAGGCTATCGATAATATTGGCAAAGTCGTCAAAATCTAACGATATGTGGTAGTGGATATTAATATCTAAAACACTCTCAATAGTAGCCATGCTTAAGGCTAAACCACCGCCATCATAGTTATTATTCTCGCCGTAAGCATAGGCAGCATTTATTTTAGCCGACCCAAATTCAGGTATGGGTACGTATAGGTCTCTAGGAATACTCAGTAGAGCCGTTTTAGGAACTTCATGACTATTATCGATACTCAGTAGCATGATGGTATCGCTGAGATTAGCTGTATCATCTACACCTAAAATTAATATATTGGTTCGACCATTATCATTAGCTAATGGCACGTTTTTAACGTATAGATACATGAGAGCTGTAAATATACTTAAGATTAAGGCGAGAATTAATACTATCCCTATAACCATTTTAAGGAATGTATGGTGTTTTGGTGGTTTTAGCTTATGAGCTTTATCAACCTCATCGGTCTCTGCAACATCTGCTATATCTTCTTGATTAACATCATGAGTGTGTTTCAAGCGCCCTTTTGAGTGACGTTTATTGCGTTTTGATTTTCTTCTAGCGGATTTGGACTTATTTTCAGCATCAGTCTCATCATCCGTAGAAGGCTGGTAGTAATAGTGATTAAGCATTAAGCTTTATTTTACTACAAATTAAGCCTCTTAATAGCAAGACAGCTTTTTATATGAATTATTATGGCTATAACGTTTAATATCTATATACACGTCATATATACAATATGGTAGTATTAACACTAAGGTTAACCAGTAAAACCCAAGGTATTTAAAGTTAAAACTTTAAAGTATTAATTTAAGTAAATATGTATTCCAATAAGATAGGACTTTAGATGTCTAAGTTAAAAGTAGTTAGTATTCAACACCCTGATGCTGTTAATCCCAGTATTGAACTAGCTGCTGATGGGAGTATATCTATAGATAAAGTACCGGCAGGAGATGTTAATGTTACACCTGTTGGTAGTATTACGGCTGAGAATGTCCAAGCAGCTTTAGAAGAACTAGATACTAACGTGGCAGCAGATATTAATGTTACGCCCACTGGTGGTATTACGGCTGAGAATGTTCAAGCAGCTCTAGAAGAACTAGATACTAACGTGGCAGCAGGTAATACCACCTATAGCGCTATCGGGGCGACGCTGGCCCGAGTCAACCACGGGACCGATCCGTCGGTGCCACGCCCGATTGGGTATGCGGCGGTCCAGTGGTATGGCTCAGTCGAACCGAACAACTGGGTCAATGGCGACGAGTGGATTGAAGGGGTGCTGTGAGTCGGTTCATCAAGGAGAATGGCGTAGCGCGGGCCATCGGCGGCATCCCCGATGATGCGCCTTTGACGACTTTCTTTGGCAAATATCTCGCAAGGGAGGCCTCCCTTCTCCCATCGGACTACGAAGACTTCGACAACTTGATTAGCAACTCAGTTGCGCGGTCTGCGATTGAGTCTGACTCAGCTGCAATGTCGCAACTTAGAAACAGCAATGAAGGATTTGGCAAGTATCTAGCAGTGGTCGCTGGGCTTGACCCTTCAAGTTACATCAACATGGATGCTATCTCTGCATCGAGTGTTGCTATGTCCGCGGTCGTTGCATCGCAGCCCGCAATGAATGCTTTGATTAAGTCACCAGAAGGTTTGCGCTCAGTACGCGCGTACAACGCTGCGACTTCAGAAATCGTCAGCAACGCCACAGCACTCGCTACTATGTTCTCTGACTCGACTTCCTACGCCGCTATTCTTGCGTCGAACAGAAGCACTATCTGGGGCACTCAAACAACTTCACTTGACATGTGGGGCAATGGGACAATCCAAACCGGCTGGGTACTCCAAAATGGAGACGGTGCCTGGACTTCTCAGATTGACCTTAGCGATTTTACTTATCTCCGAGTAGATACCCAAATCCGTGGCAACTCCTGGGATATTGGTATCTACATCAATGGGGAGGAAAAGCTCTTTATCGATGCAATCCATACGAGTTGGATTACAAGAACCATCAATGTTTCTGCTTACAAAGATGCAAAAGTGATGATTTGGTCATACTGCAATGGGACAATACAGACTTACACTAGTGGACCAACCGGTACCGGACAAGCGTTGCGCTTCTACCAAAGTGGATACAGCTACAGGACGACTTACATCGGTGACTTGAGGCTTTCATGATGAGTTAATTTGGTCTCAAACTTCACTGAATACCTTCATTGACGTCATATTAGACGCTACCTTTAGAAGATTAAGAAAATGTCATCAATACTAAAATATTGGGATCCAACCACGAGCGGCACGACGTGGAAGACCGCATCTACTGGCTTATCACTCACGCAGTTAAGACATAACCTATGTTAAGTCATAGAACGTTACTAGTAGATTATTTAATAAACATAGTTGGTTAGTTAATTTTATATTAGATAAGAGATTAGTACATTACACTTCTATAGGAATAGTGTAACTTATATTTTAAGTTTTAAGTTTTTTGTAACACTATTGGTCTTCTTTGCAAATAAGTTAAATGTCATAAACAACCAACTATCGTTTTCTGTTCGATTGTATATATAAATAACTGCCATTAGAATAGAATCTAATGCGACGTAAAAATCCCATTAGCCACTCATACACCATCATCGCTTTAATAGCGGTAATATTAATGGCTGGATCTTTTATGGCTTACTCTTTATACGGACCTAGTAATAACTCTGATAAGGAAGCTGTATCAATAAATCAAGTTAGACAATCTTCTAGTAGTAGTGAAAATACAGCTAATTCTAGCGATAGCCAACCCATAACCTTACACAGTGCTAATGTAGATATACAACCAGCTATTAATCCTAATGAGCTTACTAATTAATTAGTATCTCAGGAGCTGCTATAATATAAATAACATGTTGATAGATTATTTAAGCGTATTGGCCGTTATAGTACTAGCATTCAATTTAGTTTTCTTGCTGTCTATACCGCTGAGAGATAACAGTATAGTCGATCCCTTCTGGGGCGCTGCCTTCATAATAGGGGTTGTCTTTGGCTATTTCTTTTTAGGAAACGGCAATATATATGAAACTCTAGTAACTAGCTTGATACTTATATGGGGCTTAAGACTTAGTATTAGACTACTTATTCGTAATCGAGGCAAGGGAGAAGACTGGCGCTACGCTAAGTGGAGACAGGAGTGGAGCAAGCAATGGTTTTACTTACGTAGCTGGTCTCAAGTGTTTATGTTACAAGCCATATTCTGTTTCCTAATCTTACTACCAGCAATCTCTATATACATCAACCAGCCAGAGTTTCACCAAGTATCACTAGCTAATTTCAATACTTGGTTACTAATCTTTGGTGTATTGACTTGGCTGAAAGGCTTTTTCTTTGAAGTAGTAGGCGATTATCAACTAGATCGATTTATCAAAAGCTCAGATAAACAATATGGTGACGTGCTCAAAACTGGGCTATGGCGCTACACTCGTCACCCTAACTATTTCGGTGAAGCTACTATGTGGTGGGGTATCTGGTTAATAGCCGTAGGTGTCAATATGGCTGCCTGGTGGAGCATTATCAGCCCTATACTAATAACCTATCTGCTACTAAAGGTATCTGGTATACCGATGCTAGAGAAAAAGATGAGCAAGAATCCCAAATACCAAGAGTATATGGATGAGACTAATAAATTTATACCCAGCCCCAGTAAGCTATTTAAGAGTTAGGTGAATAGTCATGGCTTTTGAGGATTATCAGACTAAAGACAGCGTAACAATAGTCTATACCGGCGAAGGTAAAGGTAAGACATCAGCTGCCATAGGGCTAACAGCTAGAGGGTTAGGTGCTGGTTGGAGAGTAGCTTTCGTGCAGTTCATCAAGTATTGGGAGGTAAATGAACATAAATTTCTAATCAGCATTCAAGATATATACCAGGATAAGCTAACTTTCTACAAAGGTGGTAAAGGCTTTTACAATGCTGGGGATATAAGTGCTAAAGACGTCAGCGAAAACGAGCATAAACAAGCAGCTAAAGAGACTTATGATTTTGCTATGGAGTGTGTCTTAAGTGGTGATTATCAGCTAGTAGTTTGTGATGAGATCAATAACGCTGTCCATGATGGCTTATTGAGTAACCAGGATCTAGAGCAGCTAATCGATAAAAAACACGCCAAAACTAGTCTGTGCCTAACTGGCAGAAACTTTCCTAAAGACTTATTAGATAGAGTAGATATTGCTACTGATATGAGTAAAGTAAAGCATCATTTTGATGATAAGTATTTAGCTAATAAGGGAATAGATTATTAGGCAGCCTAGCCTTTATTGCGTATCAACTCAGCTTCTTTAGAAATAGCACGTTGTTGTTGATTAGCAGCATTTACCGCTCGTTTGATAACCTTTTTTTGTTCTGATGCTGGTGCATGAACAAAAAAGTCTGAAAAATCAGATCTATCATAATCCTTATCTGGATTACGCCTTGGGATAATATTTTTTTTAATAAATTCAAGCATGGGAGATAATCTTTTCTAAGTCGTTCCTATTATATTTATTTGGTACATATTTTGCAATATTAGGTTCATTAACTATAACTCTTTCAAACTCATCCCTATAATTACGAACTATTACAGCCACTTTAATCTTTCTATCGAAGCGACTAATAGCAAGATTAACATTCTTTATCGATCCGACGAAATGATCGATAAATACATCTCTATCTATACCTCTGCCTTCTATAGTCTCGCGATCTTGAGTTAGCGCCCAAGCCACTTCTGGATCTTGGTATAGATAGTGAATCTGAACAGAATAACCCCTGTCAAGACAGCGCTCGATATTACTAATAGCACTGCTATGATTAAAAGTACCATCGAGAATGAAGCTGTGCCCACGACGAATAATTGTGTCGAATATATTAGCAACTAGAATACTTACTCCTGGTTGTACTAGAGAGGAATTCTCACCATTATAGCCACTAAATTTTGTTCTTAGTTTATCTGGATCTATAACTAATGGTTTTTTATCGAAACCACTTGCCAGACTGGTAGAATACTCAGTTTTACCGGCACCCGGACTACCAGCCATAAAAATAGCTAGTTTTTCTTCGTGTACTGCGTACTCTGAACTATCGAGAAGGTCTTTGGTTATATCTTTTTTATTCTTCCTCGCCCAGTCTATAGACTGGTTTTTAATATCTTCCATCAAGGATTAGTTTAGCAAATATTCAACTATAACCATAGCCATTAGCACTCTTGACATGAGAGTGCTAGTTTTTCTAAAATATAGGTATAGGATGTGTCAGGAAATCACGTCCTATAAGTTAGTTAAATTTTAATAAATCTTCTTTCATTAATTAATATTAATTTAATAACAACAA
This sequence comes from Saccharimonadales bacterium (SeqCode), assembly GCA_040876925.1. GTDB lineage: Bacteria > Patescibacteriota > Saccharimonadia > QS-5-54-17 > QS-5-54-17 > JBBDOS01. Next base: position 1,250 of record JBBDOS010000002.1, on the reverse strand, counting down.
AGGAGGTATAAGTTATGGCAGCATTAATAAGATATAACAACCCGTTTAGGGAAATGGAGGAAATGCAAGATAGGCTTAGTCGGGTATTTAATGAAGCCTGGAGCTCTTCTACTCAAGGATCTTTAAATATTCCAACAGCTGATGTCTATCTAGATGAAGATGAGAAAAACCTAATTGTAGAAGCACAACTACCAGGATATAGCGAAGATGATGTCGATATCAGTATAGATAACGGTGCTTTAAGTATTCGTGCCGAACGCAGTGAGAAAAGTACCGATAAGAATAAGGGACGTAAATACATAGTCCAAGAAAGTTCATCTAGTTTGTATAGGCGCGTAGGACTACCTAAGAATGTCGATGCTGATGATATTAAGGCTCACTTTGAAGATGGCGTCTTAAAGATTACAGCTCCCTTGAAAGACCTACCTCAACCCAAGAAGGTAGCTATAGAAAAAGCTGGTAACAATAAGTAGTTAGTAGGTTGCTAAGTTAGGAGAATACAGAACTTACCCATACAATCTTGGTAATGGAGATTCTATCTAGATCAGATATTCAAACAGCCGCTAAGTCAGTGCTGGGCTGGAAAATAGTACGCAACCTAGACAATGGCAAGATATTGTCTGGATCTATAGTGGAGACGGAAGTCTACCACCAAGAAGATGAAGCTTCCCATACTTTCGGTGGCAAGATGTCAAAGCGCAACCAAGTTATGTTTGGGCCTGCCGCTAGAGCTTATGTGTATTTTACTTACGGCATGCACTACTGCATGAATATTACAGCTGGTCCAGATGGTTATGGTGCTGCTATTTTAATCCGCGGCCTAGAGCCTTTAGATGGCGTAGAAACTATGAAGGTAAATCGCAGACAAGATGATATCTACCAACTATGCAGTGGACCAGCTAAATTAACTCAGGCGCTAATGATAGATACCGCCCTTAATGGTCATGATTTAGCTAAACCACCCTTGCAGCTAATACCAGCTGGTAAAGTTGGGGAGTCTGATATAGTCACTACTACTAGGATCGGTATATCAAAGGCTATCGATCAGCCACTACGCTTCTATATCAAAAATAACCCCTATATATCAAAACCCTAGTAAATTCGACACACATTAATAGAGGGCCTCTTGACTCAAACAGACCGACCATGGCATTATTGATAGCAACAATAAGCAGTATAGATGGATGTACTATGCCTAATCAACTACCAGAACAAAAACATATAATTAATTTTAAATAAAGTCATCAAAT
>JBBDOS010000001.1:0-8680 GCA_040876925.1 Saccharimonadales bacterium (SeqCode) | reverse complement strand
ATAGTCTGTGGGTAACAGCTACTGCTACAAGCACAGGTGAGGCTAATACTATTGCACTTCGTAATGCCTTGGGCCAGCTTCAGGTTACTAATCCTGAGAATGGTCAAGACGCAGCAAATAAAAATTATGTGGATAACGTAATATTTTCAGATGAAATAAATTCCTCCTATGTATTAGTAGCTACAGATGAAGGAAAATTAAAACGCCTTAACAATGCCGATGAAATAACCTTAACGATACCCACGAATGCGAGTGTTAGTTTTAATATCGGTACGAGAATTGAAATTTATGCTTCAGGATCAGGAGGGGTAACTATCACTGGAGAAGAGGGTGTAATTGTACGAAATTCTGGAACTTTATCCCAGTATAGCACTGCCATATTAACAAAACACAATACTGACGAATGGGTTGTGAGTGCATCGTCAATTAGTGCGGGAGTTATTACTGGACCAACACCAACTTATTTAATTGTTGGTAAGAATGGAGCTTTCGGTGGAGATACGCTAACCTCATTAGAACGCTTAACCGCAAGTCCGCCCTGGACTAATGATCAATATACTTCAAATATTATATGGACTGGAACCTGCTACATAGTAGGTGTTGCAGATCTTACTAACGGAGGACTATGGAAAACAAGAGACGGTGTAAACTGGGAATTAATAGGGCCACCATGTACTGGCTTAGTCTGGACTGGTTCCAAAGTTATAGCGCAAGTCAATAATTGGGATGATGAATCTGGTTCACATTTTGAACTTAGAACACAGGCTACAGAAGATCCTGTGTCTGATGGCTGGACTATTGATACTGGCTGGACGGGAGGAGGAACTTACGCGATGGGCTGGAACGGGTCTTATGGAGTAGCTGTATCAATAAATGGATCCTGGAAATCTGATAGTTCAGGAGATGACTGGACACAAAATGCGCAAACTTATCCGGCGGCTTCTTATCACTGGGTTGTTTCTTGGTTTGCTCGAGAAGATATTTGGGTAGCTATGGGTTATGGCAATGATAGTACTCCAGAGGTATGTTATTCATCTGATGGTATTACATGGACAGCGCTTGATCCAGGTGTAATGGATAGTAGTGCTGCCTACAGTGGATGTGTTGGTTGGCCAAGTGGTCTTGGGCGTCTTGTTATGGCAGGTAACGGAAACAGTGGTGATGGTAATGAATTTGCTTATAGCGATACTGGTTCTAGTTCATGGAGCGTAGCTTCTAGCCCTACATTAAGGTCTCCTACTGTACGAAGTGTTATATGGACTGGATCTGAATTTGCAGCAACTGCACAGGATGGTGAAATACTAACATCCAGCAACGGATCCAGTTGGAGTAAGGTAGCAGACCTAAATGACACTGCAAGTTACGGCCAGATAAGTCTTAACAAGCTTGCTTCAACTCATAGACCTCGGTTGTGGCTACAGGAAGGCTAATTTATTAGCAGTTCAAACTCTTAACGGGGTTTCGTCCGCGATGGTAGATGGAGCATGCTAGCTTGGAACATCAAATGGGTAAGTGGTGGTGTAATCTCACTACCAGGCGCAAAAGAATATCGCTTCGACCACTACGAAGAACAGATTAAAGAGAACAAGAAGCTAAATAGATAATGGGTCACTAACCCTTTTCTTCTCAGTCACATTAAACGACTCTAGATACCTACCAAATAGGAGTCTAACCTGGGCATTAAGAGCTGCGAGGCTGCCAAATACTATTAAAGTTACCGGCACCAAAGCCCATTGCAGTACCATCATTAGACTACGCCAGCGGCTATATCGTGCTGGTTTAGGTGGCATACTCATGATATTAGTCACAATTGGACCAATCAGCCCCAGTAAGGCGCCTGTTAATATCCAACTAATAACCGTGGGTAGCTGAATAGCTAGTACTGATTCTGAGGCTTGAGTATTAATAATTAAGGGCAGCCAACCACCTACAGCTAAGATAATAGGGGCTACTACCCAGGAAAAATAGCCTTCTACCTGTCTAGTACAGCTAATTATGCGAGTCCAAGCTGGTATATCCTTAGCATGCCAACTCTCCCTAATTACAAAAGGGGTATCAGCTACTCCCCAAGCCCAACGTCTCAACTGCATGAACTGAGCCTTGAAAGTCTTGAAATACCCATCAACTAAGACCGCATCTTGATAGACAGGACTAAAGATAGGCAGTACCTGGTGATTACCCCTATAGGCAAAGAAGGTGCGCCAGTATTGATGGCCATCCTCAACTATTGAAGCCACATTCCAGTAGTTGGTATCAAGTAGCGTCTGCAAGCTCTGGGCATGAGAGGAGAAGTTGCGTAGTCTATGGGGTCTTAGTGCTTCCATTAACACCCAGAAGCTATTACTAGCAGCAATGACTCTCATCAAAGCTGGTGCATCCCAGATATTATTAAAGAACATTGGTATTGGTTGATATGAATTATGGATTCTACCAGGAGTAATTGCGTACCTATAGGCTACTTCAGCTAAATAGTTAGGACTCGGACGGTTATCTACATCTAGTGTAGTAACTAAGACTTGCTCTGGATCTAGACCACTACCTGTTATATAGGTAGTTAGCCACTTAGCTGCATAGGTTATATTACCAGCCTTAGCCTTAGCTTCACCTGGTAAATCAGCCGGATGCTCTATAGCAATAGCTAGCAAAAAGTCTCCCTCGTAGCGGCTAACGATCTGACGCACTTTGCCTGATAGCTCCTTGCCGCCGCGCTCTTCGTGAGCCACTATTAGTATGGTGTGACCATGATCGTAATTACTGTTCTTGATAGCCTCCAAGGTTGACTCTAGAATGGTTGGATCTTCATTATACATAGCTACTATCACAGCTTGGTAAATATCATCAGGAGATAGGATATTTACCTGATTAGCCTTGGCATTCTGGAGGTATTTTAAGTAGTACTTATCTGCCCTATTATCCATATAGCCTTTAGATTCTGACCCATTTAACTCATCTTGTGCCTTATCTACATCATTTAGATCAGCTAGTTTTTGACGCCAATTGATTTTCTCACTCAAACGCATCCGCCAGTAAGCTCTAATCAAACGGTTACTATAGCCAACAATTTTAGTTAGCCACCAAAGCACATAACCAACTAATATATAGGCGGCAACGGCTACTGAGAAGTAGCTAATAACTATGATAGCTATAAAAAATACTAAAGACATAGAACCTACAGCTATCTCAAGTAGTCTTTGTTTGAAGTCATTGTATGGTGTAAATCCAACGGTTTTCACTACGGGGTAGTATAGCAAACATGCTATCCTATTTGGTATATGGTAATTGGATTACACGTTAGCGCCAGTGGGGGAGTAGTCAAAGCTCCTGAAAGAGCAGCGGCTGAAGGTGGCCAAGCTCTGCAGATATTTGCTGGTAGCCCCCGCATGTGGCGTGAAACCATATATACTCCAGAACAAGGGGATGAATTTAGAAAGAATATGGCTGAATATGGTATTAACTTAGGTTTTATCCACGTCATGTATCTAACTAGTTACGCCACTACTGATGAAGAGCACCGCAATAAATCAATCAACGCCTATATAACTGCCCTTAAGAACTGCGATACCTTAGGTCTTAAGGGCGCTGTGACACACCTAGGCTCACATAAAGGAGCTGGATTTAAGCAAGCCTTGCCGAATGTGGCCAAAAGTCTTAAACAAGTACTAGAAAGCGACACAAAAGCCGAGGTAATATTAGAAAACTCGGCTGGTAGTGGTGGTAATGTTGGTAATAGCTTTGAAGAACTAGCCGCTATTATTGATGCTTGTGATAACCACCCTAGACTTAAGGTTTGTCTAGATACCGCTCACGTCTTTACTTCTGGATATGATATTAGAACCAAGGAAGACTGGGATAAGACTATACTTAAATTTGATAAGACTATCGGCCTAGATAGACTAGCTGTAATGCATATTAACGATTCCAAAGCTGATATAGATTCTCGGGTTGATAGACATGAGAATATCGGTGATGGTTTTATAGGCAAAGAGGCCTTTAGAACAATCGTTAATGATGAACGCCTTCAAGATGTAGCTGGCATACTAGAGGTTCCTGGTATAGGAGGCAATGGACCAGACAAAGAAAATGTTGATAGATTAAAGGCGTTGGTTAAATAAATGGCAGATAAAAGACCGGTAGCTGTATTTGATGTAGACGGAACGATAGTTAGATCATCTCTAGTAATAGAAATGACTCATGAGCTAATCAGGCGAGGCATCTTCCCTCAAGAAGCAGAACAAAAGTTTATAGACGAACGTGACGCTTGGTTGAACCGTAGAGGCCATTATGATGATTATGTTAATAAGATAGTTGATGTTTACACCACCTATCTAGTAGGCCAAGAGGTAAGTAAGATTCAAGAAGTAGCTGATAAAGTGGCTAAAGATCAGGCCCATAAAACCTACCGCTACACTAAAGATTTGGTAGCAAAATTAAAAGATAGTCATTTCTTGCTAGCTATATCTGGGTCTGGCATAGATTCGGTTCAATCCTTTGTTAAAATTCACGGTTTTGATCTGGCCTATGGTAGCGAAATAGCTAGTAAAGATGGCCTATACACTAATCAGACTTTAGTTTATGGAGCTAGGGAGAAGGGTAAGACTCTAGATAGAATAGTCGATGAGCACAACTTAACGCTTGAAAGCAGTATAGGTGTAGGTGATACCGAGAACGATATTTCTTTCCTAGAGATGGTAGATCAACCCATAGTTTTTAACCCTAACTCAGAACTGCTGGAAACAGCTAAGAATAGAGGTTGGAAAGTAGTGGTAGAGCGTAAAGATGTTGTCTATGAGTTAGATATAGGTGATAACGGCAAGCACACTCTGATATCATAGACTTCTAAGATCATGAATAAGCCGCTCAAACAAAGCAATCAACCTCTATTTGAAGACATTCTCTGGAACCAGCCAGTTTCTAGAGCAATTTCAGGAAATCTATTAATCATAGGTGGGCATTCTGAAGAGTTCAAGCTGACTCAATCAATATTTATGCAGGCTAGTAAAAACTGCCAGACTAAAGTAATCTTGCCAGATAGAATTCGTCGCTTAATAGGCCCGGTGGATAATGGTATTTACGTAGCTTCAACCCCATCAGGCTCGATAGCTAGAAACGCTCAAGAGGAAATATTAGCAGCTATCAACGATAGCGATTGTCTATTGCTATCAGCAGATTTAAGCCAAAACAGCGAAACTGTTGGATTAATTGAGACCATATTACATGAGAGTGAGAAGCCAGTTATTATTACCGAAGAAATTCTCTTAAGTCTATTCCATAATCTAGAGGCAATTAGTAAATCTGCCTTAATTATATCCTCGCCTAATGGTTTATCAGAATTAGCTAACAAGCTACATGTACCAATTTACGTGAAAACCCCTGATTTACAGAAAGAACTCAAACTACTAGAAGCACTATCTGAAAAACTAGATATGCCTCTAGTATCAATTAGCGATAACATCGTTATTAGCTATCAAGATCAAATCAGTATTACACCTAATAAGCAGGTTGATTTAAGCAAGCTTATAGCTGATATATCAGTATTTTATATGCAGCATGAGAATAAGTTTAAGGCTGTAACTACAGCTGTGTTTCAAGACAGTTAAGAATCAAGTAGTGCGGCCCTATGGCAGCGGAATCACGGTAATCCGGCGATCGCCGAAATCAGCAGTGCCACCACCGCGTCGACGATACTTAGCCGTAAACGTCTGCTCGCCGGTAGATAACCCATCTAGATGCAGTACAGTTGATGCAATCACTTGATCGTTCGCGATAGTAGGCCAAAGCGTGAGGCTATCCACGAGAGCCGCCGTTACTCCTGCGCCATCAAACGACATTGCTCCACCGTAGGGCGTAGAGCTATTAGTGATTCCTGCAGTGAGAATTACCAACGCTTTACCCGATGCGGGAATAGTCACTGTTACGGAAGGACCTAGAGTAGTCAAGTCTGTGAATGCATTTGATGACGTTGTCTCTCTAGCAGCTACAGCATCGCTTGTAGCTGCTAGTAACGAACCCGCAATAGCTGTATCCATAAAGCCTTTATTAACTACATCGCTATCATTTTGAGGATCAGCTACTTGCAGCCTACCCCAGGCATCACGTAGTGCAATCGTGTCTGTATCGGCAGCAGTACTGGCAGTACCTTGAATTAGAGGATGCCCTCCGGCTGTTGTACCATCATGTATTCTCAGTGTCTTATTGGTAGTATCGACAGTAACTTCTCTTGCCGCACCAGTGAAAGCATCATTCTCTGTTTCGTCTCCACCTCTTAGTTGTATTTGGTCTGGCATAGTTTAATTTTTATTAAAACCTATGTTATTGCTATTGGTTATATATTATAAATAGAAGGGACTAGTAAATCAATGAGTGCCAGGGGGGTAATATTTTACTAGTTAATTTATTACTAAGTCATTATTGCTTTGGTGCCGGAGGAGAGACTTGAACTCTCACGGTGTTTTACCACCACTGGATTTTGAGTCCAGCGCGTCTGCCAATTCCGCCACTCCGGCTCAAGGAGTACATAAACATTTTAGCTTAAATTACTCGACATATTAAGCTAACCCCCTTATAATACCAGTAGATAAGCGTATATAATATAAAAACGAATTAATATGAATCCCCAAGAAGATAATCAGAACCAAAATCAAGGAGATAGCCAGTCATTTCAACTGCCAGAACACTTGCAGTCGTTGCAGTCTGACTTGCAAAAAGCTAGTCAGGATAATCCAGCAGCCCCAACCCCGCAAACACCAGATAATACCCACCAAATTCAAAGTTCTAGCTACGGTGGCAATGATGATGCCCAAAATGCTATTAATCAAGTTATTCAACAAGAATCCGGACAAGCAGGACAGGCGGAGAATGCTAACCCTAATATCAATAATCAAGCAAACGATCAGTCTACTCCTCAACCTCAACCACAACAACCAGTATCTCATCAACCAGAACCCGAACCACAACCTCCCCAAGCTCAACCACCACAACCACAGGAACAGCCATCTGTAACAGATAATACTCATCCACCAATACACACATTCAAAAGAAGGACTGGTAGAGACCCAGAAGCTGCTGCTAGAAATACACCTACGGATCCTGGCAGTATGGAGCTGCCTCCTAGAACAGGTGGTATTAGTGGGGGAGTAGCTAAATCTAGCGTGCCACCCCCAGCACCTATAACCAACCCACTTAAAGATATACAAGGGGAGGAACTGAAAGTTGAGGATAACCCAGACAATATACCCGGTCTATCTTTCACTCCTCAGCAATCAAATAACGAAGATACTACTAATAGCCAGAAACAACAATCATCATCTGATGAACCAATGCAGTCTTCGCTACCCGGATCAAAATCTCTCGAGAATGAACCAGCTACTCCACCAGAACCCCAGCAACCTCAGCCAACCCCTCAACCACAACAACCAATACCTCAACCAGAACCTCAGCCACAGGAACAGCCTAAGGAAGAACAGACTACACCAGACACATCCGAAGTAGCCAGTAATCAAGATCAGAGAATTGATCTTCAACAACCTACAACCAACCACTCCGTACCTGAACCTGAGCCTGAGCCACAACCACAACCTCAGACACCAACTCCAGCTCCTCAAGCACCACCAGAAAGCACTCCTAATGACACTTTCTCATTCACAGAAACTGTTCAGCCAACTGAACATAACAATCCTGCTGTTACTCGCATGGATGAAGAGATTACTACACCTCAGACAAAATCTCTGCTAGATAATTTTAAGACTAAAGCAGTTGAGAAAGGTAAGCAGGTTAAAAAGATTAATTACAAGCCATTAGTATCTGCCGGTGTATTCGGTATATTCGTATTCATACTATTTAACTCACAGATAATATTGGGACAGGTTCAGTACCTAACCACACCTAGTGGTGGTCTGCAAGCTCCTACAGACACAGTTGATCCTAATGCGGCAGTTGGGGGTGAGCAAAACATCATCATACCAAAAATTAATGTCGATATACCGGTAGTTTACGATATTAGTACTTTTGAAGAATCGGCTGTACAGACGGGGCTAGAAAGAGGTGTAGTACATTACGGTAATACCGCTATGCCCGGAGAGATTGGTAATACCGTTATAGTTGGACACTCTTCACACAACTGGTGGGACAGCGGACAATACAAGTTTGCTTTCATACTACTTGATAGGCTAGAGGTAGGCGACCAGGTTATCTTGAACTATGAAGGCACTAGGTATGTTTATGAAATACGGGATAAATTTGTGGTAGAACCTACAAATGTCAGTGTGCTTAATCAGCCAAAAAACGAATCAATGCTAACCCTAATTACTTGCACCCCTCCCGGGACTAGTTGGCAGAGACTAATTGTTCAAGCAGAACAAATTAGCCCAGACCCTAGTGAAAATACTGAAAACCAAGCAGGAGCTGATGAGAGTATAGATATGCTACCTAGCGATAGTGGTGGGGGAGTCGGAAGTTTCGTTAGAGGCCTATTCTCAAACGATGATTAATTCAAGAGTTTGCTTCTTTGTAAGATTAAAGCACCGTCTGTGTTAGTGGCAACTGAATATATGATCTCTCTATCATTTGAACCAAAGACAGGATAATTAGTAGCAACAATAACATCTTCCGCGTTAGCTCCGTCATACTCCATAATCGTAGCCGTACCTGATTTAACAGTTAAAAGATGGTGATTACTATACCA